>NZ_JBHUKS010000005.1:173309-250429 GCF_042684085.1 Amycolatopsis silviterrae
ACCCTGACGGACTCTGATTCCCTCAGGGTTCCCCTCACGGACCTTCAGAGATAGCCATACAGGCATCAATCGGGCAATCCGGCGGTTCTGGCGTCCTTTGTGGATGGTCCAGCAGGCGTGCGCCCCCGCAGCTTAAATCCCTGGCATTGCTCGCCTATCCACCGTCCCGAGCCTCGATCAGGTCGAGATCGCGAACGCAGAAGCCGTGATGCTCGAAGGTCTCGCTGAGCACCGTGCGGACGCACTGCCGCACTAAGCGGCCCCGGGCATACGGCGGCCAGGCGTCGTCCTCGGGCACCGGCGCTGGCGCGGCAAACTGCTCGGCCGTCACCTCAGCGAACCAGTCCTCCAGGTCGGCGGCCTGATTTTCACGCACGCGCACGATCTCGTCCAGGGCCGGATCGAGCGAGAGGTCGAGCCCGTGCGCTTCACGATAGGGCCCGACGTTCGGCCCGATACCCATCGGCGTGAACAGCTCCGTCGAGCCCAGGCAGCAGCGGCGGAACCACGAATCGTGCACAAAGACCAGGTGGCGCAGCGTCTGCACCGCCGACCATTCGTCGTTCACGCTGCGCCGCTCGATGCCGGGCGTACGGCGGATCCGCTCGATCGTGGCGGCCCAGTCGGCATTGAGCCGCCGTGAGGCCTCGCGCAGATCCGCAACGTCCTCGGAGCGGATCAGCGCCCGCACCGGATGCCGCCGGTCCAGTTCCGCCTCGACGTACCCGGCGACCTCGACCCCGTTCACCACGAGGTTGGTGACGAGGCCGTCGATCACCGCGTCCTGCATGACGACTCCGATCAGGCGCGCCCCGGTCAGATCGCACTCGCGGAACTCGGCGCCGCGCAGGTCCTCGTCGACATACCGTGTCATGCTCCGCATGCTAGGCCGGGACACCGACAAAAACCGTCAGCGCCGGCGCGAGATCGCGACTCCCGCGAGGCACAGCGCACCGCCGACGAGTCCGTACGCGGTCGGGGTTTCCGCGAGCAGCAGCCAGGACAGCAGCACTGCCACCGCCGGAACGGCGTAGGTCACCATGGTCAGCCGTCCGGCGTCCGTGCGGCGCAGGGCGTACGCCCACGCGGTGAAGCCGATCGCCGTGGGGAACACTCCCAAGTAGACACTGCCGAGCACCGCTCCCGCCGGCGCCACCTGCAGTTCGCCCACCAGCTGCGGCGTCCACGGCAACAACACGACGGTGCCGACGACGCAGCCCAGCCAGATCGCGGTCAGTCCGTCGACGTGGCGCAGCGTGATCTTCTGGACCATGACCCCGGCGGCGTAGAGCACGGCGGCCAGTATGCACAGGAGGACGCCCGCCCAGTCATTGCTTCCGGTGGCTCCGGTCGCGATCAGCGCGGCCCCGCCCAGCGCGACGAGCGAGCCGACGACGAGCGAGCGCGAGAAGCCCTCGCCGAGGAACTTGCCTGCCGCGACGGCGACCATCAGCGGCGCGAGGTTCACCAGCAACGCCGCCGTGCCCGCGTCGACGTGCCGCTCCCCCGCGTTAAGAACGACGGTGTAGGCGGCCAGCCACAGCACGGCGTACGCCGCGACCAGCAGGAACGCCTTGCGCGACAACCGGACCCGGAGCGCGCCCTTGGCGACGACGAGCACGGTGAGCGTGACGGCCGCGACGGCGAGCCGCAGCAGCGCGAGCGGCGCCGGGGACAGCGCGTGCCCGACGCTGCGGATGGCGACGAACGACGAGGCCCACAGCACCACGGCGAGCCCGGCGGCCGCCGCGATCTTGCCGAAGTCGGTCTTTTGGGCGGGCTGGACGGTTTCCACGAGATCGGTCACCTGACCATCGTCACCTCGCCCCACCGTACAGCACAAGCGATTAGTTCTGTACATCCGTTAAGACCGGCTGTACAGTCGCGGGCATGCTGGACATCCCCCGGCTCCGCGTTCTGCGCGCAGTCGTCGCGTCAGGGTCGATCCGCGCGAGTGCCGCCGCGCTCGGCTACACGCCGTCCGCAGTGAGCCAGCAGATCACCACGCTGCAACGGGAGACCGGGCTGCAGCTGTTCGAACGGTCCGGCCGAGGCATCGAGGCGACCGAGGCTGGACGCACGCTCGCCGCCGAGGCCGAGGCGCTGTTCGAGGCGTCGAGCCGGGTCGAGCAGGTGGTCAGCGAACTGCGCGCCGGACGCGTCGGGCGGCTGTCGATCGGCTACTTCGGCTCGGCCGGATCGACGTGGCTGGCCCCGACGGTCGCCGCGCTGCGCGCCGAGTTCCCCGGGCTGCGGCTGGACCTGATGCTGACCGAGTTCACGCCCGGCGACCCGGACATCGACATCTTCGTCGAGGAGACCGGGGCCGAGCATCCCGGGACGGTCGTCGTGCACCGGCTGGCCGAGGACCCGTACCTGGTGGTCGTCCGCCGCGACGACCCGCTCGCCGCGCTGGCGGAGGTGCCGCTGGCCGCGCTCGCCGAACGGCACTGGGTCGACAACGACCTGCGCGACGGACCGTGCCGGCAGGTGCTCCTCAACGCCTGCACGCAGGCCGGGTTCTCGCCGGGCTTCGTGGTCGAGACGCACGACTACCGGACCGCGATGTCTTTCGTGGCAACGGGAATCGGGCTGACCGTGGTGCCAGAGCTTGGCATCGGCGACCTGCCCGAGGGCCTCGCGACCGTCCCGATCGCCGCCCCCGCGCCGGTCCGGCACCTCAGCCTCGCGGTGAAGAAGCCGATCGCGGCGCACCCCGCCGCCCGGCGCGCGGTGGAACTGCTGGAAAGCCTGGTGTGCGGCGGGAAAACCCTCGCCAGCTGACCGCCCGGCGCCCTGCCGCGGTCCGTGAAGGGCCCCTTCCGGGAATCAGCGTCCGTGAGGGGCCCCTTCACGGACAAGCAAGCTCGCGAGGGCCGAGGTTTCGCCTCGCCGCGCGGGACCCTGGGCCGCGTTCCGTGAAGGACTCCTTGAGGGAATCTGATTCCCTTATGGAGCCCTTCACGGACCGACCGCCGGGGAGCACGAGAGGCGTTCTCCGGTAACGAATCCGCCACGGTAGCGACGCGAATGCGCGGCGCCGCCCCGAACGGACCAGCCGGGTCCGGGTCCGTGCCGGACGACGAGTCGACGGCGGCTCACCGGAACGGGTTGATGGCCTTCCGCCAATTTCCCCGGCCCTTTCCGCGCCGACCTGGGGGGCCGACCGGAAACCCGAGATCGTTACACCCCGATCGGGTAGGGCCGACTCACGCGCTGTCCTCGTTCCCGTATCCCTGCGCGGCCGTTGTCACCCTGACGAGGCGCGGCGAACCCCCGGGTTGGCGGATTGGCCGGGGCACCCCCCTCGTGCGGGAATGGTGTCACCGTCCGACATCGGAGTCGCCCGGTTTTTCCCAGGAAAGGGAAGGGTTCGTTTTCATGGACGTCCGGTACGAGGCTTTTTGCTTCGCCGATCCGCTGTTCTTCGACGAACCGCGGGAAACCCCGGGCGCGGCAGGCGACCTGGCCGCGGGGCTGTCCCGGCCGGGACCCGGATGGACGGTCGAGGCGCGCGGGATCTGGCGTTCGCTGCGCCCGGCCGGGCACCGGCTTCCCGCACAGGGCTGGAAAATCCACGTCTCCGCGGGCCTGGACAACGCCGCGCGCGTGCTGGCCGCGGTGCATCAGTACTGTGTGGACCACCGGGTCGCGTACAAGCACCTGCGTTCCCGCGCGATCCTGGTGAGCCGGAATTCGAAATACGCGCCGCGCGAGGGCAGCGGCAAGCTCGTGACGATTTACCCGGACTCCGACGAGAGCCTCGCCCGGATACTGAACGACCTTTCCGCCGAGCTGGAAGGCGAGTCCGGCGCTTATATTCTGAGCGATCTCCGGTACCGCGAAGGACCGCTTTACGTCCGGTACGGCGGATTCGCCGAACAGTGGACCGAACACGCCGGGACGCGGGTGCTCGCGATCCGCCGCCCGGACGGCACGCTCGTGCCGGACCGGCGGGAACCCTCCTTTTCGGTGCCGGACTGGGTGCCGATTCCGGACTGCCTTTCCGGCAGCGTGGCCGCGCGCAAGAACGGAGCCCGATTCCCGTACCGGGTCGCCGGTTCCTTGCATTTCTCCAACGGCGGCGGCGTCTATCTGGCCGAACGAGGGGCCGGCCAGAAAACGCTGGTGCTCAAGGAGGCGCGGCCACACGCCGGGCTCGACCGCGACGGCGCCGACGCGGTCGCCCGGCTGAACCGCGAGCGCGAGGTGCTCGAACGGCTGGCGGACGTCCCCGGCGTCCCGAGGGTGTACGAGCAGTTCACCGTGTGGGAGCACCATTACCTGGCGATGGAGCATCTGCCCGGCATCGCGCTGAGCAGCTGGCTCGCCCGGCATTACCCGCTCACCAGCGGGTCTCGCACCGAAGCCGGTCTCACCGCCTACCGCGACCGCGCGCTGGCGGTGCTGGCGCAGGTCGAGCGCATCGTCGCCGACATCCACCGGCACGGGCTCGTCTACGGCGACCTGCACGGGAAGAACATCCTGGTGGACGAGCACGACCGGGTCTCGCTGATCGATTTCGAGCTGGCCGTCGAGGCGGATTCCGGCGGGCGGCCGGGCCTCGGCGCCCCGGGCTTCCGCGCGCCCGCCGACCGGCACGGGTTCGAGATCGACGAGCACGCGCTGGCCGCGCTGCGGCTGTGGCTCTTCCTGCCGCTGGTGATGCTGCTGGAACTCGCGCCGGGAAAGCTGCGCGGGATCGCGGACTTCGCCGAGCGGCGGTTCCGCCTGCCCGACGGGTACGCCGATCGCGTGGTCGCCGTGCTCGCCCCGCGCGGCACCCCGCCGGCGGCGACGCACACCGCGCTGGACGAGCAACGGCCCGACTGGACGTTGGTGCGCAAGCAGATCGCGGAAGCCATCCTCGCGAGCGCGACCCCGGACCGCACCGACCGGCTGTTCCCCGGCGACATCGAACAGTTCCGCTCCGGCGGCGCAGGTTTCGGTGTAGGCGCCGCGGGCGTGCTGCATTCGCTGCACATCGCCGGAGCGGGCCGTTATCCCGAATACGAACAGTGGCTGCTGGCCGCGGCACGCCGGCAGCCGCCCGCGCGGCCCGGCTTCTTCGACGGCAGCCACGGCATCGCGTACGTGCTGGAGGAATTCGGCTACTCCGATGAGGCGGACGAGCTGCTCGGCGCGTCGCGGGCGCTGGTCGAGCAGACGGTCGACCACGGCCTGGAAAGCGGGCTCGCCGGGATCGGCCTCACCCGCCTGCACTTCGCGAACACCCGCGGCGACCTTGCATTCGCCCGCCAGGCCCGCGACACCGCGGTCCGGCTGGCGGCCGCGCTGGACACCGCCGAGCCGCCGGGCCGCTTCGCCAGGGCCGGGCTGATGAACGGATGGTCCGGGCCGGCGCTGCTGTTCCTCCGCCTCCACGAGCACACCGGCGAGCCGTCCTGGCTGGCCCTCGCCGAGCGAGCCGTTGGCCGTGACCTGGAGGAATGCGTTCCGGCGCCCGACGGATCGCTGCAGGTCCGCGACGGCACCCTGCGCACGCTTCCCTACGTCGCGATCGGCAGCGCCGGAATCCTGATGGTCGCCGAACAGCTCGCGCGGCATCTCCCGGACTCGGCGGCGGCCCGGAGCCTGCCCGGACTGCGCGCGGCCTGCCGCGGCGAGTTCGTGATCCATCCCGGCCTGCTGTACGGCCGGTGCGGGCTGGCCGCCGCGCTGGCCTTCGCCCCCGAGCCGGACCGAGACGCCCGGGAGGCCGTCGACCTGCACCTGGCCCGGCTGTCCTGGCACGGCGTCCCGTACCACGGCGGGCTGGCCTTCCCCGGCAATCAGCTGCTTCGCCTGTCGACCGACGTCAGCACCGGCGGCGCGGGGGTCCTCCGCACGCTCGCCGCGCTGCTGGACGGCGCGGAACCGCTGCCCTTCCTGGGCCCCGCACCGTCCCCGCACACCTCCGGCCGATGAGCGCCGGCGGACCCCGAGAGAAGGGAACACCCATGGAAAACGTCCTGGAGCTGCAGGCGCTCGAGGCCCCCGAAGCCCTCGAGGGCCAGGGACTCGACCACCACGGCCACAGCCACTACAGCGCTTGGTGCGGGGACAGCACGCTCAGCCTGCTTCTCTGCTACTGACCGCGGGCGAGGGCGGGAACGGCGCAGGCCAAGTGCGCCGTTCCCGCCCCGTTCATTCTGCCCCGCCGCCCGGCGCCGGTCGCGGCGACACGGGCAACCACGACACGGGCAACCACCAGGAGGACGCGCCATGGCCGGATCCGCGGACCGCCTGCTGAGGTCGGCTGTCCTGCTGGACCGGCCCCGGCTGGCCGCGCTGATCGCGACGTCGCTGGTCTCCTCCGGAGCCGGGCTGCTGCTCCCCGGCGCGCTCGCCGCCGCCACCGACGCGGTGCTCGGCGGCCGGAGCAGCACGGCCGCGGTGCTGTGGCTGCTCGCCGTGGGCGCGGCGGCGATCGCCGCCGACGCCGTCCTCATCATCCTGCCCGCCCGGCTGACCAGCGACGCGAGCGCGTGGCTGCGCCGCGGGGTCACCGACCGGCTGCTCGCGCTGGGCACCGGCTCGCCGTTCTCCGCCGGCGACGCGGTGAGCCGGGTGGCCGGCGACTGCACGGCGGCGGGCGGGGTCGCCGCGGTCCTGGTGCGGCTGGTCGCGACCGGGTTCCTGTCCGTGGGCGCGGTGGTCCTGCTCGCGCTGCTGGACTGGCGGCTCGCGCTGGTGTTCCTGGGCAGCCTGCCGTTCGCCTTGCTGCTGGCGCGGTCGCACCTGCGCGGCACCGCGGAGGATGTGCTTGCCTACCAACGGGTTTCCGGGGAACTGTCCGCGCGGCTGCTCGACGCCGTCACCGGCCTGCGGACCATCGCCGCGTCCGGCACCGCCGACGCCGAGGCCGCCCGGGTGCTGCGCCCGCTGCCCCGGCTGAACCTCGCCGGCCAGGGCATGTGGCGCACGCAGGCGCGAATGGTGTGGCGAGCTGGTCTCCTGCTCCCGACGGTGGAAATCCTCACGCTCGCCGCCGCCGGTTTCGGCGTGCTGGCCGGACGGCTCAGCGCTGGCGACGTCCTCGCCGCCCTCGGCTACGTCGCGCTCGGCCTCGGGCTGGTCACGCAAATCCCGTTGCTCACCACGCTTTCCCGGGCCCGTTCGGCGGCGCACCGGATCACCGAGGTCCTCGACACCGAGCCACCGCCGCGCGGCGCGCTGAGCCTGTTGCCCGGAAACGGCACGCTGGAGCTTCGCGGCGCGACGGTGCACGGCGCGCTCGCCGACGTCGACCTCACCATTCCCGGCGGGTATTTCGCCGCTCTGGTAGGCAGTTCCGGGTCCGGGAAGTCCACTGTGGTCAGTCTGCTCGCCGGGCTGCGCCGCCCCGATGCCGGACAGGCCTTTTTGGACGGTCGCGATCTCGCCGTCCTGCGCCCCGATGAGCTTCGGGCTGTCGTCGGATACGCCCCCGCCGAGCCCGCGCTGCTGGGCGGGACCGTCGCCGACGCGGTCGCCTACGGTTCTTGGGCGAGCGTCCCGGCGGTCGACGCGGCTTGTCGCACCGCACGGATTCACGACATCCTCGTGCGGCTGCCGCACGGTTACGACACGCCGCTCGCCGAGACTCCGTTGTCCGGCGGGGAAAGGGCCCGGGTCGGGCTCGCTCGCGCGCTGGCGCGCAATCCCCGGGTGCTTCTGCTCGACGACGCGACCGCGAGCCTCGACACGGTCACCGAACGCGCGGTGACGGCGCAGCTGGGCCGCCGGACGCGGGTGGTCGTCACGCACCGGGCCGCGATGGCCGCGCGGGCGGACGTCGTGGTGTGGCTGGCGGCGGGGCAGGTCCGGGCGGTCGGGCCGCACGCGCGGCTGTGGCAGCTGCCGGGGTATCGCGCCGTGTTCACGGAGGAGACGTGAGCGTCGGCCGTCTCTACCGGAACGCCCTCGCCGGGCAGTGGCGCGGCGGGCTGGTCCTGCTGGCCTGCTCCGTCCTCGAAGGACTGCCCGCCTTCTTCTCCGGACGGCTCGTCGAACTGGCCGTCACCAGCGGATTCTCCGTCGGACGGCCCGGCGTCGGCCTGTTCTGGCTCGGCGTGTTCGGCGTCGCCGCGCTCGCCGGGGCGTTCGGGTCCCGGCTGGTGTGGCGGCAGTTGGGGAAGGTCGTCGAGCCGTTGCGCGACGCACTGGTGACCGCGGTCGTCCGCGGGGTGCTGCACGATCCCGCGCCGCCGCGGAGCGGTCCGGACGCGAGCGGCGTCGCCCGGATCACCCAGCACGTCGAAGTCGTCCGCGACGCCACCGGCGGGCTCCTGGTGCAGGCGCGCGCCATGCTCGTCACCACGGTCGCGGCGATCGCGGGGCTGCTCACCGTCGCGGGTTCGCTCGCGCTGCCGGTCGTCGTGCCGGTGGTGCTCGCGCTGGCCGGATTCGCCGCGCTGCTGCCGTCACTCGCCCGGCGGCAGCGCGCGCTCACCCTCGCCGACGAAGGCACCGCCGCGACCACCGGCTCGATCTTCGCCGGCATGCGAGACGTCGTCGCCTGCGGAGCCGAACCGCTCGCCGCCCTGGCCGCCGACCGAGCAGTGGACCGCCAAGCGTCCGCCGCGATCCGAGTGGCCCGTTCGGGAGCGCTGCGGTCGCTGATCGTGTCGCTCGGCGGGTTCGTCCCGCTGGTGCTCGCGCTCGCCCTCGCCCCGTCGATGGTCGCTCGCGGCGAACTGACCGCCGGTGCCGCACTGGGCGCGCTCGTCTATCTGGCCACCACCCTGCAACCCACCTTGCGCGGGCTCGCTTCCACCGCGTCCACGGTCGTGCTGCGCCTGCTAGTCGCCCTGCGCCGCCTGGCGGAAACCACCGCCCCGCCCGACGACCGTCCGGCAACCGAAAGCCCAGCCGGACTAGGACTAGCCGTACGCGGCCTGACGTTCCGCTGGGGCGCGGCACCGGAACCAGTCGTCCGCGACCTCAACCTCGACCTGCGCCCTGGCGAACACCTGGCCGTAGTCGGCCCGAGCGGCATCGGAAAGTCCACCCTGGCCAGCCTGCTCACCGGACTGCTGACCCCGCAGTACGGCGAAGTCCGCCTGGGCGGCGTCCGAGTAAGCGAAGTGGCCGACCGCCCCCGCCACGTAGTGCTAGTCCCGCAAGAGGCTTACGTCTTCGCCGGAACCGTCCGCGAAAACCTGTCCCTGTTCCACCCCGAAGCCCCCGACCACCACCTCACCGCAGCCGCCAACGCGGTAGGCGCCGCCCCGCTACTGGCCCGCCTAGGCGGACTAGACGCCGAACTGACCCACGGCGCCGCCGGTCTCTCCGCCGGAGAGGCCCAGCTCCTGTCCCTGGCCAGGGCTTACGCCGCCCCCGCCGGAGTGATCGTGCTGGACGAGGCGACCTCCGCCCTGGACCCAGCCGCCGAAGCCCACGCAGAAAACGCCTTCGCCACCCGAGGCGGCACCTTGATCGTGATCGCCCACCGTCTCTCGTCGGCAATCAGGGCCAACCGCGTGCTCCTCATGGACGGACGCCACACCCTGCAGGGAACGCACGACGACCTCCTCACCACCCCCGACTACGCCGACCTAATGCAAGCCTGGCAGCCACCCTCCCAACGCGCGGCCAGCTAACCCGACCACAGCGCGGGATCGCGTCGGCGTCTGACCGAGTGGTGTGCCCGGCCCCCCCGGGCCCAGCACACCACTCGGTCAGACGCCGACTAAAGGCGATCCCGCCCGCGGCGGCGAAGCCGACGCCAAAAACACAGCCCGCTGACTGTCCATAAAGGACGCCCATGCCAGCGAAATGCCCAACTAACACCGGGATGCCCGTTTCTTCAAGTCCGTGAGGGGACCCCTGAGGGACTCTGATTCCCTCAGGGGTCCCCTCACGGACGACACGCCCAGCGCCCGCTGTCCGGGCCGGCCCGGACGCAAGCCAACCCGGTCCGCCAGCCGCCTCGACCTGGGCGGACACGCGTCAGCCGCGCCCGCAACGCCGCCTTAAGTCCCTGGCATTGCACCCCGCAACAACCGCGGTTCAGCCAACAGCCGCCCAAACGCCTGCTCCGCCGCCCCGATCAGCACCGGGCTCGCGACGCTCCCCGCCACCACCTTCGGGCTCTGTGTCCGCGCCACCACCGAAGCCCGCAACTCCCCGTGGACCCGCTCCGGAGCAATCCGCAAGTACTCCCCCAGCAACCCGCTCAGCACGACACAATCCGGATCGAACAGATTCGCCAAACTAGCCAACGCCCGCCCCAAATTAGCCGCCGCAGCACCAATCCGACCCCCCGCCGACCGCTCACCCTCCTCAGCACGGCGAAGCAGCTCCGCGACCTCAGCAGGATCCCCCGGCTCACTGGGCGTTCCGCCCAGGAGAGCCCGCCCGTCCGCGGAAACCTCCAGACACCCCCGCATCCCGCAAGGACACGCCGTTCCCGTCGGATCGACCACGACGTGCCCCGCCTCCACCGCGCTCCCCGCCCCGGTAAACGGAACCCCGCCCTGCAGCACTGCTCCCCCGATCCCGATGTGCTCGCACGTCAACGTCAACAACGTCCGGGCCCCCCGCCCAGCTCCCCGGTAATGCTCCGCAAGCGCCGCGAACGACGCGTCCTTCCCCACCTCGACCCGCGGCACTCCCGGCAACTCAGCCGCGAGAATCTCGGCCGCAGGAACAGATTCCCAGTCCAGATGCAGGGCCGAATGGACCAGCCCGTCAGTAGCCCGCACCATCCCGGCCAACCCCACCGCCGCCCCCGCACAGGCCCGCCCGCTCCCGGCGGCAGCCTCCCGCATCAACCCGGCCAGCACCGTCAGGGTCTGACGCGGATCGCTTCCGTAAGCAGGCAACGGAACCCGCCGCCGCTGCCCCACCGAACCTCCTAACCCGACCACCGCCAGTTCGGCCTCGCTCGAGTCCAGGCGCGCCGCGACGACGACCGGCCCCGCCGGGTCCGGATACAGCTGCGGGGACGGCCGCCCGCGCGGCGCGCCGGCCTGGCGTTCGGGCGGTCCCTGGGCGATCAGTCCCAGTTCGACCAGTTCCGCGA
The DNA here is from genome assembly GCF_042684085.1 of Amycolatopsis silviterrae. Taxonomy (NCBI): domain Bacteria; kingdom Bacillati; phylum Actinomycetota; class Actinomycetes; order Pseudonocardiales; family Pseudonocardiaceae; genus Amycolatopsis; species Amycolatopsis silviterrae. The sequence continues at coordinate 184,318 of NZ_JBHUKS010000005.1, forward strand.
CCGCTTCGGCGGCGGTGCTGCGCGGCAGGCCCAGCTGGGCGGTCGCCTCCGCGCGCGCCACGCTGCCGGTCAGATGGACCAGGTGGAGCAGCCGCGCGGCGGCGCTCTCGCTCGGTTGGGGGTATGCCGTCGTGGTCTGAACCACTAATTTGTTCACCGGGCGAACATAACTGGTTGTGACGGACCCGGCCAGTGCCCCGCCGGGGGCGGACTCGCCGCCGGCTCCTCGCCAAGCCGCGTCGCAAGCCCATCGGCGTGCTCGCGACCAGCGAAAACGTCAGCTGGTTCAGGCATGAGAGAAGGTCAGATGACCATCAACGGACCCACCCGGATGCCGTCCCTCGGCGTCGGGCCGATGTCGAAGAACGCCGTGGACGCCGCGATCGAGCTGGCGCGGGACCGCGGCCGCCGGATCATGCTCATCCCCAGCCGGAGGCAGATCGAGTCCGCCGAGCTGGGCGGCGGGTACGTCGAGGGCTGGAGCACCGCCGAGTTCGCCGAGTACGTGCGCGGCCGCGACGAAGCCGGGCTCCTGCTGCTGTGCCGCGACCACGGCGGGCCGTGGCAGCATCCGGCCGAACGCGCCGGCGGCTACTCCGAAGAGCGGGCGATGGCCGCCAGTCTCGCGTCGTTCCGCGCGGACATCGAGGCCGGATTCGACCTGCTGCACATCGACACCTGCCTCGACCTCGACGGCACCGCCGCGCTCGACCGGGCCGTCGGCCGGTTGGTGAAGCTGTACGGCGAATGCCACGAGGCGGCCCGCGAACTCGGCCGCGAGGTGCGGTTCGAGATCGGGTTCGAGGACCAAGGCGTCGACACGAACGACCCGGCCGAGTTCCGCAACCAGGTCACCGAGGTGTGCTCGCGGCTCGCCGCGGACGGACTGCCGGCGCCCGCGTTCGTCGTCGCCCAGACCGGGACGAAGGTGCTGGAAACGGAGAACACCGGCGCGCTGCTCACCGCGCCGTCCGCGGTGGGCTTCGCGGTCGCGCAGCTGGCCCGGGTCTGCGCGGAGGTCGGCAGTTCCCTCAAGGCGCACAACGCCGACTACCTGCCGGCGGAGTCGCTGCGGCGGCTCATGCAACGCGGGGTGGCGGCGGTCAACGTCGCGCCGGAGTTCGGCGTCGTGGAGACCCGGGCGTTGCTGGCGCTGCTCGACGAGCTGGGCCTCGCCGCCGAACGCGACGAATTCCTGCGGCTGGCCCACGATTCGGGCTCGTGGCGGAAATGGCTGAAGCCCGGCACCACCGCGACCGATCACGAGCGTGCCGTCATCGCCGGGCACTACGTGTTCGCGACCGGCGAGTTCCGCGAACTCAAGGACCGGATCGCCAGCAAGGCCCCCGACCTCGACGCCCGGCTGCGCGCCGCGATCTACGCCGCCCAGCTGCACTACCTCACGCACACCGCGCACGACACCGCTCCCGAACCCGTTCTCGCAGAAAGCGTCCGCACGGCATGACTGTTTCGAGCGACTACCTGAACGAAATCTTCCCGGCGGCTGGCGCCAGCGGTCCGGAGCACGCCACCGACGGCCTCACGATCACGTCGCTGAACGGGACGAAGGTCGTGCGCAAGGGCTGGGGCGAGGAGCGGTGGCTCGTCGCCGAGGGCGCGCCGTTCGGCTTCAAGGTCATCCACCTCAAGGCCGGCGAGCGCACCAGCCTGCAGTACCACCAGTGGAAGGAGGAGGCGAACCTCATCCTGCGCGGCGAAGGGCTGCTGCGCTACGCCGACCGCGCGGGCGAGGAACTCGCGACCCGGCCGCTGGTCCCGGGCGACATCGTGCACGTGCGGCCGCTCGCCGTGCACCGGATCGAAGCGGCCACGGACATCACCCTGGTCGAGGTCTCGACGCCGGAGCTGGACGACGTCATCCGGCTTTCCGACGACTACGGGCGCGGCGACGGGCGCATCGAGGCCGAGCACGAAGGGCGGGAGTGACATGGCCGAGTACCGGGTCGGCCGCTACGACTACCCCGGCCAGCTGCCCGATCTGGACGAGGATCTCCTGCCCGCGCTCCGGGAAACGCTGCTGCGCGGCGATTACGTGCTCGGCGCGGCGGTGGACCGGTTCGAGCGCGCGTTCGCGGGCTACCTCGGCGCGCGGCACGCGGTCGGGGTGAATTCCGGGACGGACGCGCTGATTCTCGCGCTGCACGCGCTCGGCGTCGGCCCCGGCGACGAGGTGATCACCGTGGCCAACACGTTCCACGCGAGCGCACAAGCGGTGGTGCGCGTCGGTGCGACGCCGGTGCTCGCCGACTGCCGTCCCGACAATTACCTGCTGGACCTCGAACAGGCCGAAGCGGCGGTCACTCCGCGCACGCGGGCGATCATCGTGGTCCACCTGTTCGGGCAGTCGGTCGACATGGCCGCGGTGCACCGGCTCGCGAAGCGACACGACTTGCTCGTGCTGGAGGACTGCGCGCAGGCGGTCGGCGCGTACTCCGGCGGAGCGCGGGTGGGGACGACGAGCGACGCTGGGTGCTGGAGCTTCGCACCGTCGAAAAACCTTGCCGCGGCGGGTGATGCCGGGGCGATTTCGCTCGGCGACGACCAGGTCGCGGCGGAGTTGCGAAGGCTGCGGCATTTCGGGCAGGACAAGCAGAACGAGCACCAGGTGGTCGGCTTCAACTCGCGGCTGGACACGGTGCAAGCGCTCGTGCTCGGGCACAAGCTCCCCCGGCTGGAGGGCTGGACCCAGCAGCGGGTCGCGATCGCGGCCGAGTACCGCGAGCGGCTCGCCGCGCTTCCAGTGTCCTTTCAGGACGGTGCGGGCCCGGGAGAGCATGTGTACCACCTGTTCCAGCTGCGCACCGAGCGGCGGGACGAGCTGGTCGCGCACCTGCGGAGCTCCGGCGTCGACGCGGTGGTCCGCTATCCGCATCCGATCCACCTGCAGGAGGCGTTCGCGTCGCTCGGGCACCGGCGGGGCGATTTCCCGGTGGCCGAGGACCTCGCGGGCACCACGCTGTGCCTGCCGCTGTTCCCGTCGATGACCGCCGACCAGATCGACCTCGTCTGCGACGGGGTGCGGGAGTTCTTCGCCCGCTGACCGCGTTTTCCCTCGTTCGGAGTGTTTGGAGTACTGATGCCCATCGCCCTGACCCTGCCGGACGGCGCGGTCCTGTCCTGCCGCGCCGTGCTGTTCGACCTCGACGGCGTGCTCGTGGACTCGATGCCGACGATCGTCCGGCAGCTGCGGGAGTGGGCGGCCGGGAGGGGGCTCGAACCGGACCGGGTCGTGGAACTGTCGCACGGGCGCGGCAATCTCGACCTGGTCCGGCTCGTGGCGCCCGATCTCGATGCCGAACGGGAGGCGCGGCGCATGGAGGAACGGGAGGTGCACGACGTCGACGGCATCACGGCCCGGCCGGGAGCCCGCGCGGCGCTCGACGCGATGGCGGAGTCGGCGTGGGCGGTGGTGACGTCGGGGAACGACCGGGTCGCGCGGGCTCGGTTGCGGGTCACGAACCTGCCGGTGCCTGGCGTCCTCGTCAGCGCCGACGACGTGCGCAAGAGCAAGCCGGATCCGGAGGGGTATCTCGCCGCCGCGGCCGGTCTTGGGGTCCAGCCGCAGGACTGCGTGGTGTTCGAGGACGCGCCCGCCGGGATCGCGGCCGCGCGGGCGGGCGGCATGCAGGTGGTCGGAGTGCTGGGCACGGTCGGTCAGCTGGACGTCCAGCACACGGTGCCGGACCTGGCCGCGGTTGGCTTCAAGCCGTGACCACCGTAGAGGTCCGGCAAGGGCGCGGCACCCGGCTCGGTCTGGTGGCTGCGTTTCCGCTGTTCCTGGCGCTCGGCGCGGCGACGGCGGGGCTCGGCGCGGCGTTGCCCGCCGTCACCGAGCGGTTCGCGCGGGCGGGCGATTCGGGCGGCGTGCTCGTCAGCCTGTACAACGCGGGTGCGCTGCTGGCGATCGTCGGCTGCGGGGTGAACAAACGGTCGGTCACCGCCCGCGCGGAACTCGGGGTCATGATCGGGCTGTTCGCCGTGGGATGCGCGGGGGCCGGGCTCGCGCCGTCGTGGCCGGTGCTGCTGGTCTCGGTGACCGTGGCGGGCTGCGGTTACGGCGGCGCGGTGCTGCACGTGAACACCGCTTTCGCGCGCGGGTCCGGGCATCGGGCGGTGCTCATGCTCAACCTGGTGAACGCGACGTTCGGCATCGGCGCGGTCGCGGGTCCGTTCGTGGTCGGGCTCGTACCGGACGTGCTCACGGTGTTCCTCGGCATCGGCCTGCTCGCGCTGCTGTCCTTCCCCGCTTGCCAGTGCGCGGTGCGCGAATCCGAGGCAGGGGAAGGAAAACCGGCGTTCGCGGTGCTGACGCCGTTTCTGGTGCTCGCGTTCTGTTACGCCGGGCTGGAGACCGGGATCGGGGCCTGGGCGGCAACGCATCTGACCTGGACCGGGCTCACGCCGGCCTCGGCCGCGCAGTGGGTTTCGCTGTACTGGCTGGGCATTACGGCCGGACGGTTCGTCGTCCCGCTGTTCGCGCGCGGGCCCCGGCGGATCGTCGGGTGGTGCTTGCTCGCCGCCACGGTCGCGACCGCCGCGGCGATGTGGGCGGTCGCCGCGCCGTACGCCTATGTGGTCGCCGGATTCGCGCTCGCGGCGGTGTTTCCGACCGTGATCGCGTGGCTGGCGACGCTGCTCACCGCCGTCCGGCAGGCGAACGCGATGCTGCTGGTGGCCGAGATGGCGGGCAGTGTCACGCATCCGCTGCTGATCGGCTGGGTCGCGGCGGCTTCCGCCTCGGCGGCGGTCCCGCTCACCATCGCCGTCCTCGGCGTGCTCGCGCTGGCGGCGTCGCGGTGGGCCGGGCGCAAGGCCGTCGCATGAGCGTTTTCGGTTACCTGGACCGGTTTTCCTTCCGGCCGGGCGACGAGATCGCATGCCGGTTCACCTCGACCGGGCCAGTGACCGCCGACCTGGTCCGGCTGATCCACGGCGACACCTCGCCGGAAGGGCCGGGTTTCCGCAGCGAGGACGTCAGCGCGGTCCCGCCGGTCACCGCGCCCGGCGGCGAGCAGCCGATCTACCCCGGATCGTTCCTGCACGCCGAGACGGTGGTGCCGTCCGGGACCGCCGCCGTCCGGTTTTCGGTGCTCGCCTGGCCGACCCTGCCCGTCTCGGGGGCCGTGCAAGGCGTGCTCAGTCTGACCACAGTGGACGGTTCGGCGGTATTTTCCCTCGCGCTGGACGAAACTGGCCGCCCGTGCCTCAGCAACGGCACGATGCTCGACCGGCCGCTGCGGGAACGCCGGTGGTACCAGCTCACCGCCGAGGCGGGCCCGGACGGCGTCGCGCTCACCGCTGTCGCGCTCGACCCGGTGCCCGGCGAGGAGGAACCGGCGCACGCGACCGGGCCCGGGGTCGATCTCGCCGGCGCTTCCGGCGTGGTCGCGGCCGCCGTGACCACCCGTCCTTCCGGTTGCTACAACGGGAAACTCGAACGTCCGGAGGTCCGCGACGGGACCGGTCTGGTGCTAGCGGCTTGGACATTCGAGCGGGAGATGACCGGTGACCGGGCGGTCGACGTGTCCGGCCGCGAACGGCACGGGCGGCTGGTGAACGCGCCCGCCCGCGCGATGACCGGTCCCGGCTGGACCGGCGAGACGCTCGACTGGCGGACGGCGCCTGAGCAGTACGGAGCGGTCCATTTCCACGAGGACGACCTGGCCGACGCGGGCTGGACGGCCGGCGCGCACCTTTCCCTCCCGCCGGATTTGCGCAGCGGGATCTACGCGGTCCGGCTGCGCTGCGCCGGGCATACCGACCACATCCCGTTCGCTGTCCGCGCGACCGGCGCACGGGCCGACGTCGCGTTTCTGTTGCCGACGTTCACTTATCTCGCCTACGCCAACGAGCAGACCGGCGATCCGGCCGTGATGGCCGATCCGCTGGACGTCGCGCTCCGGGCGCACCCCGGCTTCGGCAAGAGCCTCTACGACCGGCACCGCGACGGCTCCGGCATCTGCCATTCGACGGGGCTGCGGCCGATCCTCACCCTGCGCCCGGACTACCGGCACTGGCATTACGACGCGCCACGGCATTTCGGCGCGGATCTCTATCTCGCGGACTGGCTCGAACACTCCGGCGTCGAGTTCGACGTGCTCACCGACCACGACCTGCACGCCGAGGGCGCGGCGGCGCTGGAGGGGTATCAGGTGGTGCTCACCGGATCGCATCCCGAGTACCACAGCACGGCGATGCTCGACGCGCTGCACGGGCACGTCCGCGCGGGGCGATGCCTGATGTACTTGGGCGGCAACGGGTTCTACTGGGTGACCTCGCAGCGGTCATCGGTCATCGAGGTGCGCCGGTCGCGTGGCGTGCGCAGCTGGGAAGCCGCGCCCGGCGAGGGACACCACGCGAGCACCGGCGAACCGGGCGGCCTGTGGCGCGAGCGCGGCCGCTCCCCCAACGCGCTGACCGGCATCGGCATGGCTGCGCACGGCTGGAGCGAACGCGGCCGCGGCTACGTGCGCACCGCCGAGTCCCGCGAGCCGCGCTGGGCGTGGGTGTTCGAGGGCATCGACGACGACGTGCTCGGCGATTTCGGCCTGGTGATGGGCGGCGCGAGCGGCGACGAACTGGACCGGTTCGACTCCGCGCTGGGCAGCCCGCCGCACACCGCGGTGCTCGCGACGTCCCAGCCGCACGACGAGAACTACCACCAGGCGGTGGAGGACGTCCTGGAGATCCGCGCGGGGCTGAGCGGACCGGGCAACCCCGCCGTCCGGGCGGATCTGGTGCTGGTGGAACACCCCTCGGGCGGCGCGGTGTTCTCGGCGGGGTCAATCGCGTTCCTGGGCAGCCTGTCGCACGACGAGTACCGGAACAACGTCTCGCAGCTGGTCGCCAATGTCCTGGACGGCTTCCGCCGACGGTGAGTCAGGCCTTGCGCGGCACCGAGGCCACGAGGTCCTTGCTCCCGTTGCGGCTCAGGTAGATGTCCACCTTGCTGAAGCCGCCGGACGGGCCGGGTTCGGTCCAGCCGAAGGTTTTCTGGTCGTCGGAGGCGGTGCGCGTCTGGACGTCGAAGAGCGTGCTGGCCTGGCGGAACTCGAAGATGACGGTGGTGCTGCCGGCGGTGGCGTCGTCGCGGACGAAGCCCGAGACGCCGACCGCGCGGTTGTACCAGGTCAGCGTCCCGCCGGTGCGGCCGCCGCTGATGCTGCCGCCGAAGTCCGACGTCGGGTATCCCGCTGCGTTCGCGATGCCCGCACCGCCGAGGACGGCGACCGCGGACACGACGAGACTGACGGCGATGCGTTTCATGGCGTTTCCCCCAGGGATGGTCGATTCTGGGCGGAATCGTACTGTGCCGCGCGCGGCGGCGCGGAATTATGCGTGAACTTCCCTAGCGGTGTCGCAATCCGTCCAGCAGGAGGGTGACGACGCCGTCCGCTTCGGCGCGCCAGCCGGGGCGGTCGTGGGCCGCGCCGATGCCGTGCAAGGCCATCAGGACAGTCCCTGCGCCGACGTCGTCGCGGATAGCCCCGGCCTTCGCCGCCGCGGAGACCAGGTCGGTGACCGCCTCCTCCAAGGCCTGGCTGCCCTCGGCGAGCGCGTCCGATCGGGCGGCCATGAGCGTGGCCAGCGTTCGGGCGAGACCTTGGTGGGCGTCGAGGTAATCGATCATGCCGCGCAGGAAGGCGGCCAGCGCTTCTTCGGCGGGCAGGGTGGCCAGCGCTTGGCGGGCGCGGTCACACAAGGTCGCGACTTCCCCGTGGTAGACCGCCTCCGCGAGCACCTCGCGGGTGGGGAAATGGCGGTACAGCGTGCCGGTGCCCACGCCGGCCAGGGTGGCGAAATCGTCGAAGCGCAGGGCGAAGAACTCGCCGGCGGCGAAGAGTTCCCGAGCCTTGGCCACCAGGGCGTCACGGTTGCGCCGGGCGTCGGCGCGCAGGGGTTTTCCGGTCATGCGGGGCCTCTCGTTGACAACTGGAGATTGTCTCCATATTTTGGCAAGTGGAGACGATCTCCAGTTCTAGGGTATCCCACGAGGTGCGGCATGAGAATCCTGATGTTCGGCCGCGGCACGATCGCCGCGGTGTACGGCTGGGCCTTGGCCCGGGCCGGGCACGAGGTGGAGTTCTACGTCCGGCCCGGCCGCGCGGCCGCGTACGGGGACTCGATCAGCCTCGACCTCCGCGACCTGCGGGCGCGGGGGCGGCGAGTGGTCGAGGACTGGCCGGTGCGCTACCGCGAGGAACTGGACGCGGACCACGGCTTCGACCTGATCGTGCTGAGCGTGCAGCACTACCGGCTCGCGGAGGCTGCGGCTTTCCTGGCACCGCGGATCGGCAACGCGACGGTGCTGGTCTTCGGCAACATCTGGTCCGAACCACTGGCCGCGATCGGGGACCTGCCCGTCGACCAGGTCGCCTGGGGCTTCCCGCAAGGGGGCGGCGGCTTCGGCGAGGACGGGGTCCTGCGCGGGATGCTGATGCCGCGCGCCGTGTTCGGCACGCTCGGCGAGCCCCCGGGCTCACGCGGGCTGGCGGTCCGCCGGGTGTTTCGCGACGCCGGGTTCCGGGTCCGGGAACGGCCGGACTTCCGGGGCTGGCTGTGGGTGCATTTCGTTTCGGACGCGGGGATGCACTCGCAGGGGGTGCGGGTGGGGTCGCTGAGTTCGCTGGCCGGGTCCCGGCGGGACTTGCGGGAGGCGTTGCTGGCGGGGCGGGAGCTTCTGCCGCTGCTGGAAGCCCGGGGCGTCGACCTGCGGCGGCATCGGGGCGCGCTGCTGCCGTTCCGCGCGCCGACGTGGCTGACGGCTCCGGTGATGGCCTGGCTGCTGGCCCATTACCCGCCCGCGCGGACGAGCTTCGCGGCGCATTCGGATCCGGACGCCCGCGAGCCTCGGGAGGTTTGCCGGGACACGCTGGCGGAGGCCCGGCGGTTGGGCGTCCCGGCGCGGCGGTTGGAGGCGGCGGAGGGGTATTTCGCGGTGGAGGGGACAGCGTCAATGCCAGGGACCTAAGGCGGTGCCATGGGTGCGGCTGAGGCTCGTCTGCCCAGGCCGAAGCGGCTGGCGGACCGGGCCTGCTTGCACCGGGGCCGACACTGGACGCAGGAGCTGGGTGTGTCGTCCGTGAGGGACTCCTTGAGGGAATCAGATTCCCTCAAGGAGTCCTTCACAGACCTTCGAATATGGTCATGCAGGCATCAATCGGGCACTTCGACAGGGCGGGCGTCCTTTATGGACGGTCAGAAGGCTGAGTCACCCGGCTCAAGTCCCCGGCATTGGGGGAGGGAATGAGGCGGGGTGCCGCGATGGTGCGCCTTCGCTGACGGCGGCGGGTTCGCCCTGCTGGCACGCCCTCGCTGACGGCTGCAGGCTCACCGTGCCGGTATGCCTCCACCGACAGCTGCCGCGCTAGCGCGAATTCGCGATGGCTGAGGATTGCCTGACGTGGCAAGGAACGCGGCCACGTCGGCAGGGCCGGGCACGGGTTGCCGACGCGAGTCCCGCTCGTTGCCGCATTGGCACCGGCACTCCGCGCACTCCCCTTTGCGGCGCAAGAGATCCGCGGCCATCCCGCCGCGCCAGCCCGGCCCGGCCCCGTCGCCGCTGTCCGGCCGCGCGACGTCCGGTCCTGCCGACGGCCGCACCGTGGGCGCCGGTTCGTCGCGGCAGGCAAGCGAACCCGGCTGCCCCGAACCGGAGCCCAGGCGGGTTCAGACCACCCCGGCCGCGATCAGCTGCTCCCAGATCACCCCCTGGTCAACGACCTCGACGCCGAATTTCTCGGCCTTCGTGAGCTTGCTCGCGCCGACGTCGGCCCCGGTGATCAGCAGGTCGGTGCTCGCCGAGACCGATGACGCGGTGGTCGCGCCCGCGGTTTCGCACAGGCGCTGGAACGTGGGGCGCGGCACCTTCTCCCCGGAGCGCGGGTCGCTGATCGCGCCGGTGACCACCACCGTCTTGCCCTCCAGCGGGGCGCCGGCCACGACCGCGGGAGGGAGGTCTTCCTCAAGGACGTCCAGGGACACCCCGCGTTCCCGCAGGCGCTCCAGTTCCGGGCGCAGCCGGGTGAGGTGTTCGACCAGCGAGGCGGCCACCTTCGGGCCGATGTCCTCCACCGCGACGAGACCGTCCTCGCCCGCGTCCAGGACCGCTTCCAGGGAACCGAAACCGGCGCGGCACAGGCGGGCGGCGGTGCCTTCCGACGCCATCGGGATCGCGAGCCCGATCAGCGCGCGGCGCAGGCCCACCCGGCGGCTGGCGTCGATCGAGTCGATCATCCGCGTCGCGGAGACCTCGCCGATGCGGTCGAATTCCAGCAGGCGTTCCTTGGTGAGCAGGTAGAAGTCCGACGGGTGTTCCAGGATCCCGGCCTCGGCGAGCCGTTCGATCCACACGCCGCCGATCGCGTCGATGTCCGCGGCCGCGCGGGACGCCCAGTGGATCAGCCGCCGCACGGTCTGGGCCGGGCAGGACACGTTGGTGCAGAACAGTTCCCGGCTGTTGCCCTGTTCGGTGAGCGGCTGTTCGCACGACGGGCACGTGGACGGCGGCACGATCTCCCGCTCCGCCCCGGTGCGTTTCGACTCGTCCAGCACGCCGGCGACGAACGGGATCACGTCGCCCGCCCGGCGCACCAGCACGGTGTCGCCGATCTTGATGCCGCGGGCGCGGATGACCTCCTGGTTGGCCAGCGTCGCGCGGGTGACCGTGGTGCCGCCCACGAACACCGGCTCCAGCCACGCGACCGGCGCGATCTTGCCGGTCTTGCCGACGTCCCAGACCACATCGGACAGCACGGTCGTCTTCTCCTCGGCGGCGAACTTGTACGCCAGCGCCCCGCGCGGCGAACTCGACCGGGTGCCCGCGGCGGCGTACGCGCCGCGGTCGGCGAGCCGCAGGACGGCGCCGTCGATGTCGTAGTCCAGGTCGTTGCGCTGCTGTTCGATGGCGGTGATCACCGCCTGCGCGGTCTCGGCGTCCTCGCAGCGGCGCATGTCCGCCGCGGTGAACCCGAGCGCCAGCAGGCCGCTGCCGAGGTCGGTTTCCGCGCTGCCGGGCTCGGTGTCCAGGTCGAAGGCGAAAAACCGCAGCCGCCGCTCGGCGACCGCGGCCGGGTCTTTCGCGCGCAGCGTGCCCGCCGCCGCGTTGCGCGGGTTGATCAGCGGTTTGTCCGGGTGCGCGGTGTTGTAGGCGGCGAACGTCGAGCGCAGCATCACCGCCTCGCCGCGCACCTCGACCCGGCCCGGCGCGCCGACCTGGTGCGGAATCCCGTCCGCGAGCGCCCGGACCAGCATCGTCACGTCGTCCCCGGTGGTGCCGTCGCCGCGGGTGACCGCCCTGGCCAGGCGGCCGTCCTCGTACACCAGGGCCAGCGACAGCCCGTCGAGCTTCGGCATCACCACCACCGGCTGGCCGGGGAACCGCGCGAAGAACGCCTCGACCTGCTCCGGCCGCGTCGCCTTCTCCAGCGACAGCATCGGCCGCGAATGCCGGATCGGCGCGTGCAGCACCGCCGGCCCGCCCACCTGCTCCAGCGGGTTCGGGTCCGGAGCCAGCTCCGGGTTCGCCTCGACCAGCCCGCGCAGCTCGTCCTCGATCGCGTCGTACTCCGCGTCCGCCACCGAGGGCGAACCCCGGTAGTACGCGTCGCGCAGTGCCACGACCTGATCGGCGAGTTCCTGAATGCGTTCCCGAACGTCCACGGACCGGAACGCTACCTTCCCGCACCGACAAAACCGGGGTGCGACGCAAACCGGGGCGATCCGGACAGCGACGACCGGCCGCACGCCCGCTTCTTCAAGTCCGTGAGGGGCCCCCTGAGATTCCCAATGCCAGGAACCTAAGGCGGCGCGATGGATGCGTTTCGACGTGCGTCCGCCCAGGCCGAACGGGTCGGCGCGGGCCCTTGCCGAGCCCCGCCGCAGGCGTCGGGACCAGGATCGTCGTCCGTGAAGGAACGGTCATATGGGCATCAATCGTGCGTTTCGGTTGCGCTTGCGTACTTTGTGGACAGTTAGCAGGCGTGAGGCCCGTGCCATGGGTACCTGACATGGGGCCGAGGGACACAGTGGACAGTTGGCGGTGATCGCTCCGCAACGGCATCTCGCGGTGCTGCGGAAGGCGTTGGGGCTGGCAGCTACGGCGATCACCGATCCGGTCGTGGTGCTGACGCCGGGGCAGGCCAAGGGGCTGGAGTTCGATTCGGTGCTGATCGCGGACCCGGCCGCGATCCTCGGCGCTCCCCTGGGCCGCAACGACCTCTACGTCGCGATGACGCGTGCGACCCGGCGGCTTGGCATCGTCCATTGTGGACCGGTGCCGGCCGAGCTGGCCCGGATCCGCGAGGTCAGGACGTTTCGAGTTCCTTGAGCGCGCGGGCGAGCCGCGTGATCAGGGATCGTCCGTCGTCGACCTGGAGCCGGGCGAATTCGTAGCCGAGGACGCCCTCGCCGGTGACGCCGATCTGGCCCCGGAGCGCTTGCGCCACGCCGGAACGCAGTTCGGGTTCCGACACCCAGGCGAGCCGGTCGAGCGGCCACGAATGCAGCGGCTTTCCCGGCGCGGCCCGGAAGACGCCGCCGACGGCGAACAGGGCGACCCGGTGCGAGGTAAGAGAAAAGACGAACCGGGCGGGCGTGGCGATCGGTACCTGCGGGGCCTGGCCGCGGCGCGCGGCCAGCGCCATCCCGGCCGCGCCCGCGAGCCCGGCGATGCCCGCCGCGCCGCCGGTGCGGAACGCGAGCAGAGCGTCCAGCACGCGCTCGCCGGGCACGAGGTCCCCGGCGAGCCGGGTCTCGGCCTTTTCCCGCAGCGTCACGATTCGCCGCCCTTCTCACTCCGTTCCCGGAGGCTATGCGCGCCGGGCGGCGGCGGGTGACGGGATTTTCGCCGACGGGCCGCGGCGGCGGGTCCGGAGCATCCGGACCCGCCGCGGGAACGTCCGTCACCTCCTTTCCGGGCTATCGGGTCACCGCTGCTGGGCGAAGGGAGCCAGCGGGTTCCAGAGCCCGTTGCAGTGGTGCTGGCGCGGGATCTCGGTGGTGAGCTGGCTGTCCCCCGCCGCGTTGAGCGACATCACGACCGGGTTGCTTTCGGTGAACGGCTCCCAGTGCGGGGTGCCGTCCACGGTGGGGTTGCCGGTCCGGGCGAACCCGGTCCACTGCGCCACCAGCTGGTCGGACAGCACCTTCTGGTTGGGGTTGAGCTCGACCCCGGGCGGCGGGGTCAGCAGCATCCCCTCGGCGACGTGGTAGGCGCCGTTCGGTTTGGTGCGGTCGAGGAAGAACGCCGGCGGGACGTCCGTGTCGTCCATTTCGTAGGCGAATACCGGGATGTGCCGCGACAGCCGCTCGTCGTTCAGCAGCGCGGGGCAGACCGAGTTGGAGTCGGCCACGATGGTCCGGAAAGCGAGGAAGGGGGCCGGTTTCGGGAAGCGTTTCAGCGGATAGACCTGGCTGACCTCCTTGGCGTGCTCGCCGTACTGCTGCGCCACCAGCGTCCGGTAGTCCTCCGGGGTCGAGGCGGGCGGCAGCTGGACCTCGTCACGGGCCACGCCGTGCATCAGCGCCACCTTGTTGACCCGCCCCTTGGCGAACGCCTCCCCCGGCGACATCGTCAGCGTGGTGCCGTTGACGATCGGCGCGATCGTGCCGCTGTCCGGGCTCATCCCGTTGCCCGCCTGCTTCAGCAGGGCCGACACCGGGGCCTTGCGCAGGCAGGCGCCCGCGTTGTCCTGGCAGCCCAGCGCTTTCGCGAACCGCGCCCCGGCCTGCTGGGCCTGTTCCTCGTCCGGCAGATCTGCCTTGCAGTCCTGCGGCTGCCATTGGACATCGTTGCCCAGCAACGAGTTGTACTCGCCGTTCTGGCTGATGCCGCGCTGGAACAACCCCGCCGCGGTCGGCGAAACGGTGTGGTCGCAGACGCTCGACCCGCCCGCGGACGCGCCGTAGATCGTGACGTTGTGCGGGTCGCCGCCGAACTTCGCGATGTTGCGCTGCACCCAGCGCAGCGCGGCCTGCTGGTCCTGCAGCCCGTAGTCGCCCGCGTGCGCGCCGAACGCCTGGTGGGCGAGGAACCCGAAAATCCCGAGCCGGTAGTTGACCTCGACGCTGATCACGCGGCCCTCGGTCACCAGCCTGCTCGCGTTCTGCGCCTGCAGGATCAGGAATCCGCCGCCGTGCAGCTGCACCATCACGGGCAGCTTCCCGTGCCCGGGATTGGCCGGCGCCCGGACGTTCAGGTTCAGGCAGTCCTCGGTCTCCGATCCCGGGCCGAGGCCGGCCAGCTGCGGGCACGCGTTGCCGGGCGCGGTCGCGGCGAACGGCTCGGTCCACTTGGCCGGCCGTTTCGGCGGCGCCCAGCGCAGGTCGCCGACCGGCGGCGCGCCGAAGCGGATCCCCTCCCACGACCGGACGTCGGGCCCCGCGATCCCGCACACCGGGCCGTCGTCGGTCTTCACCGTGGTGTCCGGCGAGCACGCCGGCGGCGCGGCCCCGGCGCGGTCGCTGGCCAGCGAAGCCGAACCGGCCAGCGAAGTCGCCACGAGCGCGACCGCGGCCAGCGCGACGGCTGCCTTCCCGTCAAGTCTCATCCGTCCTCCCTTGTTCCCGTCCAGCCGGGACGGCCGGATGAGAAGACGCGGGAAATCCACGCACCGAACAGGCGGCCTACCGGCATGGGCTCGACATCACGGACGGCCGTTTCCCGGCCGTCGCCACGAGAACTGCCGCGGACCGCGCGTTCCCGCCTTCCTCCAGTCTGGCCGCAGGCGGAAAAGGCACAACCTCCGTTCGGGGGCGCGGGAACTGTCAAATTCCCGGGCAGAATGGTCTTTGTCGGGGATCGGCCGAATACGACTATTCCGATTCGGCGCACGGGCGCGAAATCCGCGGGAAAATGCGTGCCTCGCACGAGAGTGTCCGATTCGGGCCGCACGTCCTCCGGGTCGGGTCCTCCGGCCCTGCCCGCCGGGACCGGGGCGTACCTACCGTGGTCGGCACCTCGTACACCTCGTAGACGAGAACTGGCGAACCGAGGTGGCCCGTGCGCTCTCGCATCGAATGGCGGCTGGCCTGCGGCTGCGTGTTCCTGCTGGGCACGCTCGGCCCAGCGCTGCCCGTCCGGCTGTTCGCGCTGGTCGCGGCCCTCGCGACCGGCGCGGTCGTGGTGTGCGCGATCCGTCCGGGGCACCCGCCGCGCCGGGCGCGGAGAAGGCTGCTCGCCGCGGCGGCCGCTGGAATGCTGGGCATGCTGCTGGGCTGGCTCGTCCACGCCGGCGGGCTCGTGGCGTCCGCCGCCGGTCTGCTGATCGTGCTTTCGCTGTGCAGCTGGACAGTCCGGTACACCGCGGCGCGAAAACGGGCGATTCCGCGCCCGCGCGAATACGTTTCCCCGCCGGATGACCTGATGCGGGCACGGCGAACCGGCGCTCCGCCCAGCCGTTCGCGTTATCCGGACGGCAGAGAGCGCGCGAGCTGAGCGGTCAGCAGGGCTGCCCGCCCGGCAGCCTGCGCAGCGGATGCTCCTCGCCCGCGTTCCACGCCAGCGCCGCCTCGACCTGCCCGTCCGACAGCCGGGCCCGGCGGGCGAGTTCGGCCAGCGAGGCCTGTCCCGCGGACCGGCTGGCCTGGCACAGCAGGCCGAACCACCACTGCGCGTCGACCCAGTCGCGGCGGGCCCGCTCCACCAGCTGCGCCATGTGCTCGTCGCCGCAGGCGTAGACGAGCCGCTGGCCGTGCCGGGCGAAATCGAGCGGATCGACGCGCGAGGAATCGGGGACGAGCGCGGTCTGCAGTTTCCCGGGCGGGATCTGCTCGCCGCACCGCTCGCACGATTTCCGCCTGCGGGTGCGGAAAACTGCTTCGGGAGACGAAAGCGACATCAGACACTCCGGACGGTCAGCACGGGTTCCATGTCGCAGATGTCAGAAAGCCAGGGGCTAGGGCCGCACGGCATCTGCATGTTCCCAGGCGGGATCCCCGGGGGATCCCGGTCCGGGAAACCTACCGTAACGGCGGCCGCGCGGCCTTGCCAAGACGTCCGTTAGTGCTGCCGCGCCCCGCCCGGTCCGCGACGCGGTGCACGGAGCGGGGCCGTTACGGTGATTCCGGGTGGATTCCGCCGCGGCGCGGGTGACGCTTCGCGCCGGGCTGGCCGAGAATCCGCTCCGGCGGAAGTTCGCCGCGCACCACCGCTTCGGCCACCTGGCTGAGCCGCGCGTTGTGCCCGCGGCTGTAGGCGCGCAGCCGGTCGAACGCCACCTCCATCTCCAGCCCGCCCGCGTGCGCCAGCACTCCCTTCGCCTGTTCGATCACGACCCGGCTGTTCAGCGCGTGCTGCAACTGCTCGGTCAGCTGTTCCCCGCGCCGGACGGCGCGCTCGTGCAGAATCCCGATCGTCGCGATGTCCGCGAGCGCGCGGGCCACGCTCAGCGCGGACCCGGGCAGCGCGCTCGCGTCGCGGCCGAACAAGCTCAGCGTGCCGATCACCTGCCGCCGCAACCGCAGCGGCAGCGCGTGCACGGACCGGAACCCCGCCGCGGCAGCTTCCGGCGCGAACAGCGGCCACCGGGCCTTCTCGACGGTCACGTCCTCGACGTGCACCTGCTCGCCGCTGCCGTAGG
This sequence comes from Amycolatopsis silviterrae, assembly GCF_042684085.1. Taxonomy (NCBI): domain Bacteria; kingdom Bacillati; phylum Actinomycetota; class Actinomycetes; order Pseudonocardiales; family Pseudonocardiaceae; genus Amycolatopsis; species Amycolatopsis silviterrae. Next base: position 200,919 of record NZ_JBHUKS010000005.1, read on the forward strand.
CGTCCCGGCAGGGCCCCTGTTCGGTCTGCAGCTGCAGCAGCTCGAGCGTCCGGCTGCTTTCGTCCGACGACGCCGCCACCTCCAGGCCGCCGCGCTGGTCGGCGAGCAGCAGCCCGGCGGCCGAAGCGCCGAGCAGGGTCACGCAGTATTTCGCGAGCCGGTGCAGCAAGTCCGCCACGTCGTATTCGTCGACCAGCGTGTCGGCCATCTCCACGAACGCGCGCAACAGCTCGTTTTCGCTCGATGACGTGACCGCGCCGGCGAACCCGTCGCTCATCGGTCTTTCTCCTCCCACTGGCGGGGCTCCCGCGCGCACCTCGCGTGGAACCCCCCGGTCCGACAGGGTTTCATGCCTCGATCTCCCGCGGGTGCAGCCGCCGGGCGACGAGGTCCCGCGCGACCTCGTCCAGCAGCCTCCCCCGGGAATACGCGTACGCCCGCAGGCGGACAAGCGCCTGTTCCGCGGAAACGGCGAACTCCGCGATCACGATCCCGGTGGCCTGGTGCACCACGGCACTGTCCCGCGCCGGCCCGCCGGCCGCCCCGTTGCCGGCTTCCCCGGCGAGGCCCGCGGTAACCACGGCCAGCAACGCGCTGGTCACGAAGTCGGTCCCGCGCAGGATCGTCGCCAGTTCCTCGTCCGAGAGCCATCCCGCGGCCCGCCGGTAGGTATCCACCGAGCCGAGCGTCGCGGCCCCGCGCCGCAGCGGAAACGCGAATATGCCGCCGATTCCGGCCATTCCGGCCTCCGTGGCGAACACCGGCCACGACGAGGGAAGGCGCTGGGACAGGTCCGGCACCAGCACCGGCCGCCCGGTCTCGAACGCCTCGAACGACGGGCCCTCGCCCAGGCTGAACTGCACCGCGTCCAGGTGCTCGACTACCGGATCGCTGGCCAGCACGAGCGTGCGGTTCCCTCCGGCGGCCATCAGCGAGACGGCGGCGCCGTCGACCGGCAGCAGCTTCACGACCGAGCGGCACACCCCGGTCAGCGCGGCCGCGGCGTCCCGGCCTTCGCGCAACGCCGCCAGCAGTTCCGAGAGCAGGGGCGACACCGCGCCGGCGAAATCACCGACTCCCGTCACTGCCTGTTTCACCGCCTTCCCGGGTCCGGAACCAGCCGAGTTCCGCAGCAGCGCCGGACGGCTTCCCCACCTTACCCGGGGCGGGCGCGCCGGGCGTCCGGAGCTGTCCGCAAGGGAGGGTCCACAGTGGACTCCCGCCGGGCGGAAACCGCGCGCTGCCCGTCCGGGCGGTTTTCCGCCCGCCGCGGACCTCCGCCGGGGCCGCGGCGACCTCCGTCTCTGTCCCCGCCCCCGCGCGGCGGGAAGAACCCGAAGGCGCGCAGAGGACTTCCGGCCCTTCCCTCCCCCGGCCTGGCCTGCGACGGTGAACCCGGAACGGAGCTGACATGACCGAGACCCCAGAACAGTGGACGCTCGCGATCGCGTTCGACCGGACCGCGCACTACACCCGCGCCCACGCGGTGCTGCGGACCGCCGACGGGGACGAGTTCTCCGGCGTCGGCCTCGCGCACAGCGCGGCCGAGGGACGCGGGCTCACCCACGTGGCCGGGTATCTCGCCGCCGGGCGCGCCTTGTGCGACCTCTCCCAGGAACTGCTGGAGGCGGTCGTGGTCGACGTCGACGCCGAGCTGAACCAGCTCAGCGCAACGGTGCCGACCACTCGAGCCGGAGACCGCCGCCCGGACGCGCTCCGAGCGTGAACTCCCCGCCCGCCGACTCCGCCCGCTCCCGCAGATTGCCCAGCCCTCTCGGCGAAACGTCGTCCGGCAGTCCCGATCCGTCGTCCGTGACCATCACGCGCACCGCCTCGTCGCGGACCGACACCGAAACCGACAACGTCGCCGCGCCCGCGTGCCGGACCGCGTTGCTGACCGCCTCCCGCACCACCGCTTCCACGTGCTCGGCCAGCTGTGCGGGCACCGCGTCGAGCGGGCCGGACATGCTGACCGTCGGGTGCAGCGGCGCGTCGTCGGTGAGTTCCGCGATCGCGTCGTGCAGCCGGTGCCGCAGCCGGACCCCGCCCGCCGCGCCGCCGTGCAGGTCGAAGATCGCGGTGCGGATCTCGCGCACGATCTCGTGCATCTGGTCGATGCTCTCCTGCAACCGCCGCCGCAGCTCCGGCGTTTTCGCCCGGCGCTGCGTGCTCTGCATCGACAAGCCCACCGCGAACAGCCGCTGGATCACGTGATCGTGCAGATCCCGCGCGATCCGGTCCCGATCGGACAGCACGTCCCGCTCCCGCGCCGCCCGCTGCTGCGCGGCCAGCTGCAACGCCAGCGCCGCCTGGTCCGCGAACGACGCCAGCACCGGCAGCTGCGCCGTCTCGAACGGAGCGGATCCCGGGTCCCGCAACGCGATCAGCACCCCCGACGTGTGGTCGCCCGCGCGCAACGGCACCACCAGCGCCGGGCCGCGGCCGCGGTCGTGCAGCAGCTGCAGTTCGGCCATCCGGCGCGGTGTCCGGTCCTGGTAGACCGCCCCCGGAACGGTGCCCTCGACCGGCAAGCGCAGCCCGGTCAGGTCGCCCGCGTCGCCGCCCGCGCACACCGTGACGGTCAGCTCGGCCGGTTCGCGGTCCCATTCCTCGTCCACGTCGAGCCGTCCCGCGCCCGGCAGCGCGAGCATCGTGACGTCCGAGCCGGTCAGCTCCAGCGCCCGGCCCGCGATCAGCTCCAGCGCGTCCACCGGGTCGGTGCCGCCGAGCAGCTCCGTGGTCACCTCGCTGGTCGCCCCCAGCCAGCGCTGCCGCAGCCGGGTCTGCTCGTAGAGATGCGCGTTCTCGATCGCGATCCCGGCCGCGGCGGCCAGCGCCTGCACGATCACCTCGTCGTCGTCGGTGAACTCCGCGCCGTCCTTCTTCTCGGTGAGGTAGAGATTGCCGAACACCTCGTCGCGGACCCGCACCGGCACGCCGAGGAACGAGTGCATCGGCGGATGGTTCGCCGGGAACCCGACCGACGCCGGATGTGCGGAGATCTCGTTCAGCCGCAACGGTTTCGCGTCGTCGATCACCAGTCCGAGCAGCCCGTGCCCCTCGGGGAGGTGCCCGATCCGCTCGCGGGTCTCCGCGTCGATGCCCAGGTACACGAACTCGGCCAGCGCGCCGTCGTCGCCGAGCACGCCGAGCGCCCCGTAGTGGGCTTCGCCGAGTTCGACCGCGGCCTGCACGATCCGGCGGAGCGTCGCGTCCAGTTCCAGGCCCGAGGCGACCGCGAGGACCGCCTCCAGCAGGCCGTCCATCTTGTCCCGGGTGCCGATCAGCAGCTCGATCCGCTCCTGCAGATCGCGCAGCGTCTCCCGCAGCCGCAGCTGCGACAGCGTCCCGGACAGCCTCCGGGCGCCCTCTCCGGTTTCCGGCATCAAGACCCGCTTTCGCCCCTCGGCGTCCTCAGACAGATGACTTTCGCCCCTGTGCGCCCCCGTCCGGCGGACGCATGCTGAAGCTCACGACCAAGCACGACACAGTGTCCCGCGTTTCGCGGTCCCGGGGGGAAGGATGACCCTTCAGGTGGCGCCGTCCGGCCGGCTCAGCGCCGAACAGGTGACGGCGGTCCTGCATTCGGCCACCCTGGCGCCGTCCACGCACAACACCCAGCCCTGGCTGTTCAGCGTCGGGCCGGCCGGGATCGAGCTGTACGCCGACCCCGACCGCACGCTGCCCGTCTCCGACCCGGACCGGCGCGAGCTGCTGCTCTCCTGCGGGGCCGCGCTGTTCAACCTGCGCACCGCGATCCACGCGGCCGGCGCCCACCCGGTCACCACCTTTTTCCCCCGCCGCGGCGACCCCGACCTGCTCGCACTGGTCAAACCGCGCGGGGCCGCCGCGACCGACCGCAAGCTCGCCTCGCTGGCCGCCGCCATCGCCCGGCGGCACACCAACCGCACGCCGTTCACCGCGAAACCGGTCCCCGCCGGGGCGATGGGCGCGCTGCGGCACGCGGCCGAGGTCGAGCACGCCTGGCTGCCGCGGCTCGACCCGGACCAGCTCGCCGGGCTCAAGGAGCTGATCCGCGAAAGCCACCGCCTCCAGACCGCCGACCCGGCCTTCCTCGCCGAATGGCGGCGCTGGACCGGACGCGGCCGCGGCAAGCGCGACGGCGTGCCCTTCGCCGCCGGAGGGGCCGTCACCGCCGACGACACCTGGGTGCTGCGCGACTACGGCGGCGGCTCCCGCGCCCCGGGCGCCGCGCCGATGGTCGTGGTGATCGGGACGTTCGCCGACCTGGCGATCGACCGGCTGCGCGCCGGGCAGGCGATGCAGCGCGTCCTGCTGACCGCCACCGCGCGCGGGATCGACGCGTCGTTCATCTCCCAGCCGGTCGAGGTGCCCGCGATCCGCGCCCGGCTCCGGGAGCTGCTCGGCGGCGGGCTCTGGCCGCAGATCGTGCTCCGGCTCGGCTACGGCGCGCCGGTTCCGCGGACGCCGCGCCGCGCGCTGGAGGACATCCTCGTCACCCCGTCCCCGCTCAGCGTTTAGCCGCCCGTCTGGCCGCCCGGCCGGTGCGGGCGGCCGCGCAATTCCGTCGCCAGCACGGCCGCCTGCGTGCGCCGTTCCATGCCCAATTTGGTCAGCAGCCGCGACACGTAGTTCTTCACCGTTTTCTCCGCGAGAAACATTCGCTCGGAAATCTGCCGGTTCGTCAATCCTTCCCCGATCAGTCCCAGCAGCGTGCGTTCCTGTTCGGACAGCTGCGACAACGGCCCGCGCTGCTTTTCCGCGCTGTCGCGCAGTTTCGCCATCAACGCCGCCGCCGCGTGCGCGTCCAGCAGCGACTTCCCCGCCCCCACCTCGCGCACCGCCGAAATCAGGTCGAGGCCCTTGATGTCCTTGATGACATACCCGGCGGCCCCGGCCAGCACCGCGTCCAGCATCGCCTGTTCGTCCGTGTAGGACGTCAGCATCAAGCACTTCAGCTCCGGCGAGCGGGACCGCAGCTCCCGCGCCAGCTCGATCCCGTTGCCGTCGGGCAGCCGCACGTCCAGCACCGCCACATCCGGCCGCAGCGCCGGAATCCGCGCGAGCGCCTGCGAAACGTCGCCCGCCTGGCCGACCACGGTCAGCTCCTCGTCCTCCTCCAGCAGATCGGCGACCCCACGCCGGACCACCTCGTGATCGTCCACCAGGAAAACCCGCAGCATCGGTCCTTCCCCACTTCCGGGTCCGTTCGTGTGTCGAGCCTACGGCGCGCCGCCCGCTCCGGCGGCGGGCGAAAGTCCTCAATCCCCCGGCGACGGTGGCGTTTTCACCGGAATCGACCAGCTCAGCCGGGAATCGGCGACGGTCAGCGTCCCGCCCCGGCGGTTCGCCCGCTCCCCCAGCGCGGCCAGCTCGGGCGCGGCCGACACGGCCAGGTCCCCGGCCCCCGCGCACCGGACGGTCACCGTCGTCCGCTCCGGCTCCGCCCGGATCTCGACCTCCGCCGATTCGGCCGACAGCCGCCGGGCGACGAGTCGCAGGGCGTCGGCGAGCAACGGCACCACGACGTCGGACGGCACCGGTTCGAGTTTCCCGGTCAGCTGCGTGGACACCGCGAGGCCGAGTTCCTCGCGGGCCTCGGCCAGCACCCGCAGCACCTGGTCGCGGATCGGCTCCGGAGCAGGCGGCAGGGCGTCGTCCAGCTGGAAAACGGTCTGCTGCACGTGGTTGATGACGTCGTCGAGGTCGGCGATCGTCTCGCGCAGCCGGGCGGCGACCACGGCCGATTTGGCCAGCCCCGCCGTGGTCTGCAGCGACAGCCCGGTGGCGTAGAGCCGCTGCAGGATCTCGCTGTGCAGCCGCGCCGCGATCCGGTCGCGTTCGTCGTGCAGCGCGGCGTCCTCGCGTTCGGCCCGCGCCTGCGCCAGTTCGAGCGCCACCGCCGCCTGGTCGGCGAACCAGGCCGCCATCTCCAGGTCGTCGGGCGTGAACGCCGGGCGGCCGGCCAGCCGCGCGACGGTCAGCACCCCGGCCACCGTCCCGTTCCCGGCGAGCGGCACCAGCAGCACCGCGTCGAGGTTCAGGGTCAGCACGGACGGCACGGCCAGCCGCGCCAGCTCGTCCGGCCACGAACCGATTTTCGGCTCACCGCTGGCGAACACCGTGCCGGCCACAGTGGACGCGGCGAGCAGCTCCCGGCCGGCCAGCTCCGCCGCGCCGGCGCCGACCGCGCGCTCGACGCGGAGGTACCCTTCCCGCTCCGCCGGGCGGGTGACCGAGACCAGGTCCGCGGACGCGAGCGCCCGCGCGTAGTCCACGACGCGGGCCAGCGGGTCGCCGAGATCGGCCGACAGCAGTTCCCTGGTCACCGCGGCGGAAGCGCGCAGCCACTCCTGCTGGTTCCGCGCGGTCTCGTACAGCCGCGCGTTTTCGATCGCGCTGCCCGCCGCCGCGGCCAGCGCGAGCGCCAGCTGCTCGTCCTCCGCGTCGAACCGGCCCTGTTCCGCGTCGGCGAGGTAGAGGTCGCCGAAGACTTCGCCGCGCACGCGGACCGGGACGCCGAGAAAGCTCGTCATCGGCGGATGCCCCTCGGGGAACCCGGTCGAGCGGGGGTCGTCCTGCAGCCGGTCCAGCCGGACCGGGCGCGGGTCCTCGACGACCGCGCCGAGCAGGCCCTTGCCCTCGGGCAGCCCGCCGATCCGCTTCACCGCCTCCGCGTCCATGCCGGTGTGCACGAATTCCACGAGCCGCCCGTCCGGCCCGATCACGCCCAGCGCCGCGTACCGCGCGCCGACCAGCTCGCACGCCGCCGCCACCAGCCGCCGCAGCAGCGCGGGAAGCGCGAGGCTGCCGGTGATGGACTGGGTCGCGCGCAGCAGCCCGCGCAGCCTGCCCTGCGTGCTGATGACTTCCTGGGCGCGTGCCACCAGCTCGCCGAGCAGCTGGTCCAGGTCCATCCTCGGCTGATCGGGAAACGTCAGCTTCGCGTGTTCGGGTGTGTCCCGCTGGTTCACCCCGGCTCCCTGCCCCGTCGGATCCGCTCCGGTCGCGCGGCGCCACTGGGAAATCAGTCTTGCGGGTCGCGCGGCGAACCGTCAAGCGCTCGAAAAGGGACCCGCCGCGATTTTCGGCACTGCACGCGAAAACGCGCGTGCCGGGGTCTCGCACGGACGGGCGAATCGCGGGAAATCCTCGTCCCCGCCGGACGGGAACAGGTCCATCCGGTTGCGCGCCAGCGGGTCGAACGGGGCAGTGCGCGCGGCGGGCGCCGCCGCGGAATGGTGCTTCCGGCGGAATTCCGGCCATTCCCCGGATTTCCGGAGCTGTTGTCCTTTCGCCAGGAGTCCGCGCGACCGTTCCGTCATCCGGCCGGTCCATTGAGGACAGTCAGCGCCGCGTCTCCGGACGGACCACGAGGACCGGGCACGAGGAGTGGTGGATCAGCGCCTGGCTCGTGGATCCCAGCAGCATCCCGGCGAACCCGCCGCGGCCGCGGCTGCCGACGACGATCAGCTGCGCCCGCTCCGACTCCTCCAGCAGCACCTGCCTCGGCCGGTCGCGGACCAGCTTCCGGCGCACCTCGACGTCCGGGTACTTCTCCTGCCAGCCGTCGAGCCGGTTCGCCAGCAGCCGTTCCTCGACCGGCTGGCGGCGCGGGTCCCGCTCCGCCGCCGGGCGCGCGGTGCGCTCGATCGCGTCGCAGACGACGTCCGCCCAGGCGTGCACCGCGACGAGCGGGACCTTCCGGAAACTCGCCTCCTCGAACGCCGCCGCGATGGCCGCCTCGCTGTTCGGGCTCGTGTCGACGCCGACCGCCACCGGCCCGTCGAGCGGGACCGGGCCGTCGCCCCGGCGGCCGCGGACCACCGCCACCGGGCAGCCCGCGTTGCTCACCACGGCCGCGGCCGTCGCGCCGGCGAGCATGCCGGAAACGCCGTCGGTCCCGGTGCGGCCGAGCACGACCATCCGGGCGTCGCGGGACCGGTCGATCAGCAGGGCGGGCGCGGAATCGGTGTACACCTCGTTGCGGACCGGCGGCGCGTCCTCGACCGAAACCGCCAGGTCCGCCCCGGCGGCCGCGAGGCATCCGCTGTCGGCCGGCGAATCCGGGAAAAGCACGCCGGGCCCGCCGAAGCCGGCGGGCGCCGCGGTCTGCAGGCAGTGCACGAGTTCCAGTTCGAGGTCGCGTCCCTCGGCGAGCCGGGCGGCCCAGCGGACCGCCTCGGCGGCCCCGTCCCATCCGCCGATGCCGACGAGCACCGTGCGGTCCCGGCCGGTCACCGGCCCGCCCCGCCGTCCGCCGGTCCCGCGCCGACCACGCCGGGCACCGCGAGCGCCAGCAGGGTCGCGACGTCGCGGTCGGTCTCGTCGTCGTACCGGTCGGTGATGCGCACGATCCCCTCGTGCACCTCGACCTTCCAGCGGCCGGTCCCGCCGTAGACCTCGAGCCGGTGCCGCACGTCCGCCGCGATCGCGGTGTCGGCGCGGGCCAGCACGCGGACCACGTCGCCGCGCGTCACGATGCCGACCACGCGGGAGCCCTCGACGATCGGCATCGCCTGGCTCTTCCCGTCCACCAGCGCCCGGCAGAGGTCGGCGAGGTCGGCTCCCGGCGGCATCCCGGCGGCGGGCGAGGTCATCACCGCGCCGACGGTCGTCTCGATCGCGCCCGGGCGGTACGGACGGCGCGGTTCCGCCGGGGTCCGGCCGCGGGCCAGCTCGGCCTTGGTGACGATGCCGACCAGCCGCCCGTCGTCGTCCACCACCGGCAGCGCGGGGAAACCGCGTCCGGCCAGAATCCCGGCTGCCTCGTCGGCGGAGGTCCACGGACGGACCGTCTCCGCGGGCGAGGACATCAGATCGCGTGCGCGCATCAGATCCGTCCTTTCCCCTGTGCTGACCCGAAAGTAAGTCACCGGACGGGCCGCGCACGCCGGTCCGGAGTCACCGGCGCGAAGGACCAACGTCATCACCGGCGCGCGGCTGCGCCGTTCGGCGCAACGGTCACCGGCGCGGGGAAAGCCGCACCGCGACAACGCCTTCCGCGGTCAGCGCGAGCGCCTTGACGAGCCGGTGCTCGGCCTCGTCGGCGAACCCGCCGCGGATCGTGACGACCCCGCCCGCCACCGACACCTCCCAGTCGTTCCGGTGCCCGGCGTAGTCGTTCAGCAGCGCGCGCAGCCGGGACGCGATGGCGTCGTCCCGGCACACCAGCCGGGACAGGAGATCGCGCCGGCTCACGATCCCGGCCAGCTCGCCGCGGTCGGTCACCGGGACGCTGCGGAGCCGGTCGGCGAGCATGCGGACGGCGACCGCGCCGAGGCCGGCTTCGACGTCCACCGGGTCGACCGGTTTCGTCATGACGGCGTGCACGCGCAGGCCCGGCTCGCCCGTCCGGAGGCCCGCCAGCGCGTCCGCCTCGGTGAACATGCCCACGACCCGGTTCGCCTCGTCGACCACCGGCAGCGCCGCGACCGCGCGCGCGGCCAATGTCGCGACCGCGTCGACAACCAGCACGCCCGGCCCCACGCTGACCACCGGCCAGGTCATGATGTCCCGTGCTCGCAACGCTTTCTCCCGTCTCTTCACCGGGACACCCGGCGCACGACCGCGACCGGGCACGCCGCCCGCGCCAGCAGCCGGTTGCCGGTGGACCCGAGCAGCCCGCCGGTGACCGGCCCCCGGCCCCGGCCGCCGATCACGACCAGCTGCGCGCCTTCGACCGCCATCAGCGCCCGTCCCGCCGAACGCTCCCGCACCGCCCAGGTCCGCACCGCGACCTCCGGATGCTTGTCCGCCCACGCGGCGATGCACTCGCGCAGCGCGCGGTCCTCCTCGCCGGCCCGCCCCGGCCGGTCGGACCGGCGGTCGCGCCAGGCGCGCACCGCGACGAGCGGCACCTGCCTGCTCGCCGCGGCCTCGAAGGCGAACTCGCCGACGCGCTCGTCGCCGTCCACTCCGACCACGACCGCCCCGCCCGCCGCCGCGCGTCCGCGCACGACGACCACCGGGCAGTGCGCGCACGCCGCGGTCCGCAGGGCGACCGAGCCGATCGCCGCGCCGCGCAGGCCGCCGAGCCCGTGCGAACCCAGCACCACCAGCGAAACCGACCGCGACATCTCGACGAGCAGGTCGACCGCGAGCCCGGCCCGGACGACCGGCTGGGTCGCCACGCCCGGCGCCGCTTCCTCGGCGACCTGCGCGGCGCGGCTCAGCCACCGGTGCGCGCGGGGCTCCGCCCCGGCCCCCTCGCGGAGGCCGGCCTGGAACAGCCTCAGGCGGGCACCACGGCGCAGCGCTTCCGCGGCCGCCCAGCGGACCGCGGCCAGCGACGCCTCCGACTCGTCCACCCCGACCAGCACCGTGCCGTCGGGCCTCTTCCCGGACACCGCCTCGCCTCCCGTTCCGCCGCCGCTTCCGGCAGCCGGGTACACGGTGGCCTACTGGGCAGCGGTCCGGTCAGGGCCCGAAGTCCCTTCCGGCAGGGACGAAAGCGCGTCGGTCCACGGCGAACGGAAAGCGGCCACCGTCCGCACTGGACGGTGGCCGTTCCTCCCGTCCGGCGACGGGGAACCGGGAGTCACAACCCGCCCGCGGCCGGTTCTTCGGCCAAGACGATCCGGGCGTCCACTCCCACCCGCAAATGCTCCTTCACCGCCAGCACGCCGTCCACCCTGGCGACCAGCGCCAGAATCACCGGGATCACCGGCACCATGCTGTGCCGTTCCACCGTCCCGCTGAGCGACACCACGCCGTCGCGCACCGCCACGTCCAGCGAAGCCGGGTCGATGCACAGCTCCCGGTCGAGGACCTCGTCGCGCACTTCGTCGCGGATCGCGCTGTCCGGCCGCAGGAACACCCGCCCGAGGTCCGCGCGCGCGACGATGCCGACGAGGATGCGGCCGGCATCGACCACGGGCAGCCGGTGCACCCGGCTGGCGTCCATCCGCTGGACCGCGCACACGACGTCATCGTCCGCCCGCACGGTGACCGGCGGTGTGCTCATCACCTCGGCCACCGGACGCGGCCCGGCCTTGCGCCAGCCGAATCCGGTCCGCCGCAAGGGCTTCCGCGCCGTCAGATCGCCGCGCGTGACGACGCCGAGCACCTCGCCGTCCTCGGCGACGACCGGCGCGCCGCCGACGCCCCGCCGCTCCAGCAGCGCGGCGGCCGCTTTGACCGACGTGCCCGGCGCGACCGTGACGACGTCGGCCGTCATCACCGAACGGACCTGACGGGTCCTCTTCATTCCGCGCTCCTCACAACAGGGGATCCGGACGAGCGGCGCCCGCCGGGTCCGCGTCCGGCAGCGGCCCGCGCTCCTCGGGCGACCGGACCGGGACGATCACCACCGGACAGCGCGCGTGCCGCAGGCAGTACTCGGAAACCGAGCCGACCAGCATCCGCAGCATCCGGCCGTGCCCGTGACTGCCCAGCACCAGCATCGCCGCGCCCGCCGACGCGCGGACCAGCGCCGGACCGGGCGCGCCGTCGACCGTGCCGGTCCGCACCCGCGCCAGGTCCGCGCCGGGGCACGCCCTCGCGACCGCGGCGTCCAGCTCGCGCCGGTACCGGGCGGCGATCTCGTCGTACGAGCGGGCGACCGCCGATTCCAGGTCCGCGAGCGGGTCGAAGGTCCAGGCCCGCAGGACCGCGACCGTCCGGCCGCTCTCCTCCGCCTCGGCCAGCGCCCAGCGCACCGCCGCGGCGCTGCCCGCCGATCCGTCGGCGCCCACGACGATGTCCCGTTCGCCCGGTGCGGTCATGGCCTGCTCCTTCCGGTCGCGAGTGCGCCCGTTCAGTCCACAGTGGACTTCGGGGCTATCCGATCTCGATCTTGATCTGCTTCTCGTGCGGCTGTCCGGCCAGCGGCATGGAGATCTCGAGGATGCCGTCGGCGTAGCGTGCGGTCACCTCGGCGGTCACCGCTCCGGCGGGAAGGGAGACCGTCCGGCTGAACTTGCCGTAGGAGAACTCGCTGTGGCCGTCGGCGTGCTTGCGTTCCTCGCGGTCCGCCTCGACGGTCAGCAATCCGTCGTGCGTGGTCACGGAAATGTGCTTCTCCGGGTCGAAGCCCGGCAGCTCGGCGCGGACGGTGTAGGTCCCGCCGTCGGTGGATTCCTCGATGCGCACCGGGTTGTGGTCGGTGAACGGCCACGGGCGGTCGAGCCATGCCGCGATGTTCGGCAGGGCCATCCGGGAACCGGGCAACAGCGAAGTCATCGCGCACTCCTCTCTTCGGGAACTGGGTCGCCCCTCAAGGAAACCGCGCCCGCCCGCCGCCGCGACGCGGCCGGACTGCCCGAAGCCGAAGGTAGAAAGTCCCCGACTGGGCGCGCTGTCGCCGCTGGCGGCGGCTGCGGTCCGTGAAGGGAACCCTGGGGGAATCAGAGTCCCTCAGGGTTCCCCTCACGGACGTGCCTATGGCGGCATGGGCGGGGGCCACCAGTGTGCGTCCACTGTGGACTTATCGGGCCACCGCGACTGGGCAGGCCGCATGCGCCAGCAGCCAGTACCCGGTCGAGCCGAGCAGACCGCCCGCGACCGGCCCGCGCGCCCTGGCGCCCGCGACGATCAGCTGCGCACCAGCGGAAATCCCGGCCAGCGCCCGCGCCGCCGAGCGCACCCGCACCACGTGCACGCGAACCGGCACGAGCGGATGCTTGCGGGACCACGCGGCCACCTGTTCCCGCAGCCCGCTTTCGCGCCCCGGACGGCCGTCGTGCCAGGCGTGCACTGCCTCCAGACCGGCCCCGCGCGAAACGGCGGCCTCGAACGCGAAGGCGAGCGCGCGCTCGCCGCCGTCGGAATCGTCGAGCCCGACCACCACCGGCCCGTCCGCCGCCGCGCTGCCCCGGATGACCACCACCGGGCACCGCGCCGACGCCGCCGCCCGCAACGCCACCGACCCGATCGCCGCCCCGCGCGCGCCGCCGAGCCCGTGCGCCCCGAGCGCCAGCAGCCCGGCCTCGTCGGACAACGCGGCCAGCAGATCGGCCGCGGTGCCGAGCCGGACGCACATCCGCACCGGAACCGCAGGCGCGGTCAGCCGAGCGGTTTCCGCCGCTTGGCGCAGCAGCCGGTGCGCCGGTTCGAGCAGCAGTTCGGCGTCGCCGGGCGGTTTCCCGTGCGGCAGGAGATCCGGGTCGTCGCAGAGTTCGGCGTGGAAGACCACGAGCCCGGTGCCCCGCCGCGCGGCCTCGACCGCCGCCCAGCGCACCGCGGCGAGCGCGGCGGCGGACCCGTCGACCCCGACGACCACCGGCCGGCTCACCGCCATGGCCGGCTTTCCCCGTTCGCATCCCGTTTTCCGGCCTGCGCGCGGATCGGGGTGTTCTCGCCCCGCTCCCCGGACCGCTCATGGATCACAGCAGTCGCGCCCCGTCCTCCGGCCCGCCCGCCATCCGCAGGCTTCGCGCCCCGCTCTCCGGCCCGCCTGCGGACCGCCGCTTTCGCGCCCTGCTCTCCGGACCGCCCGCTTACCGCAGCCTTCGTGGCCCGTTCTCCGGCCCGCCCGCAGACCACAGCGGTCGCATCCCGCTCTCCGGCCCGCCCGCGGACCGCGGCCCCGTGCTCGCCGCGCCCGGCGGGCCGGCGGCGGGCAGTCCCCTGGGCGGGGGCCGTCCCCTCCTCGTCCATTACCTGCCTCCTCCGGCCGGGTCCTCTCGTGACCCGGCAGAGGCTAGGCGGCAACGCTCGGAGGGCACTGCGGGCGGACGTCCGCGGCGCGGGAGTCTTTGGTCCCGGCACGAGAGGCGATGCGGCCCTCCGCACGGGTTCGGCGGGCAGCACCCGGCTCGCGCTACTGCGGTTTCGCCCGTACCGCCCCAATGTGGCATTGGGTGCGTCGCATGCACCCAATGTGGCATTCGGTGCGTCCAGCGCACCCAATGCCACATTGGGGCGGTGCAGGGCAAGGTGCACGTGGGAGCGGGAGGCGGGAAAGCCGTTGCGGCGCACCAGGATCGGTACTGCCCGGTTCCGCCGCACCCACCCGTTCAGCGCCCCAGGAACTCCGCCCGGCTACTCGACCGGCCGTCCGGCTCCGGGGCTGCGCTGCCGCCAGTCGGCCGCCACCGTTTCCCGCAGGATGCGCTGTGCGGTCATCCGGGTCGCCTGCAGCGACGCCTGCGCTTCCCGGGTGTTGAACACCCGGCGCGGGGCCGCCACGCTCAGCGCGGCCACCGCGGTTCCCGTCACGTTGAAGACCGGGACCGCCGCCGCGATCAGCGTGCCGGGGACTCGCGGGTTGAACGACAGCTCCTGCCGCCGGATGTCCCGCAGTTCCGTGCTCAGCCAGGCCGGGAGCCCGCCGTCCTCGTCCTCGCCGCGGTAGCCCGCGAACACCGCGAACCGCGCCGCCAGGCCGGGGTCGAAGGCCATCAGCACGCGGCCCGCCGCGCTGCCCGCCAGCTGCGAGTCGTTTTCGATCCGCTCGGCCAGCGTGCAGTAGCCGCTGCTGTAGATCAGGTGCACGAAATCGACGAGATTGCCGCTGGCCACGCCGAGGCCGACCAGGTACCCGGTCCGCCAGTGGATGTCGATGAGCGACGGGAGAATGCCTCTTCGCAGGCGCTGCAGTTCCTGGGTCGAACCGGGCCGGGCGAGCCGGCACACGGCTTCCCCGTGCCGGTAATGGTATCCGGCGCGCACGACCATTCCGTATCCCTGCATCTCCGCCAGGAGCCGGTGCACCGTGCTCTTCGGCAGCCGGGTCGAACGCGATATCTCGCTCAGCGTTTCGATCCCGCCCGATTCGCGAATAGCGCTGAGTATCGAAAGCGCCCGGGGAATGGGCCTGCGCGGCACCACGCGCGTGCAAGCCCAGTGCCCATTTTCGTCGCTCGTAGTCACGACCGCAACCTCCACCGAATCCAAGATTCCTCTCACGCGCGCGCCGTGCTGCCCGCCGGGGACCCCGCCCGGATCATGGCCCGCCGCCTCGGCGCGGCCGCGCTGCCGCTGCCCTGAGCGGCTTCAGACGCCCTCTCCTTGCCCGCGGCCGGCACCGCGCCCGGCTGCCGTCCGCTTCTTCGCCACCGGCGTCTTTCCTGATGCATTCCTGTGTTCTCGCGCCGAGTGTTCCGCGCCTTCATGCTTGCCCAGTGCCGCCTCCGGCACAACCGGACGCACCCGTTCACTGAAAGAGATCGCCCCAGTGGCGCAGCGTCGTGGTCCGCTCGCGTCGTCGTGCGACAGATCCGTTCCGGAATGCGGCCGCGAACGATCACGCTGCGTCGCCGCAACGCATTCGCGCGACTGCCGCGCCAGCCCGGTCGCCGGCCGTGACAATTGCTCGTCCCGCCGTTTTCCGCCCGCCGCGGGAACCGGGGCGAAACGTCGCGCGAATAGCGGGCCGGAGAATATTCCCGGCAGCCCACGATGGCGCCGCGGGACCGGGCACCGCCGCCGCTCCAGCCCCGGCATCCCCGCGATCGGCGGGCGAAACCGGTTCCGGCGCAACGGTCGGCCGCGCTGGCCACGGCGGCGGGGTTGGTGCCGTCCGTGCCGGCGACGGAAGCACCGGCGGGGCCGATTCCGGCCGCCGCCGCTCCTCCGCCGCCCGACGATACCAGCACTCAGTCGACAGCGAGCGACAACTTGGGGACGCAGAGCGATGTTCCGGGGCGTGGAACAGGCCCTTGCTTTTCGCGCGGAGAAAGGGAAGGGATGCCGATTCCGCCGAATAGACCATGCCGGGCAACGTAATTCACTCAGCGTGCGTCCGTACTACGCGCGAATCCGGACTCGGCAAGCCTTGGTCACGCGGCCTCCGCGCCCTCGACCGCCCGCGCGCAGACCCGCAGGATCGTCCGCCGGTCGGCCACCCGCCAGTCATGCCCGGCCGCGAGGCGCCGAAGCTCCGCGTCCGGCTCGAAGGCGATCGCCTTGCCCACGCACGGAAAGATCTCCGCGTCCGAACGGGAGTTCCCGATCGCCAGCGAGTTCTGCGCGTCGAGTCCGGCCGCTTCGGCGAGACAACGCATGAACGCGAGCTTGCCGCCGGGCGCGCCGGGCGCCGACAGGAGGCATCCGGTGAACCGGCCGTCGGCGACCTCCACGACCGCGCCGTGCCCGCCGGACAGGCCGAGATCGACCGCCGCCGCCTGCACCGGGAAATCGTGGTTTCCGGAAAGAAGATGGATCCGGTAACCGCTCGTCCGCAGCAGCGAAAGCAGTTCCGGCACGAAGGAGAACAGCTTTCCCCGGCTCGCCCGCCAGGTCTTCGCCGCGGCGAACCGGGTTTGCGCGACCGACGCGCCCTTCATCGCGAGTGCGTACCGCCGGTAGATCTCGGCTCTCAGCTCCGGCGTTTTCTCCCCGGACTCGAACCGCCCGACCGCTTCCAGACAGGAAAGCCCGGCTTGCCGGTCGCAGGTTCCGTCGTCGATCAGCACCCGCAGGTAATGCTTCGACGTGTGCCCGGGAAGCAGCGTCCCGTCCAGGTTCAGAATGGCGTATTTCGGCGCGCGGTTCATTCTTCGCGCACTTTCTGGTCCGTCGCAGTCACGAAACAGCCTTTCCGTGCGCTTTTCGGCATTCTCCTTTGCCGCGCTGACAGTACAACGGCGGGCAGCCCGGACGGCGGCTTGTTCCATGGCACGGGACACCACTGTCCCGGCTGTCCGGAACGGGAATAATCGCTCTTGCGAAATCGTCAGCCGATCAGCCGGCGGGCGATCCCGGCGCGGGTGGTGAGGTCGAGTTTGTTCAGCACCCGCGCCACGTGCGCGTCCACCGTTCGCGGGCTGAGGAACAGCTCCGCCGCGATCTCCTTCGTCGTCAGCCCGCGCACCACCATTTCCGCCACCTGGCGTTCCCGGCGCGAAAGAGCGCGTCCGCCGGACGGCGACTGCAGCTTGCGCTGACCGGCCAAGCGCCGCTGCACCTTCGTCGCCTCGCGCAGCAGCGCGCCGGCGCCCGCGCTGTGGAACACCTCCCGCGCCTCGCCGATCCGCTGCGTCGCGGCGTCGAAGTTTCCTTGCCTGCCGAGCACTTCCGCGACGAGCAGCACGGCCCGGCCGCGGTGCAGCACCATCGCCGCCCGGCCGAACGCGACGGCCGCGGCGGTCGCGTCGGTCAACGCGGCGGCGAGGTCGTTGTCCGCCGCCAGGACCGTCGCGCGGGCCAGCAGCGCGATGCCGAGGTCGCTGTTCAGCCCGGTCACCGCCGCGCGTTCCTGCGCCTCGGCCGCGCACCGGCGGGCTTCCGCGTGCCTGCCCTCGGCGAGGGCGACCCGGCAGTCCTGCGCCAATCTGGCCACCAGCAACGGATTCGCCGTCCTCCGCACCGGCTGTTCGACCGCGCCGGGGAACATCCCGAGTTCGAAACCGGCCTCGGCGAGGATGTGCTCCACCGTCCGCCGCCACCACTCGACGGTGGGCCGCGGCAGCTTCTCCACCGTCCGCCACTGCTGCTCGGCGGCCGTCCGGTCGCCGGTCGCGAGCAGGACCCGCAGGCGGATCGCGGCGGCCATCGGCACGACGTCGTGGTGGCCGAAGCGGGTCGCGGCGGCTTCCGCTTCGGCGGCGGCCTCCGCGGCCTCGGCGAGGCGGCCCAGTTTCCAGAGCACGTAGCCGCGCGCCGAGTACAGGAACGGCAGGCCGTGGCGCAATCCGGCCGCGCCGAGGTGCAGCGCCCGGTCCAGCAGGGCGAGCGCGCGCCGGTCGTCGTCGAGGAAGCAGGAGGCCCAGCACAGCGCGGGCACGGTGTCGAGCACCGAACGCGCCTGGCTGTCGTCGAGCAGGTCGAAGCCGTCGGCCGCGGCCTGCTGGGCGTGCCGGGCCTCGGCGATGCGCCCGGCGCAGGCCAGCCCGATGGCGGCGAGCGCCGCGATCGCCGCCTGCACCGCTGGCCCGGCACTCGGGTCCGCGGCGGTCCGGCGGAGCCGTTCCTGCGCGCCGACGGTGTCGCCGTCGAGCAATTCCAGGTGCGCCAGTTCGAGTTGCGCCCGCGCGTCGGCCTTGCCGGAGGCGGCGATGGCGGCTTCGGCGATCACCCGCGCCCGCCGGGTCCGGCCGAGTGCGTGCTCGCACCGGGACAGCAAGGCCAGTACGCGAGGTGAGTCCGGCAGCGCCGCCAGGAGCGCACGGGCCTCGGCTGGCCGCCCGGACGTCAGCAGTGCTTCGGCCCGCAGCACCGAGAGGCGGCAGTGTTCGTGCCCGCCGCGCATCCGTTCCGGCAGGTTCGCCACGGCCGCGCCGAGCCACCGCGCGCCCGCCGCCGGATCGGTGCCGAGCACCTCCTCCCCCGCCGACGCCAGCTCGCCGACCGCGACCAGATCGTGGCGGTACAAAGACTTCTCGAGGTGATAGGCGCGCAGGGTGAGCGGCGCGTCGAGTTCGCGCAGGTACTCCGCCGCCCGGCGGTGCGCGCCCGCCGCCCAGCCGCGCCCGGCCAGCCGTCCGGCGGCGGCGCGGACCAGCGGATGCCGGAACCGCAGCCCGGCCGCCCCGCCGGCCAGCACGCCGCGGTACAGCAGCCGTTCGATCGCCAGGCCGACCTCGGCCCGGGGCAGCACGGTCATCGCCTGGACGAGGTCCGCGTCGATCGCCGCGCCGCCGCACGCCGCGGCCTGCGCGACCAGCCGTTCGGGTTCCGGCAGCGCGGAGACCTCGGCGAACAGCACGCGTTCGGCGGGCAGCATCGGCCGGTCTTCGGCGGTCGTGCCGCCGTCGGGTCCCGGCCACTCGTGCGGCGGCAAATCGGCCAGCAGCAACAGATAGAGCGGGACGTGCTCCGCCGCGGCGGCGATCCGCGCGCGCTCGGCCTCGTCGTGCCCCGGCAGGAGCCGGGCGACCTCGTCGTCGGTGAACGCGGGCAGCGGCACGTACCGGGCGGGCACGCGTTCGGCGCGCAGCAGGCGGGCCAGCGCGGGCTGCTGCTGCCCGTCGCGCACCGACAGCACCAGCCGCCGGTCGCTGCCCGGTCTCGCGACCAGCGACATCAGCAGCCGCAAGGACGGTTCGTCGGCCCATTGCGCGTCGTCGACGACCACCAGCGCTTCCCGCGTTTCCGTGCCGACAGCCGCGGCGAGGCGGCGGGCGAACCCCAGCGGCCCCTCGCCGCCGGGCTCGGCCGCCGGCACCGCGCACACCGGATCCGCCGCGCGCCGGGCGACCTCGGCCAGCAGCCGGGTTTTCCCGATCCCCGGACGCCCTTCCACCACCGTCACCGCGGCCGCGCGGTCCAGGCACGCGGCCAGTTCCGCCGACCTGCCGACAAACTCCTTCTCGACCACGCTTCTCCCCCTTCGCCCGACCGGCGAATTGCGGTAATTCTACGGATGCTGCCACCCGATATCTTCCGGTTTATTTGGTGCTCGGCACGAGCGCCGGTAAATCAGCCGGGCAAGCGGGAACAGGTTAGTGCCCGCGGCCCGGCCCGGGCTATCGGCCAACAGGGAGAACCTCGGCCGCGCGTGCGATCGGCCACGAATCTCGCAGGAGGATCGGTGAGCAGCAGCGGACCTGGGCGTTTACCGCGACCAGGACGAAGGCCGGGGCATCAATCGGATCGCCCGGGCGGAACGTTACCGAAATGGTCCCGACACTTTCCGCAGCCGACCGGATACAGTTCGCCCGCGATTACTCCGGCGTTCTTCCGGGTCACCAGTGGTGAGCGTTCCGGGCGGGCCGCGCGCAATATTGCTCCGATCGGCCGGATTGCGCGTCCGATCGGCAAATACCGCTCAACGGAAAAGCACGCCGAACGGCGACGGCACAATTGCCCTCACGCGCCCGCCGGGCGGCCGGAATGAGCGGCAAGCGGGTTCTGGTGGCCGGGGCCGGGCTGGCCGGCTCGCTCGCCGCGATCCACTTCGCCCAGCTCGGGCACCGGGTGGAGATCCACGAGCGCCGTCCCGATCCGCGCGCGGCGGGCGCGGGCGGCGGCCGGTCCATCAACCTCGGCCTTTCCCAGCGCGGAATCCGCGCGCTGGACCAGGTCGGCCTGCTCGGCCCGGTGCTGGCCGCCGCGGCCCCGATGCGCGGGCGGGTGATCCACCAGCGCGACGGCGAGCTGGACTTCCAGCCCTACGGCAGCCACGAGGACCAGATCCTGCGCTCGGTGCTGCGCGACGACCTCAACCGGATCCTGCTGGCCAAAGCCCTGGAGCACCCGAACGTCAGCGCCCGTTTCGGCGTGACGCTCACCGACTTCGACCGCGGGTCGGCGGCGAAGGAACCGGTCTGCACCTTCGACAGCGAAAGTGGTCCATACCACGTTTCCGCGGACCTGGTCGTCGGCGCGGACGGCGCGTTCTCGACAGTGCGCACCCGGTTGCTGCGCGGCCTGCCCGCCGACTTCCGGCAGCGCGTCCTGCCCTGGGGCTACAAGGAGTTCGCCATCGCCGCCGGCCCTTCCGGCGAGGTGCGCAGCAGCCCGGACGCGCTGCACGTCTGGCCGGGCGACGACGGCCTGATCGTCGCGCACCCCAACGTCAACGGCTCGCTCACCGCGACCGTGTTCCTGCCGCTCTCGGGCGAGCGGAGCTTCGCCACGCTCACCACCGAAGGATCGGTGCGGGACCTCTTCGACACCCGGTTCCCGGACGTGCGGCGGCTCGTGCCCGACATCGTCGAGCAGTTCCTGTCCCATCCGACCGGGCACCTGGTGACGGTCCGGAGTTCGCCGTGGCAGCACGAGGGCCGCGTGGTGCTGATCGGCGACGCCGCGCACGCCGTGTACCCCTTCTACGGCCAGGGCATGAACTCGGCGCTGGAGGACTGCGCGGTACTGCGCGACTGCCTGGCCGACGACGACTGGGCCGAAGCGCTGCGCACCTTCGAACGACGCCGCAAACCGCACACCGACGTCCTCGCCGACCTCTCCGAGCAGAACTTCGACGAGCTGCGCACCCGGGTGGCCTCGCCGCTGTTCCTGGCCCGCAAGAAGGCGGACCTGGTGCTCAGCCGCGTGTTCCCGAAACGCTGGATGCCGCTCTACACCATGGTTTCGCACACCACGATCCCGTACGCGGACGCCCTGCGCCGCGCCCGCCGCCAGCACGCCGTGCTGGCCTGGGCCGGGGGCGCCGCCCTCGCCGCCGCACTGGCCGGCGGCGCGCTCGCCCGGCGCCGCGCCGCCGGACCGCACTCGCCTGGAGACCGAAGCTGATGCTCATCCATCCGACCGATCCCGGCCGCGTCCTGGTGGAGCGGCACGACCTCGACCCGCTCGCCCTGCCCGAACGCCTGCTGCGGTACGAGATCCACCTGCGGGCGATCTTCGACTGGGGCCGCGGGTACCTGTCCGGTCCGCATCCGGACCTCGGGCGCGGCGGCAACGTCTGCCCGTTCGCGCAGCCGTCCCTGGAACGCGGCCGGTTCTACCTCGCCGTCGAACCGGGCATCCCGGCCGCCGGCCCGCGGCTGACCGAAACCCTGCACTGTTACCGGGACTGGTTCCTCGACCTCGCGCCGCGCGGCCACCCGGGCGCGCAGCTGACCACGATCC
The DNA here is from genome assembly GCF_042684085.1 of Amycolatopsis silviterrae. Classification (NCBI taxonomy): domain Bacteria; kingdom Bacillati; phylum Actinomycetota; class Actinomycetes; order Pseudonocardiales; family Pseudonocardiaceae; genus Amycolatopsis; species Amycolatopsis silviterrae. Next base: position 222,318 of record NZ_JBHUKS010000005.1, read on the forward strand.
TGCTGCTGTTCCCGGACGCGCCCGCCGACGACCGCTCCGGCGTGGTCGACACCGTGCAGCACGCGCTGAAGTCGGAGTATGTCGCCGAAGGCCTGATGATCGGCGAGTTCCACAACGGGCCGCCGGACAAGGGCGGGCTGTGGAATCCCGCGTTCCGCCCGCTGCGCAGCCCGGTGCCGATGCTGGTCGTGCGGCACATGGTGCCGACCGACTACCCGTTCCTGCGCGCCGATCCGGACCAGGCGCGCGCGTACCTGCGGCTGTTCGGCGACCAGGTGCCGGTCCAGCTGCGCGAACTGGTCGAGCACGACCGGCTCGCCCGCGAGCTGGACGAGACCGGGATCGGAGCGCCGTGAACGTCTTCCCGTGCTCCCCCGGCCAGGAGCGGCTGTGGTTCCTCGACCGGCTCGACCCCGGTTCGCCGGTCTACCACGTGCCCACCGTGCTGCGGCTGTCCGGACCGCTCGACGTCGAGGCCCTGCGCCGCGCTTTCGCGCGGATTTCGGCCCGGCACGCCGCCCTGCGCACCGTTTTCCGCGAGCGCGACGGCGTTCCGGAGCAGGTCGTCACCGACACCGGCTTCTCCATCACCCTCCGGGAGACCTGGGACGAGGCTGCCGCCGAGACCGAGATCCGCACCCCGTTCGACCTGACCGCCGGGCCGCTCGCCCGGGTCCTGCTGCTGCGCCAAGCCGAGGACCAGCACGTACTGGTGCTCACCCTGCACCACGCGATCGCCGACGGCTGGTCGGTCTCGCTGCTGCTGGACGAGCTGGCCGAAAGCTACCGCGCCGAACTGTCCGGCACCGAGGCGAACCTGCCGCCGCTGCCGATGCAGTACGCGGATTTCGTGCAGTGGCAACGGGAATACCTCGCCGGACCGGAAGGCGTGGAGCTGCTGCAGGAGTGGGCCGACCGGCTGCGCGGCGCGCCCGAACTGATCACCCTGCCGACCGACCGCCCCCGTCCGGCGACCGCGGCGTACACGGGCGGCATCCACGAGTTCCGGTTCCCGCGCGCGCTCACCGAGGCCGTACGCACGCTCGCGAACGCTTCCGGCGCAACGGTTTTCATGACCGTGCTGGCCGCCTACCACGCACTGCTCGCCCGGTACAGCGGGCAGGACGACGTCGTGGTCGGTACCGTCGTCGGGCAACGGTCGCAGGTCGACACCGAGCGCCTGATCGGCTTCTTCGTCAACACCGTCCCGGTCCGGATCTCGACCGCCGACGACCCCACCTTCGACGAGCTGCTGATCGACGTCTGCGACGGCCTGGTCGACGCGCTCGGCGGCGCCGAGATCCCGTTCGAGCGGGTGGTCGAGGCCGTTCGCCCGGAACGCAGCCTCGGCCATTCGCCGATCTACCAGGTCGGCTTCAACGGCCACGGCGACGGCGCGTTGCCCCAGCTGACCGGGCTGACCGTCACCGACTTCGCCGGCCCGCACACCGGCACCGCGAAGCTCGACCTGATGCTCGGCGTCCGCGACGAAGGCGACACCCTGGACGGCTACCTCGAGTACCGCACGGACCTCTTCGACGAAGCCACCGTCGCCCGCTTCGCCGAGCACCTGTGCACCTTCCTGACCTCCGTCACCGCAGACCCCGCGCAGCGAATCGGTGCGGTCGCCCTCATGGACGGCCGCGTGGCTCTCGACAGCAAACCGGCCCTGCCCACCGCCGCGACCGCATTGGACCTGATCGCGCCGCACGTCCGCGAGCGCGGTTCGGCGACCGCGATCGCCGGTTCGCTGAGCTACCGCGAACTGGACACCCGCGCGAACCGGCTCGCCCACGCCCTGCGCCGCCGCGGCGTCGGCCCGGACGTCCCGGTCGGCCTCTGCGTGCGTCGCTCCGCCGAGATGGTGGTCGCGCTGCTCGCGGTGTGGAAAGCCGGTGGCGCGTACGTCCCGCTCGACCCGGAGTGGCCGCTGGAACGGCACGCCTACGTCGTCGAGGAGGCCGACGTCCGGATCGCCGTCGTCGACCGCGAAAACGCCGGACGGCTGCCCCGGTTCGAAACGGTGCTGGACGTCGACCTGGACTACGCCGAGCCGGACACCGCGCCGGAGGTGGCGCACGACCCGGCCCATCTGGCGTACCTCATCTACACCTCCGGTTCGACCGGACGGCCCAAGGGCGTCGCGGTCCCGCACCGCGGCGTGGTCAACCTGCTCACGGGCTTCGCCGACCGGCTCGGCGTAACCGAGACCGACGTCTGGGCGTCCGTCACCACGCTGGCGTTCGACATGTCCGTGCGGGAGCTGCTGATCCCGCTGATCCGCGGCGCCGCCGTCGCGGTGATCAGCACCGAGGACGCCGCCGAGCCGGTCGCGCTGTCGCGGCGGCTGGCCGGCTGCGGCGCGACGATCCTGCAGGCCACGCCGACGCGCTGGCGGATGCTGCTGGCGTCCGGCGGAGTCCCCGCGAACGTCCGGGAACGGCTGTGCGGCGGCGAAGCGCTCGACCGCGAACTCGTCGCCGCGCTGTCCTCGGATGGTGCGCGAGTGTGGAACCTTTACGGCCCAACGGAAGTCACGATGATCGTCTCGGCGGGCACCGTCACCGACGGCGGTCCGGTCGTGCCGCTGGGTCCGGCGCTGCCCAACACGCGGCTGCACGTGCTCGACGCCGGGCTGAACCCGGTCCCGCCCGGCGTCGCGGGCGAGATCCACGTCGGCGGCGCGGGGATCAGCCGGGGCTACCGCAGCCGTCCCGGCCTGACCGCCGAACGCTTCGTGCCGGATCCGTTCGCCGCCGACGGAAGCCGCCTCTACGCCACCGGGGACCTCGCGCGGCCGAGGGCCGACGGGACGCTGGAGTTCCTCGGCCGGACCGACCACCAGGTGAAAATCCGCGGCCTGCGGATCGAACTCGGCGAGATCGAAGCCCGGCTGCGCGCGGATCCGCGGGTCTCGGACGCGGTCGTGCTGGCCCGCCCGGCTGGTCCGGACGACGTGCGGCTGGTCGCCTACGTCGTGGCCGCGGACACCGAGTGGCCGCCGCTGCGGGACCGGCTGGCCAGCCAGCTGCCCGCGTACCTGGTCCCGCAGACCGCGGTGTTCCTGTCCGCGCTGCCGCTGACCAAGAACGGCAAGACCGACCGGACCGCGCTGCCGGAACCCGTCTGGGAGTCCCGCGAGACGGACCGGGTCGCCCCGCGCGACGCCGTCGAACGCGAGCTGGCCGGGCTGTGGCGTGAGGTGCTGGCCGTCGGGGAAATCGGCGTGTACGACGACTTCTTCCACCTCGGCGGCCATTCGCTGCTCGCCGCGCGGCTGCTGGCCAAGGTGCGCGAGCACTTCCAGTCCAGCGTCGGCCTGCGCACGCTGTTCGCCGCCCGCACCATCGCCGCCTTCGCCGCCGCACTGCGGGAGGCCGAGGCCGAACCCGGGGCCACCGACGAGGTCGCGCTCCTGCGGGAACGGATCGCCGCCCTGCCCGACGACGAGGTTCTCGCCCTGCTGCGAGCCGATTCCCCTCCAGGAGCGCATCGATGACGCAAGACGAGCGTGAGCGGCTGTTCCGCCTGCTGGCCGCACGCGACGGGCTCGGCGCCGCGACCGGCTCGATCCCCCGCCGGTCCGGTGACGCCCCCGTCCCGCTGCTGCCCGCGCAACGGCAGCTGTGGTTCCTGGACCGGCTCGGCGCGCGCGACGGCGTGTACACGATCTCCCAGTCCTGGCGGCTTTCCGGCCCCCTCGACGTCGAAGCGCTGCGCCGGGCGCTGGCCACGGTGGTCGACCGGCACGAGGCGCTGCGGGCCGGGTTCGCCGAGTCCGACGGCGAGCCGGTCCAGGTGCCGGCTTTGCCGGGCACCCCGCCGGAACTGTCCTATGTAGACCTTCGCGGTGCACCGGAGTCCGCGGACCCGGTCCTCGCCGCCGAACGCGCCCGCCCGTTCGACCTGACCAGGCCGCCGCTGGTGCGCGGCCTGCTGGTCGCGGTCGCCGACGACGTGCACCTGTTCGTGCTGACGCTGCACCACATCGTCGCCGACGCCGCGTCCGTCGGGATCCTGCTGCGCGAACTGTCCGCGCTGTACCCGGCGAACGCTCCGGCGCTGCCCGAACCGTCCGTGCGCTACGGCGACTACGCGGCCTGGCAGGCGGCCAAGCCGCTCGAAGCGGGCGAACAGTACTGGCGCTCGCAGCTTCACGACGCGCCAGCCCTGCTCGAACTGCCCACCGACCGTCCGCGCCCGCCCGCCGAGTCCTTCCGCGGCAACGGCCATTCCTTCCACCTGTCCGCCGATCTCGCCGCGTTCTGCCACCGGCACGGCGTCACCGCCAACACCGTGCTGCTGACCGCCTACGTCCTCCTGCTGGCCCGCCACGCCGGTCAGGACGACGTGGTGGTCGGCATGCCGATGCGCGACGAGACCGTGCCGGGGATCGAACAGTGCGTCGGCATGTTCGCCAACACCGTCGCCGTCCGGACCCGGCTGGCCGGCGACCCGACGGTCGCCGAGGTGCTCGCGCAGGTGCAGGACGCCTGCCTGGGCGCGCTGGAGCACCAGAACTATCCCTGGGAACGGGTGGCGCAAGACCTGCGGCCGGCCCGCGATCTCAGCCACAACCCGGTGTTCCAGGTGATGTTCGTGCTCAACTCGACCGGTGCCGGGCTGGAGCTGCCCGGGATCCGTGCGGACTGGCTCGACCTGCCGGTCACCACCGCGCGGTTCGACCTAACGCTGGCGCTCGCCACCACCCCCGACGGGATCGAAGGACGGCTCGACTACGCGACCGACCTCTTCGACGCCGCCACCGTCGCCCGGTTCGCCGACCAGTACGAACACCTGCTGCACGCGATGCTCGCCGCCCCGGACGCTCCGGTGTCCACAGTGGACGCCTTATCGGCTGCCGATAGGACCCGGCTGCGCAACGGCGGGCACCCGGCCCCGCCAGCGGGCACCGACGGCACCCTGGTCACCACGCTCATCACCCGCCAGGCCGCGCGAACTCCCGACGCCATCGCCGTCGCGGACGACCTCACCTACGCCGAACTCGTCGCCCGCGCGCGACGGGTCGCCGGGGCCCTGCACGCGTCCGGAGTCCGGCGCGGCGATGTCGTCGCGCTCGGCCTGCCAGCGGGCCCCGACGCGATCACCGGCCTGCTCGGCGTCCTGCTGGCCGGTGCCGCGTATCTGCCGCTCGACCCAGGACATCCGCCCGCCCGCCTGGCCGAGCTGCTGGCCGACGCCGCCCCCGCCGCCCTGGTCACGAGCCACGAGCACACCTTCGCGTTCGACGGCCCGGTGCTGCACACCGACAACCTCCCCGACGCCCCGCCGCCGGACGTCGACCTCGGACCGGACGACCTCGCGTACGTCATCTACACCTCCGGCTCGACCGGTGCCGCGAAACCCGTCGCCGTACGGCACGGCGCACTCGCCGAACTGGCCGAGTCCTTCCGTCAGCTGCACGGTTTCGGCCCTGGCGAACGCGTGCTGATGATCCCGCCGCTGACCTTCGACGCGGCTGTCGGCGACATCTTCCCCGCACTGGTCTCCGGCGCGGCCGTCCTGCCCTGGCGGGACCCGGCGGCGCTCACCGGCCCTGGCCTCGTCCAGCTGTGCCGGGACCGCGGGATCACCATGGTCGACACCGCGTCCGCGCTGTGGCAGAAGTGGGTCGCCGAACTGGAAACCGTCCCGGCCGACTGTCCATTGCGGACAATGATGGTCGGCGGCGAGGCTGTTCCGACGACCGCGGTCAGGAAGTGGGCGGCGCTCACCGGCGGCCGCGTCGCACTGCACAACCACTACGGCCCCACCGAAGCGACCGTCTGCGCGACCAGCTACCGCACCCTCGACGCCGCCGAACTCGACGGCCGGGTGCAGCTGCCGATCGGCGCTCCGCTGCCCCATGCCCGCGTCTACGTCGTCGATCACCTGCTGCGTCCAGTGCTTCCCGGCGTGCCCGGCGAACTGTGCATCGGCGGCGACGCCCCCGCGCGCGGTTACCGGGACCGGCCCGGCGCCACCGCGGAAAAGTTCGTCCCGGACCCGTTCTCCCCGGTGCCCGGCGCGCGGATGTACCGCACTGGTGACCTGGCCCGCCTCGACGGCGTAGGACGGCTGGAGTTCCTCGGCCGGGTCGACCGGCAGCTGAAAGTCCGCGGCCGCCGGATCGAACCGGCCGAGGTCGAAGCCGCCTGCCGTCGTCAGCCCGGCGTCCAGGACGTCCTGGTCACCGCCCGCGACGGACGGCTGGTGGCCTATCTCGTCGGCGACGTCGATGCGCTGGCCATCCGATCGGCGCTCCGCGCCACCCTGCCCGGATACCTGGTCCCGGACGCCTTCGCCGTGCTCCCCGCGCTGCCGCTGAACGCACACGGCAAGGTCGACCACCACGCCCTGCCCGAACCGATGGACACCGCGCCGACCGCGTTCGCCGAACCCGAAGGCGAACTGGAGCAACGACTGGCCGCGATCTGGGCCTCGGTACTGGACGTCGACCGCATCGGCCGCGACGACGACTTCTTCCTGCGCGGCGGGCATTCCCTGCTCGCCGGGACGCTGATCGCGAAGGTCCGCGCGGAACTGGACGTCGAGGTCCCGGTGCGCACGCTGTTCGAGGCCAGCACACTCGCCGGGTTCGCCGACGCCGTCCGCGCCCCCGGGTACCGCGAAAACGACCGCCTCGCCGAAGTCCTCGCCGACAGCGTGCTGCCCGCCGACCTCGACCCGCGCTGCTCGCCCGCCCAAGCCGAAGCCGCGATCCAGCGCGCGATGGCACCCCGGATCGCCCTGCTCACCGGCGCGTCCGGCTTCCTGGGCCCGCACCTGCTCGCCGACCTGCTGCAGCACACCGACGTCGTGGTGCGCTGCCTGGTCCGGGCCGCCGACGCCGCCGAGGGAGCCGCCCGGATCGAACAGGTGCTGCGCGACCATCTTCTGTGGGACGAGACCTTCCGCCCCCGGATCGTCGCCATCCCCGGCGACCTCGGCGCCCCTCGCCTAGGCCTGTCCAGCAGCTTCGATGCAGTCGCCGAAGACCTCGACGTCATCTTCCATTGCGGCGGCGAAGCGAACTTCCTGCGCCCGTACTCGCAACTGCGGCCGGGCAACGTCCTCGGCACCGCCGAACTGCTCCGGCTGGCCTGCCGGGGCGGCGGGACGCCGGTGCACCTGGTGTCGTCGCTGGGCGTCTATCCGCTGGACCGGGACGCGGTGATCACCGAGGACGTCCCGCCCGACGACCCGGCCGGCCTCGACCGCGGGTACGAGCTGAGCAAATGGGCCGCCGACCGCCTGGCCCGCGCCGCCCGCGAACGCGGCCTGCCGGTGACCGTGCACCGCCCGGCCCGGGTGACCGGGCACAGCCGGACCGGCATCGGCCCGCTCGGCGACCGGTTCGCCAACCTGCTGCGCTGCCTGGTGCTGCTCGGCTCCGCGCCGGAGGAGGACTTCGAGATCGAGGAGGACATGGCCCCGGTCGACCACGTGGCCGCCGCCATCGGCCATCTCTCGCGGCGGCGCACCGGGTACGGCCAGGACTTCCACTTCCACAACCAGCGCACGATCCGGTTCGGCGAGGTCGTCGCCGGGCTGCGCGAGTTCGGCTACCCGATCGGCGCGATCCCGTTCGACGAGTGGCACGCCGCGCTGGCCGCGGCCGCCGCGGCGACGGCGGACCCGGCGCTGAGCGCGATCACCGCGATGATCGAACGCACGTCCCCGCCCCGCCGGACGGTGTTCGACTGCTCGCACACCGAGGTCGTGGTCGCGGCGGGCGGGCTGGTGTGCCCGCCCGCGGATCGCGCGCTGCTGCAACGGTATCTGGCCCACTACGTCCACATCGGACACTTGCCCGCCCCGGGACTGCCCGCGGGAACGGAGCCGCAATGACCGCCACCCCGGCTCGACTGGCTCGACTGTCCGTGAGGGGAACCCTCACGGACTCTGATTCCCTCAGGGTTCCCCTCACGGACCCTCCGTCCCACCGCATCCGCGCACCCCGGGCGGGCGCAGGAAAGGAGCACCGTTGACCACGATGGGAACCCGGGGGTTCTTCCTGCTCTGGTCGGCGCAGCTGGTCTCGATCGTCGGCTCCGCGCTGACCGGGTTCGTGCTCGGCGTCTGGACCTACGAACGGTCCGGCTCGGCCACCCAGTTCGCGCTGATCATGCTGTCCGGCGCGATCCCCGCGCTGCTGATCGCCCCGTTCGCGGGCGCGCTCGCCGACCGCCTGCACCGCCGCCGGATCCTCGTCGCCGCCGACTGCGTCGCCCTCGTTTCGGTCGGCGCGCTGGCGCTGCTGATCAACGCGGACCTGCTGCAGACCTGGCACGTCTACGTCGTGACCGCGCTGACCGCGATGTGCGGAACCCTGCAGCAGGTCACCTTCAGCGCGATGATCCCGCTCCTCGTGCCGAAACAGCATCTCAGCCGGGCGAACGGCCTGTCCCAGGTCGTGTTCAGCGCCCAGATCGCCGCCCCGGTCGTCGCCGGGACGCTGCTGGCGCTGGCCGGGCTGCGCGGCGTCGTGCTGATCGACCTCGTCACCTTCGCCGCGTCGCTGCTGGTCGTGCTGCTGGTTCCGTTGCCCCACGCGGCGGTGCGCACCGCCGCGCCCGAGCCCGGCGCGCCTTCCATCTGGCGGCAGGTGCCGGCGGGCTGGGCGGAGCTGCGGCGGCGTCCCGGGCTGACCGGGCTGCTCGGCGTGCTGGCCGGGTTCTACTTCTGTTTCGGCATCGCCGGAACGCTCGTCCGCCCGCTGGTGCTGTCCTTCGCGAGCCCGACCGGACTGGGCTTCCAGGTGTTCGCGGGCGGCTGCGGGCTGTTCGCCGGAAGCCTGGTGATGGGCGTCTGGGGCGGGCCGAAGAAGCGGATGCGCGGCATCGCGGCGTTCATGGCGCTGGGCGGCGTCGCGCTGGCGATCCACGCCCTGTCCCCTTCTTTGGCGCTAGTGATCGCGATCGGGCCGTTCTTCCTGTTCACCCTGCCGGTGATCACCGGAACCGCGCAGACCGTGCTGCAGAGCAAGGTCGACCCGGCGAACCTCGGCAAGGTCATGGCGACCTCGCGGGCGGTGTCGCAGGCCGCGAGCCCGGTGGCCTACCTCGTCGCCGGCCCGCTCGCCGACGACGTGTTCGAACCGCTCATGCGCCCCGGCGGCGCGCTCGCCGGCTCGGTCGGCCAGCTGATCGGCACCGGCCCCGGCCGCGGCATGGCGCTGATGTTCCTGCTCGCCGGGCTGCTGCTGGTCGTACTGGGCGCGCTGGCCGCCCGTCCGTCGCTGCGCCGCGTGGAAGACCTGCCGGACCTGCTCGAAGAGCCCGAACCCGCCGCAGTGGCGACGATCCGAGAGGAGAAGGGAAAATGACGACCCTCGAAAAGACCGTCCCGGTGCGGGTGCTCGCCGCCGACCCGTTCCTGCGCGCCGGACTGGAAAGCGCGCTCTTCGGCTGCGCCGAGTTCACCGGGGACGACGGCGGGGTCGCCGTACTGGCGGTCGACGAGGTCGACGACACGGCCGTCGAGGCGATCCGGACCGCGAAGGAACGCAGCGCCACCGTGCTGCTGGTGACCGGCAAAGTCGACGCACCCCGGGCTGCGCGCGCCATCGAGGCGGGTGCCTGCGGAGTGTTGCGGCGGGAACAGGCGTGCGAACAGACCCTGGTCTCGGCGGTGCGCGCGGCCGCGACCGGACATGGCACGATGCCGCCGGATCTGCTCAGCGACCTGTTCGAGGCACGCCAGAACCCGCCGCCCGCCGCGCCGACCCTCGACGCCCGGGAGCGCGACGTCCTGCGCATGGTCGCCGACGGGCACGAGACGGCCGAAATCGCCTCCGCGCTGGCGTATTCGGCCCGCACGGTGACGACGATCGTGCACGACATCACGCACCGGCTCCGGCTGCGCAACCGCGCGCATGCGGTCGCTTTCGCACTGCGGCAGGGGCTTATCTAGGCATCGCTGCGTTCCGTGAGGGGAACCCTGAGGGACTCTGATTCCCGCAGGGTTCCCCTCACAGCACCTGAGCTAGATCAGCCCGTTCCGCACCGCGTAAGCCGCCGCGTGCGCCCGGTTGCGGACGCCCAGCGTCGCCATCAGGTCGTACAGCGCGTTCTTCACCGTGTGCTCCGACCAGCCGAGTTCGGCCGCGATCTCGCTGTTGCTGTACCCGTCGGCGACCAGCCGCAGCACCCGCAGCTCGCGTTCGCCCAGCTGCGGCCGGTATGCCGTCTCGCCGTCCACCCGCCCAGTGTACGGGCGGCCCCGCTCACCCCGGCAGCTCCGAACCGCGGGTGCACGGCACCGCCGCGACCGTCCCCACGACCTGCACGAACCGGTCCGCCATCGCCTTCGCCGCCGCCTCGGCGAACAGCGCCCGGTCGTAATGCAGCGTGCCCGCCACCCCGTCCGGATGCTCGCGGACGGTCACCAGCACGTCGAACGGATTCCCGCCCTGCCCGGCCCGCCACGGCTCGGCCCGGACACCGTCCAGCCGCAGCCGGTCCGCGAGCGACCCCAGCGACTGGAACGCCACCTGCGCCACCGGATTCCGGCTCAGATCGCGCGGCGGCCGCACCGCCGTCACCACCTGGTCGAACGGGACGTCCTGATGCCGGAACCCCCCGAGCACCACCTCCCGCACCGCGTCGAGCACCTCGCGGTACGCCGGATCGCCAGGGACCCGAACCCGCAGCGCGAGCGTGTTCACGAACAGCCCGATCTGGTCCTCGGCCTCCACCGACGGCCGGTTGCCGGCGAAGGTGCCGACGACCAGATCGTCCCGTCCGGTCGCCCGGCGCAAGTCGAGCACGAACGCGGCGAGCAAGGCCATGAACCCGGTCGCGCCCGCCTCAGCAGCGACCGCGTCCAGCGCCGAGACGACGTGCTGCGGCACCGAGAACTCGACCGCGCCTTCCAACTGAGCCTGCCGAGCCGGTCTCGGGAGACTGTCCGGCAGCTCAATCACCATCGGCGCGCCGGTTAGTGCCGACTTCCAGTATTCAAGACCGGCATGATCCTGCGCGACGTACGACGCGGTCAGCTCCGGCAGCGCGGAGGCCCGCCCGGCGTAGCACTCGGCCAGGTCGCGCCAGAAGACCTCCATCGACGTGTCGTCCGCGATGACGTGGTGAATCACCGCGAGCAGCGTGAACCGCCCCGGCGCACTGCGGATCACAGTGCACCGCAGCAACGGCCCGCGCGCCAGGTCAAACGGCTTGCCGATCTCCGCGTCGACGATCTCCTCCGCCGAGCCGTCCACGACAGCCAGCGGCACGTCAGCGTCAGCGGAAACGACAAGTTCGGGCTCGCCGCGACGGCTCCGGAACGTCGTACGCAAGGACTCGTGCCGCCGGACCACCTGCGCCAACGCGTCCCGCAACACCTCGACGTCCAGCTCTCCGACGCACCGGTACGCCTCATACATGGTGTATGTCGCGGACGGCCCGGACAGCTGATCAAGAAACCACATCCGGTGCTGCGCCGCCGAAATCTCCCTCGGTCCACTATGGACTTCCGCGAGGATCGGCGCCGCGCCGACCACCTCGGCCAGCTCCGCCACAGTCGGCGCCGTGAACAGATCCGCGACGGACAACCGCCGGCCAGTCACGCGAGAGACCCGAGCGCAGATCCGGGTCGCAGCCAGCGACCGACCGCCCAACTCAAGGAACGGGTCGTGCACACCGACCGGGCTAACCCCCAGCGCGTCCGCCCAAATCTCGGCGATCTCCTGCTCCGCCGCGTTTCTCGGTGCCACGTAAGCGACTCCGAGTTCCGGACGGCCCCCGTCGGGCGCAGGCAGCGCGTTGCGGTCGATCTTGCCGCTCGGCGTGAGCGGCAGCGCGGCCAGCGAAGTCCACACCGCCGGCAGCATCGGATCCGGCAGAGTGCGGGCCAGATGCGCACGCAACTCAGCCGTCGAAGGTGCCGCCCCCGCACGATAGACGCAGTACGCGACAAGCCGATCGCCGTGCACCGCCGCAGCCGCCGCCGCGATCGCGGGATGCTCGTGCAGGGCGGCCTCGACCTCGCCGAGTTCGATCCGGTTCCCGTGGATCTTGACCTGATGGTCGAACCGGCCCAGGTACTCGAACGCGCCGTCCTCCCGCTGCCGGGCCCGATCGCCGGTGCGGTACAACCGTTCCCCAGGCTCCTGCGCGAACGGATTAGGCACGAATTTCTCAGCAGTCAACGACGGCCGGTTCAAATACCCACGCGCCAGCTGCACCCCGGCGATAGTCAACTCACCGTCGAGAAGGTGAATGCGAGTGTTCGCGATCGGATACCCGATAGTGACGGTCTCCCCCGGCAGACACCGAGTCGCCGTAACATCAACCGATGCTTCCGTTGGCCCGTAAAGATTATGCAGCTCCGCACCGATCACCCGATGGAACCGCTCCGCCAGCTCGTCCGGCAACGCCTCGCCACTGCACAACACCCGCCGCACCGGCAGCGGCGGCACCGGCCCGGCCAGGAACGCCCGGAGCATCGACGGGACGAAATGCACCGTCGTGATCCCGTCGGCCATGATTTCCGCGAGATACTGCGGATCACGATGCCCGCCCGGCCGCGCCATCACCAGCGTCGCGCCGGCGGAGAGCGTCCAGAAGAACTCCCACACCGACACGTCAAACCCGAACGGAGTCTTCTGCAGCACCCGGTCTTGCGGCGTCAGGCTGTACTCGTCCTGCATCCACCGCAACCGGTTCACAATCCCGCGATGCTCGATCACCACACCCTTGGGCCGCCCAGTCGACCCCGAGGTATAGATCACGTACGCCGCGTTTTCCGGCCGCACCACGACATCGACCGGCCACCGTGATTCTTCGAGACCGGTCAGATCGCCCGGCTCGATGACCAGCTCGGTGCCCGAGTCCTCGACCATGAACTGGAGCCGGTCCTTCGGGTACTCTGGATCCAATGGCAAATAGGCCGCGCCTGCCTTGAGAATCCCGACCAGCGCGACCACCATCTCCAGGCCACGCTCCAGCCGAACCCCCACCACCGATTCCGGCCCTACCCCGCGTGACCGCAACCGATGCGCCGCCTGATTCGACAACGCATCCAGCTCCGCGTAGGACACCTCGACGCCCTCGGCGACCACTGCTACGCCACCGGCAGCCACGCCCTCCGCGACGAGTGACAGCAGGGTCTCGCTCGTGCGTCCTCGCTCACCGGCATGGGCGGCGGGATCGTCGCCCGGGGCACTGTTCACGCGTCCTCGCTCGCCGTCACCTGCGGCTGGATCATCGCGCAGGCCACCGGCCAACGTCTCGCCCACGGGCCCTCGATCACCGCCACCCGCAACCGAGTCATCGCCCGCGCCACCTGTCATTGCCCCGCTCACGCGTCCTCACTCACCCTCGCGCGCGGCCGGATCGTCGCGCGGGCCGCCGGTTCCGGCGCGAGCCGCGGATACCCGGCGACCGCGGCGGCGAGCGCTTCGACGGTCGGGTGGTCGAACAACGCCCGCACCGGAACGTCGGCGTCGAGCGCTGCCCGCAGCCGGACCGAAATCCGCGTAGCGGCAACCGAATGCCCGCCGAGATCGAAGAAATCGTCGCGCGCGCCGATCCGGTCGATCCCGAGCACCTCAGCCCACACCCCCGCGACCATCTCCTCCACCGGCCCGCGCGGCGCGACGTGCGGGCGCTCCCGCACTGCCGGCTCCGGCGCGGGCAACGCGGCCCGGTCGAGCTTCCCGGCCGGAGTCCGCGGCAGCTCCGGCAGCAGCACGAACCCGCTGGGAACCAGGTAATCCGGCAGGATCGCGGACAGTCCTTTCCGGACGTCCGCAATGGACAGTTCCCCCGCCGCGACGACATACGCGGTCAGCTCAAGGCCGCCGTCCGCGGTCGGGTTCGGCTGGACCGCCGCGTCCCGCACCCGCGGGTCCGCCCGCAACACCGCCTCGACCTCGCCCGGTTCGACCCGGTGCCCGCGGACCTTGACCTGGTCGTCGGCCCGGCCGAGGATCTCCACCGCTCCGTCCGGCCGCCGCCGCGCCAGGTCCCCGGTCCGGTAAAGCCGCCCGCCCGGCCGCGCCCCGTGCGGATCCGGCGCGAACCGCTCCGCCGTCAGCCCCGGACGCCCGGCGTAACCGCGAGCGAGCCCGTCCCCGCCGATCCACACCTCGCCGACGACCCCCGCCGGAACCGGCTCCAGATCCTCGCCGAGCAGGTAAACGTCGGTATTGGCGACCGGCTCCCAAGCGACGACGGCATCACCGTCGAGTTCGGCGACAGTCGACCAGATCGTCGTCTCGGTGGGACCGTAGAGATCCCACAGGCGGGCCCCGCCCGCGGTGAGCCGCCGCGCGAGGTCTGCAGGCAGCTTCTCGCCACCCGCGAACACGGTAAGCCCCGGGGGCGGCGTCCACCCCGAATCGACCAGCAACCGCAACCCCGACGGCGTCGCCTGCACCACCGACGGCGCGGTCCGCTCGATCAACGCTGCCTGCCGCTGCGGATCGACGCACTCTTCGGCGCTCGCGAGAATCACCTGCCCGCCGACGAGGAGCGGCAGGTACAGCTCCAGCGCGGAGATGTCGAAAGACACGGTGGTCAACGCGAGCACCGCGACCCCGGGGGCGAGGCCGGGCCGGTCGCGCATGGAGAGGAGAAAGTTCGCGAGGGCGGAGTGGCTGATCTGGACGCCCTTGGGCTGACCGGTGGAGCCGGAGGTGTAGATGACGTAGGCGAGTTCGTCCCCGTCCGGGTGCGGCATCGGACCATTCGCAGGGGAGGTATTGGTGCCCGCGGCGTTGCGATCCGACGGCATCGCTGGGAGAGCCCCCACCGCCGCCGCGTTCTGACCCGGCGACAGCACCGCCCCCGGCCCGGCGTCGCGGCTCGACGATGCCACCGCACCCGCCGCAGCGTCCCGATCCGAGGACGCCGTCGGGCCAGCCGCGACTACCCCAGCGTCCCGCTCAAACCGCACCGCCGAACCAGACTCAACCGCTGCCGCATCCGGACCGGGCAGCGCCGTTGGGCCAGGCTCAACAGCAGCCACATCCCGACGCGGCCGCGCCACCAGGCCGGTCTCAACCGCCGACGCGTCTCGGCTCGGCCGCACCACCGGCCCAGGCTCGATCGCTGCCGTATCCCGGCCCGATCGCACCACCGCACCAGCCGCATCCCGATCCGACGTCACCACCGCACTAGCCGCGACCACCGCCGCATCCCGGCCCGACGCCACCACCGCACCAGCCGCGACCACCGCCGCACCCCAGTCCACCAGCACCGCCGAGCAACCGGTCCCCAGGAGCAGCCCAACCAGCGGCTCCTCGCTAATCACCACCTCCACACCAGAATCAGCCAGCACGTAACCCACGCGCTTGGCCGGATACCGCGGATCGATCGGCACATACGCCGCACCTGCCCGGTGCACGGCCAGCAGCGCGACAAGCAGCGCCGGGCCGCGATCGAGCAGCACGCCGACCAACGCCCCGCGCCGCACACCAGCTTCCCTCAGATACCCCGCCAGTCTACCGACCCGCACCGACAATTCCTGATAAGTGAGCGTCACCTCGCCGCACCGCAAGGCGGGCGCGTCCGGGAACTCCGTAGCGGTGGTAGCGAACAACTCCGGCAGGGTCTGGCCAAAACGCGAAGTCCGAGAAGGGTTCCGCAGCAGCGCAGCACGATCCGCCAAGGGCAGCCCGCATCGGCGAGGGTTCGAGGTCGGCTCGGCGACGATCCGTTCCAGCACATGCCGATAGAGGCGCGCGAGAAACTCCAGATGCGCCAAGGCAATCCGGTAGGTGAACGACTCAAGCACGAAAGCACCGGGCACGGTCGAGACGGACAGGCCGAACTCGTTGGGCGTGCTGTCGGCGACCTCGGAGAGATCGACCAGCGCTTCCGCGAGCACGTGCATGTCCGTATGATTGAAGAAAACATCGACAAGCGGAGCCTGCCCACCCCAAGCCGCCTGCATCGCGGGCAGCGGGAAGTGCCGGTGCGGCCACATCGCGGTCTCCTCCGCGAACACCGCGCGAGCCAGCTCCGGCCAGTCCCGCGCGTCCGCCGGGGCCGCGAACGGCACGGTGTTCAGGAACATTCCGCGAACCTCGTCGCCGCCCGCGCGCTCGAGCCGGCTGTTGGTCACCACGCCGGTCTGGAACGGCCGGTCGTGCCCGGCGATCGTCCGCAGCACGGTGAGATGTGCGGCCAGCAGCAGGCTCTTCAGCGGCACCCCGGCCGACGAGGCGACCGAACGCAGCTGCGAAGTCAGATCGTCGAACGGGACCCGTACTGTGCGGTAGATTCCGTCGTCTTCGCCTGCCCAGCCCGGGGGCACGGTGAACCGTTCAGCGGCGTGCACCCGGGCTGACCAGAACGATCGGTCCACAGTGGACTCCAGGGCTTCCCGCTCCCGGGCGACGGTGTCCGCGAATCGCACCGGAGGCGGCTCGACCGGTCCTGCCGCGCCGGATCGGTAGTCCGCGATCAGCTCGGCGACCAGCGAATTCTGGCTCCAGCCGTCGAGAATCGCGTGCACATAGCCGAACGACAACCGCCACTCGCGATCGCCGAGCCAGTGGACGTGCAGGCGCAGCAGCGGCGCGCGGAGCAGGTCGAAGGGGCGTGCCCGGTCCTCCGCGGGGAAGCGCCGCACTCGTTCGGCTTGCTCGTCGGCGGGCAGCGTACGCAGATCGTCGCAGGTCACCGTTAGCTCGGCGGTAGCGTGGACCCGTTGCACAGCGGGAATCGCGGCGAAGTCGATGGAAGTACGGAGGATTTCGTGCCGCGCGACCAGCCGGTTCGCGGCCTGCTGCAACGCGTCCAGGCGGAACTCCTCGTGCACGGGGTAGCCTAGGTGGTTCAGGTAGAGTCCGCGATCCGCCCCGGCGAGCATTTCGTGCACCATGCCTGCCTGCGCGAGGGACAGCGGGTAGGCATCGGTCACGTCGTCCGGCAGCCCGGCGCGCTGGTCCTCGGCAAGCTGGGCGAAGGGTTCGACCACCTTCACCGCGCCTGCCGGGCCGCCCAGTCCAGCGGCGAAATCGGCCACTCGCGGCTGCCGGAAGAGGTCCGCGACGTTCGCCTCGCTCCCCTCCGCCCGCAGCAGTCCCACCGCCCGGATGGCCCGCAGGGAATCCCCGCCCAGCGCGAAAAAGCTGTCCTCCGCCCCTACCCGGTCGACGCCCGTCGCCGCCGCGAACGCGCGGGCCACGGACGCTTCGGCCGGGGTTCGGGGAGGGACATAGCCGTGGGCCGGGCGTTCGCCGTCGGGGGCGGGCAAGGCGTTGCGGTCGGTCTTGCCGCTGGCGGTCAACGGCAGCTCGGACAGCTCGACCCACATCGACGGCAGCATCGGTTCGGGCAGCGTGCGGGCCAGGTGCGCGCGCAACGCGGCCGGGTCGGGAGTCCGGCCGGGCTCGGCGACGAAGTAGCCGGTCAGCCGGTTGTCGTGCACGGCGGCCGCCGCCGCGCGCAGGTCGGGGTGGGTCAGCAGGGTCGCTTCGACCTCGCCGAGTTCGATCCGGTTGCCGTGGATCTTGACCTGGTGGTCGAGCCGCCCCCGGTACTCGATCCGCCCGTCCGGCAGCCGGCGGGCGAGGTCGCCGGTGCGGTAGATCCGTTCGCCGGGCGTCAGCGCGAACGGGTCCGGCACGAATTTCTCGGCGGTCAGCGACGGCCGGTTCAGATACCCGCGCGCCAGCTGCACCCCGGCGATGACCAGCTCGCCGGGCACGCCCACCGGCACCTCACGCAACTCGGCGTCCACCACGAACACCCGGGTGTTCGCGATCGCGCGGCCGATCGTGACGGGCTCCCCCGGCAGGCACCGGGTCGCCGTGACATCGACCGATGCTTCCGTTGGCCCGTAAAGATTATGTAGCTCAGCACCGATCACCTGGTGGAACCGTTCGGCCAGCTCGTCCGGCAACGCCTCGCCGCTGCACAGCACCCGCCGCAACGACGGCACCGGCTCGCTCAGAAACGCCCGGAGCATCGACGGCACGAAATGCGCCGTCGTAATCCCCTCCGCCATGACCTCAGCGAGATAGGCCGGATCACGGTGCCCACCTGGACGAGCCATCACCAGCGTCGCACCGGCGGAGAGCGTCCAGAAAAACTCCCACACCGAAACATCGAATCCGAACGGCGTCTTCTGCAATACCCGATCGTCCGGCGTCAGGCCGTATTCCGCCTGCATCCACCGCAGCCGGTTCACGATCCCGCGATGCTCGACCACCACGCCCTTAGGCCTGCCGGTCGACCCCGACGTATAGATCACGTACGCCGCATTCTCCGGTCGCACCACCACATCCACCGGCGAGACGGGCTGGGTCAGACCGGTCAGGTCACCCGGCTCGATCACCAATCCAGCGCCCGAATCCTCGACCATGAACCGCAGCCGATCCTCGGGATAGTCCGGATCCAACGGCAAATAAGCCGCACCCGCCTTGAGAATCCCCAGCAGCGCGACCACCATTTCGAGACCGCGCTCCAGCCGAACCCCGACTACCGACTCCAGCCCCACTCCCCGTGACCGCAACCAATGCGCCGCCTGATTCGACAACGCATCCAGCTCCACATAGGACACCGAGACACCGTTAGCAACCACCGCGGCAGTCACGCCCTCGGCAAGGAGCGACAACAACGTCTCGGACGGATACGGAACGTCAGTCGCATTGAACCGCGCCAGTTCGGCGTTTTCGGCGGCGTTCATCCAGGGCAGATCCGCCAGCCGCGCACCGGGATCCGCGACAATCCCGCGCAGCAGCTCGATGAAATGCCCGCCGATCCGCGCGACGGTATCCCGATCGAACAGGGCGACCGGATACTCCAGCACCCCGTCCAGGCTCCCGTCGGGACGCTCAGTCAATTCCATAGTCAGGTCGAATTTCGCGCTGTGCCACGGAGAATGCACTTGCTCACCGCAGACTCCAGCCGCCTCGAACCCGGCGGAAGCGGTGTTCTGCAGCACGAGCATGGCCTGGAACAACGGATTCCGGGACAGATCCCGTTCCGGCGACAGCTCGTCGGCCAGCCGCTCGAACGGCGCGTCCTGATTGGCGTAAGCGTCAAGGGTGTCCGAACGCACGCGGTCCAGGAAATCCTTGAACGACAAGGAACCATCCACCGAGGCCCGCAGCACCAGGGTATTCAAGAACAGCCCGATCAAATCCTGCGATTCGGCACGCGTACGTCCCGCAACCGGCGTACCGACTGTGACATCCGGCTGGCCCGAATACCGGCTCAGCAGAATCTGATACGCGGCCAGCAACACCATAAAAGCGGTCGCCCGATGCGCCCGGCCGAGCGCGGTAACCGCCGCCCCGAGTTCGGCGTCCACCGTGAAACGCAGGATTTCCCCGCGCGGATCGTGCACTGGCGGGCGCGGACGGTCCGTCGGCAGAGCCAGCGGCACAACCCCGTCGAGACGCCGCCGCCAAAACTCGACCTGCTCGGACACCCGATCGCTGACCACGTGCTTCCGTTGCCAGGAAGCGAAATCGGCGTACTGGACCGACAGGTCCGGCAAGGTCTCCCCGCCGTACAGCGCCCCGAGTTCCCGCGCGACCACAGACGTCGACCACCCGTCGTAAGCGATGTGGTGCACGACGAGCAGCAGCACATGCTCGGCAGCGGACTGCCGCAGCACCCGGATCCGCACCGGCCGGTCCCGGGCCAGATCGAACGGCACCGACGCCGCTTCCCGCGTGACCGCTTCGACGCCCTCCGCCGCGACATCCTGCACCGTCAGGTCGATCCCGGGCTCGCCGACGAGCTGTTCCGGCACCCCGTCGCGTTCCGAATACGTGGTGCGCAGGATTTCGTGCCGCGCCACGATCGTCTGCCAGCACTCGCGCAGCCGCGCCACGTCGAGCGGGCCGCGCAGCCGCCACGCCGCGGTCACCACGTATTCGGTGCCGCCGGGGCGGAGCCGGTCCAGCACCCAGACCCGCTGCTGCGCCGGGGAAAGCGGCAGCGGACGGCCGCGATCGGCCCGCATCGAAGCCGCCGGACGGGCCGGTGCCGCGTTCGCCAGATAGCGTTCCAGCAGCTCGGCGCGCCGGGACTGTTCGGTGGTCATCGCTCCCCCTGCGGGTCGATCGGGGTCGGGGCTGGTCGGCGAGAATCCTTGAGAGCCTCAGATTCCATGCCAGGGACTCAAGCAGCGTGGCCGCCCGGTTCTCCGGCGGTCCGTGAGGGGAACCCTGAGGGAATCAGAGTCCCTCAGGGTTCCCCTCACGGACGACCAAACGCGCTCCCGCCGACAGCGGCACCGGCTGGCGTTGGGCCAGCGGTCCGTGAAGGACTCCTTGAGGGAATCAGATTCCCTCGAGGAGTCCTTCACGGACGGCCGGTCACGAACGGCGGGCAGCGGACGGCGGGCGGGCAGCGGGCCGGGCCGGCGGAAGCTAGGCGGACGCGCGCATCCGGTCGCGCAGGCTCTTCGGCCGCATGTCCGTCCAGACCTCGTCGATGTGGTCGAGGCACTCCTGCTTCGGACCGCGTTTGCCCTCGTAGCGCCAGCCCGCCGGCAGCTCCCGGTCGACCAGCCAGATCGAGTACTGCTCCTCGTCGTTGAGCACGACGCCGTAGGTGCGTTCGTCCTCGCTCATCCGGTCCTCCTCGTCCTCGCGCCGGGCACACCCGTCCCGTCGCGAGCCGAGCCTTCCCGCGCGGGCGGCGGCGCGGCAGAGAAGAACGCGCAGCAACGCGCGCACCGTCCCGGCTCTAGGCCGGCCGGCGCGCAGCGGCCACCCTGGCGCCATGACCATGCCCGGCGACCTGCCGCTGTCCTTCTCGCAGGAAAGACTGTGGTTCCTCGACGCGCTGCGGCCCGGCGGGACCGAATACCTCCTCCCGCTGACGCTGCGGCTGCGCGGAAAACTGGACGTGCCCGCGCTGAGCCGCTCGCTCGACGCGTTCATCGCCCGGCACGAGGTGCTGCGGACGCGGTATCGCAGCCGCGAGGGTGTGCCGGTCCAGGTCGTCGGGAAGCCGCAGCCAGTGCCGCTGCCGATCGAAGGCGTCACCGAGGACGAGCTGGACACCGTCGTAGCAGCCGAGCTGACCGTGCCCTTCGATCTCGCCGCCGACCTGCCGCTGCGGGCCCGGCTGCTGCGCCTCGACGCGCGCGACCACGTGCTGCTGGTCGTGGTGCACCACATCGCTTTCGACGGCGCGTCCTGGGACGTCCTCGCCGCCGAACTCGCCGAGCTGTACCGCGCGTTCCACGCCGGCACCCTGCCCGCGCTGCCCGCGTTGCCGGTCCAGTACGCGGATTTCGCGATCTGGCAGCGGGAAGACGCCCAGACCCGGCTCGCCGGCCAGCTCGCCTACTGGCGCGAACGGCTCGCCGGGCTGGCCCCGCTGGAACTGCCGGCCGACCGTCCGCGCGGTCCGGTGTGGGACCCGGCGGGGGCCGCCGTCCGGGTCGAGGTCCCGGCCGCGCTCGCCGAGCGGCTCACCGCGCTCGGCCGGTCCCGCCGGGCCACGCCGTTCATGGTGCTGCTCGCCGCCTACCAGGTCTTTCTCGCCCGGCACACCGGCGGCACGGACATCGCCGTCGGCTGCCCGGTCGCCGGCCGCACCCCCGCCGAGGTCGAGGGCCTGGCCGGGTTCTTCGTCAACACGCTGGTGCTGCGGGCGGACCTCGGCGGCGACCCGGCCTTCACGAGCTTTCTCGACCAGGTCGCCGGGACCGCACTGGACGCCTTCGGCAACCAGGACGTCCCGTTCGACTGGCTCGTCGGCGAATTCGAACCGGACCGCGACCTGTCCCGCAACCCGCTGGTGCAAGCCTTCTTCGGCCTGCACGAGGTGCCCGCGCAACGGTTCCAGCTGCCCGGCCTCGACGTCGAAGAGTCCGATGTGGACTGGACGGCCGCGTCGTTCGACCTCGGCCTGCAGTTCGAGCACCGGCCCGACGGCTCGCTGACCGGGACCCTGACCTACCCGACCGCCCTGTTCGAACCCGCCACCGCACACCGGCTGGCCGCCCGTTTCCAGCGCCTGCTGGAAAGCATCGCCGACGATCCGGCCCAGCGGCTCAGCGAACTGGACCTGACCCCGGCCGCCGAACTCGACCTGCTGTCCAGCTGGGCGCCGACCCCGGGCTACGCGACCGCACCAGGCTGTTTCCCCGACCTGTTCGCCCGGCGAGCCGCCCAAACGCCAGACCGCCCTGCCATCCACTGCAGCGGCCAGGAACTCACCTACGCCCAGCTCGACGCGGCGGCCAACCGGCTCGCCCGATACCTGCGCGCGAGCGGGCTCGGCCCGGAATCGACCGTCGGAGTCTGTCTCGAACGCAGTGTCGACGCCGTGATCGCGCTGGTCGGCGTACTGAAGTCCGGCGCGGCCTACGTCCCGTTCGACCCGGCGAACCCGCCCGAGCGGCTGGCTTACCTGGTCGAAGACGCGCGCACCGCCGCCGTGGTCACCGAGGAACGCTACGCCAGCCTGTTCACCGACTCGGGCTGCCCGGTCGTCACCCTCGACCAGACCGCCGAGACCTCTTCGGACAGTCCGGAATGGATAGTCGAACCGGATCATCTCGCTTACGTCATCTACACTTCCGGCTCGACCGGGCGGCCGAAGGGCGTTCAGATCCAGCACGGCTCCTACGCCGAGCACGCACTGGTCATCGCGCGCGAGTACGGGATCACCGCCGCCGACCGGGTGCTGTCGCTCGCTTCCCTGGCGTTCGACGGTTCGCTGGAACAGATCGGCGCGCCGCTGCTGGCCGGCGCTTCGGTGGTGCTGAGCGATCCGCTGTTCTGGGAGCCCGAGGAGCTGGCCGACCAGCTCGGCAGGCACCGGATCACCAGCGTCAACCTCACCCCGGCCTACTATCGCGAACTGCTCGGCGTCCTCGCGCCGCGCGACCCGCGGGTCGCGCACCTGACCATGGTGAACGTCGGCGCGGACGTCGTGACCACCGAGGACGCGCGACGCTGGCGCGAACTTGGCCTACCCGGCCGTTTCCTGGCCTGCTACGGCCCCACCGAGGCGACGATCTCCAGCCTCCTGCAGTGGGCCGACGACGCCGATCTCGACGCCGCGAGCCTGCCGATCGGCCGTCCCGTAGCCGCGACCAGCGCGTACGTGCTCGATTCCCGCGGACGGCCGGCCCCGGTCGGCGTCCCCGGCGAACTGCACCTCGGCGGACTCCGCGTCGCGCGCGGCTACCTCCGCCGCCCCGGCCTCACCGCGGACAAATTCGTGCCGGACCCGTGTTCGCCCGGCGCCCGGCTGTACCGCACCGGGGACCTGGCCCGCTTCCGCTCGGACGGGACGATCGAGTTCCTCGGCAGGCTCGACCGCCAGGTGAAAATCCGCGGCTTCCGGATCGAACTCGGCGAGATCGAAGCCGCCCTCGACGCCCATCCCGCCGTCCGCGCGGCCGCCGTGGTGGTGAAAGACCTGCCGGAACGGACGCTGGTCGCTTATGTCGTTGCAGCCGAAGGAGAACCGGACTTCGCCGCGCTGCGGGCGAGCCTGCGGTCGCAGCTGCCGGACTATCTGGTGCCCGCGCAATGGGTCGCCCTGGCGGAGCTGCCCCTGACGCCGAGCAAGAAGGTGGACCGCGCGGCACTGCCGGACCCCTCGCCCGACAGTGCCGCGCGGGCCGAGCCGGTCGCCCAGCCGTCGTCAGCCGTGGAGCACGCGCTGGCCGGCATCTGGCGGGAGGTGCTGCGGGTCGAGGAAATCAGTGTGCACGACGATTTCTTCCGCATCGGCGGCCACTCTCTGCTGGCGACGCGGGTGCTCGCCCGGATCCGGAAGCAGCTCGGCGTGCGGGTCTCCCTGCGGGACCTCTTCGCCGCCCGGACGGTCGCGGAACTGGCCACCGTCATCGAAAAGGCATGAACAGGGCCGCGTCCGGGACGACCCCCGGACGCGGCCCACCCCTAGCCCAGCGCGTGCTCGACGTCCACATCGGACAGTGTCGCGACGTACTCCGCCACCGCCCGGTGCACCTCGGCCGCCAGCGCCTCCACCGTCGACGCCTCGAACACGGTGCTCACCGGCAGCGCCACCGGAAACCGCTCCCCCAGCAACGCCACCACCCGGGTCGCCAGCAGCGAATGCCCGCCCAGATCGGCGAAGAAATCGTCGTGGACGCCCACGCGTTCGAGGTCCAGCAACTCCCGCCACACCTCGGCGACGGCCTCCTCCACCGGCGTCCGCGGCGCGACGAACTCCCGGCTCGGCCCGCTCTCCGCCGGCTCCGGCAACGCCGCGCGATCCACCTTGCCGTTGGGCGTGATCGGCAGTTCCTCCAGCCAGGACCACAGCGACGGCACCAAATGCGCGGGCAACCGGGCCGCCAGAAACTCCCGCAGCTCAGCCGGGTCTGCCCCAGGCGCCACCACATGCGCCACCAGCACCCGGTCACCGCCGTCGCGTTCATACGGCACCACGACGGCCGACCGGACCAGCGGATGCGCCGTCAGCACCGCTTCCACCTCGCCCGGCTCGACCCGGAAGCCGCGGATCTTGACCTGCTGATCGAGCCGTCCGAAGAACGCGAACGCCCCGTCCGGCCTCAGCGCGACCTCGTCTCCGGTACGGTAAACCCGCCCGCCGCCGCCAGCCGGGTCCGGGACGAACCGTTCCGCGGTAAGCGCCGGCCGCCGGAAGTACCCCCGCGCGACCCCCGGCCCGCCCAGCAGCAACTCCCCGCGTTCACCGGGCCCGACCGGCACCCCGTCGGCATCAGCGACATACGCGTGGGTGTTCGCGATCGGCTTCCCGATCGGAATCGGCCCGGCGGTGTCGGCGACCGTCATGCCCCGGTGCACGCAAGCGAACGTCGTGCACTCGGTCGGCCCGTACCCGTTGCTCATCTCCGCGCCGAGTTCCTCGATCACCCGCCGCGCCTGCACCGGCGGCACGACGTCCCCGCCCGCGATGACGTGCCGCACCCCGGCGAGCGCGGTCACCCGGTCGTCGACCACGTGCCCGAACAGCCCGGAACTGAGCCACACCGTCGTCACCCCGAACCGGCGCACCGCCTCCTCGACCGACGCCGCAGCCGGCACCCCCGGCGGCAGCACCGCCAGCGTCGCGCCGGTGGCGAGCGCGCCCCACAGCTCGAACGTCGAGACGTCGAAGCACAGCGACGTCAGCAGCAGGAACACTTCCCCCGGCCCGAAATCGGCGAACCCGGAGCCGTGCACCAGCCGGACCACCCCGCGGTGGGTCACCTGCACGCCCTTCGGCAGGCCGGTCGAACCGGAGGTGTACATCTGGTAGATCAGGTTGTCCGGCACCAGGTCCGCGACCGGCGGCGTGTCCGGCCAGCCGCTGAGGTCGGCCTCGTCGGCGAAAACCACCTTCGGCGCGGCCTTGACCCGGTCCGCCAGCGCCCGCTCGGTCACCGCGACCGCCGCGCCGGAATCGCCGAGCATGAACGCGAGCCGCTCCGGCGGATACCCCGGATCGAGCGGGACGTAATAGCCGCCCGCCTTGAGGATCCCGAGCATCGCGACCAGCAGCGTCGTGCCGCGCTCCAGGCACAGCGCCACCGGCGTCTCCGGCCCGATCCCGTGTGCCCGCAAAAGATGCGCGAACCGGTTGGCGCGCTGGTCCAGTTCGCCGTAGTCGAGCCGTTCGTCCCCGTACCGCACCGCCGCGGCCCCCGGCGCCTCGGCGGCGTGCCGGGCGAACAGCTCGTGCACGCACAGGTCGGGCAGCGGCACGTCCGCGCCGCGTTGCATGGTCATGAAGGCGTCCTCCCGCGTCGAACGGTTCCGACTGGAGCATGACCAGGCCTTCGCGGCGGGGACAGAGACGAACGAGCAGACATTCCCGCAGGGCGACGCCGGACGAATCACCGGCGCGCGTGGTGCCCTTCCGTCGGAGCGCGGAAGAACGTCCGCACCGGCACCAGCAATCCGGCCGCCGACAGCGCCAGGAACACCACCTGATGCACCCGGTCGGTCCCCGGCGGCAGCCGGAACACCAGATGTGCCAGCCAGAACACGGGATAGAACCAGAGCGCGCACCACGCCCACCGCTCCCCCGCGCGGAACGGGATCACCGCGATCAGCCCGCCGAACAGTCCGAGCCCGGCGGTGGCGAGCGCGTCGGCGCGGTAGAGCAGCGCGTCCCCGGCGGGCGGCGCGACGACTACCACGATCCCGAACCCCAGGATCCCGGCGCTGACCGCCGCGAGGCAGATCCAGCCGATCCGCATCGGCGTGCCGCTGCTCATCCGGCGAATCTACTCCGCCCCGCCAGTGCCCGGCTCAATCCGAAGGCAACGCGTACGCCAGCCGATGCAGCGCCTTCTTCACCGCCGCCACCGACAGTCCCCGCTCATGCCGCTGGTTCTGATACAGATCAGGCGCGAGCGGGGCCAGCAGCACATCCGGCAACGCGTCGTCGCGCAGCCCGGCCTCCCGCACCTGCGTCGCCACGAAAACGCGCCAGAACCCGTACGCACCCGTCTGATACCGCCGCGCTCCAGTCTCCGCGCCCAAGGCCAGCGGCAGGTGCTGTTCGAGCAGGTCGATCATCGCGTCGTAGAACGCGATCAGCCGCTCCCGGGGCTTGGTGCCCGGCCCGAGCGGCGGCGGGCCGGACAGCATCGCCTCCTGCAGGCGGCGTTCGTGTTCGTCCAGCAGCGCGACCGCCACCGCGGCGACGCTGTCGTAGCGCCGGTACAGCGTGCCGCGCCCGACCCCCGCCGCGGCGGCCAGGTCGCCCATCGTGATGTCCGGGCCGCGGGTGGCGAACAGCTTCTCGGCCGCGGCCAGGATCCGCCGCCGGTTCGCCGCGGCGTCCGCCCGCTCGGCGGCTGGTTCGCTGTTCACCCCGTCACTGTATCTGGACATCGTGTCCGGATCGAGTACGGTCATAAGTGGACACAGTGTCCACATGACGGATGGGGAAGACCATGCCACTCGAGATCGCCGGCCGCGCCGTGGGCCGGATCGGGTACGGGACCATGCAGCTCGCCGGGCCGAAAGCGATGGGCGGGCCCGCCGACCCGGAGCGCGCCAAGGCCGCCGTGCGCGCCGCCGCCGGCGCGGGGATCCGGTTGATCGACACGTCCGGCTACTACGGGCCCGAGGTCGCGAACCGCCTGCTCGCCGAGGCGCTCCGGCCCTACCCGGACGACCTGCTCATCGCCACCAAGGTCGGCGCGCGCCGCACCCCGGACGGCGGGTTCGCCGCCGATGCCGCGCCGGAAGCGGTCAAGGCGGCCGTCCGGGACAACCTCGCGCAGCTCGGCGTCGAGCGGCTTCCGTTGGTGCACGCCAGGTTCATGCCCGACAGCACCGTCCCGTGGGCGGACACCGTCGGCGCGCTCGCCGAACTGCGCGACGAAGGACTACTCGAACACGTCGGCGTCTCGAACGTCACCGTCGACCTGCTGAACCAGGCCCGCGCGGTCACGCCGATCGCGTCCGTCGAGAACGAGTACCACTTCGGGCACACCGGCGGCCGCGACGTCCTGGACGCCACGACCGCCGCCGGGATCCCGTATCTGGCGTACCGTCCGCTCGGCAACGGAGCGCTCGCCGGTGCCGGTTCCCCGCTCGCCGAACCCGCCCGGCAGCTCGGCGTTTCGGCCGCGACACTGGCGCTCGCCTGGCTCCTGGGCCTCGCGGACAACGTCGCGGTCATCCCCGGCACGAGCAACCCGGCGCATCTCGCCGACCTCCTCGCTGCCCAAGACCTCACGCTGCCGTCCGGCTTCGTCCCCGACGAGGCCTGACGATGGGCTGGATCGCCGTGGTCGCGGCCGGACTGCTCGAAATCGCCTGGGCGCACAGCATCCGCCTCACCGACGGCTTCACCAGGCTCGTGCCGACGCTGATCTGCGGAGCGCTGACCGTCCTCGTGCTGTACGTGCTGAACGTCGGCATGAAGACCGTTCCGGTCGGGACGGCGTACGCGGTGTTCGTCGGGATCGGCGCGGTCGGCACGGCTCTCGTCGGCATCTTCTGGCTGCACGAACCCGTCGGCCCGCCGCGGATCCTCGCGCTGGCGCTGATCGTGGGAGGTGTCGTCCTTCTCCAGCTGACCTCGCGCACAGCGTGACGGCCGGGCCCGAGCACGACCAGACCCGAAGGTCCGTGAAGGACTCCTTGCGGGAATCTGATTCCCTCAAGGAGTCCTAATGGGTTGTGTTCGGGTCTGTTTGGCAGGCTTGGATGTGGTGGCTGTTGG
>NZ_JBHUKS010000006.1:0-508139 GCF_042684085.1 Amycolatopsis silviterrae
ACCCGACCAAGATCCACAACACAAGATCACATCACACCACCCACCACTCCCTGACAAAGCCCTATCTGATTCCCTCAGGGGCCCCCTCACGGACTTGAAGAAACGGGCATACTGGCGTTAATAGGGCATTTTGCTGGCGCGGGTGTCCATTATGGACGGTCAGCAAGCTGAGGCCGCCCGGCTTAGGTCCCTGGCATTGCCAGTCAGTACCCGTTGGCCCGGCCTTCGCGGCGAGGACCGGTGCACGCGCTGAGCGTCCCGTCCTTCTCCCGCCACGCCGTCTGGTAGGTGCCCATGTGATAGTCGTACTCCGGCAACGGGTTCGTCAGGACGCCGAGCTTCGCCAGCCCCTCGCTCACCCCGGGCGCGAGCCGCGCTTCCACCGAGATCGTGTGGTCCGGCTGGTACGGCAGGCAGCGGGGCGCGTCGTCGGCCGAGTACGGGTCCATGCCGAAGTCGAGGATGTTCGACAGCACCTGCGGCACCGTGCAGTGCACGTTGCCCGGCGAACCCAGCGACAGCCACGGTTTCCCGTCGCGCAGCACCATCGTGTTCGACAGCGTGGACCGCATGCGGCCGCCGCCGGTGACCCAGCCTTCGAACGGCGAGTCGAGGCCGTTCATCCAGTGGCTGCCGACCATCGGGATGCCGCCGACGACCTCGCCCGGGATTCCGCCGCTCTGCAGGGTGTTCATCATCTGCACCCAGTTGCCCCGCTCGTCCACGATGGCCAGCTCGCAGCTGCCCGCGGGCTGCTTCGCCGCGCCCGACGCGGCCATCGCGGGCACGCCCCGGGTGAGCTTCACGTGTTCGGTCAGGTCGATCTTTGCCTTGGCGTTGCGGAGGATCGCCGCGAAACCCTTGATGAGTTCCTTCGCGGTGAGCGCTTCGGTCGGGTCCTCGAACACCAGCGGATCGTTGAGCAGCCCGGTTTCGTGGGCGGCGCGGCGGAGTGCGTGCGCGAGGTAGTACAGGGACTCCGCGTTGTCCGACCAGTGGCCGATCGACGGGACGTCGAGTTCCTCCAGGATGCCGAGCACGATCTGGCAGTAGATGCCCTGCCGTTCCGGCGCGGACTGCTGGACGACGGTGTTTCCCTTGTGCTCCCAGCGATGCCCGGACGACCAGCGCGGCGCGATCGCGGTCAGGTGCTCGAGTTTCACCGGCCAGCCGAGTTCGTTCCCGCGTGCCACGAAGTCCTGGGCCCATTTGCCGGCGAGGAAATAGTCCGGTCCCTCGGCGGCGAGGTTGCGCATGGTCTCGGCGAGTTCGGCGGACGCCCAGCGGTCGCCTGCCTGCGGAAGGTGCCCGCCCGGCGTGAAATGCTTCCGGCCGGACTCGGTGAACAGGAAGAAGTCGACCGTCTGCGCGATCACCAGGTGCTCGAACGACGTGACGATGTGGCCCTCCTCGGCCCACCGGACGGCGGGCGCGCACAGCTTTTCCCACGGCTGCGTGGCGAACCGTTCGTAGAGCGCCTTCATCCCGGGCATGAACCCGGGGACGACCGCCCGTGGCGAGCCGGGCACCTGCGCGTAGAAGCCTTTGCCCGCGGGGACCGGGGCGAACGGCGCGAGCCCGGGGATGATCGTGCCCATGCTGTTGAGTTCGGCGACCTGGCCGGACTCGGCGTCGTACACGAGCGCGGTCACGGTGCCGGTGTGGTTGGTCATGTCCTGCTGGACGACCGCTTGCACGAGGCAGCCGGCGATCGCCGCGTCGACCGCGTTGCCGCCGGCGCGCATCGTGTCGAGCATCGTCTCGGTGACGACGGTGTGCTGGCTCGACGCGACCGCGCGGTTGCCGGTGACCGGCGTTTTCGGGCCGACCCGGCCCAGTTCGTTCACGGTCATGATCCTCCTTGATCGGTGCGGTTCAGCAGGTGCTCGGTGAAGTAGTCCCACATGACGGTGCGGGCGTAGCGGTTCGTCCCGTTGTAGTGGTCGCCGCCGGGCCAGACTTTCAGGTCGAACGGGCGGTCCGCCTCGATCAGCGCGCGGATGAGCGCGAAGGTGTGGTCCATGGTGGCGTTGGCATCGTGGTCGGCGGTGAGCAGCAGCAGCTTGCCCCGGAGCCGGTCGGCGAGGTGCAGGTTGCCGAGGTCGCGCAGCGCGGCGGGGTCGTGCGGGCCGCTGCCGAGGAACCAGTCCCAGCTGCCCTTCGGCATTTTGAGCGCGTCGTGCACGCCGCAGGAGCTGACCGCGACCTTGAAGAAATCGGGGAAGTACAGCATCGACCGCACGGAGTTGTAGCCGCCGTAGGAATGCCCGGTGACGCCGACGCGGTCCAGGTCCAGCGGGTACTGCTCGGCGAGCTTGCGCAGCACGGTCACGTGGTCGTCGAGGCCGCGCGGTTCGGCGGGCGCGTTGTGCGTCCATTGCCGGAAGCCGCGGTCGCGGCCGGGAGTGCCGCGGCCGTCCATGACGATCGTGGCGAAGCCGAGCGCCGCGTACGCCGCGCCCACCTGCGACCAAGCGGCGTTGCCGCCTCCGCTCAGCCAGCCCGGCGGCTGCAGGACCACCTGGAAGCCCGCGTACATCAGGTCGATCACCGGGACCCGCTCGCCCGGCTGTATGTCGTCCGGAAGGGTGATGAGGCCCCAGAGGTCGGTGTCGCCGGCGGTGACCCGGAACTGGCGCGGGACGGGGTATCCGGCGTCGAGCAGGTCGCGGACGTCGGTGCGTTCCAGGGTTTCGGCCACCGCGCCGGTGCGGGCGTCGCGCAGCAGGATCTCCGGCGGGGTGTCCACAGTGGACATCCGGTCGACGAACCAGCGTCCGCTGGGGCTGATCGAGCTGGTCGCGGCGCCGCCGAAGATCGCCGCGAAGAACTGCGGGGCGGGCGCGATCAGCTCGTGGTCGGCTGGCTCGGGGGTCAGCAGGGTCTGGCCGCCGCCGTCGAGGCCGGCCCGGTAGACCTTGCGCCAGTAGGGGTTTTCGCCGTCGTCTCCGCAGCCGGCGACGAACACGATCTCGCGGCGCTGCGGGTCGACGCGCAGGATGTCCCGGATGGCGAGGTTGCCGGTCGTGATCGCGTTCAGCCGCGCGCCGGTGGCGAGGTCGTGCCGGTAGAGGTGTCCCCAGCCATCGGATTGGGAGAACCAGACGACCTCGTCCGACTCGGGCAGGACCCGGATCAGCGGCAGGCTGTAGAGGTGGGTGTTGGGTTCGTAGATCGGCTCGGCGGTTTCGGACAGCACCGCGGTTCGTTCGCCGGTCTGGACGTCGACGCGGACCAGCGACGCGGTGCGTGCCCCGGTGGTGTGCGAGAACAGGTACACCGCAGTCTCGCCGGGGGCCCAGGCGACGGTGCTGGGGCCGTTGCTGGCGAAGCTCGCGAGCAGGCCGTCGTCGGCGGCGACCACGGTGCGCGCACCGGTTTCCCGGTCGATGAACGCCAATTCCGGGCTGCCCGAAGGGGTTTCGTCCTCGTGGTGGTAGCGGAACGGCCGCAGCCGGGGCCGCGCCTGGTCAGGCGGGAGCTGGTCGACGAACGGGTGCTCCGGCATGGCGCGTTCGTCCAGCCGGACCGCCAGCACGAACCGGCCGGACGGGGAGAAGCAGGCCAGCGCGGGCGGCAGCGGCCGGTCGGCGATCGCGAGCGGCAGCATCGCGCGGGTGTAGTCAGGCATCGCGCCCCAGGCGAAGAACGGCTCGCCGTCGGTGGTGAGCGGGTGTTCCATGCCGGTGGCTATCTCGCGGGACCAGAGATTGTGGTCGCGCAGGAACAACGCCGCCTTGCCGTCCGGTCCCGGCAGCGCGGCGGGGTCCGGGCCGGGGACGGCGGTGTCGCCGGACGGGCTGAGCACCGCGGTGCGGCCGTCGATGAGTCCTATTCGGACGGTGTCTCCCTCGCGCTCATGTCTCCCTACGGGAGTGGCATCGAGATCGACTGGGCCGGGGAGGACCGCGGCCAGCCGGGCGGTGATCTCGGCCGGGTCGAAGAGCGGCTCGCGGCGCTGGCCGTCCGGGTCGACGAGGACGTACTCGTGACCGCCGCCGTCCGCGTCCCGGCGGTACCAGAACTGGTCGCCTTCGCCGGTCCACTGCGGCACGACCGCGTGGTTGCGCATCAGCCCGGGCAGCCGCTCGGGGACGAGGGCGTGCGCCTTCTGATACCGCTCGGACTGGGACGGCTGGGACGACATCGTCACCTCCGGTAGAAGGGCCTGGATCCTTTACTGTGCTGCGCCCGGGAGACGAAGACCACCGGCAATCGTCGACGGCGGGACGGCGGACGACGCGACATTCGTCGATAGGGACGAGCCGGGGCGGTCGGTGACACTCGA
Source organism: Amycolatopsis silviterrae (assembly GCF_042684085.1). Classification (NCBI taxonomy): domain Bacteria; kingdom Bacillati; phylum Actinomycetota; class Actinomycetes; order Pseudonocardiales; family Pseudonocardiaceae; genus Amycolatopsis; species Amycolatopsis silviterrae. The sequence continues at coordinate 4,289 of NZ_JBHUKS010000006.1, forward strand.
TGGCCTGGCCGGAGTCCAAGGAGGCGTCATGAACCATCCCGCACCGGCAGTGCCAGCCGGGCGGACGAAGCACCGTTCGTCCGCCCGGTCCGTCCTGTTCGCTTCGTCCGTCGGCAATTTCGTCGAATGGTTCGACTTCACCCTCTACGGCTACGCCGCCTCGGCGATCGCCGCCACGTTCTTCCCGTCCGGCAACCAGGTCGCCGCCCTGCTGGGCGCGTTCGCCGTGTACGGCGTCGCGTTCGTGGCCCGTCCGCTCGGCGCGGTGGTGTTCGGCCGGATCGGGGACCGGCGCGGGCGGCGCACGGCGCTCGGGCTGTCGATCCTCGTGATGGGCGGCGCGACCGCGGCGATCGGGCTGCTGCCCGGCTGGTCGTCGGTCGGCGTCCTCGCGCCGGTCCTGCTGCTGGCCTGCCGTCTGGTGCAAGGGTTTTCCGCCGGCGGCGAGTACACCGGCGCGATGACGTTCAGCGTCGAGCACGCGCCGGACCACCGCCGCGCCTGGTACCTGGCGCTGGTCGGGTCGTCGACCTGGCTCGGCGCGATCGGGGCGACCGGCGTCGTGCTGCTGTTCCGTTCCCTGACCGGCGACGGGTTCCAGACCGGCGGCTGGCGCTGGCCGTTCCTGATCGGCGGCGTGATCGCGGTGGCCGGGCTGCTCCTGCGGCTGCGCGTGGACGAAACGCCGGTGTTCCAGGCGATGGCGCGGACGCAGCAGCCGGCCCGGCCGTTCCGGGAGCTGCTGCGCGGGCACTGGCGCACGCTCGGGATCCTGTTCGCCTACTTCGCCGTGCTCGGCCTCTTCACCCACACTTTCCTCGGGTACTTGCCTACTTACCTCGTCGAAGCGACCGGCTTCTCGCCGTCGACGGTGCTCTGGCTGACGACCGCGCTGAACATCCTCACCATCCCGGCCGGGCTGTGGCTGGCGATTCTCGCCGACCGGCACGGCCGCCGGGTCCAGATCCGGATCGGCGCGCTGGCCGCGGTGCTGCTCGTCGTTCCGGCGTATCTGCTGATCGGCACCGGGAATGTGGTCGCGGTGCTGGGCGCGCTGCTCGTGTTCTTGTTCGCGGTGTCGTTGCTGAGCATGGGTGCGCTGTCGGTGCTGGAGATGTACCCGACGCAGGTCCGGTTCAGCGGCATGGCGTTGCCTTACAACCTGGCGTACGCGGTTTTCGGCGGCACCGCGCCATTGGTGAGCCAATTGCTGGTGGAGGGGACCGGAAGCCTGCTCGCTCCGGCGTTTTACGCCAGCGTGGTGGCGTTGCTTGCGCTGCCGCTGTTGTTGCGGATCCCGGAGACACGGGGCGCCGATCTGCGCTCCTGATGGCGACAGATGTCGTTGCCAGCGCGGGGAAATGGTGACGGCTGCCTGCTGCCGGAGGGCGCGGGCAGCCGGAAAACTTGGGGAAACACGGGAGGAAGGCACTACATGGGCACGGAGATCGTGGTGGTCGGCGCCGGGGTGATCGGGTCGTCGATCGCGCTGGAACTGGCTAGGGGCGGGCACCGGGTGACCGTGCTGGACCGCGCCGCCGGACCTGGGCAGGGCTCGACCTCGGCGTCGAGCGCGGTGGTCCGGTACAACTTCTCGACCGCGGCCGGGGTCGCGGCGGCGTGGGAGGCGCACTACGGCTGGCTGGACTGGGCCGGGCACCTCGGACGCGACGTCGGCGAGCTGGCGCGGTTCGAGAAGAGCGGGCTGGTGATGCTGGACGTCGAAGCGGCCCCGCGCGCGTCGTGGCTGCCGCTGTTCGACGAAGCCGGGGTGCCGTACGAAGAATGGGACAGCGCGACCCTCGCGGCTCGTGTCCCGGGCATCGATACCGGCCGCTACTGGCCGCCGAAGCCGATCGCGGACAGCCGCTTCTGGGACGACGCCGAAACCACGCTCGGCGCGGTGTACACGCCGGACGCCGGCTACGTCACCGACCCCGCGCTGGCCGCAGTGAACCTCGCGACCGCCGCGGCCGCGTACGGCGCGGAGTTCCGCTTCCGCAGCCAGGTCACGTCGGTGTCGGCGAAGGGCGGACGCGTCGCCTCGGTGGGGCTGGCCGACGGCACCCGGATTGCGTGCGACGTGGTCGTGAACGCGGCCGGCCCGTGGTCCAGCGCGCTGAACCGGCTGGCGGGCGTGGGCGCGGACTTCGCGGTGAACGTGCGGCCGATGCGCCAGGAGGTCGCGCACGTGGCCGCCCCGGCGGGTTACGCGGGACCGGCGGTCGCCGACATGGACCTCGGCACCTACTTCCGCGGCGAGGTCGGCGGCGGCCTGCTGATCGGCGGCACGGAACCGGAATGCGACCCGTTCCAGTGGCTCGACGACCCGGACGACGCCGCCCCGCATCCGACGATGGCGGTGTTCGAAGCCCAGGTGACCCGCGCGGCGCGGCGGCTGCCCGACCTGGCCGTGCCGAACCGCGCCCGCGGCGTGGCCGGGGTGTACGACGTCGCCGACGACTGGACCCCGATCTACGACCGCACCGACCTGGCGGGTTTTTACGTGGCGATCGGCACGAGCGGCAACCAGTTCAAGAACGCGCCGGTGGTGGGGCGTCTGCTGACTGCGCTGATCGAGCAGGTGGAGAACGGCGCCGACCATGATGCGGATCCGGTGCGGTTTCTCGCTCCGCATACGGGGGCGAAGATCGATCTCGGGGCGTTTTCCCGGCGGCGGAGCCCGAATGTGGGCAGTTCTGGCACGGTGATGGGCTGAGGTGCGGTCCGTGAGGGCCACCCTGAGGGAATCAGAGTCCCTCAGGGCGGCCCTCACAGACTTGCCCACTCGGCCACGGCGGCGTCAATCGGGCATTTCGACAGCATTAACGTCCTTTGTGGACGGTCGGCAGGCGTTGACCCTGACTGCCGCAGGGCTCCCTTCACGGACCGGAAGGAGGCGGCCCGTCCAGGTGCTCCCGCAACCCGGCCGACAACGCGCGGAGCTTGAGGCCCAGGTGCAGGGTCAGCCGGTCGTCGCCGTTGTCCAGGGTGCGGCCGGTGACCTGCTCGATCCGCTTCAGCCGCTGGTACAGCGTGGCCCGGTGGATCTTCAGGAGCTCGGCCGTGCGGCGGATGTTGCCGCCGTGGTCGAAGAACGTTTCCAGGGTTTCCGCGAGCACGTGGTGGCTGTCCTCCCGCTCCAGCGCGGCGAGCGCGGGCACCTGGGCCGCGCCGTCGAGGTCGTCGGCGGACAGCTTCAGCAGCAGGCCGTACGGTCCCAGTTCGTTCCAGTGCGCGACCTCGCCGACACTCGGCACGAGCAGCGCCGCGCGGGCGGCCAGCGACGCGTGCCGGTAGGAGTCGGTGACCTGGTCCAGCCGCTCGACGGTCGTGCCGATGCCGAGCACCGGGGCCGGCCCAGCGGGTGCGAGGCGGGCGAACCGGGCGCGGATCCGGTCGGCGACGGCGGCGAGGGCCTGCCGCGTGGGCGGTTGGTGTTGTGCGAGAAGGATCCATGCCCGGGCGCGGCTCGCGGCCATCAGCGCGACGTCCGGCGACACCGCGCGCAGGCCTTCCTCCGCCGCCGCTTCGAGCGCGACTTCCTGCGGCGGGGGAGTGGCCCCGCCGGTGCGGCAGTGCACCGCCACCACGGTGAACCGCACGGCTGCCTCGGGAAACAGCTCCTCGGCGCGGAGGTCTTCGACGGCTTGCGCCCGGATCAACGGGTCCGGCGACACCAGTTCCCGCAGGATCGCCTCGTGCCGGGCCTGCGACCGCTGGTGCAGCAGCAACCGCCGGTACAGGATCGTGCCCGCCCGCCGCGCAGCCTCCGCCGCCGCGGCGAACTCCTCCTCGCGGAACCCGCCTTCCTTGTCGATCAGCCACAGATAGCCGAGCAGCAGCCCCTCGCAGCGCACCGGCGCGCACAGCCGCGGCAGCGCGCCCGCGGTCCCGGCGAGGTCGACGACGCCCGGCTCGGTCCAGCTCGCGATGCCCTGTGCGAAAATCGGATCGGAGATCTCCGCCGGGATCGAGCGGTTGAGCACCGAACTCACCCGCACCGGGTCCTCGTCGCCGAAGTGCCTGCTGGCGGCCAGCAGCCGGATCGCCGGATCGTCGATCGCTACCGACTGTTCCAGCCGTTCGGCGAGTTCGTCCACTATGGACTGCAGATCGTCGTCGGCCACTGCCGCTCCCTTCCGCCCGGCCTTGCCCGGGAGGTCTCCCGCCACGAAACCATCCGGACGGCGGCAAAGCCAGTCGCGGCGGGCTTTGTGAAAGACTCGTTCGCGACCCGAGGGGAGCTGACGGATGGCACGTCTTCACGTCGGCTGCGCGATGTGGACCCACAAAGCGTGGCCCGGGCGGTTCCTGCCGCAATCGCTGCCGGCGAAGGAACGCCTGCGCGCCTACGCGGGCTGGTGCAACGCGGTCGAAGGCAACACCACCTTCTACGCGACTCCCTCCCGGGCCACCGTCGAGACATGGGCGGAGCAGACCGGCCCCGGGTTCCGGTTCGTGGTCAAGGTGCCCAAGGCCGTCACGCACGAGCGCCGGTTCGTCGGCGTCGAGACCGAGATGCGCGCGTTCCTGGACGCGATCGAACCCCTCGGCGAGCGCGCGGTCCTGTGGACGCAGCTGCCCGGCTCGTTCGGGCCGTCCGACGTCGAGGTGCTCGGCCGCTTCCTGCGCCGCCTCCCGGCCGACCGGCAGCGCGCGGTCGAGGTGCGGCACCCCGAGTTCTTCACTGACGCGCGCGCGACGTCTCTGCTGGAGGGAACGCTCGCCGCCGCGGACGCGGAGTGGGTGCCCTTCGACACCACCGTCTTCTTCCAAAGCCCGCCGACCAGCGAGGCCGAGCAGGACGCCTGGGCCAAGAAACCCCGGCTGCCCCGGCGGACGCGGGCGCTGACCGGACGGCCGATCGTCCGGTACCTCGGCCGGGATTCGGTCGAGGAGACCGTGGCGGGGTGGCAGCCGTGGGTCGCGGTGGCCGCGGAGTGGGTGCGCGAGGGCCGGACGCCGACGGTCTTCCTGCACACTCCGGACAACGACGAGGCTCCCGCGCTCGCCCGGCGCTTCCACGACGAGGTGCGGGCGCTGGCGTCCGGGCTGGAACCGCTGCCCGAGCCGGAGCCGGTGGAGCCCGCGACCCTGTTCTGAGCAGGTCCGTGAGGGGAACCCTGAGGGAATCAGAGTCCGTCAGGGTTCCCCTCACGGACGACCCCACGAGCCTCGACGGCACCCGCAGCGCCGCCTTAGAACCAGATTCCCGCAAGGAGTCCTTCACGGACCGTGCACCAGGGACACGACCCGTTCTACGGCGGGGTCCCGGTGCCCGGCGCGGGTGGCCGCGACGACGGTCAGCGTCAGGTTGTCCGCGCCGTCGGCGGGGCGCCGCGGGGTTTCGAGCACCCGGAACTCCACCCCGGGCAGCGCCCCGGAAGGCACCTGTTCGGGCACCAGGCACACGCACGTCCCCGCCGCGACGTGGCTGATCAGGCCGGGCAGGCTGTCCGCGCGGGCGCCGTCGCGCGGGGCGAAACCGGCGGCGCGGCAGGCGGCGGCGACCTGTTCGGCGAGCCCGGCCAGCGCGCTCAGCGAGGGCAGCGCGAAGTTCTCGGCGGCGAGGTCGGCCAGCCGCAGGGAAGGACGCTCCGCGAGCGGATGCCCGGCGGGCAGGGCGACGGCGAGCCGTTCGTCCGCGACCGTGCGCAGGTCGAGGCCGTCCGGGTCGGCGAGCGGGCCGCGGACGAAGGCGAGGTCGAGCCTGCCGGAGCGGACCATCGAGGCCAGCTCCGCCGACGTGCTCTGGTGCAGGTGCAGGCGCAGCCCGGGAAACCGGTCGCGGGCCAGCCGGAGCACGCGCGGCAGGAACGTGTAGGAGATCCCGCTGATGAAGCCGAGGTGCAGCTCGCCCTCGGTGCCGTCGGCGATGCGCCGCGCGCGGCCCACGGCGGCCTGCTGCGCTTCGAGCAGGTGCCGGGCGTCGAGGGCGAACGCGGAGCCGGCCGCGGTCAGCCGCACGGCGCGGGTGCTGCGCTCCAGCAGCCGCACGCCGAGGGCGCGCTCGAGGCGCTGGATCGCCTGGCTCAGCGGCGGCTGGCTCATCGAGAGACGTTCGGCGGCCCGTCCGAAGTGCTCCTCCTCGGCGAGCACGACGAACTGCTCCAGCAGGCGAGTCGTCAGATCCATATGGAACAGCATATGGATACCCGGCCAAGAAGTATTGGCGGTAGATGAATGACCTCGATTTGACTGAGGGGCAGCCGAGGACAAACAGGAGGTGCGAGGTGGACGGGACACCCACTGGCCCGCTGACCGGAGTGCGGGTCGTCGAGCTGGCGACCGTGATCATGGGCCCGTACGCGGGCGCGCAGCTGGCCGACCTCGGCGCGGACGTGGTCAAGGTCGAGGCGCCGGGCGGCGACCCGACCCGGCACTTCGAACCGCGCCGGCACCCCGGGATGGCGGGCGCGGCGCTGAACTTCAACCGCAACAAGCGCAGCGTGTGCCTCGACCTCAAGGCCGCGGCCGGACGGGACGCACTGCTCGCGCTGCTGGCCACCGCCGACGCGTTCATCACCAACATCCGGCCCGGCGCGCTGCGCAGGCTCGGGCTGGGCTACGAGGACCTGGCGCCCGCCTACCCCCGGCTCGTCTACGCGAACGCGCAGGGCTTCCGCAGCGACTCCGCACTCGGCGACAACGCCGCCTACGACGACATCCTCCAGGCCGCCTCCGGGCTGGTCTGGCTGAACGAGCAGGTCACCGGCGAGGCCTACTACGTGCCGACCGTGCTGGCGGACAAGGTGTGCGGCCTGTTCATCGTCCAGTCCGTGCTGGCCGCGCTGCGCCATCGCGACCGGACCGGCGAGGGCCAGCACGTCGAGGTGCCGATGGCCGACACCATGATCGCGTTCAACCTCGTCGAGCACCTCGCCGGCGCCTCGCTGGAACCGGCGGAGGAGCCCGGCTACGGCTACCCGCGTGTCCTGAGCAAGCAGCGTCGCGCGTGTCGCACCGCCGACGGGTGGATGTGCATCCTGCCCTACAACGACCGCAACTGGCGCGATTTCTTCGCCCGTGCGGGCCGTCCCGAACTCGCCGCCGACCCGCGTTTCGCGACGATGCCCGCTCGCGTCGCGCACGCCGACGAGCTGTACGGCCAGGTCCGCGAACTCACCCCGCAGTTCACTTCCGCGCAGTGGCAGGAGTTCTGCGACCGCATCAGCATCCCCGCGCATCCGGTGTACAGCCTGCAGGAAGCGGCCGAGAGCGAGTACGCGCGGCAAGGCGGTCTCGTCCGGACGGTCCAGCATCCGACCGAGGGCGCGTGCCGGCTCGTGGCCCCGCCGGTGCGCTATTCCCGCACCCCGCCCGGGATCTACCGGCAGTTCCCGCCGGTCGGCGCGGACACCGCGGAGGTGCTGGCCGAGGCGGGCTTCGACCCGGCCCGGCTCGGCTGACCAGGCCTGCCCCAGCGACAACGTCGTCGTCCCGAGGAGAACCCATGTCCGACCATCCCGTCCCGCCGCGCCCGAGCGCCGGGCGCGCGTGGACCGTCACCGCGCTCGTGCTGCTGTTCCTGCTGATCAACTACGCGGACAAGACCGTCGTCGGGCTCGCCGCCGAGCCGATCATGAAAGACCTCGGCCTCGGCGAGGAGCAGTACGCCTTCGTCCAGTCCTGTTTCTATTTCCTGTTCAGCGTTTCCGGCATCGTCGTCGGGTTCGCCGCCGCGAAGCGCCGCACGACGCGGGTCATGGTCGTGCTCGCCCTCGTGTGGGGATTGACCGCGTTGCCCATGGCGGCCGGGCTCGGTTTCGGCGCGCTGGTCGCGTCGCGGATCGCGCTCGGCGCGGCGGAGGGACCCGCGGTGCCCGCCGCGACGCACACCGTCTACGGCTGGTTCCTCGCCCGCGACCGGGCCCTCCCGAACGCATTGGTCCACATTGGACCGACACTCGGCGTCGTGGCGAGCGCACCGCTGCTCAGCTGGATCATCGCGGATTTCGGCTACCGGACCGCATTCGGCGTCCTGTTCGCGCTTTCGGTGGTGTGGGCGGCGGCGTGGCTGCTGTTCGCGAACGACGGCCCGTACGCGAAGTCCACCGTGCCGTCTGCCCGCCGTGAGCCGGTGCCGTATCGGGCGTTTTTCCGCTCGGGAACGGTGCTTGGTGCGGTCCTCGCCGGTTTCGTCGCCTTCTGGGCGACCACCACCGCGTTGGGTTTCCTGCCCCGTTACCTGGCGTCCGGGCTCGGGATCGGGCATCAGCAGGCGGGCACTCTCTCCGCGCTGCCGTCGTTGCTCGCGACCGTCGTGATCGTGGTGATGGGTGCGGTGTCGACAAGGTGGCGGCGCAGGGGAGTGGGCAGCCGGCGCGCCTACTGCCTGCCCGGGATGGTGCTGCTCGCCGTGTCCGGCACCGCGATGATTCTCTTTCCGCACACGGGAAAGGGCGCGGCCCTTGTGCTGATCACGCTCGCGTTCGGCCTGCCGAGCGCGTTCTATCCGATGGTGTGGCTGCTCATCGGCGAGCTGGTTCCGCCGGAACGCCGCCTCGCCGTGACCGCCGCGACGACCGCCGTCGCCACCTCGGCCGGCGTGTTCGCGCCGCTGGTGATGGGCAGGTTCCTCACCGCGGAAAACGGTTATGCGGCGGGGTTCGCGGTGTGCGGCGCGCTGTTGCTGGCCGGGGCGGTCGTGGGCACCGCGCTGATCAATCCGGAACGAGACCGGCGGCGGCTGCCCGCGTTCGCCCCGGTCGCGGAGAGCGTCGCATGACCCCCGGAATCGCCGCCTTCACCCTTGATTCGCCACACAACCGCAACGCGTTGTCGGTCGGGCTGGTCAACGAACTCACCGCGCACCTGAACCGCGCTGCCGAGGATCCGGCGGTCCGGGCGGTGCTGCTCACGCACACCGGCGACACGTTCTGTTCCGGCCTCGACCTGGCCGAGGCCCGCGCGGGCACCGGCCTCACCGCCGAGCAGCTGGTCAGCCTGCTGCGCACCGTCGTCGAAACGCCGAAACCGGTGGTCGCCCGCGTGACCGGCCATGCCCGGGCGGGCGGGCTCGGGCTGCTCGGCGCGTGCGACATCGTCGTCGCGAGCCCGGCCGCGAGCTTCGCGTTCACCGAGGTGCGCATCGGACTCGCCCCGGCCGTTTTGTCGACTTCCGTGCTCCCTCGCCTCGATTCGCGGGCCGCCTCCCGCTACTACCTCACCGGGGAACGGTTCGACAGCGCCGAGGCCGCCCGCATCGGCCTGATCACCCTCGCCGCCGACGACGTCGACCAGGCCCTCGAACCGATCCTCGCCGGCCTGCGCTCCGCCGCTCCCGGTGCGCTCGCCGCCGCCAAGCACCTGACCACCACGGCCGCGCGACAGTTCTTCGGCACCCACGCGAGCGAGCTGGCCGCGCTCGCCGCGAGGCTCGGCGACAGCGCCGAAGCCAAGGAAGGGATCGCGTCCTTTCTGGACCGCCGTTTCACTAGAGAAAAGGAGTCGTGATGACCTCCGTACCCGGCCTCGACATCCGCGTCGAGGACCACATCGGCTGGCTCGTCCTGGACCGGCCAAGGCAGAAGAACGCTTTCACCGGCGAAATGCTGCGCGTCTGGGCCGAGGCGTACCGCGCTTTCCAGGACGACGACCAGGTCCGCGCCGTCGTCGTCACCGGCACCGGCGACGCCTTCTGTGCGGGCGCCGATCTGGGCGATCTCGGCGAGAAGCGGACGCCGCTGGGCAGCAGGCGGCTGATGACCGACCACGTGCACCCAGTGGCCAGAGCCGCCGAGGACCTCGCCAAGCCGCTGATCGCCGCGGTCAACGGCGCGGCGGTCGGCGCGGGCATGGACATGGCCCTGATGTGCGACTACCGGATCGCCTCCGAACGCGCGCGGTTTTCCGAAGGATACGTGCGGGTCGGCCTCGTTCCCGGCGACGGCGGCTGCCATTACCTGCCGCGGATCGTGGGCCGGTCACGCGCGCTGCGGCTGTTGTGGACGGGCGAGTTCGTGGCCGCGGACCAGGCGCTGGCCTGGGGGCTGGCGGACGAAATCTGCCCGCCGGACCAGCTCCTGGCGCGGGCCCGCGAATTCGCCGGGACCCTGGCTTCGCAGCCGCCGGTCGCGGTCGGGCTGATCAAGCGCGCGGTGCAGGCGGGCGAGTACACGGACCTGCGGACGTCGCTGGACTTGATCGCCTCGCACCAAGCCGTCGTTCAGGCGACCGCCGATTCCGCCGAAGCGCTCGCGGCGTTTGTCGGCAAGCGTCCGCCGCACTACACCGGGGAGTGAGCCAGATGACCGAAGACCTTCGCCGCCGGGTGCGGGATTTCCTCGCCGCCCACCCGTTCACCCCGCGCTGCGATTCCTGGGCGGGCTCGTACGACCTGAGCTTCAGCCGTGCACTCGCGGCGGCCGGACTGCTGGCGGTTTCCTGGCCGAAGCACCTCGGCGGCGGTGGCGGGACGGCTGTCGACCGGCTCGTCGTCACCGAGGAACTGCTGCGCGCCGGGGCGCCGCTGGCCGCGCACTGGGTGGGCGAACGGCAGATCGGCCCGACCCTGCTCCGGCACGGAACCCCTGCGCTGCAAGAGGAATTCTGCCCGCCGCTGGCCCGCGCGGAGTACACCTTCGCGCTGGGGATGAGCGAACCGGACGCCGGTTCGGACCTGGCTTCGCTGCGCACGTCGGCCGTCCGGGACGGCGACGGCTGGCGCATCACCGGCCGCAAGATCTGGACCAGCGGGGCGCACCGGGCCAGCCACCTGTACGTCCTGGCGCGCACCTCGCGCGAAGCCGACCGCCACGACGGGCTGACGGAGTTCGTCGTCGCGATGGACTCGCCGGGAATCACCGTCACGCCGATCGTGGACCTGCGCGGCGAACACCACTTCAACGAGGTTGTCCTGGACGAGGTGCCGGTCCCGGGCCGATGGGCGATCGGGCAGGTCGGCGAGGGCTGGCGGCAGGTCGTCGGCCAGCTCGCGTTCGAGCGCGGCGGCCCGGAGCGGTTCCTCTCGACCTATCCGCTGCTGTCCGCCGTGCTCGACGCGGGACTCGCGGACGGCACCGCGCGGCGCGAGCTGCGTGCGCTGGCCGCGCGGCTGCAGATCCTGCGCGCCTGGGTGCGGGAGACCGCGCAGGTGCTCGACGACGGCGGTTCCCCGGTCGTGCCCGCCGCGACGAGCAAGTACCTCGGCCACCAGTTCGAGCAGAGCGTCATCGAGTGGGCGCGGCCGCTCATGCCGCGAGCCGCTCCGGCGGTCCGCGCGCTCTACGACCAGGCGCTCGCCGCCTCGCCCGCCTCGGGCATCCGGGGCGGAGCCGCCCAAGTCATGCTGTCGATGATCGCTAGGGACAACTGATGACGAACACTCTGGAAACCGACCTGGACGCCTCGGTCAGCGAGGTGATCGGGGGCTGGGACCGGCCCGGCGACCCGCGCGAGCACTGGCGGACCGCCGCCCGGCTCGGCTGGACCACCATCCTGGACGACCTCCGTGCCGACTCGCCGGAACGGGACCTCGTGGACGCCGCCTGCGGGGCGGTCACCGCTCTCGGCCGCGGCGGGTTCGCGCTCCCGCTCCGCCAGACGCTGGTCGCCCGGGTCGCGGCCGGTCCTTTGTCCACAGTGGACGCCATAGGCGTACACGCTGCCGCGCAAGGGATCTGGGCGCCGATCGCGGACGTTCTCGTCTCCGTCGACGCGTCGGAGCAGGCTGGACGGGATTTCGCGGACCGGCCGTATTGCCTGGCACCGCCGACGGAGATCCCGCTGCGGCTCGCCGCGCTGTCCGAAGTGCTCCGGTTCCAGGAGATGCTCGGCGCGGCGCAGGGCGCGGTCGCGGAAGCCCGCCGTTATGTCGCCGAACGCGTCCAGTTCGGCAAGCCGCTGACCGCTATCCCGGCGGTGCGGACCATGCTGGGAGAGCTGAAAGTCGATGTCCGGCAGCTGGAAACGATCACCCGCGAGGCGAGGCTCCGCCTTTTCGGCGACCCCGTCCCGCTCGCCTTCGCACTGGCCACCGCCAGGGAGGTCGCCGCGGCGGTGGTCCCGCGGATCGCCCAGACCGCACACCAGCTGCACGGCGCGATGGGCGTGACGTACGAGGCTGCGCTGCACTGGCGGACCCGACTGCTGTGGGCGGACTGCGACGAGGGCGCACGGTGGGGCGACGACGGCCTGGACGCGGTCCCCGTGGACGAGGCCGCGCTCTGGTCGCTGACCGCTCCGGGGACGTGTTAATCTCGCGGCATGCTCATCGAGGTGGACCGAAGCTAGCCGCCGGGTCTTCGGCGGCGTACCGGCCGACGAATGCCCTGGCTTTCGCTTTTCTCCCACCGTATTCCCCTTTGGCGTGTCCGAAGGGGACGATGACTTCCAGGAGCATTCATGACGCAGGAACTGCCGCGTCCGCCGTTCGACCCGGAACTCGCCGAGGTGCTGCCCGCACTCAACGGCCGGGTGCCGCTCGGCATGACCGCCGACCGGCTGGAGCGGTACCGGAAGCTGCCTTTCCCGAGTATCGAAGAACAAATCGGCGACCGCCCGGTCGTCTGCACGCATCACATGATCACCGGCTACCGGGACGCGGCGATCGAGGTCTCCGTCCTTTCGCGCCGGGACCACGAGGCTCCCGGCCCCGGGATCTACCACCTCCACGGCGGCGGAATGGTCATGGGAAACCGGTTCGCCGCCGCGGGCCCGCTGATCGACTGGGTCCTGAAACACGACGCGGTCGCCGTCACCGCGGAATTCCGGCTGGCCCCGGAACACCCCGATCCCGTACCGGTCGAGGACTGCTACGCGGGCCTGCGATGGACTTCCCGCAACGCGGACCTGCTGGGATTCGACCCCGCCCGCCTGGTGCTGTTCGGCGGCAGCGGCGGGGGAGGACTGGCCGCCGGAACCGCCCTGCTGGCCCGCGACCGCGGCGGCCCGGCGCTGCTCGGGCTGCTGCTGCAATGCCCGATGATCGACGACCGCGATGAGACGGTGTCGTCCCGCCAGTACGACGGCGTCGGAGTCTGGGACCGGACCAGCAACCGCACCGCCTGGGCGGCCGTCCTCGGCGACCGCCGGGGAACAGCCGACGTCTCTCCTTATGCGGCAGCGGCCCGGGCGACGGACCTGAGCGGGCTGCCGCCGACGTTCATCGACGTCGGCGCGGCGGAGGTGTTCCGGGACGAGGACGTCGCGTTCGCCAGCCGGATCTGGGCGGCGGGCGGGGAGGCCGAACTGCATGTTTGGGGCGGGGCGTTCCATGGGTTTTACGATTTGGCCCCGGGATCGGCACTGGCCGAGGCTTGCGTGGCGGCCCGGGACGGTTGGCTTCAGCGGTTGCTGGACCGTGCGGTGAGGTAACAGCCGGGAGGGGCAAGCTGCCGCGAGCGGGGACCGTTCGGCGGATGGGCTTGCCCCTTCGGGAACGCACCACCTCCGGCCCGGCCATTAGCGGACCTGATCGCGGACAACGAAACCCCCAGCGAACCGCGACCGTTTCCGTCCGCCACTCGGCCCAAATCCCCGCCGAACCCCTTTCCTCATTCGGCATTCATGGTGAACTCGACGCCGTCGGTTTTCGCGGGAAAAGGGGATAAGCCGTGCTGATGGTCGTGCTGAGTTCGACTGTGCTCACCGCCGGGATGCTGCCGATATCCGGGGCCGCCGCGGCCCCAGTCCGATGCGACGAGGCGAGCCTCACCACCGCCGTCTCGGCTGCCAACGCGCATCCGGGCACCACGATCGACCTCGCCGAAAGCTGCACCTACCAGCTCACCACGGCGCTCCCCGCGATCACCGCCCCCACCACCGTCAACGGTCACCACGCCACACTCGCCCGCACGCAAACCACCGCGCCATTCCGAATTCTGCGTACCGAAGCCGCCGGAGTTTCGATTTCCGATCTTTCCGTCCTCGGCGGCCATTCCGCGCCAGGCGAAGACGGTGGCGGCATTCTCAATACCGGCACCCTGACCCTGACCCGCGTGACGGTCACCGGCAATTCCACCGGCGACGGTCCGCCCGGTACCGACGGCGGCTCCGGGGGCGGCGTGTTCAGCGAAGGCGGCGCACTGTCGATCACCGACAGCACCGTCAGCAGCAACGCCACCGGTAGCGGCGGTCCCTGGGCGCGGGTCGGCACGGACGGCTTCCCCGGTTCCGGCGGCAACGGCGGGGGAATCGCCGTCCGCCAAGGCACTTTGACGGTCAAGCACAGCGCGGTCACCGGGAACCGGACCGGTCGCGGCGGAGACAGCACGACCGCCCCGGGCACCGAGGGCGACAACTGGGCGCACGGCGGCCACGGCGGCGGGATCTGGAGCACCCGCAGCACCACCGTCCTCGACAGTTCCGTGTGCCGCAACAGCGCGGGCGACGGCGGCATCGGCGGGCCGGCCGGGAGTGCTCCCAGCGGAGCCGCCGGGCATGGCGGTCCGGGCGGAAACGGCGGCGGCGCGTACGTCGCGGGCGACACCACGTTTGCCGCCAGCACGGTGTGCCACAACAGTTCCGGCGGCGCGGGGGCGGGCGGCTCCGGGGCCACTCGCGGTGACGACGGAAACGCCGGCAACGGGGGCGGGATCTGGACCGGCGCGGGCGCGGCGGCCCTCGACAGCACCGAGATCGCCGACAACCGCACCGGGTCGCCGGGGGCCGTCCGGCCGGGAATCCCGGGCTCCGGCGGCGGGGTTTACGACCACACCGGGGAGCTGACCGTCACCGGCGGCCTGATCACCCGCAATGTGAGCGGGCAGGACGGCGGCGGCGTCGGGCTGCACAGCATGCGCAAGCGCCCGTCCGCGCACTTCCGGATCACCGGAGCCCGGATCGCCGGCAACCGCGCGGGCGGCAGCGGCGGCGGCCTCGCGGTGTCCAGCGTCCAGGACGTCGTGGCGCACACCCTGGCCGACAGCGCCATCACCGGGAACACCGCGGCCAGGGGCGGCGGGATGCACCTCGGCACCGGCAACACGGTGCAGCTGGATCACGACACCATCGCGGGCAACCATCCGGACGACTGCGTTCCGGCTGGCTGTCAAGGCTGAAAAACCCGGCTCCGCTCGCGCAGCGGATGGAGCAGACTGTTCCGGTGAGCGACATCGCGTTGTATCACCCGTACACCCACTTCCGCGACGAGACGTGGCTGAAGGCCGCGGCCCTGCACTGGCCGAACGTCGCGCGGCTGCTCCCGGCTTCCTCCCCGTATTTCCTCCAGCCCTCGGACACCGAACGGGCGCTTCGGGACAGCACGGACTTCATCGTCGACGTCGATCCGGGGCTGAACCCCAACGGGTCCGACCGCATCGACGACCTGATGTACCGGTTCCTCGACGCGCACCTCGACGAACTGCTGCCCCGCTACGGCCTGCGCGCGACGGGGGTCGAACTCCCGCCGGACCGGCAGGTGAGCGCCGAGCCGATCGACGCCGGCGACCTGCATCCGAAGCTGATGCGGATCGCGCCGACCAAGATGTCCGTGGAACTCACCCGCCGGCTGCGCGACGCGGGGCTGCTCGTCGCGCACGAGTACGTCTTACGCCCGCCGGGCGGCGAGGAGCGGGTCACCGTCGCGATGGGCATGCATCGCACCCTGTGGGCGGTGTACCTGGCCGTGCTCGCCGGAGACATCGCCGAGCGGAACCGGATGGCCACCGTGACCGACCGGCCGGCCGCGCAGGTGGCGGTCACCGGATGGACGATCGACGCGCTCGCGGAGGTGCTGCTGGACAACGATCCCCGGCTCCCTCGGGACGATCCCGACGTCGAACAGGCCTTCACCATCCTGGCCCTGGAGACCGTGCTCCCGGGCGGGCTGGAGCACGTGCCCGTGTCCCGCGTGATCGAGGCGCGCGAACGGCTCCTCCCGTCCCTGATCGAGTACCGGGCATTCCTCGATTCGCTGGCCGGCACGTTCGCCGAGGTGGCCGCCACGCCGGATCCGGCGGTCCGGGAGGCCCGGCTGGGCTCGCTGGTCCAGGCCGAGGTGAAGCGCCGGACCGAGACCGCCGAACGCGAGATCCGCCGGCTGGGCCTGCAGCCGGTGCGCGCGGTGCTCAGCGCGCAGACGCTCACCCCGCCCGCGCTGCTCGCGTCCCTGATGACCGCGGCGGGGCTGCCCGGCTCGATCACCGTCGCCGGCGCCGCGGCCGGATGTCTCGCCGGAGCGGCGGCCAGCGCGTTCTCCCAGCGGGCGAAGGTCGCCGATGGCCATCCGACGGGCTACCTTCTCGCGCTCAAGAAGGAGCTGACCCCGGGGGAGGCCGTGGCCGGAGCCCGCCGGGCGTTTCGCCGGGTGGCCGACCGGATCCGCTGACGGGGAGTGCTATCCGGCCGGGACGAACGCGATCAGCCGCTGGTGGGGATCGTCGACGACCTGCAGCACGACCTGGTCCACCGTCTCCTCGGTCCCGTCCGGCAGCCGGAGCCGGACGGGGAGGCGGGTGTGCGGCCGCACGACGTCGTTGCGTTCCCACAGGGCCTGGAAGTCGCGGTCGGTGCGGAGCAGTTCGTCGAGCCAGTCCCCGCCGGGCGCGCCCGGAGTGCTCGCGCGCACGATGCCGATCACGGTGCGCCGCATGGCTTCCAGGTCCAGAAAGCGGCTCTGCAGCACGGGATCGGCGAACAGCAGCTGCACGTACCGGCGCCGCTCCGGCGGGACGGTGCCGAAGTCGGTCAGCAGCCGCGCGGCGGCGGGGTTCCAAGCCAGGATCAAGGTGGCCGGCCCGACGAGGAGCGCGGGGACGTCGCCCATCCGGTCGACGAGGCGGCGCAGCGGATCGCTCGGTTCGGGGTGCTCCGGAGGGGTGCCGGGGTCGGCGAGGAGATCGAGCGCGTAGCGGGTCTGGTCGGCGCTGAGCCCGAGCACGGCGGCGACGCGGCGGATCACTTCGGCGCTCGGCGTGACCCGGCCCTGCTCGATCCTCGTGTAGTACTCGTCGCTGATGAAGGCGCGGGCGGCGACCTCGGCACGGCGGAGGCCGGGCACTTGACGGCGGCCCGGGTCCGCGTCGGCGGGCGGCGGGGCTTCGTCGCGGCGGGCGTGCAGGAACGCCCCGAGCTGTGTGCGCCGCGGGTCGCGCGCCATCAGCGCGGGCTCCGGGGGAGGGGGATCGGATCCTTCCCCTCCCGCGCCCAGCACCGGCGCGGGACGGTGGGGGCATGACCGAGCACGAACGCATCGACGTCCACACCCACCTGGTCCCTCCGTTCTGGGGCGAGGCTCTCGCACAGCACGGCGGCGACCCGTCGGGCTGGACCCTGCCGCCGTGGACGCCGGACGACCACCTGAAATTCATGGACGCCAACGGCATCGCCACGAGCGTACTGTCGCTGACCGCGCCGGGCGTGACGGGCTGGTCCGGCGCGGCGCGCCGGGAGACGGCCCGCCGGGTCAACGAATACACCGCCGACCTGGTGCGGGAACGGCCGGACCGGTTCGGGTTGTTCGCCACCGTCCCGCTGCCCGACGTCGAGGGCGCGGTGGCGGAGGTCGACCACGCGTTCGGCGCGCTGCGGGCCGACGGCGTGGTGCTGCTGTCGAACTACGACGGCGTCTACCTGGGCGACGACCGGTACGCCCCGCTGTGGCAGACGCTGGACCGCCATCGCGCGGTGGTGTTCGTCCACCCCGCGCACCCGCTCGTCCCGCTACTGCCCGACCTTCCGGGGCCGCTGGTCGACTATCCGTTCGACACCACCCGGAACGCGGTGCACATGGTGGTCCACGGGATCACCGAACGGTACCCGAACGTGCGAATCATCCTGTCGCACGCGGGCGGCTTCGTGCCCTACGCAGCCTTGCGGTTCTGCCTGGTACAGACCGCGCTGAACCCCGCTGGGCCTACCGAGGAAGAACTCCTGGCCCGGTTCCGGAGCTTCTACTGGGACACGGCGTTGTCGTCGGGGGAGTACGCCTTCGGTGCGCTCGCCCGGTTCGCGGACCCGGCGCGGATCCTGTACGGCAGCGATTTCCCTTACGCGCCAGCACAGGTGGGCGCCCGGTTCACCGAGATCCTGGACACCGAAAGCGGACTCACTCCCGAGCAAAGCCGCGCGATCGACTCCGGCAATGCCAGGGCGCTTTTCCCGCGGCTGCCCTGAATACCCTGACTATTCAGGGCAGCGGTGAGTACTCCGCGGCGTCGCCCGCCCGCGCGGTACTGCGCACTCCGTCCACGCTGACCGGCACGTCACCCGCGACGGTCACCCGGTGCAGGCGGCGCGGAAGGTCGTCGTAATCGGCGACGCCGTAATGCTGGGTGGCGCGGTTGTCCCAGATCGCGAGGTCGCCGGGAGCCCATTGCCAGCGCACGGTGTTCTCCAACCGGGTGACGCGGGACTGGAGCAGTTCGAAAACCGCCGCCGATTCGGTGGCCGACAAACCGACCAGGCGTTTGACGAAATGCCCGAGCAGCAGCACCCGTTCGCCGGTTTCCGGGTGGACCCGGACCACCGGATGTTCGGTTTCGTACACCTGCGAACGGAATTCGTCGCGATAAGCCTGTTCTTTCACGTCGACCCCGCCGACGCGGTATTCGTCGGCGCGGCCGGCGTAGTCGTGGGCGTTGGTGTGCACCGCCCAGAGCCGGTCCGCCAGCGCCTGGAGCGACGGGGGCAGCTTGGCGTACGCGGCCGCGGTGTTCGCCCACGTCGTGCTGCCGCCGTAGGCGGGGATGGTGACGGCGCGCAGCAGGCTGATCGCCGGGATCCGGTCGACGAACGTGACATCGGAATGCCAGCTGTTGGCCTTTCCGTGCTGGGCGTCGATCGGCAGGATGTTCCCCAGCCCGGTGCTGCGGACGGTCGGGTGCGGCTGGGTGAGCCCGCCGAGCAGCCGGGCGAACGCCTGCTGCCCTTCGTCGTCGAGATGATGCTGTTCGCGGAAGAAGATCACCTTGTGCGCCAGCAGGGCTTCGCGGATCTGCGCGACGGTCTCGGCGGGCAGATCCCCGTCGAGCCGGACTCCGTCGATCCGGGCGCCGATGTGGGCGCCGGTCTGGTGCACGGCGATTCGCGTGGGATGGGCGGTGAGGGTCATCGGATGCTCCCGTTCGGTGTGCTCGGCCGGTTTCCAGACTGGGCGCCCGGGAACCCGGAGGGCAAGATTGCGTTCAGGGTGAAACAAATTCGTCCCAGATTCCGGGCAGCGGGCCGGAGTCCGGGATGTGGGACGTCGTTGCCCGGCGGAATTCCCGCTGACAGCCTGATCCGCATGTCCCCGGACCCGGCCCTGACCGCCCGCCTGCACGTCGATCTCCGGCGTCAGGCCAGCGCGGTCTGTTCCGGTTCCCGCTGATCTTCCCCGGCGGGCGAATCGCGTCCGCCGTCCTCGGCATGCGCGAGACTGCCGATTTAGAAGCTCCCCTTTTCCCCGTTTCGAAAAAGGACGTGCCAGCGTGACCACGAGCCGAAGGCAATTTCTGGGATTCACCCTCGCGGGAGTCGCGGCGGCCGCGGCCGCCGCGGCACGGCGAGCGGCGGCACCACGAAAACCCTGCGCTACCAGGGCTGGGCCGGGCAGGTCACGCCGCCCGAACTCGCCGCCGACCTCGGCTATCTCAACGACGTCACGCTGCAGTGGGTGGGCGACACGATCAGCGGGCCGCAGGACATCCAGTCCGCGGCGACCGGGCAGGTGGACTTCGGCGGCGCGTTCAACGGGGCGGTCGTCAAACTCGCCGCGGCCGGGGCGCCGATCACCTCGGTGCTCGGCTACTACGGCGTGGACAAACTGGAGTTCAACGGCTTCTACGTGCTGGAGAACAGCCCGATCCGCGGCCCGCGCGACCTGGCGGGCAAGAAGATCGGCATGAACACCCTCGGCGCGCACTCCGAGGCGATGCTCGACATCTACCTCCAGCGCAGCGGTCTGTCCAAAGAGGACATCGCCAAGGCGGAACCGGTCGCGCTGCCGCCGGTCAACACCGAACAGTCGCTGCGCCAGGGGAACATCGACGTAGCCGTGCTGAGCGGCATCCTGCGCGACAAGGCGCTCGCGCGCGGCGGCATCCGCCCGCTGTTCACCGACTACCAGCTGCTCGGCGCGTTCACCGCCGGAACCTACGTGCTGCGAAAGGACTTCATCGAACGCAATCCGGACACCGTGCGCACGTTCGTCAGCGGCGTGGCCAAAGCTGTCGAGTGGACCAAGACCACGCCGCGCGAGCAGGTGGTGGAGCGGTTCACGAAGATCGTCAAGGGCCGCAACCGCAACGAGGACACCGATCCGCTGAAGTACTGGAAGTCCTGGGGCGTCGCCGACCAGGGCGGGGTGATCACCGACAAGGAACTGCAGCTCTGGATCGACTGGCTGGGCGGGCGCGGGGACATCCGCCCTGGCTCGGTCAAGGCGGGCGACCTGTATGCCAACAAGTTCAACTCGTACGCGAAAGGCCAGTGATGAGCGGGGCGCACAGCGGGATCCGGTTCGCCGGAGTCGGCAAGACCTTCCCGGTCCGGGGTTCCGGCGGCGGGCTGACCGCGCTCGCGGGGATCGACCTCGACCTCCGGGCGGGCGAGTTCGCGGTGGTCGTCGGCCCGAGCGGATGCGGGAAGTCCACCCTGCTCGACCTCCTCGGCGGGCTCGCCGAACCGGACGCGGGCCGGATCGAACTCGACGGCGTCCCGGTGCGCGGCCCCGGCCGGGACCGCGGGATCGTGTTCCAGCAGTACGCGCTGCTGCCGTGGCGCACCGCGCAGGGCAACGTCGAGTTCGGCCTGGAGGCGACCGGCGTGCGCCGGGCCGACCGCGCGCGGCGGGCCCGCGAGTACCTCGATCTCGTCGGCCTGCTGGAGTTCGCCGACCGGCATCCGCACGAACTGTCCGGCGGCATGAAACAGCGCGTCGCGATCGCCCGCAGCCTCGCCTACGACCCGGACGTGCTGCTGATGGACGAGCCGTTCGCCGCGCTGGACGCCCAGACCCGGGAATCGCTCCAGGACGAGCTGCTGCGGATTTGGCGGCGCACCGGGAAAACCGTCCTGTTCATCACCCACAGCATCGACGAGGCGGTCTATCTGGGCGAGCGCGTCGTGGTGCTGACGTCCCGGCCGGGCCGGGTGAAAAGCGTGGTGGACATCGGCCTGCCGCGGCGCGACGACGGCGCGGACGTGCGGTCGACCGGCGAGTTCGCCCGGTACCGGCACGCGATCTGGGAACTGCTGCACGACGAGGTGGCCCGGGCGCACGAACTGGAGAAGGAGGCGGTCGGAGCATGAGCGTCACCACTGCCCCGGACACCGCGAGGACCGAGCGGGCGGAACCCGTCGCGGCCCGGCCCCGCGCCGGGCGCTCCCGGGTCCGAGCGGTCTTCGTGAAGAGCATCGCGCTGATTCTTTTGCTCGCGCTGTGGGAGATCGCCCCGCTCGCGGGCCTGGTGGACCCGGTGTTCCTGCCGCCGTTCCACACCGTCCTCGGCGCGCTCGCGGACCTGGCGGGCAATGGGCAGCTCGCCGCCAACGCCGGGGCCAGCCTGACCCGTTCGCTGGCCGGGTTCGCCCTCGCGGTCGCCGCCGCGGTGCCGCTCGGCGTGCTGATCGGCTGGTACAAACCGGTTTCGGACGTGCTGACCCCGCTGGTGCAGGTTTTCCTCAACACCGCGGCGCTGGCGCTGCTGCCGGTGTTCGTGCTGATCCTCGGCATCGGCGAGACCTCGAAGATCGCCATCGTCTTCTACGCCTGCACCTGGCCGATCCTGCTCAACACCATCAGCGCGGTGCGGTCGGTCGACCCGACCCTGCTGAAGCTGGCCCGGTCGCTGGACCTGCCGCCGCTGCGGCTGTTCGCGAAGGTGGTGCTGCCCGCGTCCGTGCCCACGATCTTCACCGGGATCCGGCTGGCCGGGGCGGCGGCGATCGTCGTCGTGATCGCGGCGGAGATGGTCGGCGCGAAGGCCGGGCTCGGCTACCTGATCAACTTCTCGCAGTACAACTTCGCCATTCCGCAGATGTACGCGGGAATCGTCGCGATCTCCGTTCTGGGCGTCGCGTTCAACCAGCTGCTCGTGACCGTCGAACGGCGCTTCACGTCCTGGCGCACGGAAGGGACCGCTTGATGGAAACGCTCGATCTGACGGCCGACGTGTTCGTGGCGGGCGGCGGTCCGGCCGCGACGTGGGCGGCGCTGCACGCGGCCCGGGACGGCGCGGACGTCGTCCTCGCGGACAAGGGCTACTGCGGCACCAGCGGCGCGACGGCCGCGGCGGGCACCGGCGTCTGGTACGTGCCGCCGGACCCGGCCGCGCGGGAGGCGGCGATGGACTCCCGCGAGGAACTCGGCGGCAGGCTCGCCGACCGGCGATGGGCGGCCAGGGTGCTCGACGAGACCTACGAGCGGGTCAACGAACTCGCGGTCGCCGCCCGCTTCCCGTTCCCGGCCGGCCCGGACGGGCGCCAGCTCCGTAACGGGCTGCACGGCCCGGAGTACCTGCGCCGGATGCGGATCCTCGTCCGCCGCGCCGGCGTGCGGGTGCTCGACCACAGCCCGGTGACCGAACTGCTCGCCGATCCGTCCGGCGCGGTGGCGGGCGCGGCGGGCTACCAGCGGCAGGGCAGGCAGCCCTACCGGGTGCGCGCCGGCGCGGTCGTGCTGGCCACCGGCGGGTGCGCGTTCCTGTCGAAGGCGCTGGGCTGCGACGTCAACACCGGGGACGGCGCGCTGTTCGCCGCCGAAGCCGGTGCCGAGCTGTCCGGCATGGAGTTCTCCAACGCCTATGGCATCGCGCCCGAAGGCACCTCGGTCACCAAGACGGCGTTCTACCACTTCGCCACCTTCTTCCGGGCCGACGGCAGCGTGCTGGAGGGCGCCAGCGGGGTCCGGCGTTCGCCGATCGCGCGGGAACTGCTGCGCGGCAGGGTGTTCTGCCGCCTGGACCGGGCCGACGAACAGGCGCGCGCGGCGATGCGGCTGGCCCAGCCGAACTTCTTCCTCGCCTTCGACCGGATGGGGATCGACCCCTTCGCCGAGAAGTTCCCGATCACCCTGATCGCCGAAGGCACGGTCCGCGGGACCGGCGGCATCCGGATCGTCTCGGACGACTGCGCGACCACCGTCCCCGGCCTGTACGCGGCGGGCGACGCGGCCACCCGCGAACTGATCTGCGGCGGTTTCACCGGCGGGGGCAGCCACAACGCCGCCTGGGCGATTTCCTCGGGCACCTGGGCCGGGCGGGGCGCCGCCCGCTACGCCCGGTCGCTGGGCTCCCGCGCGGGAAGCCGCCGGACGCTCGCGCTCGGCGAGGCCGGGCTCCGGCCGGGCGGCCCCGGCGGCGGCGACCACCGCGAGGTGATCGCCGCGGTCCAGCGCGAAGTGCTGCCCTACGACAAGAACTACCTGCGGCACGGAAAGGTGCTGACCCCGGCGCTGGCCTCGCTCGACGACGTCTGGACGACGCTGCGCGCGTCGCTGGGCGGCACCGGCGAACTGTCCGTCCGCACCCGCCAGGCGGCGGCGATGGCCGCGCACGCACGGTGGATGTACCGTTCGGCGCTCGCCCGCACCGAGACCCGGGGGATGGCGAAACGGCTCGATTTCCCTTCTCCGGACCCGGCTCAGCGGCATCGGCTGCACACCGGCGGGCTGGACACAGTGTGGGTCCGTCCGGAAAGGACAGTCACCGAAGCGGAGGCGGCGTCTTGATCGAACTGGTGTCCGCGCAGCGCTGCATCGCTTGCGACAAGTGCATCGCGGTCTGCCCGACCAACGTGTTCGAACGCGGTGCCGACGGCATCCCGGTGATCAGCAGGCACGACGACTGCCAGACGTGCTTCCAGTGCGAGGCGAACTGCCCGGCCGACGCGCTGTTCGTCTCGCCCCGCACCACGCCGGAACCGGACGGGGCGGCGGCGAAGGACGCGGATCTGCTGGCGGTCGGCGGGTTGCTGGGCAGTTATCGGGAGCGGATCGGGTGGGGGAAAGGCCGGGTACCGGCGTCCAGCCGCGCGATCGGGCCGCCGCTGCGCCCCGGCGCGGACCCGATCACCAGCTGACCCGTGGCTGAATGCGGTCCGTGAGGGCCACCTTCACGGACTCTGAGTCCCTCAGGGTTCCCCTCACAGACTTCCGGATCTGGCCAGGGACCGCGCAGCTCAAGTCCCCGGCACGGACCTGAACAGGCGGGAGCGGAGCGATGACGACGAGTGTTCTCACGGCGAGCCGCACCGCCGCGGCGGCTGTCCTCCGCGCCGTCCTCGCGCACGGTCCCCTGGCCCGCGACGCGATCGCCGAACTCACCGGAATCAGCCCGGCCGGGGTGAGCCGCCAGTGCGCGAGCCTCGCCGATCTCGGCCTGCTCTCCGCCCGTCCGGCGGAAAGGCCGCTGGACCGCCGCACGGCCGGGCGGCCCCGGACCGAACTCGACATCGCCGCCGCCCGGCACGCGGTGTTCGGCGTGCACATCGCCCACGAGTTCGCGACGGTGGCCGTGCTGGACCTGCGCGGCCGTGTCCTGGCGTCGGAACGGGTGCCGCATCCGGGCGGCGGGCCGGAGCAGGTCCTGTCCGGGGCGGCGGCGCGGCTGCGGGAGTTCCGGCAGCGGCACCGGGGCCGGATCCCGGTCGGGCTCGGCGTCGCCTGCGGCGGCTGGGTCGACCCGGACACCGGCGTGATCGTCGAGCATTCCTCGCTCGGCTGGTACGACGTGCCCGCCGGGCCGGTGCTGGCGGAGCTGTCCGGGCTGCCCACCCGGGTCGATGGCCACGCCCGCGCGCTGGCCTCGGCGGAGGCGATGTTCGGCGCCGCGCGCGGGTGCGGGTCGCTGGCGCAGCTGTTCGTCGGCAACGTGGTCGATGCGGCGATAGTGTCCGGCGGCCGGTTGTACCGGGGTCCGGGGTCGGCCGCGGGCACCGTCGCGCATCTTCCGCTCGGCGCGCCGGGCACGCGGTGTGCCTGCGGCCGGTCCGGGTGCTTCGAAGCCGACGCCGCCGAGTGGGCGGTCACCGCTCGCGCCGGGCGGCAGTCCATTGTGGACGTCGTCGGCGCGGCCGGGGCCGGGGACCCGGTCGCGCTCGACGTCCTGCTCGGCCGCGCCCGCACGATCGGCCGCGCGGCGGCGTTGCTGTTCGACGTGGTCAACCCCGAGGTGCTGGTGGTCGCGGAGCCGGGGATCGCCGAGCTGCCCGCCTGCCTGGCCGCCGTGCGCGCGGAGGTCGCGGCCCGGTCGCGCGGGCGAGTCGAGGCGGCGAAGCGGGTGCTCCCGGCGAGTTTCCCCGGCCGGGACCTGCTCGGCGTCGCGGCCGGGGCGGTGCAGCTGGACGCGCTCTACGCCGACCCGCACGCGCTGGCCGGCCGGCTCGCCGGTTAGCGGACTTCGTTGAGCTTCCCGGTGGCGACGTCGAAAACGAAACCGCGGACCGAATCCCGGTGCGGAATGAACGGGCTGGTGCGGATCCGGGCGAGGGACTGGCGGACGTCGTCCTCGACGTCCGGGAACGCTTCGGAGGACCAGGCGGGCTTGACCCCGGTGTCCCGCCGGATCGAGGTCCGGAATTCGTCGTCGGTGAAGGTGAGCATGCCGCAGTCGGTGTGGTGGATCAGGATGATTTCCGTGGTGCCGAGCAGTCGCTGGCTGATGGCGAGGGAACGGATCTCGTCCTCGGTGACTACACCGCCCGCGTTGCGGATGACGTGGGCGTCGCCTTCTTCGAGGCCGAGGACGCCGTAGACGTTCAGGCGCGCGTCCATGCAGGCGAGCACGGCGACGTGCTTCGCGGGCGGCAGGGGAAGCGGGCCGGTGAAACTCGCGGCGTACTCGGCGTTGTTGGCCAGCAGCTCGTCGGTGACGGACATGGCGATCCTTCCGCGAGAGGAGTGGACCGGCCGAGTGCACCGCTCCCCGTCCCGGGAGGCAAGGGCGTCCACCACCTGGGCGCGGCAAGGCAAACGCTCCAGACCGCCGGGCGGGCGGCCTGGAGCGTTCGGCCAGGCTCAGGTGCGGGTTTCCCAGCTGGGGTTCAGTTCCGCACCGCTACGGGGTTCGCGACGGCCAGCTTCCACACCGCGTACCCGATCGCGTCGGAGTTCTTCTCCAGCGGGGTGTCGGGGATGTTCGCGGTCGTGTCGCAGGCGCGGTGGTAGCAGTTGTCGAACGCCGCGCCCGCGGTGCCGCCCCACTTCTGGGCCTGCTGGTAGCTCTTGATGTCGCCGGCCCCGGTCGCGAGGCCGCCGACCGGGATGCCCACGCGCTTGAACGACGCGTGGTCGGACCGGCCGTCGCCCTCGCTGTCGCCCTCGGTCTGGATGCCGATCGAGGCGAAGTACTCGTCGAAGACCGCCTTGACCGAAGCGACGTCGTCGTAGACGAAGTAGCCCCAGTTCTTCGAGCCGATCATGTCGAAGTTGAGGTAGGTCTTGATCTTCGCCCGCTCGGTGCTCGACAGGGTGCTCACGTAGTGGCGCGAGCCGACCAGGCCGGATTCCTCGTCGGCCCACCAGGCGAACCGGACGCGCTTGGCCATCGCCGGGTTGGTGCGGGCCAGCGTCAGCGCGACCTCCAGGATCGACCCGCTGCCGGACCCGTTGTCGTTGATGCCGGGGCCCGCGCTCACCGAGTCGAGGTGCGCGCCGAGCATGAGGACCTGGTTCGCGTCGCCCTGCGGCCATTCGGCGATCAGGTTCTGCGAACGGCCGAGGCAGCTCGTGCACGTCTGCCGCGTCGTGGTGTAGCCCGCCGCCTTGAGCAGACCCTCCACATAGGACACCGACGCCGCGTAACCGCCGCCGCGCGGCGACCGGGTGCCGCCGTTGTTGCGGGCGATGGTCTGGAACTGGTTGAGGTGGGTCTTGATGTTGGCCAGCGAGATGTCCGGCGCGGCGAGCGCCGGCGAGGGCGCGGCGGTGGCCGCGGGCCCGTTGACGGCGCTCAGGACGGCGACGAGGGCGGTGACCCCGGCGCCGAGTCTGGTCTTCCATTTCATAGCGGTGGATTCCTCTTGTTCGGGGGCGGGGAGAGGGGTGCGGCCGGGCCCCGTCGCCGGGACCCGGCCGCGCCGGTCAGCGCGTGGTGCAGGTCGGCTCACCGGAGACGGCGGGCACGGAGACCGCGTTCCACGCGGCCTTGGCGGCGTTGAATTCGGTGCAGCTGCCCGGGAAGAGCGAGATCGCCGCCTCGAGCGTCGCCTTGCGGGCCGCCCTGTGGTTCCACGACGAGGTCTTCTTCAGCAGGCCGTTGTAGAAGATCTTGGCGGCCTTCTGGATGCCGAGCCCGGTGACGCTGCTGTTGTTGCAGGTCGGGCTGGCCGGCTGGCCGTTGGTCGGGTTCGAGCCCTCGGCGAGCAGGTAGAACCAGTGGTTCTGCGGGCCGGCCGCGGCGTGCACCTCGGTGCTGGGGATCGACGACGAGTAGCAGTTCGGGTCGCCGACCTTCGACGGGTTGTACATGTAGCGGATCGGGCCCCGGCCGACGAGGTTGACGCCCTCGCCGACCTCGTAGTCCGGCTTGTCCTTCGCGTTGTTCGCGTAGAACTCGGTCATCGCGCCGAAGATGTCGCCGGTCGACTCGTTCAAGCCGCCGTTCTCGTTGCCCGAACCCGCGCCGCCCGGGGTGGTCTGGAAGATGCCGTGGCCGTATTCGTGGCCCACGACGTCCATCGAGGTGGCCTGGCGGCGGTTGTCCTGCGAATGGCCGAAGTGCGTCGAAGAGCCGTTCCAGTAGGCGTTGACGGCGTTCAGGCCGACCGACGCCGGGAAGCCGCGGCCGCTGCCGTTGATGCCGTTGCGGCCCAGCCAGTCCTTCAGCATGTTCCACTCGGTCTGCACGCTGTAGAGGGTGTCGACGCAGCCGGTTTCGAGGTCCGTGCCGCTGCCGTTGCCCCAGCTGTTGTCCGGTCCGCTGTAGACAGACCCGTTCTCGCGGCCGCAGCTGAGGCCCGGGCGGCCGGGGTCGCGCATGCTGTAGGTGGAGCCGGACTGCGTCGTGTCGATGGAGACGGTGCCGACGTAGTAGCTGTTGCCGGTGCCCGCCGCGTTCACCGCGGCCGGCTGGGCCTCGGTCTTCGCCCCGGAGCCGAACGTCTTGACGTCGTCCCGCTTGTCGAGCACCGCGCCGGTGGCGGCGTCGACGAACACGTGCAGGTTGCTCGGTGCCGTGGCGGTGCGCCCGGCGACGACGACCTCGTAGGCCAGCTTCGGATTCGCCCCGGCCAGCACCACCTTCTCCGGCGTGCTCACGCTGTCCACAGTGGACAGCTGGGCGCGCGCGGTTTCGGCGGCTTTCGCGGCGTCGAGGACGGCTTGCGTCCCGACGGCGATCGGCGAGGTCTCCGCGGCGCTCGTGCCGCGGACGTTCCCGGCTCCGTCCGCGACGACGACCGCGTCCCCGCCGACGACGCGCAGGCCCTGGTAGGTGCGTTCGTAGGCGCCGTAGTAGAGCCCGCCGCCGCCCGCGGTGAAGCCGACGCGCCGGAAGGCTTCGGCGGGGCCGCGGCCGAACGCGGCGAGCCCGGAGGCGACCGCCTGGTCGGCGGCCTTGGCGGCGGCGACGTCCGGGGAGACGGGCGGCGCGGCGGGGGTCGCTCCGGCCGGGGCCGCCGGGAGCGTGAGCGTCATGGCGAGACCGGCGGCGGCCGCCAGGCCCGTCGTGAATCCGCGAGGGGGCATCGAGGTCTTCCTTCCATGAAGGCAGAACGATGGGGAGCGGGGAGGAGAACGTGTCCGGTCGCTCACGGTGGGTAGGCGGCCGGACCCGTCCGAGTAAAGGATCAGCACTTCGGGGCGTCAATGCGCCGAACGGACTAACGGCACGTTCCGGATTCGCCGGGCAATTCGTGTAAGTCCTGCCAGCGCTGGGAATCTGTGCTGGTTCGGCGCCGGAGCGACTTTCGTAGGGAATGTCCCGGGTGCAGTCCGAATGTCGGATGGCCCGGGCGCCGGCCGCGGCCTCGGACCGTCAGCTCCCGGTGACCGCCGCGCACACCTCGGCGGGCGCGGTCCACAGTCCTAAGTGGCCGGTCCGGACCGTCCGGCGCGCCCGGGCGCGGACGGCCATCGGGGCGAAGGGGGAGCGGTCGCCGAAGAGCACGCAGCGGCTCGGCGGCCGCTCGCCGTTCCTGGCCGGGGGCAAGGGTTCCTCGTGGGTGGCCATGCAGATCGGCCGCAGCCGGGAAACCGCTTCGGGGTCGGTGAATCCGAGCGCGGCGAGCCCGAACGGCGGCACGGTCCTGCCCGCCGGATCGCGGGACGCCGCCTCGGCGAACGGCCGCCGCAGCACCGGCATCAGGTCGAACGCGGATTCGCCGGGGAAGGGCAGGAAAGCGTCGAGGTAGACCGTTTCGCGGACCTGCCCCGGGCACGCGTCCGCGACCCCGGCGACGACCATGCCCCCGTAGCTGTGGCCGGCCAGGATCGTCCCGGTTTCGATCAGCTGGCCGACTTCGTCGATGTGCTGCCTGAGGCCAGCGCCGGTGAGGGTGGGCGCGACGACCGTGTGCCCCTGCTCGGACAACCGCGCCGAGACCCGGTCCCACACCCAGCCGCCGCACCACGAACCGTGCACCAGGACGTAATGGCTCACCGCGCAGGGACTTTCGCGACGACGTCGACCTCCACCAGCACCCGCGGATCGAACAGCGCGGCGACCCCGACCAAGGTGCTCGCCGGCGGCGCGGGCACCCCTTCGCGCAGGGCGGCGAAGAGTTCGGAGATCAGCTCGGGACGGTAATCCACGACGTACACGGTTTCCTTGACGATGTCCTCGCGTCCGCATCCGGCGGCCGCGAGCGCGAGGTCGAGGTTTCGCGCGATCTGCCGTGTCTGGGTCGCGTGGTCGGTGCCGCGCAGGTTCCCGTGTTCGTCCCAAGCCACTTGCCCGGAAAGGAAAACGAGGCCGGTTTCGGGGAGGCGCACGACGGGGGTGAAGGCTCCGGGGAGGTGATGGAGACCGGCCGGGGTCAGGTAGTCGGTCATCGCCGTGCCGCCGCTCCGGCCCAGGCGGTGATCGCGGCTTCCCGGGCGGCGGCGTCCGGCGGGTCGCTTTCGCGGCGGACCCACGCGAGGTGGCCGTCCGGCCGGACGAGCGCTTCGGCGACGTCATCTGTCCAGGTGTGCTTGCTTCCGGTGGCCGCGATGATGCGGTTCGGCCAGCCTTCGGTGACCTGTGCCGTGCTGTCGCCGGTGAAGTCGACGTAGCCGAATGTGCCGCGGTGCACCAATTCCGAGACTCTCGCCGAGCCGAGCGGCAGGTCGGGCATGCGGGTGCCGAGGAGCGGGTCGCCCGGCGCCGGATAGGACGTCGACAGCGCGGACACGAGACCGGCGAGCCGGGCGTTGGCCTCGGGGATGTCCAGGAGCGAATCGAGCAGTTCGCGCAGTGCGTGCACCGGGCGCTGGTAGTCGGGCACGAGGGTGAGTTCGAGCAGCAGGGTTTGGGCCTGGGTGTTGTCGGTGACGAGTTGTCCCACCGGATGACGCTCCGCGTGGTAGGTGTCGAGCAGGCCCGGCGGCGCCCAGCCGTTGATCTCGGCGGCGAGCTTCCAGCCGAGGTTCATCGCGTCCTGCAGGCCGGTGTTGAGGCCTTGTCCCGCAGCGGGAAAGTGGATGTGTGCCGCGTCGCCCGCGAGGAAGACCCGGCCCTTCCGGTAAGACTCCGCCAGCCGGGTCGCGTTGCCGAAGCGCGACAGCCAGCGCGGTTCCGCGATTCCGAAGGACGTGCCCGCCGATTCCGTCAGCGCTTCGCGGAACTCGGCGAAGGTCACCGGTTCCGTCGCCGGGACGCGCATGCGCTTCGGATCGGTGAGCACGAACCGGGTCAGGCCGCTGGTCAGCGGGACGATCAGCGCCGAGCCCCGCTCGGCCGCGGCGAGCTCGTCCTGGTCGACGACGGCGAAGTCGCCGAGCATCGCGCTCATCGTGCCGTCCGATCCCGGGAACCCGATGCCCGCCGACTCCCGGACCTCGCTCCGGCCGCCGTCGCAGCCGGCGAGATACGCGGCGCGGAGCCGGAAATCCCCGTCGGGACCGGTGCCCTCGACGTCGACCCCGTCGCTGTCTTGGGCCAGCGCAACGACTTCGTGGCCGTAGGAGATTTCGACGCCGAGTTCCCGCGCGCGTTCTTCCAGCAGCCGCTCGGTGCGAGCCTGCTCCAGGAAAAGCGTGTAGCCGTGGCGGCTCTCCAGCGCGGAGAAGTCCAGCTGCCGGGACAGGCCGGCGAAATGCCAGCCCGGGACGGTGCGGCCGAGCGAGAGGAACCGGTCGGCGATGCCGCGCAGCTCGAGGATCTCGATGCTGCGGGGATGCAAGGTCAGCGCGCGGGACTGCTCGTGCCGCGTCTTCTGCCGTTCGAGGATCCGCACGCGCACTCCGGCGAGCGCGAGTTCGGCGCCGAGCAGCAAGCCGGTCGGGCCCGCTCCGCTGATCACCACATCGGTGTCCACAGTGTCTCCTTTATTTCCGAACAACGTTCATTTAATCCTTGAGGCCAGTGTCCGGATGAAGCGCGAAGCTGTCAAACACGCTGATAGGCTCGCCGGGACATGACCGAGCACCAGCCCCGCGCCCGAGGACGGCCGCCCGCCGCCGACCGGGCCGACGTCACCGCCGCCGCGCTCCGGCTGCTCGGCGAAACCGGCCTCGACGCGCTCACCATGCGGAAGCTGGCCACCGCGGTCGGCGTCCAGGTGGGGACGCTCTACGGCTACTTCCCGACCAAACGGGCTTTGCTGACCGCCATGGCCGAGGAGATGCTGAAAGGTTGCCGGGACGCGGCCGAAGGCGTTGCGCAGCCGCTGGAACGGGTGTGGGCGCTGGCTCGGAGTCTGCGCACCGCGCTGCTGTCCTATCGGGACGGAGCGCGGGTGTACGCGGGCACGCACTCGATCGGGCCGAACACCCTCGGATTCGCCGAGGCCCTCAACGGCGCTTTGCGGGATGCGGGGCTCGACGCCACGGCGGCGACCCGGACTGCGTTGCTGATCCTGCACTTCGCGACCGGCCATGTCCTTGAGGAACAGGCGGCGCTTCAGTCCGGCCCGGACCTGCCCGCCGACATCGAAACTCTCCGCAAGGCGATCCGCGACGGCGAGTACCCGCGGCTCGCCGAGGCCCAGGAGCAGTTGACCGGAACGGACCTCGCTGAGCTGTTCGAGCAGGGGCTGCGGCTGCTCACGGCGGAGCTTTCCTGACGGTCAGTGCGTCGGCACCGGCTCGGGTGCGTTGTGTGCGCGGCGGTAGGCGAGCGGTGACATGCCGAGGTGGGCGTGGAAGTGCTTCCGCAGCGCGACTGGGTCCCCGAAACCGCAGGCCGCGGCGATCCGCGCGACTGGCAGGCCGGTGGATTCCAGCAGCAGCCGGGCGTGCGAGAGCCGTTGCTGTGCCAGCCATTTCAGCGGACTGCTGCCCACCTCGCCGCGGAACCGCCGGGTGAACGTGCGCGCGCTCATGTGCGCGTGCCGGGCCAGGTCGTCGAGGGTGATCGGCTCGGCCAGCCGGTCCAGCGCCCACTGCCGGGTCGTCGACGTGGAACGGTCGGTGTCCCGCGGAACCGGGTGCTCGATGAACTGCGCCTGCCCGCCTTCCCGCCACGGCGCGACCACACAACGCCGCGCGGCCGCCGACGCCACCGCCGCTCCGTGGTCGAGCCGGACCAGGTGCAGGCACAGGTCCATCCCCGCCGCGCCGCCGGCGGAGGTCAGGATGCGGCCGTTGTCGACGAACAGCACGTCCGGATCGACTTCGACGCCGGGGAAGCGCCGGGCCAGCGCGTCGCACAGCGCCCAGTGCGTGGTGGCCCGCAGGCCGTCCAGCAAGCCGGCCGCCGCGAGCAGGAAGGCCGAGGTGCACAGGCTGACGATGCGGGCCTCCGGCCGGATCCGGTCCAGCGCGGCGGCGACTTCCCGGGGGAGAACACCGGTCTCCAGCAGGGTTTCGGTGGGCTCCTGGGTGGCGAGCACGACGGTGTCCGCGGTCTCCAGCGCCGACTCGTCGTGCTCGACGACGATCCGGTAGTCCTCGTGCGTGCGCACCGGGCGGCCGCCGAGCGAGCAGGTGCGGACGGAGTAGAACCGGGTGCCGTCCGGGGCGCACGCCTCGTTGAACACCCGGGCCGGGATGCCGAGGTCCAGCGGCAGGACCCCGTCGAGGGCGAGCACGACAACGCGATGCGGCATGGCTGGAATAGTACGTTAGATGTCCTTCCGGCCACTCACTCCGCCTCGCGCGCCTCCGTCACGCTGGTCTTCACGGCTGGAGAACCTGATTGAGGAGAGCATGAGCGAGCACACGATGCGGGCAGTCACCGTGCGGGAATTCGGCGGGCCGGAGGTGCTGGCCGCCGAGGAGGCCGCGCGCCCCGAGCCGCTGCCGACCGAGGTGCTGGTGCGGGTCCGCGCCGCCGGGGTCAACCCGGTGGACTGGAAAACCCGCGAGGGCCGCGGAATGGCCGGGCTGCAGACGTTCCCGCTGATCCTGGGCTGGGACGTCTCCGGGGTCGTCGAGGAGGTCGGCTTCGGCGTCACCACGCTCGCGCCCGGCGACGAGGTGTACTCGATGCCGCGGTTCCCGCATGCGGCCGGCGGTTACGCCGAGTACGTCACGGCCCCGGCCCGGCAGTGGGCCCGCAAGCCCGCCACCCTCGACCACATGCACGCGGCCGCCGTGCCGCTGGCGGCGCTGACCGCTTGGCAAGCCCTGGTCGACACCGCCCGCGTGCGGCCCGGGCAACGTGTCCTGATCACGGCGGCGGCCGGCGGGGTGGGCCACTTCGCGGTCCAGTTCGCCCGGCATCTCGGCGCCCACGTAATCGCCACCGCCAGCGCGGCGCGGCACCAGTGGCTCAAGGACCTCGGTGCCGACGAGACGATCGACTACACCGCCACCCGGTTCGAGGAGGCCGCCGCGGAGGTCGACGTCGTGCTCGACCTGGTGGGCGACGAGCACGACCAGACCAGTACCCGGTCGCTGAAAGTCCTGCGCCCCGGCGGGTTGCTGGTCGCCGTCCCGTCCGGGGTCTCCCCGGAACTGGCGCGGGCGGCCGAGGCGGCCGGCGTGCGGGCGACCGCGTTCCTGGTCGAACCGGACGGCCCCGCGCTGGCCACGATCGCGGGCTTGATCGACGGCGGGCAGGTCGCCGTCGAGGTGGCGGAAACCTTCCCGCTCGAGCACGCGGCTGCGGCCCATGCCCGGGGAGCGGCGGGGCGTACGCGCGGCAAGCTCGTCCTCACCCTGACGGACTGAGCCTGCCGTGTACTACGAGATCAGGCATTACCAGGCCCGGCCTGGGCGCCGTGCGGAGTGGGTGCGGTACATGGAGGACGTGGTCATCCCGTTCCAGGCTTCGCTGGGCATGGACGTGACCGCTTCCTTCGTCGACGCCGAACACGAGGACGGCTACGTGTGGATCCGCCGGTTCGAGGACGAGGCGCAGAGCGAGGCTCTCTACGCGGCCGTCTATCGGCATGATCGCTGGGAGAACGAGATCGGGCCGGCGGTCCGGGGCTTGCTGATCCCGGAGAAGACGGTCGTCACTCGCGTGGTGCCTACTCCGGCTTCTCCGTTGCAGTAAAGGAGAACGGCGGCCGCACCCTGGTCCAATCGGCGACCGCCAGATCGGCGGCCGAGCTGTCCGCGCCGATCGCGACGCAGAACGTCCCCGCGGCTTTCGCGGCTTCGATCCCGGCGGGGGCGTCCTCGAACACGACGGTCCGGGCAGGCTCGGCGCCCAGCCGGGTGCAGCCGAGGAGATAACCCTCCGGGTCAGGCTTGCCGCGGGAGACATCTTCGGCGGTGATGACCGTTTCGAACAAGGGCCGCACGCCGAGCGCGGTCAGTTCGGCGTTGGCGTAATCGCGGGTGCCCGAGGTGACGACTCCGATCGGCCAGCCGAGTTCGTGCAGCGCCTGCACCAGCTCGACGGCTCCGGGCATCGGTTCGGCCGCGCTGGTCGCGTACGACATCGCCTCGGCGAACAGGTCGTCCACCGTGGCGTCGCCGGGGAACAGGTGGAGGTTTTCGGCCAGGACGGTCTTGCCCGGGCGTCCGGCGAACGACGCGAGCAGCGGTCCGGCCAAGGCCACGCCGTGCTGGCTGAACAACCGGCGCCATGCGGCCTGGCTCCGGGGTTCGGTGTCGACCAGCGTTCCGTCGAGGTCGAACAAGGCTGCGGCGAACATGCTATTTCCTTTCCGTGCCGAGCGAGACGGCGGCGGCGATCAGTGCGAGCACAGTAAAACCTCCCAGCAACGCCGGGAACGATCCGGTCCCGAGGTAGGCGGTGCTCGCGCCCGCGACGCCGAGCGCCGCGCACAACTGGGCGTTGGTGTTGATGACCCCGGAGAGATCCGCGGCGCGGTCCGGACGGGCGGTCGAGGTGAGGCGGCCGATCAGCGAGTTCGCGCTGATCCCGAGACCGAACCCGCCAAGCCCGAGCAGCGGAACCAACGGCGGCCCGGGACGACCGGCGGCGAGCAGATGGACGCACAGCGCGCCGTAGGCGGCGGCCAGGAGGAGACAGCCAGCCGTCGGCGCGAATTTCCGCCAGCGGGCCGGAAAACGGGGGAGCAGCAGCCCGGCCACCCCGAAGGCAGCGACCCAGGAAACCATGGCCAGCCCGGCCTCGGCGGCGCCCGCGCCGAGGCCCTGTTGGAGGTATAGTGCGAGTACGAAGAGCAGACCGACGTACGTCGCGGTCGTGAGCCCGTGGGCGAGTAATCCCTTGCGCACCACCGGTTCTGCGAAGACATCCGGTGCGAGCAGCGGGCGCTTGCCTTGCGCGGCAGTGGCTTTTCCGAGCCGCACGAACCAGACGAACACGGCGGCGCTCGCGGCGAGGCACAGCCACATCCACGCTGGCCAGCCGTGTTCGCGTCCGAGCACCAGCGGCACGATCGCCAGCAGCACCGCGGTCGACAGCACGGCCGCGCCCCGCAAATCCAGCCCGCCCCGCTCGGCCCGGCTGTCGGCAGGCAACGCCCTGCGCGCGGCCAGCAGAAGCGCGATGCCGACCGGGACGTTGATCAGGAACACCGACCGCCAGCCGGTGCCGAACACGTCAGCCGAGATGAGGAGGCCGCCGAGCACCTGCCCAGCGACCGCGCCGCCGGACAGCGCGACCGCGTAATACCCGAGCGCGCGGCCCCGGCCGGTGCCGGTGAAGTGCGCCTGGATGCCGCTGAGGACCTGCGGCACCATCAGTGCCCCGGCCGCACCCTGCGCGAACCGCGCGACGATCAGCCAGCCGATCCCCGGAGCGACCCCGCAAGCCAGCGACGCGGCGGTGAACCCGGCCAGCCCGGCGAGGAAGATCCGGCGGTGGCCGTGCGTCGCGCCGAGGCGTGCGCCGGGGACGAGCAGCACGGCGTAGGCGATGAGATAACCCGAGACGACGAGGGTCACCGGACCTTCGCCGGTGCCGAACCCGGTCCGGATCGACGGCGCGGCGAGGTTGGCGACCGCACCGTCCACATTGGCCATGAACTGGCCGGAGAGCAGGACGGCGAGCAGCATCTCCCGCCGCGGAAGGTGTTTGTGCGGGGAGAGTTCGACAGCCACGAGCCGAGCCTGCCCGGGGCCGGGCGGCTGCGCTGGCGGATTCCGGACACGGCTGTCGATCTTTGCGGGTGGCCGGGGTTGAGGGGATCGCGGTGGCGGGCCGGGCGCGATGCCAGGGATTCAAGGCTGCGTCGCGAATTGCTCGTTTGACCACCGCCGAAGGTCCGTGAAGGGCACCCTGAGGGAATCAGAGTCTGTGAAGGTTCCCCTCACGGACGACCGCACCCCCGCACCTGCCCCCGGAGCCGCGCCGGTCTCTTCGGCCTGGGCAGACGAGCCTCAACCGCACCCGCAGCGTCGCCCCGGCTCCCTGGCATTGCGGGCCGGGCGTGTTCGGGGTGCCGGGTGCCGCTGCAGATCTCTGGGCGGGCCCTCCCACGCTCGGCGGCCGGTCAGGTCCGCTCGCGGTTCCGGGCCCGGTGGTTGGCGACGCTGACCCGGTTGCCGCACAGTTCCGGCATGCAGTAACGCCGCCGTCCCGCGCGGCTGGTGTCGACGAACACCCCGTCGCAATCCGGTGCGGCGCAAGGGCGGAACCGGTCGTGCCCGAGCGTCTGCAGCGCACCGAGCAGGCCAGTCCCGAGCACTACAGCCAGTTCGTCGGCGAGCGACGCGCCCGCCGCGGTCTCGACGTGCCAATGCCAGCGGCCGTCGCCGTCGCGGTGCAGCCGGGGCCCGGTGCCCGCCCGGGCGACCAGTTCCCCGGCGCGGCGGGCGGCTTCGTCCTCGTCCGACTCCAGGATCACCCGGATCTCGTCGCGGAGAGCGTGTACCTGAGCCAGATCATGAGCGCTTCGGGCCGCCTCGGGAAGGAGGCCGCGCTCGGTGAGAAACCGTTCCAGTGCTGCGGAATCCGGGAGCGCGTCACCGCCGCTGCGCACCCGGGGAGACGTGTTGACCAGGTCGGTCGCCGCGCCAGCCCCGGCCACGTAACCCTTAAAAGGTATCTTCACGCCTTACTCCCCTGTTAGGGTAACCCTTGCAAGGTCACTTTACCCCTTACTGAGGAGGGTTATGCGCACGCACGAGACCTGGCTGCTGACCGACCGGACCCGGGTGTCCGGCGGAGAGGTCGCGACCGGGGTCTTCGGCGAAGGCCCGCCGGTCGTCTTGACGCACGGGACCCCGGCGTCGTCCTATCTGTGGCGCGAGGTGGTCCCGATGCTGGCTCGCCGGCACACCGTGTACGTCTGGGACCTGCTCGGTTTCGGCGATTCCCGGCCCGGTCCGGGCGTCGCGCCGTCGATCGCCCGGCAGGCCGCGACGCTCGCGGAACTGGTGGCGCACTGGGGGCTGGAGGACCCGGCGCTGGTCGGCCACGACATCGGGGGCGGGATCGTGCTGCGGGCGCATCTGCTCGAGCAGGTGCCCGCCCGCCGGCTGGCGCTGGTCGACGCGGCTGTCCTCGGGCCGTGGAACACGCCGTTCACCGAGCACATGCAGCAGCACGCGGACGCCTATCGCACGATGCCGCAGCACGTTTTCGCCGACATCATCGCGCCGCGCATGCACACCGCGACTCACCGCGCCATGTCCGACGAGGCGGCCGCCGCCTACCTCGCGCCGTGGGCCGGACCCGAGGGGCAGCGGCGCTGGGTCGACCAGGTCGCCGCCGTCCATTTCGGCGACCTGCGCGAGGTGACGGACCGGCTCGGCCGGATCGTCGCGCCGACGCTGGTGCTCTGGGGCGAACGCGACGAGTGGCTCGATCTGGCCACCGGCGACCGGCTCGCGGCGGCTATTCCCGGTGCGCGGCGGGAGAATATCGCTGGTGCGGGGCATTTCGCGCCCGAGGACAATCCCGGCGACACCGCGGAGGCGCTGCTGCGGTTCTTCGGATGAGCGGTGGCGTTCCCGGCCGGTGGAGGC
The DNA here is from genome assembly GCF_042684085.1 of Amycolatopsis silviterrae. Lineage (NCBI taxonomy): Bacteria > Bacillati > Actinomycetota > Actinomycetes > Pseudonocardiales > Pseudonocardiaceae > Amycolatopsis > Amycolatopsis silviterrae. The sequence goes on from NZ_JBHUKS010000006.1 coordinate 42,591, forward strand.
GTTAGTCCACTTTGGACTTGGCTCAGTCGCCGACGCCGGACGCTTCGAGGGCTTCGGCCGCGGTGCGCAGGGCGGCCTTGCTGGCCTCCGGGTCCGGGTGCGTCGGCGAGAGCGCGAGCGTGGTGACCCCGGCTTCGGCGAGGGCGCGCATCCGGTCGGCGATGCGTTCCTTCGGGCCGAGCAGCGACGTCGAGTCCAGGAATTCGGTCGGGATCGCGGACATCGCGCCCTCGTAGTCCATGGTCAGGTACCGCTCGCGGATCTCGTCGGCGGCGCTCTCGTAGCCCATCCGGGCGACGAGGTCGCGGTAGAAGTTCTTGTCCCGGCTGCCCGCCCCGCCGACGAAACCCGCGACGTACGGGCGGGCGTGGTCGGCCGCGGTCCGCCAGTCGTCGCCGACGGCGAGCGGGACGGTGGTGACCACGTCGAACCCGTCGAGGGTGGCGCCGATTTTCGCGCGGCCGGCGCGGATCCGGTCGAGCGACGCGCCGCCGTGTTCGGGGGAGAAGAACAGGCCGAGCCAGCCGTCGGCGATTTCGCCGGTGAGTTCGAGGTTTTTCGGGCCCAGCGAGGCGAGGTAAAGCGGAATGTGCTCGCGGACCGGCGGCACGGCCAGCGGCAGGGCCTTTCCGGGGCCGCCGGGCAACGGGAGCTGGAAATGCGTGCCCCGGTGACGGACTCGTTCGTAACGGAGAGCTTTGCTGACGATATCGACGTATTCCCGGGTGCGTTCCACCGGTTTCCGGAACCGGACGCCGTACCAGCCCTCGGACACCTGCGGGCCGGAAACGCCCAGCCCGAGCCGGAATCTGCCGTCGGAGAGGTTGTCCAGGGTCGCCGCGGTCATCGCGGTCATGGTGGGGCGGCGCGCCGGGATCTGGAGGATGGCGCTGCCGAGGTCGACGCGTTCGGTCCGCGCGGCGAGCCAGGCCAGAACCGTCGCGGCGTCCGATCCGTAGGCCTCGGCCACCCACACGACGGAATACCCGAGCCGGTCGGCCTCCTTGGCCAGTTCGAGGTTGGTCGAATCGTTTCCGGCGCCCCAATATCCGATGTTTAGTCCTATTTTCATGCCGCTGACGTTACTGTTGGTAATTGACCGGACACCAGTGGCCCGCGCGGCGTTGAGGGGTGCGGATAGGGGTTGCGACAGTCCACAGTGGACTGATGCCTGCCGGGCAGGATCTTGGTCCCATCGGGCGATGCCTCGCGGGGGCGGACGCAGTAGGTTCGGGAGAGGGGGTGTCCAGGGGGTGGGTGCGGTGGGGCAGGACGGGGCTGAGCCGGTGCCGTCGTTGGCGCCGTTGCCGGAGCCGGTTCATCGGGCGGCGGAAGTGTTCCGCGAATGCCTGATCGAGGTCGCGCGGCTGGCCGATGCCGTTCCGCCGGACGGTTCGGCGGACGGGGTGCTCCGGCGCGGGATCCGGCAGGCGCTCGACGGGCGGAGCCAGTTGCCGGAGGAATTGTTCGACGCGCTGCTCCGGGCGGCGGTGCACGACCCGGATCCGAGTTTCAACCGCCAGTTCGTCGAGCCCGCCGTGACCGCGTTCGGGCGGCGGCGGGTGCAGGAAGCGCTCCTGGGCTGTCTGGCCACGGGAACCGATCCGGAGCGGGCCGGGGCCGCCCGGGCCTGGTACTGGGCGGAGCCGCGCCTGGTCTGCCGCGGCGAGGCGCTGGTCGCGACGCCGGAAAGCCAGGCGGAGTACGACGCGCACGCGGATCTGGGCGCGCGATGGAATGCCGCCGCGCTCCGGGAATTCGTTGCCAACGAGGACCTCGACGTGCGCTGTTGCGTTCTTCCCGTGCTGCCGTTGCACCCGTCGGCTCATCCGGGCAGCGCACGCGGCTTGATCGCTGAGGCCGTGCGCGTCGCCCGCACTCATCCCGACGGCTATCTGCGGAGCCGGGTCGAGATCCAGGTGCGATCCGGTGCGGAATAGGCGACACAGGATGTCGTGATTCGCTGGGAGGCTGAGGGGAGCGAACTCTCAGCACTCAAGGAGCATCAGATGGGATCCCAGCTCAACCCGTGTCTCGCCTTCGCCGGGAACGCGCGGCAGGCGATGGAGTTTTACCGGGAAGTCCTCGGCGGCGAGCTGGATCTGGGCACGTACCGCGACTTCGGCTCGACCGAGGCTCCGGATGGGGACGCGGACCAGATCATGCACTCCGTTCTGTCCACGCCGGACGGCTACACGATCATGGCGTGGGACGTCCCGGAAAGGGTTCCGTTCACTCCGGGCACTAACGTCGCGCTTTTTCTCGGCGGTGACGATGCCGTGCTTCGGGACTATTTCGAGAAACTGTCCGTCGGCGGCACCGTGACCTTGCCTCTCGCGAAACAGTCGTGGGGAGACGAGGCCGGCTCCCTTGTGGACAAATTCGGGATCACCTGGATGGTGAACCTCTCCGGGCGGCGATGAGGCGGTCCGGCAGGAGCTGGGCCGCGAGCGCGCGTGCGGTGGCGGTGAGCGTGGTCTGGTCCAGTCCGGTCCGGCTCATGAACACGAGTCCCTGTTGCGCGGCAAGGAGAGCCCGCGCCACCGCGATCGGATCCGCCTCGGCGGGCAGGTCGCCCTCGCGCTGGGCGCGCGCGACGCACTCGCCGATCAGCGCGGTCGACTTCTCGTAGGCGCGATGGGCGTGCTCGAGGACCTCCGGATCGGCGTTGCCGAGTTCGCTGGTGCTGTTGGCCAGCAGGCAGCCGCGCCGCGGGTCGGCGGAGTCGATCGGGGCTTCGAGGAGCATGCGCAGCGCGTCCAGGGCTCGCGGCGGCTCGGTGAGGGCTTGCTGGAGGGCGGCATGGCTGTCGTCGGTGTAGCTGTGCAGCGCGCGGAGGAAAAGCTGATGCTTGTCGCCGAACGCCGCGTACAGGCTGCCTTTGCCGAGGCCGCTGACGCGCATCAGGTCTTCCAGCGAGGTCGCGGCGTAGCCGGCGTCCCAGAACTGGTCGCGGACGGCGTGCAGCACCTGCTTCTCGTCGAACGTACGCGGACGTGCCATGCGGACAGGATACGAGTTCTTGACCGTTCGGTCCAGCATGCTTATGGTGGACCGAGCGGTCAAGAACTCCGCAGTGCATCGAGGGAAGCGGGAAACACATGGGAAAGCTGGACGGCAAAGTGGCGATCGTGACCGGCGGGTCGCGGGGGATCGGGGCGGCGTCGGCGCTGGCGCTGGCCGACGAAGGGGCGGACGTCGCGATCAGCTACTCGTCCTCGGCGGACCAGGCCAAGGCCGTGGTCGCCGAGATCGAGGCGAAGGGGGTGCGGGCGGCGGCTTTCCGGGCGGACCAGTCGGACGCGGCGCAGGCGGCGGGCCTGATCCACCGCGTGGCCGAGGAGTTCGGGAGGCTGGACATCCTGGTCAACAACGCGGGCGTCACGGTCGGCGGGCCGATCGACAGCGAAGCGGCTGATGAGGCTGCTCTCGATCGTCAGCTCGCCGTCAATTACGCGAGTGTGGTGGCTGCGATCCGGGCGGCGGTCCCGTTGCTGCCTGACGGCGGGCGGATCATCAGCGTCAGCTCGGGGGTGGGGACGCGGGTGGGCTTTCCCGGGATGGCGGACTACGCGGGCACTAAGTCGGCGCTGGAGGGCTACAGCCGGGGCGCGGCGCGGGATCTGGCTCATCGGGGCATTACGGTCAATATCGTCCAGTCGGGGTTTGTGGACACCGAGATGAATCCTGCCGACAGCCCGGCCGCGGCGATGTTTCTGCCGACGACCGCGATGGGGCGGTATGGCAGGCCGGAGGAAATCGCTGCGGGGGTGGCGTTTCTGGCCAGTCCGCAGGCTTCCTATGTGACCGGTGCGGTGTTGCGGATTGACGGCGGGTACGGCGCGTAGTCTGTCCGGCGTATTCCTCTCCGAATTTTCTCCTATTTTTCTCCGATAGCCCCCAGCGGCACAATATCGCGCCATACTCGAAAGCGAATCCGGGGAATCAATCGAGTGCGACGCGAGTCGAGGGGGCTGTCATGTCTGAATGGATTCTGGCGTTCGACGCGGGATGCGGAACCTGTGCCGGAATTGCCGATCGGATCAGTGCCGAGGCCGGTGACCGGCTGACGGTCGCGGGGCTGGGCGAGGACCGGATCGGGGCGCTCCGGCAGCAGGCGCTGGGTGATCATCCGCCGTTCGCGCCGACGTTGCTGCTGGTCGACGGGGACCGGGTGCGCGGCTGGACCGGACCGGCCCTGTCGCTCCGGCTGGCGCGCGTGCTCGGACCGGCCCGGTCCATCGCGGTGGTGCGGGCGCTGAACCAGGCCGACCTGACCGTGCACGGCGATCGCCGCCGGTTCCTGAAGCTGGTGCCGGCCGCGGCGCTCGGGGCGTTCGTGCTCACCGGCGGCGCGGCCGGGACGGCGATGGCCGGGCCCGGCCGCCGGATGACCCAGGCGGAGGCCCGGGAACTGGTGGCCCGGCTCGATCCGGTGCCCACCGGTTACCGGGAGTTCGCCGCGCTGCCGATGGCGATGCGCCGGGTCCTCAGCTGCGACCTGCCTTCGAACGTCACGGCCGGCCTGTGGCGGGCGCATTTCCAGCAGTACCGGCGCGCCAACCCCGGCCTTTCGACGGCGCAAAACGCGGTCCTGGACCGGGCGGTGGCGGCCTTGCCGGTGCTGTTCACGACCGGCCAGCTCGCCGCCGCTGACGTCAGTGCGGTGACGGACCCGCTTTGGGACGAAGCCGTCGCGGCGTTCGGCCGTGCCGAGACGGTCGCCGTGTTCAGCACTCTCGGGCCGCCCGAACCGGCCGCCGGGGCCTACACCATGTGGTGCGACTGCCATAAGGGGCACAGCGGCTGCACCAGCTGCGGTGACGCCGTCGATTGCACCAAGAACTACTGCAACGGCTGCGGCATCCTGTGGAAGGAACTGTGCGACGGGGTCTGCGGAGGCTGACCCCGGACACCAGCGATCAGGGCCGTCCACCTTCAAGGTGGACGGTCTCACCGGTCAGGAATTCCGCCTGCAGCAGCCACAAAACCGCGTCCGTTATGTCGGCGACAGTGCCGGTGCGGCCGACCAGGGTCCGCTCTGCCGCGGTCGCGAGGAAGCCCGGTTTGGCTTCGCCCTTGGCATCCCAGACGCCGGAGTCGATGATGCCCGGCGAAAGGGCGTTGACCCGGACCGGCGCGAGTTCGGCGGCGAGGTGGCGGGCCGCGAACGCCGCCGCGCCGTTGGTCACGCCTGTCACGACGTTCCCGCGCGCCGGACGCCAGCCGACCTGGCCGGAGAACAGCAGCAGCGACCGCCGGATCGTGAAGTGCTTCGCGAGCAGCAACGGGCCGATCACCTTGGCGGTGAAGGCATCGACGGTCTGGTCCCGGTCCAGCTCCCGGATCGGTGCCGCGTGGGGCATGGCGGCGGTGTTGACGACGTGGTCGACTGGTCCGAGTTCGGCGGCCGCGGCGGCGATGGTCGACTCGTCGCGCAGGTCGATGCGGAGTCCGCCGGGCCGGTGGGACGCGACGTGCACGTGGGCGCCCTCGGCGGTCGCGGCTGCTGCGATCGCCGTGCCCAGGTGCCGTCCGCCCAGCACCAGCACTGTCTGCCCGGTCAGCCGGTCGTTCATGGTCCTTCTCCGTTCCGTAGGGTGCGGAAGCAGGCTATGGAAAAGTAACCAGGTACTTCAACGTAACTGGAACCGGAGGAATCGCCGTGGGCTACAACGTCATGTCCGCCACCTGCCCGTCCCGGGTGGTGCTGCACCGGATCGGGGCGCGGTGGACGGTCTTCGTCGTCAACGCGCTGGAGGACGGTCCGCTGCGGTTCACCGTCCTGGCGGAGAAAATCCAGGGCGTCACCCCGAAGGTCCTCACCGAGACGTTGCGCGCGATGGAGGAGGACGGCCTGCTCGCGCGCGTCGAGTACGCGGAACAGCCGCCGCGCGTCGAGTACGGGCTCACCGGCCTCGGCCGGTCGTTGCTGGTGCCGTTGCGGGCGGTGCGGGAGTGGGCGGAGACGCATGTCCCGGAGATTCTCGAAGCCCGGGAGCGGGCGCGGCGCGGCTGACCGGCGAAGACCACGCGGCTGGCCGATGAATTCGGACCGGGCGGGCGGTCAAGCTGGGGGCCGGACCGATGACCGCGACCGTTGGAGACTCTGTGAGCCGTCTGCGTTTCGGCGCCTTCCTGGCGCCCTTCCACAAGCCCGGCCAGAACCCGACGCTGGCCCTGCAGCGCGACCTCGAACTGGTGGAGCACCTCGACCGCCTGGGCTACGACGAGGCGTGGATCGGCGAGCACCATTCGGCCGGTTCGGAGATCATCGCGTCGCCGGAGATCTTCATCGCGTCGGCGGCGGAGCGGACCCGGCGGATCAGGCTGGGCACCGGCGTCACGTCGATTTCGTACCACAATCCGCTGTGGGTGGCCGACCGGATGGTGCTGCTGGACCACCTGACCCGCGGCCGCGTGATGCTCGGCTGCGGGCCGGGGTCGCTGCCCACCGATTCGGCGATGATCGGGCTGAACCCCACCGACACGCGCGAGCTGCTCGAAGAGAACCTCGACATCATCATGCGGCTGCTGCGCGGCGAGTCGGTCACGCAGCGGACCCGGACGCACAACCTGGTCGACGCCCAGTTGCAGCTGCGGCCCTACACCGATCCGCATCCCGAGGTGGCCGTCGCGGCGGTCGCGTCGCCGACCGGGCCGCGGATGGCGGGGCAGCACGGGGCCGGGCTGCTGTCCATCGGCGCGACCCTGACCAAGGACGGCTTCGACGCGCTCGCCCACCACTGGAACGTCGTCGAGGAGCGGGCCCGGCACTACGGGCGGCCGGCGCCGGACCGTGCTTCCTGGCGGCTGGTCGGGCTGATGCACGTCGCCGAGACCCGGGAACAGGCGTACCGGGACGTCGAGTACGGCATGCAGCACTGGTTCGAGTATTTCCAGAAGGTCGCGGCGTTCCCGCAGATGGCGGTCGGGGACAGCGCGGACGTGCGGGGGATGATCGACTTCGTCAACGAGGCAGGCATCGGCGCGATCGGGACGGTCGAGGATGCGCGGGCCCAGGTGCAGCGGCTGGTCGAGCAGTCCGGCGGGTTCGGCGCGTTCCTGCTGCTGGGGCACGAGTGGGCTAATCCCGAGGCGACCAAGCGGTCGTACGAACTGCTCGCGCAGCACGTGTTTCCCGAGTTCCAGGGGCAGGCCGAGAGCACGGTGGCGGCCAAGGACCGGGCGGCGCGGTCGCGGCCGGCGCACGCACAGAGTCAGCTGGACGCGGTCGACACTATGACGAAGCGTTACGAGCAGGAGCGGGACAGCTCCAGCTGAGCCGCCCTCGTCGGCATGGGCGGTGTCGTCCGTGAGGGCCACCCTGAGGGAATCAGATTCCGTCAGGGTTCCCCTCACGGACGAGCGGACCCAGACGCATAGGCATAGGGCGGTCATTTCGCCAAGGTTGGCGTCCTTTATGGACAGACGGCAGGCTTGGGCCTGCGGGGCCCTCGCGGGCCTGGAGAGGCTGAGGCGACGCGGCTTGAGCTTCTGGCCTGGGGAATCAGCGCCCCTCACGGACGGCCGGGGGAGATCCGGTACCCGGTCCCGCGCACGGTGTGGATCATCGGCGGCTGCCGGAGTTTGCGGCGCAGCTGGGCGATCTGCACCTCCAGCACGTTGGACGCCGGGTTGACCAGCTCGTCCCAGACCTGCCGGAGCAGTTCGGCGCGCTCGGCGGCGGCCGGGTGGCGTTCCATCAGCAGCCGCAGCACGGCGAACTCGCGGCGGGTCAGGGTGAGCAGCGCGCCTGCCCGGCGGGCCTCGCGGCGGCCCGGGTCCAGCTCCAGGTCGCCGCAGCGCAGCACGGCCGGCACGGCGGGGGCCGGGGTCCGGCGGCACAGGCTCAGCACCCGGCCGACCAGTTCGGCCATGTCGAACGGTTTGACCAGGTAGTCGTCGGCGATGCCGAGCCCGGCGACGACGTCCGCGGGCGTGTCGCGGGCGGTCAGGAACAGCACCGGCACCGGCCAGCCCGCGTGGCGGCGCTCGCGCACGTAGCCCAGTGCGTCACCGGTGGGCAGCATCCGGTCGAAAACCGCGCAGTCGTAGGAATTGACGGCGAGCGCCAGGTCCGCGGCGGGCAGGTCGGCGGCGGTGTCCACGGCGAGGCCCGCGCCGCGCAGCGAAGTGCTTACCGCGAGCAGGAGATCGGTGTCGTCCTCGGTGAGAAGTACCCGCACGGGCGACGAGCGTACCGGCTATCTGGTCGCGGTACGGATGTCTTCCGCGGTGAGCGTGCGCAGTTCGCTCGTTTCGGGCATCCGGCCGAGGCCGCGCAGGCGTTGCGATTGTGCCTTGCGGGCACCCTCGAACGACCGCCGGGCGTCTCGGGCGTTGCCGAAACCCGGGTCGGCGGCGATCCGGGCGAAATGGCTCAGCAGCACCGGTTCGGTGTCCGGGGCGAGCGCGTAGTCGCCGTCCTCGGCCATTCGCCGGACGATCTGCAGCAATTCCGCCGGCGTGTAGTCCTCGAATTCGACGGTTTTCGCGAATCGCGACGCCAGTCCGGGGTTCGCGGCGAGGAATCCGGCCATTTCCCCGGTGTAGCCCGCGACGATCACCGCGACCTCGTCCCGGTGGTCCTCCATCAGCTTGACCAGGGTGTCGATCGCCTCCTGGCCGAAGTCGCCGCCGCCGGCCTGGCGCGAAAGCGTGTACGCCTCGTCGATGAACAGCACCCCGCCTAGGCATTCCTCGAACACCACGGACGTTTTTTCCGCGGTGTGCCCGATGTATTGCCCGACCAGGTCCCGCCGCGACACCTCGCGGAATTGCCCGCCGGAAAGCACGCCGAGTTCCCGCAGCAGCTTGCCGTACGTCCGCGCGACCGTCGTTTTGCCGGTGCCGGGAGCGCCGGTGAAAATCAGATGATGGCTGACCGCGCCGACCGCCAGCCCGGCATTCCGCCGCCATTCGTCGACCTGGATTTCGTCGACCACCGCGCGCACTTCGGCCTTGACCCCGCGCAGGCCGACCATGCCGTCGAGTTGCGCGAGCAGCCCGTCTAGCCCCTCGGCGTCGGCGGTCGCCGGAGCGGGTTCGACCACCGTCGGGACCGCTCCTTCGGCGAGGCCGAGCGCTGGCTCCGCGGTGTTTTCCAACCGGCATGCCTCGACCAGACCGGCGCAGTCGGCGCCGAAGGAGATCCCGGCTCCGGTCACGTCGTGCACGGTGGTCCGCCGGATGGTCGGCACGCTCCGGTGCGCCACCGCGATGCCCGGCCCGGTGGCGCGGGAGATGTCGCAGCCTTCGATCACCGGGCGGGCGTACTGGTAGAGGTACACGCCGAGGTATCCGCAGCCGGCGACGGTGCAGCCGGTCACGGTCGGGTCGGCGCCGAGTCCGATCACCAGCCCGTCCCCGGTGATGTCGCGGATTTCGCAGTTTTCGATCCGTCCGGACGAGCTTTCCACCACCACGCCCTGTTCCGCGCCGCTGATCGTGCAGCGGCTGAGGTGGAACCGGCGGGCGCCGCGCACGCTGACCGCCGGGCCGCCGCTCGCGGTGATCGTGCAGCGTTCCAGGACGAGTTCGGCGGCCTCGGCCTGGACCGCGCTGCCCGCTCCGGCCACCTCGATCCCGTGCAGGGCAAGGAAACCCGTGCGCACGCGCAGTGCCGTCCAGTCCGCGCCGGCCCCGTCGAGCTTGACCGTCGCGCCGGCCGCCGCCCGGAGAGTCAGCTTCCGGCCGACGAGTTCGAACGTCTCCGCGTAGGTGCCGTCGGCGACGGAAATCGTGGCGCCGTCGGGGGCGGCGCGCACCGCGTCGCCGATCGTCGGGCAGGCCCCTTGCTGCCCGGGCGCCACCAGCAGCGTCCGGGGCGCGGCGGCGGCCATCAGCCCGCCCGCTCGCTCAGCCAGCCGCGGTCGGCGGCTTTGGCCCCGGCCTGGAACCGGCTGCGCGCGCCGAGCCGGTTCATGACGTCGGCGACCGTCCGCCGGACCGTGCGCACCGAAATGCCGAGGTTTTCCGCGGCCGCCGCGTCGGTGTAGCCCGCGGACAGCAGTTTCAGCAGTTCTCGTTCCCGCTCAGTGCTTTCTTCGCGGTCGGCGGCGGTCTGGAGCGGAACGGCGGTCGGCCACACGCGCTCGAACAGCTCCACCACCGAGGTGACGACCCCGGGCAGGTGGAACGCCGCCGCGCCGGAGCCCTCGGCGGGCAGGACGACCGCGGTGCCGTCGATGACCAGGGCGTCGAGCGGCACGTGCGGGACGGTCCGCGTCGACGCCCCGGCCAGGCTCAGCGCGGCCAGCCGGGTCGACAGCCGCGGGGCCGTCCGCGCGGCGTCCGGGGCGAGCATGCGGTAGCGCACGCCGCGCCGCAGGTTTTCCTGGTCGCCCGGGCGGACGAGGCCGATCGGGTCCGGGCCGAGGGTGGACTGCGTGCTCATCACGAGGACCTCGAACGAGGCGTGCGCGAGGAGCCGGGCGACAGCGTTGGCCGGGGTGCCCGGGAGCGGGCGGGGCCGTTCGAATGCGAGGGTCATCGCGGGAAGCCTCCGATCGGGTGCGATGCGGTCAGGACGGGAAATGGCTCGTTTTCGGGCGTCATTGCGGGAAACTTCCGATCGGCAGGGACGTGGCCAGTGCCGGGAAATGGCCGCCGTCCAGACGGGAAAGGCGGACTCCGCCCGACGCGAGGCCGCGGGCGAACCGGGCTGCGGTCGCGTCGACGGCCGCCTCGGTCAGTGCGGCGAGGCGCAGCACGGCGGACTGTCCGCCGCCGGTCCGGGCGCTGACGGTGAGCGACACCGCGACCCCGGCGACCGGGGCCAGCAGCCGGGCGATGAGCGTGGCGGCCGTCGGTCCGTCCAGCGCGGCCCAGCCCTCCAGGACGAAACACGCCTGGGAAACCGGGCCGGTGCGCCAAAACCGCCAGTCCTCGCGTAATTCGTCGCGGCCACCGTCCACATGGGCGAGTGCGGTGAGCGCGGCTTCGACGGCGTCCTCGGCGGGCGGGTCAGCCGGGATGCCCGCGCGGCCCAGTGCGCGCCGGATCCGCCGGAGTGCGTTGCGCAGCGCGAGTTCCAGTTCGGCGTCGCCGGGGCGGTCCGCGGAACGGAGTGCGCTCGCGGCGAGCCAGATCCAGGGCCGGGCTCCGGCGTGGAAAGCCACCTGTACGGCGAACTCGGGGTCCTCGCTGGACTGCGGCGGCAGCAGCGTGGCGGGGGCCGGGAACGTCCGTGGGTGCGCCGGGGCGAGCAACGCGGTCAGGCCGTGGGCGTGGCTGATCGCCGAGGTGGTGCCCTGCGCGGTTTCGAAGGGACGCACGGCCGAACCGGGCAGCAGCAAGCCCAGCAGCGCGGTCGCTTTCGCGGCTGAGGCCGGCAGATCGTGCCGCCGCTGCCGGAGAAGGAAGCGGCAGCCGAGCCCGGCCAGTTCGCCGAGCCACTTGCCGTGCACGCGGATCCCGGTCAGCGCCAGCAGGATCGCGGCTCCGGTCGCGGCCGCGGCGAGCACTGGCCACGGCCGGTCCAGCGTCGCCAGCACCGCCACCACGGACAGCTGCCAGCAGACGACCTGCGGCAGCTCGATCCGCACGGCTCGCGGGACCGGGTGGCTCCGCGCGGTCGGGGCCGGAGCGGGCGGCGGCATCGGCGGTGCCGGGCGCGGGGGAGGAGCAGGGGCCGGAGGCGGCGCTGGCACGGCGAAAGTGGGTGGCGGCGCCGGGGTCCGGGCATAGGCGGGCGCGGCGGTGGCGGCTGCGGAGACGACCAGCGTCGGGGCGCCCGTCGCGCGCGGTGCCGGGGCGGGGCGGGAGACCCGCGCCGCCGCCTGGTCACGACTGTCCACAGTGCACTCCCGGGTCGAGGATGGCCGGTTGCTGCCAGCTCGCCGCGAACGGGTGTTTCGCGGGAGCTGCCGCGCTAGGGTGACGGCGTTCCGCCGGGACCGGTCCGGAGAAAGTCACTCGGGCGCCTCCTCGTCGCCGGCGGGCGGGTCCGCCGTGACCCGAATACGACCACCCCGAACATGAGGTTTCGATGACATGACGCGGCAGCGAGTGCTTCTCGTCGAGGACGACGAGAACCTGCGGGCGGCGGTGCGGGCGGAGCTGGCCGCGGCCGGGTTCGAGGTGGCCGAAGCCGCCGACCTGGCCGGTGCCGACGCCCAGCTGGCCGCGGGCGGCTTCGGCTGCGTGGTGTTCGACCGGATGCTCCCGGACGGCGACGCGCTCGACTACGTCCGGCGCCGCCGCCTCGCGGGCTGGGACGGCCGGGTGCTGTTCCTGACCGCCCGCGACCGGGCCGCCGACCGGGTGGCCGGCTTCGCCCACGGCGGGGACGACTACGTGGTCAAGCCGTTCGCGATGGCGGAGCTGACCGCGCGGGTGCGGTCGCTGCACCGGCCGGGCGGGATCCGGCCGCCGGTGCTGCGCGTGGCGGACCTGGAAATCGACTGCGCCCGCCGCGAAACCCGGCGCGGCGGGGTGCTGCTCACGCTGTCCGGAAGGGAGTTCTCGGTGCTCGAATACCTGGCCGTGCACGCGGGGCGGGCGGTGTCGCGCACCGACCTGATCGAACACTGCTGGGACGAAAGCGCCGACCCGATGTCCAACGTGGTCGACGCGGTCGTCACCCGGCTGCGGCGCAAGCTGCGGGAGCCGAACCTGGTCCACGCGGTGCGCGGGCACGGCTACCGGCTCGGCCCGGCGTCGTGAAGCGCACCGCGGCCGGACGGCTGCGCGGCCTGCGCCGGCTGCTCACCCTCGTCTTCACCGGGATCAACGCGGCGGGCCTGATCGTGTTCGCCTGGCTGCTGGTCCACGACGACGAAGAGCGCGGCGACCGGCAGCTGGACGCGGACCTGCAGCGGACGACCGCGGTCGTCGCGCGGCTGCTGCAGTACGACTCGGCCAGCAGCACCCTGGTCACCGGGTTCGTGTCGAAGGACGAGCTGAACGACCAGTGCCCGCAGTTCTACGTGCTGCCCGGCGCGTCCGGGCAGTTCCGGCCGTATTCCAGTGCGCGCCAATGCGTTTCGGCCGACCTGGCGACGCTCGGCGGGTTCGCGGCCGACGCGGCCAGGGACGGGAAGATCGAGTACGGCCAGTTCCGCGGGACCGACGACCGGCGGCTGCGGCTGCGGGCCGAACCCGTGCGCGGCAGGTCCGGGCAGTACATCGGCGCGGTGGTCGCGGTGAACGACGCCCAGCCCGCCTACGAGGCCCATCTCCGCTACACGCTGGCGGTGTTCGGCGGCTGCCTGGTGCTGACCGGCGGGCTGGGCCTGGCCGGGCACTTCATCGCCGGCCGCGCGATCCGGCCCGCGGCGGCGGCGCTGGAACAGCAGGAGATCCTGCTCGCCGAGACCGCGCACGACCTCCGCACCCCGGTGGCCGCGTTGCGCGCGCTGGCCGAAACGTCGCTGCGGCATCCCGAGCAGACCACCGAACTGCTGCCGCGCACTGTCCAGCTGGCCTCGCGGATGGGCGGGATCATCGACAGCCTGCTCGTGCGGGCGCGGCTCGCGGCCGGGGTGGACGAGCTGGCGGTCCAGCCGGTGTGGCTGGACCAGCTGGTGACCGGGCTGGTCGAGGACACCCCGTCGGACGGCGCCAGCGTCACGGTGACCGCCGCGCCGTCGCGGGTGCTGGTCGATCCCGGGCTGGTGCAGCGGGCGATCGGGAACCTGCTGGACAACGCCCTGCGCTACGGCAGGCAGCCGGGGCAGCCGGCGATCGTGCACATCACCGTGGCGGGCGGCCGGGTAGTAGTGGCCGACCACGGGCCCGGGGTCGAGGCTTCGGTCGCGGAGGGATCGCTGGACCGGTTCGCCAGCGGCAGCGGGTCGACCGGGCTCGGGTTGTCGATCGTGCGCTGGGTGGCGCAGGCGCACGGCGGGACGCTGGCGGTGTACAACGCGGAGGAAGGCGGGGCGATTTTCGACCTGTCGCTGCCGGTGGACGGCTCTGGCGGGTGACCGGGGGCGCGGCTGGCCAGGTCGTCCGTGAAGGACTCCTTGCGGGAATCGGATTCCCATGCCAGGGGCTTAAGGCGGCGCTGTGGGTGCGGTTGCGGCTCTGGGCGGGTGCGGGGTTGGGTTGTCCGTGAAGGTGGCCCTCACGGACTCTGATTCCCTATGCCAGGGACTGAAGGCGTCGTTATGGGTGCGGCCGAGGCGTGTCCGCCCAGGCCGACACGGCTGGCGGACCGTCGGCTTGCGCCGGGGCCGACGCGGGCGGCGGGAACTGGCGTGTCGTCTGTGGGGGCCTCCCTGGGGGAATCTGATTCCCTCAGGGTTCCCCTCACGGACTCGACGAAACGGACATGATGGCGTCAGCTGGGCATTTCGACCGTTCTGGCGTCCTTTGTGGACGGTCGGCAGGCGTGGGGCCGCGCGGCTGAAGTCCCCGGCATGGGACGCGGATTCCCGCACGGAGTCCTTCACGGACGATCACCGATGGCCCGTTGCGGCCAACCCCGGGACCCCTCCCTGACCGCTCGGCTACTTTCCGGCGCTGTGAACGAAAGCAGTCGGCGCAACGGAAGATGGCGCCGCCGGGCACCAGCGGCGGTGCTCGCGGCCGTCGTGGTCGGGGCGGTGCTCGTGGCGGTCACCGGCGCGGCGCGGTCGCTGCCCGGGATGCGGGTGCTGCCCGGCGGGCACTGGGTCTACAACTCGGTGCTGCAGGCGGCTTTCCACCTCGACGGGGGCACCGCGGCGATCGACGCGCAGGCCCCGGTCCCCGGCGACCAGGGCAGCCAGGTCGTGCAGGGCGACACCAGCGGCTACGTGGTCGGCGACCAGCGCATCACCCGGTTCGGCAAGTCCGACCTGAGCGCCGGGCCGTCGGTGCGGCCGCCGTCCGGCGAGGTCCCGGCGGCGGTCGAGACCGCGGGCGGGCCGTATCTGGTGTACCGCCAGGCCGGGCAGATCGTGCGGCTCGGCGAACCGCCCGCGACGATCTCCGCGGGCGGCCCGGTCGGCACTCCGGTCGCGACGGCGGACGGCACCGTGTGGCTGTTCCGCACCGGTTCCGGGCTGCTCTGCCGGCTCGACAAGGGCGCGGACCAGGTGTCGTCCTGCCCGGTGGTGCTGCCGTCCGGGCACGGCGGCGGGCTCACCCTGGTCGGCGACCAGCCGCATTTCGTCGACGCCACGGACGGCACCGTGCACAGCGTCGCGGGCGGCCAGCTCGGCGACGCGGTGGCGATGGGCCTGCCGCCGTCGAAGGAACTGCGCGCGGCGGCGAACGACGTTTCCGGGCGCGTGCCGCTGCTCGATCCGCAGGCGAACCGGCTGTACCTGGTCGATCCGGCGCCGAAGCCGGCCAAACCGGTCACGGTGCCGTTGCCCGCCGGGCAGTACGACGGCCCGGTGGCGGGCGGTTCCGTGGTCGCGCTGGTCGATCGCGCCGCCGGGACCCTGTACACCTTCGACGCCACCGGCAAGCAGTCCGACGCCAAACCGCTCCCGCCCGGTCCGGCCCGGCTGGCCCGCGGCGAGGACGCGCGCATCTACGTCGACGGCGGCCAGGGCACACACGTGCTGGCGGTCGGCAAGGACGGCAAGGTCGCCGACGTCCCGGTGGTCCCGCCGCCGGCCGGGAAACCGGACCAGCCGGCGCCGAACCAGCCCGCCCCGAACCAATCCGTCCCGAACCAGCCGGTGCCGCCGCAGCCGAACGCCCCGCCGCAGCCGAACGCGCCGCCGGCGGAACAGCGCGGCGTGGCCGACGGACGGTCCGGGCCGCCGGATCGCAACGCGGGCAACGGTCCCCGCCACGAACCGCAGAGCCAGAAGCCGCCGCCGAAGGAGAAACCGCAGCCGCCCGCGGTTCCGGCGAGTCCGCCGGGCGCGCCGCCGAACGTGTCCGCGTCCGGCGGTGCGGGCTCGGCGACCGTTTCCTGGGGCGCCGCGGCGAGCAACCGGGCCGCCGTGTCGTCGTACGAGATCAAGTGGGCGGGCGGCTCGAAGACCGTCGGCGGCGGCACCCGGCAGGCCACGATTTCCGGTCTGCGCAACGGAACCCGCTACACCTTCACCGTCACCGCGTCGAACAAGGCGGGCACCGGACCGGGTGCGTCGGCCTCGGCGACCCCGGCTGCCGCGGCGTCCGCACCGGGGCTGACCGTGACGCGCAGCGGCGGCGACGGCGCCTCGCTGTCCTGGACGCAGCCGGACCTCGGCGGCGGATCGCTGGTGCACTACGAGGTTTCCGGCACCGGGCTGGGCTCGAAGACCGTCGGCGGCACCAGCACCGAATACGGCGGGCTGGCCGCCGGCCGGTCGTACACCTTCACGGTGCGCGCGGTGACCAGGACGCCGGACGGCGAAACCCGCACCGGAGCCGCGTCGTCGAAGACGCTGAGAATCCCGGCGCGGAGCGTCAAAATCAGCCAGGGCGGGCCCACCACCAGCGACAACTGCCACGAGAACTGCGCGAAGGTGAACGTGACGGTCTCCGGGTTCCCGCCGGGCAGCGAGGTGTCGCTCCGGCTCAGCTCGGACAGCAACCCCAATGTCCGGACCGAATCCACCCGGGCCAACGGCAACGGTTCGGTGTTCTACGACGAGCTCAACTACGACCGGCCCGGCCAGAAAATCTGGGTCACCGTGACCGCCGCGGACGGCACCAGTGTCCAGTCCAATACGATCACCTGGGAATAGGCAGATGACGCAAGCACTTTCGCCCGGCACCGTCTACCAGCGCGTCGCCGCGAGTGTCCACAGTGTACTGCGGGGCAAACCGCACGCGGTGCGGCTCGCGGTGGCCGCGCTGTTCGCCGAGGGGCACCTGCTCGTCGAGGACGTGCCGGGCGTCGGCAAGACGACGCTGGCCCGCTGTCTCGCGCGCAGCGTCGGCGGGTCGTGGAACCGCATCCAGTTCACCCCCGACCTGCTGCCCGGCGACATCACCGGGGTGCCGGTGTACCGCCAGCGCACCGAGCGGTTCGAGTTCCGCCCCGGCGGGGTGTTCGCGAACGTCGTGGTGGCCGACGAAATCAACCGCGGCACGCCGAAAACGCAGTCCGCGCTGCTGGAGGTGATGGCGGAGCGGACGGTGACGGTGGACGCGGTGCGGCACGAGGTGCCCCGGCCGTTCCTGGTCGTCGCGACGCAGAACCCGATCGAGATGGCCGGCACCTACCGGCTGCCCGAGGCGCAGCTGGACCGGTTCCTGATGCGGCTGGAGATCGGCTACCCGGATCTCGCGAGCGAGGTCATGGCGATCATGGGGGAGTGCGCCGGGGTCAGCCCGGACGAGCTGTCGCCGGTGGTCGACCTGCCCGCGCTGCAGAACACCATCGCCAAGGTCCGCTCGGCGCACGTCGACCGCGCGATCTGCGAGTACGCCGCCCGGCTCGCCGCCGCGACGCGCGGGCACAGCGCGCTGCGCTACGGGGCGAGCCCGCGCGGCAGCATCGCGCTGATCCGTGCCGCACAAGGGCTTTCGGCCACCTACGACCGCGCGTTCGTGACCCCGGACGACATCAAGGAGGTGGCGCATCCGGTTCTCGCGCACCGGCTGATCCTCACCACCGACGCGGAACTGCACGGCCGGAGCCCGGCGAGCGTCGTCGACGAGGTGCTCGAGGCGACGCCCGCGCCCGCCGCGAGCGGGGCGGGCGCCTGATGGGCAGGCTGACCGGGCGGGGCATCGGGGTCCTGGCGGCCGCGGCGGTCCTGTTCGGATTCGGCCAGTTCGCCGGCTACCCGGTGTTCCTCGCGATCGCCGGCGCCGCCGCGGGTGCGGTGGGTTCGGCGGTCGTGGTGACCGGGCGGCGGCCGCGGGTCGCGGTGGCGCGCGAGCTGTATCCGGACCGGGTGGAACGCGGCTGTCCGGCGTTCGCGCGGCTGCGCGTGCACAATCCGACCGGACGTCGGCAGGCCGCCTTTAGCGCGGTCGACCGGATCGGCTCGGCCACGCAGGTGGTGAGCGTGCGCGCGCTCGCGCCGAACGCCGAGGCGGTGCAGCACTACGAACTGCCCACCACAGTCCGCGGCAAGCACCGGGTCGGCCCGCTCACGCTCGACCGCGGCGACCCGCTCGGGCTCGGCCGTCGCACGCTCGCCACCGGGGAAACCGCGACGCTGCGGGTGTATCCGCGGGTGCACGCGATGCGGGCGCCGAAGGGCGGCCGTCCCCGGCACCACCACGAGGGCGCGGCGGTCGACGAGCGGCTGCGCGGTTCGTTCGACCTGCGCGAGGTCCGCGAGTACGTGCCCGGCGACGAGGTCCGGCACCTGCACTGGAAGGCCACCGCGCGGACCGGGCAGCTGATGGTCCGCGACTACGTCGATCCCGACCAGCCGCGCTTCACTGCGGTGCTGGACACGCGGCTGCGCGGCCCGGTTCTGGAGGAGGCGGTGGACCTCGCCGCGTCGCTGGCCGCGTCGGCGGCGGGCGACGACCAGCCGGTGCGGCTGGTGACCCCGGGCGGGCTCGACCTCGACACCGGCGGCGGCACGACCGCGTTGCGGCGGCTGCTCGACGCGCTGTGCGAGGTCGGTCCGTCCGGCGCGGACGCGCCGCTGGTGCCGGACGAGCTGATCCGGTCCGGGGTCGGCGGGCTGGCGGTGGTCACCGGTGGTGCTTCGCCGGAGGACCGGGCCGCGCTGGCCGCGTTGCGTGCCCGGTACGCGCCGGTCTTCGTGTTTGTGCTGGGTGCGTCTTGCGCTGGGATTCCCGGCGCGACAGTGCTTTCCGCGCCGGACGCGGCGGAGGCAAGCCGTCGGTGGAATGCCATGCGGGTTGGGGTCTCGTGAGTGCCTATGCCGGTTCTAACCGGCATCGCCACTCACGACTGCCCACCACGCTCCTGCTCCTCGCCACCGGCTTGGCCGGGATGGGCTGGGTGCCGGTGTTCGGTGCCGGGCCGCTGGCGCTGCCGATCGGCGTGACGCTGGTGGTGTGCTTCGCGGTCGCCGAACTGTGCGCGGCGGTGTCCGCGCTGGCGCCGTGGCGGCCGGTGCTCGCGCTCGCGGCCGGGCTGCTGGCGCTGGGAGAGCTGGAGTTCGGCCCGGACCTGCCCGGGCCGCGGATGCTGGGCGGACTGCTCGACGGCGTCGTCCAGTCCTGGCAGCTGACCCTGCAGTCGACCTGGCCCGCACGGCCGGATCCGGAGCTGCTGCTGTTCGTCCCGCTGGCGGTGCTGTTCGCGTCGGTGCTGGGCGTGGAGCTGCTGCGCCGTCCGGCGGTCGCGCTGCTGCCCGGGCTGGCGGTCCTGGGATTGAGCCAGGCGTACGTCGCGTTGTCCGGTCCGGTGGCCACGGTGTCCGGGCTGGCTTACGTCGTCGTGGCGGGCGCGCTGCTCGCGGCGACCCGGCGGCAGGGCAGCCGCGCGGTGCTGCTGGTGCCGACGGCAGTGTTGGCAGTGGCTGTTTCGGTCGGGATCACCGCGTTCGATCAAGGCGCGCAACCGCCATTGGCGCTGCAGCACGAAGCGGTTCCGCTGCCGCCGATGCGCGTCGAAGACCCGCTCGGCCAGATCGCCGAGCGGCTCACGCATCCGGCGGCACCGGTGTTCAGCTACTCAGGGGCGTCCCAAGTCGACCGCTGGCGGATCGCGGTGCTCGAAGACTTCGACGGGGTCACTTGGCGGGCCGGCGACGGCTACCGGCGGCTGGGAGCTTCGCTCGGCGAGGCCCGGCACCACGCGCGGATCACCGTGCCCGCCTCGACGGACGGCCCGTGGCTGCCGAGCCAGGCCGAACCCGCCGCGGTGACCGGGATCGCGCCGCTCGTCGACCCGGGCACCGGCGTGCTCCTGCTGCCCGGCCGCACCGGCCCGGTCAGCTACGACCTCGGCTGGCGGGAACCGGCTCCGGCCGCGCTGCTGGACGCCGGGATCGACCCGGCGGCGGTGACCGGCGGCCTCGGCCAGGTCCCGCCCGGGGTCGCCGAGCTGGCCCGGACCGCGACCGGCGGGCTGCGGCCGTCGTTCCGCTCGGCGCTGCAGCTGGAGCGGTACTTCAGCGAGCACTACCGGCTCGCGACCGGCCCGCGCCTGCCCACCGGGAGCGGCTGGGCACAGCTGCGCACGTTCCTCTTCGGCGCCAAAGCGGGCACCAGCGAACAGTTCGCCGCGGCGTACGTCGCGCTCGCCAGGGTCACCGGCATCCCGGCCCGGATCGCGGTCGGATTCCACGCCCCGGCAAGCGGTTCCGGGCCGGTGACCGTCCACAATGGAGACGTGCTGGCCTGGCCGGAGGTCGCGGTGGCCGGCGTCGGCTGGGTACCGCTCGACCCGGCGGGCGCGGCGACCAGCGGTGCCGGGCAGCAGCCCGCCGGGGCGCTGGCGCAGGTGACCGCGCGGGCGCGGGCCGAGCTGCCGCCCCCGCCGCAGCTGCACGATCCGGACACGCCGAAGGACGATCCGGCCGCCGGCGAGGCGGCCGCCGAGGGCCCCGCGTTCCCGTTCCCGCCGCAGTGGCTGCTGGCCGGGGCCGTCGGACTGTCGATGCTGCTGGTCGCCGCGATCCCGCTGTTGCGGACGCTCCGCACGGCCCGGCGGCGTCGCCGCACGGGCGCGGACGGTGTCGTCGCGGCGTGGCGGGAGGCGCGAGATTTGCTGCGGGCACGGGGGATCGCGGTCCCGCCCGGTGCGACCGTGCGCGAGATGACCGGGCTCCTTCCGTCCACAGCGGACAGATCGGCGGCGGAAGGGCTGGAATGGCTGGCGCGGCAGGTCGATACGGCGCTGTGGTCCGGGGCGGATACGGACGACCGCGCGGTCGAACAAGCCTGGACCGCGGTGCGGGCGCTGCGGAAGGGGCTAGCGGGGGAGCCGTGGCGGGTTCGGCTGCGGGCTTCGTTCGAGGTGCGCAGCCTGCTCCCGGTTCCGGCGTGACCGGTTGGTGCCAGCGGCCTCCGGTCGCCGGTCAGCCTGCGGAGACTGGACGGCATGACTGCCGAACCTGACTCCATCCGCGCGGCCTATCGGGCCTTCGCCGAAATCCAGGGCTCCGCTGAGTCGGAGGACCGTTTTGTCGCTGCGATCGTGGGCTATGACCATGATCTCCGGGAATTGTGGCTTGACCCGCGTGCGCTTCGTGATCGGGATGCGGCGTCTTTGGCCGCGCGTGTCCTGCGCACGGTGCAGGCGGCGACGGAGGACGCTGACCGTCGCGCGTTCGGGGTGGCTCAGCCGTTTTTGCCGCCGGGTACCGGGTTCGCGGATGTGGATCTGGCGTTCGATCCGGTGCTGGCGGAGGTGGAGCGGCGCGCGCGGCAGTGACATCTGTCCGGAAGGCACCGGGTCGAAGACGCGTCCTCGACCCGGTGCCCGCTATCGCACCACGTGATAGATGCTCGCCGCGGTATTAAGCGAGGAGCTGACGTTCTTCTCCTCCTCGGACGGCTTCCCGCCGAACTGCTCGGCGATCGCCGGAGCCTGCGGCAGCGCGCTGGCCGCCTGGTGCCCCGCCGTCGCGACGCCTTGGCCGAACTCCGCGCTCTTGCCGAGCTTGTCCGCCACCTGCTGCCCGGTGTACTGCCAGGCCTGGGCCGGCATCGAGCCTTCGCGGGTGGCCGCGTTCACCCCGGACTGGAACACGTCCGCCGCGCCCGGCCCGCCGAGCACGTTTGGCGCGGCCGCCGCCTCGAAGGCTCCCCTGGCACCGGCGCCGAGCACCTTGAGCGCGCCGTAGCCGCCGGCCGCGTCTCCGGCGAGCGCGACCCAGTCCCAGGCCGTCACGGACTGGTTCGGGTCCTGGCTCTTGTCGAGCATTGCCTTGCCGTGCGCGAGGAACGCCACCAGGCTCGCCGCGACCGTGATCGGCACGGCGACCGGTGCGGCCGGGGTGAGCGACAGGGCGCCGCCGATGCCGGCCAGGATCGAGGCGTAGTCGCCGACCTTCTGGTAGTCCAGGCCCTTCTCCGGCGCGGCGGCGGGCGGAGGAGGTGCGGCCTGCTGGCCGCTCGCGACCCCCGAGATCCGGGAAACGGCTTGGTCCAGCAGCTTTTTCACCTCGGCGGCGACTTGCTTGACGAGGTTCTCCGCCGCGGCCTGCCCGGCACCGCGCGGGAGATGCAGGTACGACGAGTAGACGCTGATGTTCGGCGTCACCGCGTTGGCGATGTTCGTCTTGGTCGTCTTGACCTCGTCGGCGAAGCCGGTGACCGCGGCCGCCATCTTCCGCATCGACTGCCCGGCCTCGGCCGCCGCCTTGCCGGTCTGCGCGGTCTTGCCGGCGAACGCGGTGCCCGCCGGATCGCCCCACGCCTGGCTGATGCCGCTGGTGTCCTTGCTGCCCGCCGCGGTGAATCCTTCGGCGGCTTTCGTCCAGCCGTCGGCCAGCTTCGCGACCGCGTCCTCGTCGGTCTGCGGCCACCCGGACAATGCCTTGACGCGCGGCCAGAAGCCGAATTCGGCGGAGGGTTCGGCGATCGGCATCGTGGCTCCTTACCGTCGCACGGCGGACATCGCGCCCGCCGCGTCCGCGTCCCGCCGGGCGTAGTCCGCCGCACAGCTCGCGCCGACCTCGGCGAGCTGCCGGTAGAGCGCGGGGATCCGCTCGGCGGCGGTCCGGACGGCTTGGCTGGCCGCGGTGTAAGGCCGGCGGAAGGCGTCGGCGAGGGGGCCGGTGCCGATGGCAGCTTCGCCGCTGGCGATGGTTTGCGCGCTGTTTTGACAGGCGGCCGCGACTTGCTGCCCGGTTTGGCTGAGCTGGCGGAGGTGCTGTTGCAGGGCATCGGTGTCGAGGTGCACGCCCGCCGCGGTCATGACGGGTCTCCGGGCAGCAGCCGCGTGGTCAGCTCCCCGACCCGTCCCGCCGCCGCGACCCCGGCGGCCCGGACGGCCTCGGTGATCGTGTGCGCGACCGCGTGCGAGTCGCCGAGCCGGTAGATCCTCGGGTCCAGGTCGAGGGCGAGCAGTTCGCCGCGGCCGCCGACGGTGGCGTGGACCAGCCCGTCCGGCGAACCGGCCTCCCCGCGGATGTCGGGCAGGCCGTCGCGCAGCGCGCGCAGGCCGTCGGCGATTCCTTGCCAGTACGCGTGATCGTCCATGATGTCCTCCCTTTTCCGCCCAGAGTCGCCGAGTCCGCGCCGGAACGGATCGCGGTGACCGCTTCCGGCCACCCGCCTCCGCCGGGCCCGCCGCGCGGGGACCATGGCCGCACCATGAACCGATTCCTCGCCCTGCTCGTGCCAGTCCTGCTGGTCTCGGCGGCGCCGCTCGCGGAGGCGGCGCCGCCCGCCGGGGTGTGCGCGCACGCTGATCCCGCGCATTCGCCGGTCGTCCAGGAACCGTGGGCGCAGCAGCTGCTCGGCCCGAAGCGGGTGTGGCCGTCGACCACCGGCGCGGGCGTGCTCGTCGCGGTCGTCGACTCCGGGGTCGACGCCGATCATCCGCAGCTGAGCGCACCGGGCAAAGTGCTGCCCGGCCGGGACTTCTTCTTCGCGGGCGAGCTGCCCGGCGACTTCGACTGCGCGTCGCACGGCACCGCGGTCGCCTCGATCATCGCCGCCGATCCCGCGTCCGGCATCGGGTTCTCGGGGATCGCGCCCGGCGCGCGGATCCTGCCGGTGCGGGTCACCGACCGTTCGCTCAACGACAGCGGCGAACCGCAGCCGATCGCCCCGGAGGCGGTCGGCGCGGGCCTCCGCTACGCCGCCGACCAGGGCGCGAAGGTGATCAACCTGTCGCTGTCGGGCTACGGCGACCTGCCGCCGATCCGGGACGCGGTCGCCTACGCCCAGTCGAAGGACGCGCTGATCGTCGCGGCGGCGGGGAACCGGCAGGAATCCGCGGCCGGTTCCGCCTCGTTCCCGGCGAGCTATCCCGGGGTGCTGGGCGTCGGCTCGATCGACATCGCCGGGGCGCGGGACGACAGTTCCCAGATCGGCCCCTACGTCGACCTCATGGCCCCGGGCAAAGGCGTCGTCGGCGCGACCCGTGTCGGCGGCCACGATTACTGGGAGGGCACCAGTTTCGCCGCGCCGTTCGTCGCGGGGACCGCCGCGCTGGTGCGGGCGGCCTGGCCGTCGCTGACCGCGCAGCAGGTGGCGCAACGGCTGATCGCCACCGCCGACGTCGCGCGCGGCGGTGCGGGCAGCCCGGCCTACGGCGCGGGGGTCGTCGATCCGTACCGGGCGGTCACCGAAGGGCTTTCCGGTACGCCCCAAGCGCTTCCGGCGGTGCCGCCGCAAGCCGTCGACGTCGCCGCGCAGCAGGAGCACGCGTGGTGGGCGCGGACCGGTGCGTCGGCGAAACTCGTTGCCGGAGCGCTGGTTCTGGCGATTCTGCTGGCGGTGCTCGGCGCGGCCGTCGCCGTGCGCGGACGCCGGCGGCGGTGGCGGGCCGGGCGATCGGCCGCGAAACCCCGTGCTCTCGTGCGCGAGGAGCCGCCCGAGGAGATGTTCCTGTTCCCGCCGCCCGCGGTCGAGCGGGCCGAGCCGTCGTGGAGGAAACCATGAAACGTCCGATCGCCGGAGCGGCGCTGGTGCTGGCGCTCGGCGGCTGTTCGGCGGAACCGCCGGACCAGCGGCCGGTCACGCTGCCCGCACCGACCTCGACCCCGGCTTCGACCTCGGCCGCTCCGACCACGTCGAGCAGCCCGGCCACGCCAGCCGGACCAGCGCTGGACTCGCAGCCGATGACCGCGGCGGACGGCAAGAACGTCTCCGCGTGCCGCCGCCGTTCGTGCGAGGTGCTCGTGCATGCGGGCAGCGAGCTGAGTTTCGCCACGAGCAACGGTCCCGGGGCGGCGGTGGTGGCCAGCGTCGGCCCGGAGGGGATCGTGCTGGGGGTGTCCGCGGGGATCAGCGGGCAGATCTCGTCCGGGCCCACCGCGGGCGAGTTCGCCTCGATCAACGACGTGAAGTTCGTGCTGGCGGCGGCGCGTCCGGGAAGCGGCGTGCTCCGGCTGGTCCGCGGGTAGGGGGTCGTGAGCGGCTATGCCGGTCAGAACCGGCATAGCCGGGAACCTAAGCCGCGTCGCCTCGGCGCGCTTTCGTCCACAATGGACGACAACCGCACCGAAACGCCCGATTGATTCCTGTCTGACCGTATCTTCACGTCCGTGAGGGGAACCCTGAGGGAATCTGATTCCCTCAGGGTTCCCCTCACGGACCGCAAACCCGCTCCGGCACCGTCAGCGCCGGCTTAAGCTACGCGGCATTGGGTTGGAACCGGCATAGCCGCTCATGACGTCCTAGATGGTGACGCTGCCGACCCGGGCCTTGGCCGAGGCGAGCGCCTGCTGCAGCTCGCCGTTCGCCTTGACCACGCCGCCGCGCAGTGCCTGCAGCATGTCCTGCTGTGCGGTGGAAACCTGCTGCCAGGCCTGGTTCACCTCGCTGAACTGGCCGCCTGCCTGGTCCAGCCAGTCGTTCGCGGTGGCCCCGGACGCGGTGCGCCAGGTGTCCATCTCCTGCTGCACCTTGCCGACCGTCGCCATGATCTGCGACGAAAGGTGGTCCAGCTGCCCGAAGTTGCCCTTGATCAGCATGTCATCCTCCTGCCGTGTTCAGCGCGCCGCCGAAGGGCGACATCCCGCCCGCCGCGTGCAGGCCGGACGCGCTGGCCTGGTCGGCCATGTCGTAGGTGTGCGAGGAGTACTTGGTGTTCTCGCCGAGGTGGTTGAGCGCCGCGACGAGCCGGGTGATGCCCTGTTCCCAGTTCGCGTGCGCGGCGTCGAACGCGGGCCGCGCGGTGCCCTCCCACTGGCCCTTCAGCGCCTCCACGGTCGGCCGCAACTGAGCCTGGTGGGACTGGATGTTCGTGGACACGGTGCCCGCCATCTGCGCACCGCGCTGCAGGCTCTCGGTCACGCCGTGCAGCTGATCGCCGTTCGGCATGGGCTCGCTCCTTTCCTCGTTTCCGTTGGTGGATGCCCGGGCGCGTCGCGCCCGCGAACCGACGCTAGATCCGCGCCCGCCGCCGCCGGGCCGGCGAGGCCTCTTCCTGCCACGGACGCCCTGGCGCGCCGCCGGGGCGTGATGATCGCGGCAGGAGAGAGAGAGGAGACCGTCGTGGCGACAGTCGTGGTGCGCAGGCCGATCCGCCGCCCGGCGCCGGAGATGCCGTCGGGCGAGCTGGTGCTGGACGCGCCGCCGGAGCTGCCCGCCGCGCCCGGCCGCGGCTGGGCGCAGGTGCTGATGGTGCTGCCGATGGTGGCGATGATGGCCGCGATGGTGCTGATGTTCAGCGGCACCGGGTCCAGCGGCACGATCCGGTACGTGGTGCTCGGGCTGTTCGGCGTCGCGATCGTCGGCATGCTGGTGCTGTCGTTCCTGAACGGCGGCGGCGCGTCGAAACGCGAGATGGGGCACGCGCGCCGGCTGTACCTGCGGGGGCTCGCGCAGCATCGGATGCGCGTCGCGCGCACGGCCCGCCGGCAGCGAGAAGCATTGTGGTACTTGCATCCTGAACCGGACGCGCTGTGGTCGGTGGCGGCGAGCCACCGGCTGTGGGAACGCCGCCGGACCGACCCCGACTTCGGCGCGGTCCGGATCGGCCTCGGCGAGCAGAGCCTGGCGACCGCGCTGATCGCGCCGGACACGAAGCCGCTGGAACAGCTGGAACCGTTGTCCGCGCTGGCGTTGCGCCGGTTCATCACGACGTACTCGGCGATCGGCGGGCTGCCGCTCGCGCTCGCTGTCGACGGGTTCGCCCGGATCCACTTCGACGGCGACCAGCGGCGGGCGGCCGCGCTGGTGCGGGCGATGCTCGCCCAGCTCGCCGCGCTGCAGTCACCGGACGACCTGCGCGTCGCGATCTGCGCCGGACCGGACGAGGCTCCCGGCTGGGAATGGGTGAAGTGGCTGCCGCACGCGCTGCACCCGGAGCGCACCGACGCGCTCGGCCCGCTCCGGCTGGTCGCGAACTCGATCACCACGCTCGAAGCGATGCTGGACGACGTGCTCGCCGACCGGCCCCGGTTCGACCCGCAGTCCTCGGCCCGGGTGTCCGGGCCGCATCTGGTGGTCGTGCTGGACGGCGGTTCGTTCGCCGGCTCGGACCACCTGATGACCGCAGGCGGCGTCGAGGGCGTCACCCTGCTCGACTTGACCACCGAGCCGCCGAACACGCCGGAGCCGACCGTGCTGGTGCTCGACGTCGCGGCGGACGGCACGCTGACGAACGACACCGGGGAAGCGGAAACCGTGCTGGGACAGGCGGATCAGCTGCCGGTCCCGGCGGCGGAGGCGCTGGCGCGGCAGCTGGCCCCGCTGCGGCTCACCGCGGCCGCGCGCGGCGAACAGCCGCTGAGCGCCGAACTGGGCCTGGAAAGCCTGCTGGAACTGGGCGATCCGTTCGCGTTCGACCCCGCCGACACGTGGCTGCCGAGGCCGAGCCGCGACCGGCTGCGCGTGCGGTTCGGCATCCGGCCGGACGGCACGCCGATCGAACTGGACCTCAAGGAGTCCGCGCAGGACGGGATGGGCCCGCACGGGCTGCTGATCGGGGCGACCGGGTCGGGCAAGAGCGAACTGCTGCGCACGCTGGTGCTCGCGCTGGCGATCACGCATCCGCCGAACACGCTGAACTTCGCGCTGATCGACTTCAAGGGCGGCGCGACCTTCACCCGGCTGGACAAGCTGCCGCACACCAGCGCGGTGATCACGAACCTCGCCGAGGAGCTGCCGCTGGTCGACCGGATGACCGAGGCGATCAACGGCGAGCTGATCCGGCGCCAGGAACTGCTGCGCGCGGCCGGGAACTTCTCGTCGCTGCGGGACTACGAGAAGGCCCGCACCTCCGGCGCGCCGCTGCCCGAGGTGCCGACGCTGCTGGTGGTCTGCGACGAGTTCAGCGAATTGCTGTCCGCCCGCCCGGATTTCATCGACATGTTCGTCCAAATCGGACGGGTCGGCCGCTCGCTCGGCGTGCACCTGCTGCTCGCCTCGCAGCGGCTGGAGGAGGGCAGGCTGCGCGGGCTCGACACCCATCTGTCGTACCGGATCGGGCTGCGGACGTTCTCCGAGATCGACAGCCGGGTCGTGCTGGGCGTGACCGACGCGTTCACGCTGCCCCGCGCGCCCGGGCACGGGTTCCTGAAGTTCGGCGACGAACCGATGGTCCGGTTCCGCTCGGCCTACGTGTCCGGCGTCCACGCCGCCGGGGCAGCCCCGGTCGGTTCCGGACCGGTGCAACTGCCCGGGATGCAGGTCTACTCGACAGCGTACGTCGCTCCGCCCGCCGAGGAGGCCGAAGCCGAACAACCGGGCGAGGACCCGGACGAGGCGATCGGCGAGAGCCTGATGGACATCCTGGTCGACCGGTTCGCCGGCCGCGGCTCGCCCGCCCACCAGATCTGGCTGCCGCCGCTGGCCGAACCGCCCACAATGGACAGTCTGCTCGGACCGGCCACAGTGGACGGAAAACGCGGCCTGCAGGCGGGCGACCCCGGTCTCCGCGGTTCGCTCAAGGCCGTCGCCGGGGTTGTCGACCGGCCGCTGGACCAGCGCCGGGACCCGCTGGTGCTCGACTTGTCCGCGGCCGCCGGGCACGTGGTCGTCACCGGCGCGCCACGGTCGGGCAAGAGCACCGCGCTGCGGTCGATCATCGCGTCGCTCGCTCTCACGCACACGCCCCGCGAGGTGCAGTTCTACTGCCTGGACTTCGGCGGCGGTTCGCTGGCTTCGCTGCGCGGGCTGCCGCACGTCGGCGGGGTCGCGGGACGGCAGAACGCGGGCGCGGTCCGGCGCACGGTCGCCGAAGTGTCCACTGTGCTCTCCGAGCGGGAACGCCGGTTCGCCGAGGACGAGATCGACGGGATGGCGGTCTATCGGGAACGCCGTCCGGAAGACGACCGCTACGGCGACGTCTTCCTGGTGGTGGACGGCTGGCCCACGCTGCGCAAGGATTTCGAGGACCTGGAGGACCTGATCGCCGCGATCGCCGCGCGCGGCCTCGCCTACGGGGTGCACCTGGTGGTGTCGTGCTCGCGGTCGTTCGATCTGCGGCCGAACGTGCGGGACCTGTTCGGCAGCCGGATCGAGCTGCGGCTCGGCGATCCGGTCGACACGACGGTGGACCGGATGAGCGCGCTGAACGTGCCGGAGAACTCGCCCGGCCGCGGCATCGCGAGCACCGGGCACCAGCTGCTGATGGCACTGCCCCGGCTCGACGGCCGGGACACCGCCGACGATCTCGCGGCCGGAGTGTCCGATTTGGTCAGTGCGGCCGCCGGGGCGTGGCAAGGGGAACCGGCGCCGAACGTCCGGCTGCTGCCGGCGAAACTGGCCTACGAAGCGCTGCCGCCCCGCGACGATCCGGCCAAGCACCAGCTCGCCGTCGGCATCGCGGAACAAGACCTGGCCCCGGTCCGGCTCGATTTCGCCGCCGATGCGCACCTGCTGCTGCTCGGCGACGCGGATTCCGGCAAGACCGCTTTCCTGCGCACGCTCGCACGGCGGATCACCACGTCGTACTCGCCGGACCAGGCCCGGATCCTGCTGGTGGACCATCGGCGCGGCCTGCTCGGCGAGGTCGAGGGGGACTACCTCCTCGGCTACGGCACCGACCTGGCCACCACCGCCCGGCTGATGAACGACGCGGCGCGCGCGATGGCCGAACGGCTGCCCGGCCAGGACGTGACGCCGGAGCAGTTGCGCGCCCGGAGCTGGTGGCAGGGCCCCGAACTGTTCGTGCTCGTGGACGACTACGACCTCGTCGCGTCGGTGATGGAGAACCCGTTCCTGCCGTTGATGGACTACCTCGCGCAGGGCCGCGACATCGGGCTGCACGTGGTGCTGACCCGTCGCACCGGCGGCGCCGGGCGCGCGCTGTTCGAACAGTTCCTCGCGCGGGTGCGCGACGTCGGCTCGCCCGGGCTGATGCTGTCCGGCGACCGCGAGGAGGGCCCGCTGCTCGGCGGGCTGAAACCCGAGTCCCTGCCGCCGGGGCGCGGCAGGCTGATCACCCGTCGCGAGGGCGCCCGGCTGCTCCAGCTGGCTTGGCTGCCGCCGCGCGAGTGAGGCGAAAGTGACCGGATCGGCGCAAGGAGGCGAAAAATGGCAGCAGAACTGAGCGGGGTCCCCGACGCGATGATGAAGTTCCGCCCGCAGCCCCCGGCAGGGGGCCTCGGCGGCGGGGGCGCGGCCGCGACGAGCGGCGGGATGCCCGAGGGCACGGCGTTCGCACAGGCGGAGCGGCAGTCCGCGGAGCAACTGCAGAAGTTTCTGGAGCAGGTGAAGACAGGGTTCGGGCACTACGCTTCGACCGCTCGCGTAGCGGCGGAGGAGTACCTGAAGGCGGACCAAGCGGGAAAGGAGGCACTCTCGAACAACCTGTCCCCGTTGAAGCCGGGGGTGCCGATCGGGCCGGGAGTGCTCGGGCCCTTCCTGCCGGGAGCACCGGGGGTGACCCGATGAGCGGGTATCGCGGGATGCAGATCGCGGCGCAGATCCAGATCATGAACGGCACCAAGCCGCTCCAGGCGGTCGCCGACCAGGCGGCCGAGATGTGGCGGCAAGCGAAGAACCAGCTGACCGGGGCGTCGAGGTCGCTGCAGCAGCAGCTCAAGGCGTTGGAGCCGGACTGGACCGACGCGGCGGGCACCGGGCTGCAGCGGCGCGGCGGGAAGAGCGTCGCGGACATCGATTCCTGGACCGCTGGCATCGATCAGGCGGTCTCTGAGCTGGGAACCCTGTCCGCGAAGATCGCCGAGGCAGGCAAGTGGTTCGACGACGTGACCAACCGGCTGCTGGGACTGCTGGTCTCGCCGGAGGAGATGCAGCGGCTGGCCGAGCAAGGAGCGGCGAAGCTGGAAGACCTCGCCGGGACGTTCGACCGCGCCGCCAAGGCCGTCACCGCCACCAAGGGCAACGACTGGAGCGGCCCGCTCGGCTCCGGCGGGGGCGGTTCCGGCGGTGCTGGCAGTCCTGGCGGCGGTGCGGGTTCGCCCGGCGGTGCGGGTGCGGGCGCGGGCGGACAGCAAGGGGCGAGCGGTTCGTCCGCCGGCGCCGGGCAGGGCGGCGGGGCGCAGCCGGGCGGTGCGGAAGGCGGTGACCAGCCCGGTCAGTCCGGTGACCAATCCGGCGGCCTGCCCGGTGATCAGCCGCAGCAGCCCGGCTCACCCCAGATCCCGTCCCCGGGACAGGACCCGTCGCTGTCCGGACTCGGCGGTGCTTCCGCGCCGGTCGCGCCGCCGGCCCTCCCGCCGCTGCCGCCGTTGTCGGCTCCGCCGCCGTCCTTGCCCGGCGGACTGCCGCTGCCGATGGGCGGCTTGGGCGGACTCGGCGGCCTCGGCGGTGGCTTCGGCGGTGCCGTACCCGGGGTGAAACTGGGCGGTGGCGGCCCGAAGCCGCCGCAGCCCGCGTTCCCGCTGACGCAGCAGGCCGCGACGCTCCCCAGCGGCCAGGCACCGAAGCTCCCGGAAGCCGGACCTGCGCAGCCGTCCGGCGGCAGCGGTGGCGGCGGCATGCCGATGGCCCCGATGTCCGGCCTCGGCGGCCTGTCCGGCGGTGGCGGCGGGACACCGGGTTCCGGTGCGGCGCAACGCCCGCCGTCCGGCCGCGGCCCGCGCCGGACGAACCCGCCCGGGCTGCCCGCGTCCCTGCGCGGCAAATCCGGCCGGACCGACCCGTCGGCGTTCGCCCCGCTGGCCCGCGCGTCCCGCCGGGAACGGGCGGACGACCGCATGACTGTCGAGGTCCTGGACGACGACCTGTGGCAGGTGACCGAACCGAGCGCGGCGGGCCAGACCGCGCCGGGGCGATCGGCCCGCTGACCGGGAGTGAGGCGGCACCGCCGATGCGGCGGTGCCGCCTTTTCGGGCGCGGGGCCGATCGTGGGCGGGCTGGGGTCGTGAGTGTTAATCCCGGTTCTAACCGGGATTAACACTCACGACCCCCTCGGAAGGCCGTTCTGCTCCGGCGTGGTGCGGGACCGTTTCGCACTGCCGGGCGTGTTGGCTCGCTGACGGGGCCTGGGTGGGCCGCCGAACGGCGGTGGTGCTGCGGGACAGCGGTGGTGTGGCCGAACACCGGCCGTGCCGCCCGGACAGCGGCGGTGCCTCCGGACGGCGGCGTTGCCGCCCGGACAGTGGCGGTGCTGCTGGGCGGCGGCGGTGCCTCCGGACGGCGGCGGTGTTGCCGGACAGCGGCAGCGCCGTTTTTCGGCGCAGGGCGGGCCGCCGGTGTGCATCGCTCGTACACGGCGGGCGACTGTGCGGCTGTCGGGCTGGGGGTCGTGAGTGGCTATGCCGGTTAGAACCGGCATAGCCACTCACGACCCCTCAAGCCCCGCCGCACTCACCACTGCTTCAAAGCCGCGTCCCGGTCCAGCCCCGGCCCCTGCGGCACCCTCGCCACCAGCGCAGCCGGGACGCGCACCGGGCGGATTCCGGCGTAGCCGAGGGTTTCCAGCACATCCGGCCGCCCCAGTGGGTACGCCCGCCCCAGGTCGGTCACCACCGCGTAGGTTCCGGCGGGGGCGCGGTCGCTTGCCATCGCCTCCACGACCGCCGCCGTGCCGGGGGGAACTACGACCTGGTCGGCGAGCGCGACGCCGCCCTCGGTGCGGGCCGCGGTGGTGGTCGCGGGCGGGGGCAGGACGTTGTCCACGCTGACCGAGGGCACGAACGAAGCGGGGGCGAACGACAGGCAGACCCGGCCGGAAGCGGCGGGGGCGAAGTCGGGACGGGCGTGCGGCAGGTCGCGGGCGGTCGGGGCGGGGCGGTCGGCGACTTTCGCGCCGCTCAGTTCGATCGGGCTCAGCCGCACCGGGAACGGTTCGGCTCCGCCGTACGCGGCGGTCGTCGGGCGGTAGGCGCGCTGGATTTCGTACTCCAGCGGGGTGATGGGCCGCAGCTGGCCGGGTTCGGCGAGGTAGTGCTGGTTGTCCATGGCCAGCAGTTGCCCGGCTAGCAGGTCCGCGCGTCCGGGCACCGCTTGCGAGGGTTTGCCCTTGTCCGGCAAGGGGATCGGGGCGACGGCGGTGCCTTCGGGCAGGACGTCGACGACAGCCGCGCCGACGCGGGTGACCGGGGCCGAGCCCAGGGCCAGGCCGACGGCGACGGCGTCTTCGGCGGCGATCCGGTGCCGGTAGCCGCCGGAGAGGAGGTATTCGTCGCCGCTTTCCGGGGTTCGCACCAGCAGTCCGCGAGGGCCGAGCGGGGTGCCGGGCGGTTCGTGGCCGACGAACAGGGCCGAGCGGTACGCGGTCGCGCCGGAGAGGTCGGTGCCGGGCTGGGAGCAGAGGGTCCAGCCTTGGCCTAGCACCCGGTCCGCGGTGGGCAGTGCGTCGGGGGCGTCCTGGATGCCGATCCGCGGTCCGCGCGGGACGCCGGCCAGCGATTTCGCGGACACCGACGTGGTCTGCGCGGGCGAGCCGAGGGCCAGCAGCGCTGAAGAGTAGTTCGCGACGGGATCGAGTTTGCCGTTGAGGTAGACGTACCGGGTGCCGGTTTCCTTTTCCACGATTACGGATTTCCCGTCCTGCCAGCTGCGGTCGCCGCCGGGGGAGAGCAGCCCGTACACCCCGGTCGCGCCGAGGGCGAGCACTGCCAGCACGATTCCGGCGATCGCCGACGCCGACGGCAGCCGGAACGGCGGCTGTTCCGGATCGGTCTCCCGGGTCACCAGCGCCGAAACCGTGCGCTGCAGCAGGAATTGGTGGGCTTGCAGCCGATCGCGTGCGGTGGCCATCTCAGCCGCCCAGCCCGCGCAGGTAGCCGTAGAGGCCGAGCACCGCGCACACTGTCGGGACGACCGCCAGCACCACGACGGCTTCAAGCAGTTCGGCGTAGCGGCCCCAGCGTGGGCTGGAGTCCTTGGTGCTCCGGCGAAGTCCGATGAGGACTGTCGCGGCGCAGAGTCCTAAAAGGACGGGTGCGGCGGCGCGCAATGGGCCGGCGGCTAGCAGCGGGCCTAAGGCGAGCGAACCGGCGCCGAAACCGGCGGCCAGCAGGAGCGCGAGTCGCTGGGCCAGGACCGGGTGGAGCCGGGCGCGCAAGGTGAAACCGGCGGTGAGCAGGCCGGTGACTATTAAGGCCGAGGTCTGTCCGTCGCGTACCAGGACGAAGATCGCTGGGACGACGGCGAGGACGACTCCGCAGACCATGCCGGTGAGCAGGCCGTCGGCGCGCACGACGGTCGCGTACACGGCGGGGCGCGGCGGCTGCGGTTCGTCGCGCAGGAGGTCGGCGGTTCCGCGCGGGAGGACTGGGATCGGCATCCGCGCGGCGCGGATCGACAGCGGGGCGAGCAACGGGGAGAACGCGAGCCCGGCGCCCGCGACGATCGCCGCGGCTCCGGTGGTGCCGATCGTTCCGGTCGTCGCCAGCCAGCCGCTGAGCATTCCGAGGAGACCGGCCGTCGCGCCGGCGACGAACAGCGCCGGTCGCTCGACGACGCCGAGCAGGCCGAGAACCGCGGCGAGCAGCAGGGCCGCGCCGGCCGCGATCAGGTGCGGCGCGCCGAGACCGGTCAGCGGACGGTCGCCGGCGAACAGCAGTCCGCCGCCAGCGAAGGCGAATGGCAAGGCGGCCGCGCCGAGCACTGCGCCTGCCCCGGCGTCACCGGCCGCGCGCGCCAGTGCTACCCCTGCCACGAGTAGCAATGCCGCGCCGCCGAGTGCCCAGGCCGCTGGGCCGGGCCACGGCGGTCCGGCGGTGAGGAGCGCGACCAGCGCGAGCAGTGCGGCGATCGCGCCCGCAGTGAGCCCGGCCCGCCGGGTGTGCGCGGGTTCCCAGGCGCTGCTGGCGCGTTCGGCACCGGCGGCGATCGCGGCGACCAGGTCGTCATATTCCAGTTCCGGCCATTCGGTGCGGGCGGGCACGAGGTTGAGCACCTCGCCGTCGAGGACGCGGTGCGAGGACAGCGTGCCGGAGCCGTCGAGGGCGGTGCCGTCCGAACGGCGCAGCACCCATCCGCCGTCCGGCACGCCTTGGTCGGCCAGGTGCTCGCCGGCGTGCTGCAGCAGGCCGGGCATCAGCTCGGCGATCGGGGACCGCTCCGGCAGGGTCAGGTCGACGCGGCGGGCCGGGGCCGCCACGGTCACCCGGACGAGGCCGATGGTGGGCATCGCGGATCTTCCTCTCGGAGCGGGCGGCAGCAACCTGCCGGAGCGGCCGCGCACGGCTGGGATTTCTCCTACCATGAAGACCCGGCCGCGACGGCGGAACCGGGTCGGCAGCTAGCGGACACGGAGGTCGGCGGTGCGAGGCGAGACGGCGGGCGGCGGCTGGACTCCGCTGGGCAGCGGGCCGGCCGCCGCCGTGTACTCCGGGTCCGCCGGCGGGGTTCCGGTGGCGCTGAAGGTCTTCCCGGCCCGGTTCGACCGCGCCACACTGTCCACAGTGGAGAAAGAACGCGGCAGGCTGCGCGAGGTCGCCTCGGCGCTGCCGGTGCACGCGGTCGACCAGCTGCCCGACGGACGGCACGCGCTGCGGATGGAGCTGTGCCCGCAGTCGCTGGCCGCGCTGCTGTCCAGGGTGGGCAGGCTCGGCCCGGCCGACGCGGCGGTGCTGGGCCACGCGGTCGCCGCGGCGCTGGCGGGCGCGCACGCGGCGGGCGTGGTGCACGGCGGGGTGAAGCCGTCGAACGTGCTGTTCCGCGCGTCCGGCGAACCGGTGCTCGCGGACTTCGGCGTCGCGCTGCGCCAGGCGTTCCCGCGCGATCCGATGGAGTCGCTGGAATTCCTGGCCCCGGAGACGCTGCGCACGGAAACCTTGGACGAACGCACCGATCTCTACGGATTGGGCGCCCTGCTGCACCTCGCGCTGACCGGCCGCCCTCCGCTGCCGGGCCGGCTGGGCGAACCGGCGGGGGAACGCGTCCTGCGGGTGCTGCGCACCCCGGTGCCCGCCATCCACGAACCGGGCGTGCCGGTCGAACTGTCCACAGTGGTCGGCAGGCTGCTCGCGCCGGACCCGGCGAACCGCCCGGCCGACGCGGGCTGGGTCGCGGACCGGCTGGGGGAGATGATCGCCCGGCTCGCCCCGCCGGCGCCGGTGGTTGAGCCGCCGGGTGCCGCGCCGTCCGATGCCGGGCCGTCGAGCGCCGGGCCGCCCAATGTCGCGCCGTCGAGTGCCGCGCCGCCCGATGCCGTGCCGCCCAGTGCCGCGCCGTGGAGCGCCGAACCCGCGCCGGAACCGGCTTTCGACGACTTCGGCGGGGCTCCGCCGGTGCGGCTGCCGCCGTCGGTGGTCGCCGCGCTGCCGGAAGCCCCGCCGGACCCGGACGACTTCCCGGAACCGCCGCCCACCGGCGAGCCTCCGGGGGAAACCCAGCGCGAAGCCCCGGGCGAAACCCCGCGCGGGACCGGACGGCGGATCCGGCTGGACTTCGTCGCCGGGGGACTGGTCGCGGCGGCAGTGGCGGGCGTCGGGCTGGTCATGGTGCTCACCAGCGGATCCGACGACCTCACCACGGTCGCGCGCACCCCGCCGCCCGCTCCCGCTCCGGCCGCCGCCGCGCCCGCCGTCGACGTCCGGCTGGACCAGCCCGCGGACCGCGGCACGCAGGTCACGCTCACCTGGAGCAGCAGCTCCGGCGCGGTGGACTACGCGGTGATCGTCGCGCCGGAGGGCGAGCCCAACAAGGCGGTGCTGGCACAACGCCAACACACCCTGACCGTTCAGGTCGATCCCTTGCGCCGCTACTGTTTCGAGGTGCAGGCGACCGACAGCCAGGCCGTCTACCGCAGCGAACCGCAGGCCATCCGGGGCGCGGTCTGCCACCGGTGAGCACGCTCCACGACCCGGTGAACCCGGCTGGCGCGAACGGGTTTCGCGGCGAATAGTCGAGGCTGGGCACCCGGCAGGGGAAGGAGCGGACATGGACGGCCTGGAGCTGACCCACGGCGAATGCGTCCGGCTGCTCCGGTCCCCCGAACGAGGCCGCGAGGCGATCGTCGCGTTCGACGGCCGGACGCCGGTCCCGCGCGCCTGCCTCCTCCTCGACGCGGGCGACGTGCTGATCCCGACCGGACCGGACAGCGGCCTCGTCCGGGTGGCGGCGCTGCGCCCGGTGTCGCTGGAATTCACCGACCGGGACAAGGACGGACGGCTGCGGTGGACCGTCCGCGGAATCGGCCTCGCCCGGCCGATGACCGGGCTCGACGTGCCGCATCCGCTGCCGCGCAGCACGGTGCTCGCGGCGGTGCCCGACGCGTTCCGCAACGGAGTCCGCGTCGTGGTGGCCCGCTATCGCGGCAATCGGCCGGTGATTCCCGCCCCGCGTGCTGAGGAATGAGGAAAAACGCACGAAAGGATTCGGCGGCCGCGGATTCTGCCGTGCGACTCGCGATTTTTGTGGCCGTTTTCGAGCTGTGAGGGGAACCCTGACGGAATCAGGGTCGGTGAGGGTTCCCCTCACGGACGGTCGAGGGCCAATGCCGGAGACTTAACGCGGCTTGCGGGTGCGGTCGAGGCGTATCTGCCCGGCCGATGGGGCTCGGCCCGTGGCGGTTCAAGCGCCGTTTTCGGGGCTGTGAGGGGAACCCTGAGGGAATCAGGGTCGGTGAAGGTTCCCCTCACGGACCGCAGGCGGCGCCGCGGTCACCCCGCCGCGAAAGTAGGCCGTCCGTCGTGTTCGCGGTGTTCCGGCAGGAGGTCGCTGAGCGTGGGGGACGGGGCGAGGCCGAGTTCGTCGTGCAGGACCCGGCGGCATTGCTCGTACTGCCACAGCGCCGCGCCGCGGTTTCCGGCTGCCAGGTGGGCTTTCACGAGCACCCGGTGGGCGCTTTCCCGCAGTGGTTCCGCGCGCACCGCGGCGAGTCCGGCGGCGACCGCCTCTCCGTGCCGTTCCGCCGCGGTCAGCCGTTCGGCCATCGCCTCCAGCGCGTGCAGGCGGAGCTGGTGGTACTGCTCCTGTTCGATCAGCACCCACTCGCTCTCCGACCACTCCGGCAGCAGATCCGCGGAAAGCTCGGCGCGCGTTTGCGTCGTGAGGATGTCGTCGCACGGGTGCGAGCAGTCGAGGAGCCGGTGCGCGCGCAGCACCGCACCGTGGATGTCGACGTGGATGTGCTTGGCGATCGCCACTTCCTGCGCGGACGCGTCGATCACCTGGTGCCCGGTGCGCGTCGCCCGCCACAGCGACGAGCGGAGATTGGCGTTCGCGCGCGAGACCGTCGTGTCCGGCCACAGCATTCCGGCCACGTAAGCGCGGCTGCGCGGCATGTCCTGCAGCGCGAGGAACGCGACGAGCCGTTGCGCGCTGGACGAAATCGAGATGCGGCTCGGGCCCGCGGACAACGCGAAGCCTTTGAGCAGCCGCAATGTGATGCCATGCGTGATGTCATGGGCCGTTTCCGCGATCATCGCACCCACCCCGGACGATGTTTTGGGCCTTGGCGACCGTTTTCTCCTGCTGAGGATCCCCAAGTCCATATTACGGAGCAATCCATGATCGTGTGGTCGCCGCCGGACTGCCGGGAGATCCTATGAGCGCCGGCGTCACCGGTCCGTCTCAGCGGCGTCACCTGTCCGGTTCGAGCAGCGTGTCCAGCCACGCCTGCACGGCGGCGTGCACCTCGTCGGCGGTGCTCGCGGCGAGCGGCGGGGCCGGTCGCGCGCCGGTCGTGCGGAGGATGCGCGCCCGGAACGCGCCCGGCGCGCCTTCCGCCCACACGCGGAGGATCAGCGTGCCGGAGTGCTCGAAGGGTGCCTCCACAGCGAGAAGGATGCCGTGCTCCTGTCACTCCGGCGTTGCCGTCCCGTGTCCGCCGCCGTCGTCGCGGGAGCCGGGAACGCTCCGGTGACGCCCGCGTGACAGCCGGATCGCGGCACGGCTACGCGGGCGGCGGCATCCTCTCGGAAGCGGGCCGGCAGCACGGAACCGGGGGAGGATTCGGATGGGCGACTTCGGCGTCATCGCCGACGTTTCGACCACCATCGTGGGGTCGCTGACGCGGGCGCTGCTTCCCCTCGGCGGCGAGCAGCCGCCGATCGCGGTGCTGCACGACCTGTCCGATCCGGTGAGCACGTCGCCGCCGAAGCTCACGGTTTTCCTGTACGAGATCGCGGAAGACCCGGCCTCGCGCAACCGGCCGCCGGTGCGGTCGCTGCCGCCGGATCCGCCGACCACCCGCAAACCGCCGATGGCGCTGCTGCTGCGCTACCTGATCACGCCGTGGGGCGGCGACCAGGCGACCCAGCAGCGGATGATCGGCCGCGCGCTGCAGGTGCTCTACGACGACGCGATCCTGGACGGGGCCGAGCTGTCCGGAAGCCTGGCGGGGACGGCGGATTCGCTGCACGTCACGCTGACTTCGCTGACGCTGGACCAGAAATCCTGGGTCTGGTACGCGATCCAGAAGCCGTACCGGCTGTCGCTGAACTACGAAATCCGGGTGGTGAACCTGGACGTCGCCACGGAACTGGCGGTCCGGCCGGTGCTCACCCGGGTCATCGACGGGGTGCCGGCGACATGAGCCGCTTCCTGCCCCTCGCCCGGTCGGTGCTGTCGAGCCCGGCCTGGTTCGTGCCGTTCGACGACTACAACCGGCACGTGCGCACCGCGGGCGTGTCCGTGCTGCTGGACCGCTGGCACGAGGGTGCCTGGGTGCCGCAGGACACTGCCGCCGTGCGCACGCCGAGCGCGGCCGTGGCCTATCCCGGGCTGGGCAGGCGCGGCGCGGGCGAACCGCGACGCCACCGGGCCCGCTTCGTCGCCGCCGGGTACCAGCCGCTGTATCCGGCGGACGGCCAGCCGTTTTCGGCAGACCTAGTTGGCATCGAGTTCGTCGTGCGTTCTGAAGAAGACACGGCCCAACCGAGGCTGGTGCGGCTGCTGCCCGCCGTCACGTTCCCGTATCCGCCGGGCGTCCGGACGGTGCACGGAGTCGTGCTCGACGCGCGGACCCGGGCACCCCTGGAAAACGTGCTCGTCGAAGCGCGCGGCCGGGCGAGCCGGGACCCGGTTTCCTGGCACGAGCGCACGTTGTCCGGCGCGCGGGGCGCTTTCCGGCTCGCCCTGCGCTGGGAAGGCGAGAAGGCCGGCGAGCACGCCGTCGAGGAGACCTTCCGGCTGGAAGCCGTCCAGCGGCCGGGCCGGACCGGGTCGCTGGTCGTGCGGCTGCCCCGGGACGCCGGGACCCGGCATGTCATCGAGATCCGCGAGCAGTGAGGAAGAAGTGAGGAGCCAGCCATGCCCGAGTATCTGAGCCCCGGGGTCTACGTCGAGGAGATCGACGCGGGGCCCCGGCCGATCGCGGGGGTGAGCACCAGCACGGCGGGCATGGCCGGGGTCACCGCTCGCGGCCCGTACGCCGGAAAGCCCAAGCTGGTCACGAATTTCCTGGAGTTCCAGCGCCTTTTCGGCGGTTTCGTGGCGGAGCCGTCCGCCGCCGTGCGGGACGCCTGGGCGAACAATCCGTCCGAG
This sequence comes from Amycolatopsis silviterrae, assembly GCF_042684085.1. Lineage (NCBI taxonomy): Bacteria > Bacillati > Actinomycetota > Actinomycetes > Pseudonocardiales > Pseudonocardiaceae > Amycolatopsis > Amycolatopsis silviterrae. The sequence goes on from NZ_JBHUKS010000006.1 coordinate 82,827, forward strand.
GGCGGCCGCTGGTGGCTGTTCCCCTTGGCGGTCAAGGGTTTCTTCGACAACGGCGGACAGCGCCTCTACGTCAAGCGAGTGGTGAGCAAACAGGCGAAGCCCGCTTCCGGCGTGCTGGGGCAGGGGCTGGCGAGCCCGGTCGACGCGGACGCGGCGAAGGGCGCGACGAGCCTGCGCCTCGGCCACCTGATCGGCTTCTCCGGGGTCGGCCAGCAGCTCTCGATCGTCCGCGGCGACGACCAGCGGCCGATCGGGCCGGCGACCGTGACCGGCTACGACGTCGCCGCCCGGCGGATCGAGATCGACCCGCCGCTGCCCGCCGAGGTCCGGGCCTCCCGCGGCGACTACGTCCAGGCGGGCCCGCGCGGCACCGAAGGCACGATCGAGTTCTCGGCGATCAGCCCGGGCGCGTGGGGCGGCGACGTCCAGGTCCGGATCCAGCCCGTCGCCGGAGCCGCACTGCCGGTGCTGGCGGACCCGCAGGAGGGCGTGCAGTTCGTGACGCGGCTGGTCGCGGACGCCGCGGCGGACAGCGCGACGGTCGAGGTCGCGGCCGTCACCGGGCTCGCCGCCGGCGAACTGTGGGTGCAGATCGGGCCGCGCCGCTTCAAGGCCGACGCGGGCGAACCCGCGGACGGCAAGGTCACGCTGACCTTCGCCGCCGGGACCGCGCACCCCGCCTGGCGGACCGGGCTCGCGGTGCGCCGCGTGCGGCGGGCGAACACCGAAGCGGGGCCGAAGCTGCGCATCGGCGGGGCGAGCAGGCTGTACCCGGGCGCCGTGGTCCAGTTCGACGACGGGGAGCACCTGAGCGTCTTGCGGGTCACCGCGATCGAGGCGGACGTCGTGACCTTCGACGGGAACACGCCGCTGCTGTTCGAGACCGACCGGATCACCCTGGTCGAGGCCCAGGTGAACACCCGGTTCGCCAGCGCGGGCGGGGTTCCGGAGACCGAGGCGTTCGGCAACCTGCGGCTCGCTGGCGACCATCCGTCGAGCGTCGCGGCGACGCTGGCGAGCCGCTCCCGGCTGGTGAGCGCCACGGCGCTGCCCGGATTGTCGCTCGACCCGGCGAAGTTCCCGTTGCCCGCTGTCGGCTCCTGGCTGAGCCTGACCGGCGGCGACGACGCGCACGGGTCGCTGAGCGTGGCCGATTTCGTCGGCGAGGACGGCGGAAGCGGGGCGCGCACCGGGATCGTCGCGCTGGAGGACATCGACGAGATCGCGGTCTGCGCGGTGCCCGGCGTGTGGTCGGGGACAGTCGAATCCGCGCTCGTCACGCACTGCGAACTGCTCAAGGACCGGTTCGCGATCCTCGACCCGCAGGACGGCCTCGACATCGAGGGCATCCAGGCGTTCCGCGAACCGTTCGACACCAAGTACGCCGCGCTCTACTACCCGTGGCTGGTCACCCGCGATCCCTCGACGAACCAGGACGTCCAGGTGCCGCCGTCCGGCCACCTGGCGGGCATCTACGCCCGCGTGGACGCCGAGCGTGGAGTGCACAAGGCGCCGGCCAACGTCGTCATCCGGGGCGTGAAACTCACCGACGGCCTCGCCCAGGACGTCACCAAACGGCAGCAGGACCTGTTGAACCCCAGGGGAATCAACGCGCTGCGGTTCTTCCCCGGGCTCGGGCAGCGGGTGTGGGGCGCGCGGACGCTGTCCTCGGACAGTTCGTGGAAGTACATCAACGTCCGGCGGCTGTTCCTCTTCTTGGAGGAGTCGATCGACGAGGGCACCCAGTGGGTCGTGTTCGAGCCGAACGACGAAGCGCTGTGGGCGCTGGTCCGGCAGACCGTCACGAACTTCCTCACCACGGTCTGGCGCAGCGGCGCGCTCGCCGGCACCACCGCCGCCGAAGCGTTCTTCGTCGCCTGTGACCGTTCCACGATGACCGAGGACGACCTCGCCAACGGCAGGCTCGTCTGCGTCATCGGCGTCGCGCCGGTGTTCCCGGCCGAGTTCGTGATCTTCCGGATCCAGCAGAAGACCCGCGAGACCCAGCTCGCCTGAACCGGCCCAGCAAACAGCCCAGTACGCAAGGAGAATCGCCATGCCGCCCGTGATCAGGGACGATCCGTACGCGTCCTACAACTTCCAGGTCATCGTGACCAACGTCAGCGACGACGGGGTGGCGGTGAGCGGGTCCTTCGCCGAGGCGAGCGGGCTGGAACTGGAGATCCCGCCGATCGAGTACCGCACCGGCAGCGAGGACATCACCGTCCGGAAGGTCCCCGGGCTGAAGAAGTTCACCAACATCACCCTCAAGCGCGGCATCACCGGCCACGTCGGGTTCTGGAACTGGGTGGTGGAGGCGCTCAACGGGAAGGTGCGGCGCACGTCGGGTTCGATCGTGCTGCTGGACGAGAACCGCCAGGAGGCGATGCGCTGGAACTTCGACCGGGGCTGGCCGACCAAGTACACCGGCCCGACGCTGAGCGCGGCGAAGAACGAGATCGCCATGGAAACGCTCGTGCTGGCCGTCGAGAAACTGGAAATCGACGCCTGACATGCCTGCCGAAGCCCTTCCGGGCGTATCACTGACGTTCGCGCCGCGCGGCCCGGGCGAGGAACCGCTGCGCACCGACGTGGCGGCGTTCCTCGGCCGGCTCCGCCGCGGGCCGGTGGGCGCGCCCGTGCGGGTCGAGAGCTGGAACGACGTCGTGGGCGCGTTCGGGCCGCCGGACGGTTCGTCGGCGACGCCGTACGCGCTGCGTGGCTTCTTCGAGAACGGCGGCCGGACAGCGTGGGTGCTGCGGGTCTCCGGCCCGGCAGAGCCCGCGAGTGCACTGTGGACAGTCGGGGACCTCGCCGGTTTCGCGCATCGGCGTTACCGCGTGGTCGCCGCCAGCCCGGGGGCGTGGGCGAACGGGACCCGCGTCGCGATCCGGTTCCAGGCCAGCACGGTCGCCGGGCTGCCGACGGTCGGCGTCCGCGTGCTGGTGCCCGGGGAGTCGGCCGAGACGTTCTCCGGCATCGCGCCCGCCGAAGTGGCCGGAAGGCTCGCGTCGTCCCGGCTGATCCGGCTGGTACCGGACGGCGGCGAGCCGGAACCTGGTCCGCCGGGCCCGATTTCGCGGTCGTGGGACCTCACCCTGACCGGCGGGACCGACGCGCCGCCGGGCCGGGCCGAGTACTCCGCCGCGGTGGCCGCACAGGCGGACCTGCCCGAACCGGCGCTGGTGGCGCTGCCGGACCTCGGCACCGACCTCGATGGGCCTGCGCACACCGACACCGTGCTGGAGCTGATGAGCAGCGCGCTGGCCTCGCTGGATCGCCTGGCAGTACTGGACATCCCGCCCGGAGCGTCCTCTGTGGACGACGTAGTGGCCTGGACGGAATCGCTGGCCGGCGACAACGCGTTGCTCAGCACGGCGGCGGTCTACCATCCGCCGCTGCGCGTGCCGGACGGGCTGACTCCGCGCACGGTCCCGGCGTCGGGGCACGTGCTCGGGGTCATCGCCCGGCTCGACGTCGAACGCGGAGCGCACCACACCCCGGCCAACGCGGTGGTGCTGGACGCGGTCGATCTCGCGGCCGAATTCCCCGAGCCGCAACAGCTCCGGCTGTTCGACGCGGGCATCGACCTGATCCGCTGCACCCGGGGCCGGGGGCTGCAGGTGTGGGGCGGGCGCACGCTCTCGGCGGACCCGCGCACGCGGTACGTCGCACACCGCAGGCTGCTGCACCTGCTCGTCCGCGCCATCCGGCGGGTGGCGAGCCCGCTGGTGTTCGACGTGGACTCCCCGGAGCTGCGGCTGACCCTGGTGCGCGCGCTGACCTCCGTGCTGCTGTCGGCGTTCCGCGCGGGCGCGCTCGCCGGATCGCGGCCGGAGCAGGCGTTCCGCGTGGTGTGCGACGACGTGACCAACCCGCCGGAGCGGGACCCGGGGCAGGTGGTCTGCGAGATCGAGGTCGCGCCCGCGGTGCCGATGGAGTTCATCCGGCTGCGCCTCGTGCTCGGCCAGGACCGCAGCCTGGAGGTGATCGAGGCATGACGTCGCCGGACCCGCTGCCCAAGTACAGCTTCGTCGTCACCCTCGACCCGGGAGACGCCTATCTGCCGCCGGCGCAGGCGCTGCTGCTGCCGCTGGTCGCGGCGGGCGCGTTCCAGGAGGTCACCGGGCTCGGCGCGCAGCTGGAAGTGACGAGCTACGCCGAGGGCGGGCGCAACGAGACCACGCACCAGCTTCCGGTGCGGCACAAGTGGAACCCGATCACGCTGAAGCGCGGGGTGGTGCGCGATCCCGGGCTGTGGGCGTGGTACCAGGCCGGGCTGGCCGATTCGCTCGGCGCCCGCCGCGACGGCGCGGCGATCCTGCTCGGCCCGGACGGGGTGCCGGCCGCGGCGTGGGCGTTCCACGGCGGGCTCGCGTCGAAGTGGACCGGGCCGGACCTGCACGCCGAGCAGAACGCGATCGCCGTGGAGGCACTGGAAATCACCCACGAAGGACTGACGAAAGTCCTTTAAGGACACTGCGGACACTGCGGCACAAGAAACGGGGAGGAGAACGGCATGCCGAACGTGGTCATCCACAACCTCGAGGTCCGGTTCCAGGTGGACGGCGACGACGGGGCCGTGTTCACCCGCCTGTTCAACAAGCACATCCAGGCGTGGTCCTGGCTGTACGAGCGGGAATGCGCGCGGGCGGGCCACACCGCGGCCGAACGCCGGATCGGCGACCGGGAGGAGCGCCCGTGACCGCGCCGGTGCCGTTCGCCGGGCAGGGCTCCGCGCTTGCCCGGCTGGAGATCGTCCGGCCGGAGATCGCCGACGAGCGGGCCCGGCGGATCCCGCTGCGCTTCAACCCGACCGACTACAAGCTGAGCAAGACCAGCACCTTCGCCGAGATCACCATCCCCGGGCTGGAAACGCCGCCGCTGCAGTACGTCCGGGGCGAGACCGAGACGCTCGCCGTGCAGGCCCTGGTGGACACCTCCGACACGCTGGAGAACGTCCGGACCGCCTACGTCGACGCGGTGCGGAACCTGCTGCGCCCGGACCGCCGGGAGCACGCGCCGCCGGTCGTCCGGTTCGTGTGGGACGAGGCGGTCTTCACCGGGGTCGTGGACAAGCTGGAGGTCGGCTACCAGCTGTTCCGGCCGGACGGGGTGCCGCTGCGCGCGATGCTCGACCTTTCGCTGAAGGAGTTCCGCCCGGCCGCCGCGCAGGTCGCGGACTCGCCGCGGTCGTCGCCGACGGTGGAGAAGACGTACGTGGTGCGCCGCGGCGACACGCTCAGCAGCATTTCCGCCGCGGTGTACCGGCGGCCCGGCGCGTGGCGGGAACTGGCGCGCGCCAACGGGATCGGCGATCCGCGCGACCTGCGGCCGGGGCGGGTGCTGACCGTGCCCCGGCTGGCGTGAGGGGAGCGCGATGAGCAGCCCGGCACCGGAGGTCGCCTCGCCCGACCGGTACGCGCCCGAGTTCGAGGTGCGGATCGAGGGCCTGGAGCTGGATCCGTCCACGAAGAACGACATCATCGACATCAAGGTGAACCGCGACCTCGAGGAGATGTCCGGCTTCGACCTGACGCTGAACAACTGGGACGACGTGCACCTGAAGTTCAAGCACAGCGACTCGCCGCGGTTCCGGCTGGGCAGCCGGGTTTCGGTCCGGCTCGGGTACGCCGAGCAGGTGCTGACCGTCGCCACCGGGACGATCAGCACGCTCAGCCCCAAATTCGCCGACTCCGCGTCGCCGACGGTCGGCGTGAGCGGCGTGGACGGGATGCTGCGGCTCAAGGACCGCAAGCCCGCCGAGAACGAGGTCAAGATCTACCGCAACCTGCCGGACTGGCGGATCGCCGAGCAGATCGCCCAGCGCAACCACCTGCGGATCGTGGCCACCCAGGAGGGGCCGGTGCACGACGTCGTGGTGCAGAAGAACCAGGACGACGCGAGTTTCCTGATGGAGCGCGCGAAACGGCTGGACTTCGACTGCTATCTGCTGCCGGACCCGGACTCCGGCGAGGACACGCTCTACTTCGTCAAGCCGACCGACGGCCGCGACAGCCGCCCGATCCGCGTGTTCCGGCTCGCCTACGCGCCGGGCCTGACCACCGGCCCGGCCGTGCTGCCCGAGGGGCTGGTGCCCAATCTGCTCGAGTTCACCCCGACGCTCACGCTGTCGAAGCAGGTCGGCAAGCTCACCGTGCGCGGCTGGGATCCCCGCACCAAACAGCCGTTCGCGTTCACCGCGACCGCGGAAAACCTTCCGGCGGGCCAGAATTCGGCGGACGGCCAGAGCGGACCGGAGACCGCGGACAGCACGCTGGGCGGGCGGCAGGACGTCGTGGTCGACGCGCCGGTCACCAGCGACCAGGAGGCGCGCGAGCTGGCGATCAGCCTGCTGCGGGAGCGGGCGTACGAGTTCATCACCGCGACCGGCCGGGTGGCCGGCCTGCCCGAACTGCGGCCCGGCGACAACCTGGAGGTCTACGGCCTCGGCAAGCGGTTCTCCGGCACCTACTTCGTCAAGCGCGTCGAGCACACGCTGAACACCAGCGGGTTCTTCACCTCGTTCACCGCCCGGCGGATCCACCAGGGGGACAAGTGACCAGCACCGCGCCCCGCGCGCGCACCACGGATCGGCGTTTCTACGGCGTCGTCGAGGCCATCGTCGAGGAGAACGACGGCGACGACGAGGGCCGGGTGAAGCTGAAGTTCCCGTGGTTCGACGGGACCACGGTCACCGACTGGTGCCGGGTCTCGCAGCTCTACGCGGGCAACGGCTACGGCTCGCTCTTCGTGCCGGAGAAGGGCGACGAGGTGCTGGTCGCGTTCGTGCACGGGGACATGCGGTTCCCGATCGTGCTGGGCGGTCTGTATAACGGCGTAGACAAGCCGCCGTCGGCGCGTACCGACGGTCGCGACCAGAAGCTCATCCGGACGAAGCACGGCCACGAGGTCCTGCTCGACGACACCGGCGGAAAGGCCGCGGTGCGGGTGAAATCGGCCGCCGGGCACGTCGTGGAACTCGACGACGAGGGCAAAGCCATCCGGATCACCGCGGCGGCCGGCGGGAGCGTGACGGTGTCCGCGGACGGGGAGGTCACGCTCAAGGCCCCGAAGGTGACCATCGATTCGTCTGCCATCGATCTCGGCGGCGGGGCCACCGAACCGCTGGTGCTCGGGAACGCGCTGCTGCAGGCCTACAACACGCACACCCATGCGACGGCGGGAGCACCACCCGCTCAGCTGCTCGATGACGGCGTACTGGCGAAGAAGGCGAAAACGCTATGACCAGTCCCGAATTCCTGGGTACCGGCTGGCGGTTCCCGATCCTGCCGGACGAAGCCGGGCGGCTCGGGTACGCCGTCGGGGAGCAGAGCGTCGAGCACTGCCTGCGCGCGCTGCTGCTCACCGCCACCGGCGAGCGGGTCATGCGGCCGGATTTCGGCACCCGCGCGCAGGAATCGGTGTTCGCGCCCGGCAGTGTGCAGAGCCTGCGCGATCTCGAACAGTCGATCGCCTCGGCGGTGCGCGCGTACGAGCCCCGGGTGGAGCTGGACGAGGTCCGCGCGGAGACGGACCCGGCGGAGGAATCCCGCGTCACCGTTTCGGTGGTGTACCGGATCCGGAGCAGCAACACCAAGGCGAACCTGGTGTTCCCGTTCTACGTCGGCCTCGCCGGGAGCACGCCGTGACCCTGCCCGCGCCGAAGCTGGACGATCTCACCTGGGCCGACATGATGGCGGCCATCCGCCGGCGCATCCCGGCGGAGTCGGACGGCACGTGGACCCTGCACGCGCCGTCGGATCCCGGTGTCACGCTGCTGGAACTGTTCGCGTATCTGCTGGAGCAGCGCCTGTACTGGCTCGACCAGGTGCCGGACGCGCTGGTGCTGGCGCTGCTGCGGCTGCTCGGGCTCGACCCGCCGCGCCCCGCCTGTCCCGCCGCCACCGTCCTGCGGCTGAGCGCCGAACGGCCGGGAACGCCGGTGCCGGTGGTGCCCGCCGGAACGGTCCTTTCCCGGGACCCGTCCGGGGCGGTCGCCTTCTCCCTCGACCACGATGTCGCGGTCTTCCCGCTGGAGCCCGGCGGTGAGGCGACCGTGTGGACCGATCGCGACCGGACGGCGGATCTCCGGGCCCGGCGCGGGGTTCCGCTGCTGGCTGGTTCCGCGGCAGAGGCCCGGTTCACCCTGCCGTTCACCGGCGCGTGGCCCGCTCCCGGCTGGCTTTCCCTGCTGGTCGAACTGGAAACGCCCGCCGCGTCGCCGCCGTCGTGGTCGCCTCGCGCGGTCCCGGAGGTGGCACCGCCCGCCGAGCTGGTCTGGTCGTGGTTCCGCCCGGGAACCGGGATCTCCGGAGCCTTCGAAGAGGTCGAGGACGGCACGGCCGGGCTCCGGCGCTCCGGCGTAGTCCGTCTCCGCCCGCCCGCTGAATGGTCCACTATGGACGCTGGACTGCTCGTGTCGACCCCGGCGGCCACCTACTCCGCGCCGCCAAGACTGCTTCAGCTGGCGGTGAACGTTTCCGCCGCGCGCCACCGCGAAGACCGGGTCGCGACCGGGGCCGAACTGGGCGGGCAGATCGCGGACTGGCTGAAGCTGCCCGGCTCTCGCCTGGTCCTGCCCGAGGCGGCAGACCGGCTGCTCGACGCGTCGCTGCGGCTGGCGGACGAGGAGTGGCTGCAGGCGCCGGACTTCACCTTCGGCGCGTCGGCGGACCGGATCTTCGTCACCGACCGCGCGGACGGTGCGCTGGTCTTCGGCGACGGCCTCACCGGACGGGTCCCGTGGCCGTCCGACGACGTCGAGGTCCGCTACAGCATCGGCGGCGGCCGTGCCGGAAACGGCGGGATGACGGCGAACTGGCTGCCCACCGGCGATTTCGACGGTGCGCTGGCGGCGGCCAACGTCGTGCGGGCCGAGGACGGCGAGGACCCGGAAACCGTCGCCGCCGCCCGCCGCCGGGCCGCCGGTGCGCTGGGAGAGGTGACCCGCGCGGTCACCGCCGAGGACTTCGTGACGCTCGCCCGGACCACGCCGGGCGTGGCGGTCGCCCGCGCGTACGCCGCGCTCGGCGATCATCCAGGCTTCCCGTGCTCGCAAGTGCCGGGGGCGGTGACTGTCCACATCGTCCCGTCGGTGCCGCGTGCCGACTTCGCGCGCGAGGACTTCGTCGCTGCGCCCGTACCGGATCCCGGCATGGTGTGCGCGGTCTCTCGTCGGCTCGCTGAGGCGCGGCTGCTGACGTCGGAGGTTTTCGTCCGCGGCCCGGTCTATCGACGGGTTTCGGTGCGTGTCGATCTCTCGGGCGAACCGGCCGACCGGGTCCGGGTGTCCACTGTGGCCAGTGCGGCGTTGCGCCGGTACCTCGACCCGCTCGTCGGCGGGGACGAGGGGAGCGGCTGGCCGTTCGGGGAACCGCTGCGGCAGTCGGCGTTGCTGCGGGCTGTGCAGGGGGCGCTGGGAGATCTCGCGGACGTCGCCGCGGTGGCGATCGGTCTCGACGGAGCGGAACCCTCGCAGGACTGTCGCGAGGTCCCGTTGCGCCCCGGTGACCTGCCGGTGCTGGGCACGGTGCGGACGCGGATCGTGCCCGCGGCGGACGTGAGGGAGGGGCTGGCATGACGGGCGCGGTGTGGTGGGAACGCGAGGCGGGAACTGAGGGCCGGATCGTCCCCGGACCCGGCCCGACCGGGGTCCAGCCCGAACTGCTCGACCCGACCCGCGAGTCGGCGCGCGCGGGCGTCCGCGGCCGGATCGCCGGCTACACCCCGGACTGGACCGGCCCGGACCGCCAGGACGCCGGGGTCGCGCTGGTGCGGCTGTTCGGCACGCTGGCCGAACCCGTGCTCGCCCGGGTGAACCGGCTGCCGGAGAAAGTCCTCGCCGAGCAGCTGGCGACAGCAGGCGTCCGGCGGCGGCCCGCTGGCGCGGCGGCCGCGTTGCTGGAGTTCACGGTCAACCCGCCGGACGGGGCGTCGGTGCTGATCCCGGCCGGCTTCCAGGCCGTCGCGACCGCGGCGGGCGGGCAGGTGATCTACGAGACCGACCAAGACCTCTATGCGACCCCGGCCGCCCTGGGGGCCATCGCGGCGCAGGACGCGGGCGGGCTGGAGCCGATCCCGCTCGGGCCCGCCGGGCCGGGCAGGCCGTTCCCGCCGTTCGGCCGCGACCCGCAGCCGGGGAACGCGCTGTGGCTCGGGCTGAGCGGCGCGGCGAGCCCGTATCCCTTGCTGTCCCTCGGTTTCGTCGTCGACGCGGCGGCTCCCGCTGACTCCGCGCCCTTGCTGCGCTGGGACATTCTCGACGGCACCCGCTTTGTGCCCGCCGAGGTGGCGCGCGACGAGACTCGCGGGCTGCGGACAAGCGGGACGGTGGAGCTGCGGATTCCCCGCACCTGGACGCCGGGCGTTCCGCCGGGTGCCCGGCCGGGCCCGCCAATGCGCTGGCTGCGGCTGCAGATCGCGCACGGCGAGTTCGACGGCCCCGCCCCGGTACTCGCCGGGAGCCGGCTGAACATGGTCGCGGCGACCGCGGCGCGCACGATCCGGGACGAGCCGCTGATGCCGATCGACGACCCGGCCGACACCGGCCGCCGCCGGATGCGGCTCAGCCAGGTGCCGATTCTCGCGGGCTCGGTCGTGATCGAGGTCGACGACGACCCCAGCGGCGACGTCTTCGGCACCACCAGGGGCGCCGGGACACGGTGGACCGAGGTGGAAAGCCTGGCGTCGGCTGGCGCGGACGACCGGGTCTTCGCGGTGGACCACGAGACCGGAGAGGTGAGCTTCGGCGACGGCGTGCACGGTGCGGCCGTCCCGCCGGGGTTCCGCAACGTCCGAGCGGTGCGGTACCGCGTGGGCGGCGGAAGCGCCGGAGCGGTGCGTGCGGGCGCGGTCAACGGCGTCGTGACGGCGTTGCCGTTCGTGAGCCGGGTCAGCAACCCGTTTCCGGCTTCGGGCGGCACGGACCCCGAGCCCGACGCCGACGCGATCCGCCGTGGCACCGCGGAACTGCGCGCCCGCGGACGGGCCGTGGCACCGGCCGACTACGGCCTGCTGGCCATCCGCGCGCCCGGCGCTTCGATCGCTCGCGCGCACGGCGTGCCGGGGCTGCACCCGAGCTTCCCCGGCGAGCCGATCCCCGGGGTGGTCGGGGTGCTCGTGGTACCGCCGCTGGACGATTCCGGCGAACCGCCGGTGCCCACGGCGGCGACTCTGCGTGCGGTGGCAAGCTTTCTCACCCGCGAGGTCGCGCCCGTCGGGGTGACCGTGGTGGCGGTGCCGGCGCGGTTCCATCGGGTGGCGGTGGAGGCGTGGGTCAGCCTCGACCCGGACCAGGAGCGGGCCGCCGTGCTCGCCCGGGCGAGTGCCGCGTTGACGACGTACCTGGACCCGGTGCGGGGCGGCGAGGACGGCGCGGGCTGGCCGTTCGGCGGCGCGCTGCGGCACACGTCGCTGGTGCGCCGCGTGCTCGCGAGCGACGGAATCCGCGCGGTGTCCCAGCTTTCGCTCGTCATCGACGGGCTGCGGCTGCCGCCGTGCACCGATCACGCGATCCCGCCGCACTCGCTCGTCTGGCCGGAGCGGCCGCTGCTGATCCCGGTGGGAGGCCGATCGTGACCTGCGGACAAGCACCCGCGACGTTCCGGCTGCTCGACGCCTACTCCGGGTGGGACGAGCTGGAAGTCGAGGACCTCACCGGATTCGCCGACCCGGCCGGGGTCCGTCTCGCGCATCCCGGCGCGGGGCCGTCGAGGAGCGAACTGCTGCCCTGGTTCCCCGACCCTCGCTTGGCGCCCGGATGCCAGCCGTGCTCGTGGTACCTGCTGGTGCCCGAACGCCGCGAGCTGCTGCACCGGGACACCTGCGGAGCCTGGACACCGGTGTGGCAGGGCTGCGATCCCGCGCTCCTGCGCAGGCCGGTATCCGTTGCGGCACGGGCGCATCGGCTCGCCGTGGTGGACGACGGCCGGGTCTTCGTGTGGCGGCGCGAGGGCGAGCAGCTGGCCGGGGTGATCGAGATTTCCCGGCCCACGCTGGCCGCGCTCGGACCCCGCGACGAGGTCCTCGTGGCCCGCGAGGACAGCACGGACCTGTGGCGGTTCGGCTCAGACGGAGCGCCGCGCGGCGTCGTCCGCACCGGGGTGCCTGGCCGGATCATCGGGCTGCGGACCGGCCCGCGCCGGACGATCTGGCTGCTCGCCGAGGACAGCGCCGGGCTCCGGATCTATCGCGGGGGAGCGCACCGTCCTTTTGAGACATCCACAATGGACGAACTGGCCGCCGCGCTCCGGCCGAGCACGCTCGTCGCGGCGGACGACGCCGGGTTCTGCCTGCGGGAGAACGGCGAGGACGGCGTCCGGACGACGTGCTGGACCTGGCAGGGCGAACTCCGGACCGAACCGCCGCCTGAACCCGTCCAGTACCGGCGGTCCGGGTCGTACGTCAGTGCCCTGATCGACAGCGGCATCTCGCGCTGCCGGTGGCACGGCGTGCGCGTCGAGGCCGAGATTCCGGTCGGCACCGCGGTTTCGCTCGATCTCGTCGTCACCGAGGACGGCCAATTCGCCGACAGCGACTGGCAGACCGCGCCGCCGGGCACCACCGACTTCCTGGTCCAGCAGCCGCCCGGCCGCTACCTCAAGCTCCGGCTGCGGCTGTCCGGGGACGGCCGGAAAACCCCGGTCGTCCGCCGCGTCCGGCTGGACTTCCCCCGTTCGACCAGCGCGGACCTTCTCCCGCCCGCGTACCGGCAGGACCCCGCCGCGGACGATTTCACCGAGCGGTTCCTGTCGCTGTTCGACGCGTCGCTGGCCGAGATCGACCGGGTGATCGAGCGTTACCCGGCACTGCTCGACCACTCCGGCGTGCCGGACCGCGTGCTGCCGTGGCTGGCCGGGCTGCTCGGCCTGTCGTTCGAGGCGGGCTGGGACGCGCGGACCCGCCGCAAGCTGATCGACGCGGCCCCGGAGCTGTACCGGCGGCGGGGAACGCCGTGGGCGCTCAAGAAAGCGGTGTGCATCGTCTTCGGGACCGAGCCGGTGCTCGACGAGCTGGCGAACGACCGCCGCTGGGCGCAGGTCCGCGCGGCGGCGGGCGGGACCGGGCCGGGGCTGGGCTCGATACGGCTGTTCGGCCGCTCGTCGAGCCGGTTCCGGATCGGAGGTTCGGCGCTGGGCGGCGCTCCGCTGCGGGCGTTCGGCGACCCGGACGCCGACCCGCTTACCGCGCACGCGCACCGGTTCCGGGTGCTCCTCCCCGCAGGAGGGGCGGACGAGGACGCGGTGCGGCGGCTGGTCGAACGGCAGGCGCCGGCCCACACGAGGGCGTCGGTCCGGATCGGCGGAAGGGGGTTCGTGGTGGGCGCGCAGTCCGCTGTCGGCGTGGACACCGCGTTCGTCCCGCTGCCGCCGCCGGTGCTGGGCCGGGGACTGCGCTTGAACCGCGACGGCGTGCTGCGGCCGGGGCGCGCGGGTCCGCGCCACGCGGTGCGGCCAGGCGTGACCGCGGCGGTCGGCGTGCACACACAGGTGTTCTGAGAGGGCATTCGAGAGGGCCGAGAAGATGACAGAGACAGAGGGATTCGACGTCGAGCCATTGCGCAGACTGCGGTACTTCCACGGCCAGCTGCTCGGCGCCCGGGATTTCCGCAACGAACAGGCGTACTTCCGCGAGAAGCTGAAGCTGCGCATGCGCTGCCTGCTCGGCTACGGCGTGGTGTGCGGGCTGTTCGCGGAACCGCTGCCGCCGGACGACGACTGTCCGCCCGAGACCGGGGCGGCCGCGGTGCGGATCACGCCCGGCCTCGCGGTGGACTGCGACGGCAACGAGGTCGTCGTCGGCGGGAGCTGCGCGGTCGACCTGCGGAAGGCGCTGCCGGAAGCCGACCGGGACAAGAAGACCGTGTGGGTCGGCGTCGAGTACTGCGAGCGCCCGGTCGAGCCCACCCGCACCGTCTACGACGACGGCTGCGGGGACGGCGACGACTGCCAGTTCGGCTACACCGAAGAGTCCTACGCCATCCGCGTGACCGGGTGCGAGCCGCCGGTGGACGAGCGCTGCGACACCTGCTGTTCCCGCTGTAGGCACAAAGTGCTGTGGCTGGCGAAGATCACCGACGTCGACTTCGGCAAGCCGCTGCGCAAGGAACAGATCTACCTGAACATCCGGCGTCCGTTCGGCAGGCACGTCCCCACGGTGATCACCGGGATCAACTGGATCCACGGGCACACCTACACCATCGACGAGGCCAAGGCGCTGCTCGGCACGCAGAACGAGGACGGCGGCCTGCGGGTCCGGTTCTCCGGCGACGTCCGGGCGGACACGCTGCAGCCGGGCGTGGTGGAGATCCAGGTGATCGAGGGCGGCTCCGGCCGCAGCGCCGCCACCTGGTATATGGGCGGGCAGTTCGCGGAACCGGCGGCGGGCGCGGAGTTCGCCCGCGAGTTCCGCTACCGGCAGACCACCCGCGAGACGCTGCAGGACGGGGACCGCGTGCTGGTCAGCGTCCGGGCCGCGTTCGTCCTCGACCGCTGCTGCCGCCCGGTCGACGGGACGAACGTCGGCGGGCGCGTCCCGACGATCGGCGCCGAGCCCGCCGGGGCGCCCGGCTGCGCGGTCCCGCCCTCGGGCATCGGCCCGTGGACGTCGGGCACCGGGGCCGGCGGGGACGTTTTCGAGAGCTGGTTCTTCGTTAAGGAGCGCTGATCATGGGAACAGACTGCGGCTGCGGCTGCGGAGGGACCACCGCCTGGCCGTCCGCGTTCGTCCGGCCCCGCTTCTTCGCCGGCCAGCTGCTCACCGAGGACGACCTCGGTCTGCTGGCCGACTACGCGACGGGCAAGGCGAGGCTGCGCAACCGGACCCTGTCCGGGCCGGGCGTCGTGTGCGGGCTGGAAGTCTCCTGCGACCCGTGCGGCGGCGGGAAGGTCGTGGTGCACCCCGGGCACGCGCTCGACTGCGCGGGCAACGACATCGTGCTGTCCTGCCGCGAACAGGTCGACGTGGCGGCGCTCGTGCGGGAGCTGCGCGTCCGCTCCCTCGGCGTGGACTGCGGCGACCCGTGCGAGGACGACGGCAACCGCCGCTACGGGCTTTTCGTGCGGTACGAGGAGCTTGCGGTCGAGCCGGTGGCCCCGTACGCCACCGAGGAGCCGTGTCCGGCGCCGGGCTGCGTGCCGTCCCGGATCCGGGAGGCGTTCCGGTTCGTCGTCAAGACCGGCGGCTTCGACGACCACCGCCACAATCCCGGCACCCGCCTGTTGCGGAGCCTCGGCAACCTGGCGGCGGCCGACCAGGCGCGGCTGCGCGACCAGCGGCTGGGCAAGTACGCCGACGCCATGTTCGTCGCGGCACTGGGTTCGGGGCGCGCGCTCCGGTTCGACGCCGCGGACGCCAAGCGGTACGCCGACAGCCTCGCCTGGCTTAAGGGAAGCGGCACCGGGGACACGCCGCCACCGCCGGTGGCTCGTGAGATGACCGAGCACGTCCGGGCGCTGGCGAGCGCCGTCGCCCGGTTCGACACCTACGACAAGGCCGGACAGGAACAGCTCAAGAAGGACTACCCCGATCTCGCCGGAGTCCAGGACGCACGCGGCGCGCTGCGGGCAGCGTGCGCCCGCCTGGCTGGGACCGGCACGGAAACGGTCTGGCCGGACCCGGTGCACCGTTCGATCGCGGTCGCGGTGGTCACCGAGACGAACCTGCGCGTCGCCCCGGAACAGCCGGATCCCGGTGCCCCGCTGGAACTTCGCCTGCTGGCCCAGGGCTTGCCGCTGAGCCACGCGCTGCGAGTCGAGTTCCGCACGGACCTCGGCGTCCTTCGCGAATGGCTGCTCGACCGGCTTGAACACGCGGGCGATCTCGCGGACTGCGCCCTGCGCGGCGCGGTGGCGAAGATCGACCTTCCGCCGCAGCTTCCTCCGCCGGCCGCGGACAGCGCGGAGAAGACGACCATCGCCGAACTGCGGCAGATCGCCGAAGCCGCTGCCGAGCTTTCGGTCGCGGTGCGCCGTTTTGTGACCGACGCGGCCTGCTCGACGCTGAACCCGCCGTGCAGCGACTGCACCGACACGGAGGTCCTGCTCGCCCGCCTTGAGCTGGACGGCTGCGACGTCGCACGAATCTGTTCCGCCACCAGGGAACAGGTGCTGCCGGGCGGCTCGGCCTACGGTGAGTGGCTGCCGAAGCTGTACCGGCTGCGCGAGCTGGCGGAACGCGTGTGCTGCCAGCCGGTTCCGCGCTATGACAAGCCGTCCCTACCCGCCGACGGGCCGATCCCGCGTCCGTACCCGGAGAAGCTGCTGGAGGACTGGCCGCGCACCGGCGACCTGGAGCTGATGCTGTCGCTGCTGCTCACCCCGGCACCGGGGGAGACCCCGCCGAAGGCGCTGCACGAGCAGGTCTACACCACCCCGAGCGAAGTCACCGACAGCCTGCAGGAGCTGGCGGTCTTGCGGACCCAGGTGACCGATCTGACCGCCGCGCTCGAAGGCGTCCGCGCGCAGCTGGCCGGCGCGGAGGCACAGCTGGGCGAACTGCCGGAGCGGCTCGGGTCCCGGCTGGCGGAACTGGAAAGCACGCCCAGCGAGGGAGACGCCACGCCCCCGGCCAAGCGCACCCGCTCGACCCGCGCCCCGAAGTCCGGTGAGACCTCGTGACGGGCCCGCTGCGTCCCGTGTTCCATGAGGGCCAGGTCCTGGCTGCCGCGGACCTGGCGGCGACGGTCGAGCACGCGCGCGGGGCGGCCGCGCGGCACGCGCGCTACCTGCACGACTGGGGAATCGCCGACGGGCTGGGGCTGACGACGCAGCCGCGGACCGACCCGGCGACCAACGCCCGGTACGTCGAGGTGCGGGTGTCGCCGGGGTTCGCAGTCGACGGAACCGGCCGGGAGCTTGTCGTCCCGGAGGCGGTCGTGCTCCGGGAAAGCGACTTCGAAGCGGTGAACGGGGCGGACCAGCCGACCACCGAGCCGTATCCGGTGTTCCTCAGCGCGGTGGACCGGACGCCCGCGCAGTCCACGCGAGTGGATTCCTGCGGGGCGACCGCCGGGCAGAGCCGGGTCGAGGAGTCGTACCAGGTCCTTTTCGGACGGCTCGGCGACGAACGGCTGGCCGCCGACCAGCAGCCGCCCGCCGCCGGTTCGGCTCCGGCCGACCCGCCGGTCCGCTGGCTCGTCCTGCTCGGCTACGTCCGGTGGACGGCCGGGCATTTCGCGGGCGTCGAGGCTAAGGCGCGCGGCGTCGCGCCCCGGTACGCCGGGGTTCGCGCCGACACGGTGACCGCGCGGTCGGGCGCGCTGACCCTGCGGACGAGCCCGGCGGCCGCCAAGGGCCAGCCCGCCGTGGTGCTGTCCGGCGAGGACCCGCCGAGCCTGGTTTTCGGCCTGTACCAGGGAAACGGCTCGGTCAGTCCGCTGATGACGGTGGCGGCCAACGGGAATCTGTCCATCCAGGGCAGTTTCTCCGGCCGGATCTCGGTGGGCAGCACGCTCGTGACGTCCGGGACGGCCACCGACGGGATGCTGCTGCCGCTGCCGTCCGGGATCACGCCGGAGCAGGTCGCCGGGGGACAGGTGGTGCTGCACGTCCAGCTGACGCCCCGGATCCCGCCGCTGCCTGCCCCGTCCGCGCTGTACAGCCCGGTCGAGGCCACTGTGGACAGTGACCGGCGGGTGCGCTGCCGCGTGCGGCTGTTCGACCCGGCGGCGACTCCGGCCGTGGTGACCGAACAGCCCGGCGCGGTCGACTTCCTGGTGCTGGCCGCGGTCGCGGCGGCGGACGGCGGGGGTGGGAAATGAGCCTTTCAGCGGTGTACGTGGCCGACACCGGGCACGTCGTGGGCGCACTGACCGTCACCGGCGCGAGCCCGCCGAACGCGGTGGCCTCGCTCGTGGGCGCGGAACTGCCGCTGCGGATCTCCCTCGACGCCGGGAAGACCGCGACCATCGCGCTGGCGGCCCGGCAGCTCGCAGTGGCGGCGGTGGACGACGAACCCGGGGTGCTCGACGGCCCGCTCGGCTTCGGCGTCGAGCTGACTCCCGACGCCAAACCGAAACCCGCGCTGTCTTCGCTGCGATCGTGGTCCGGGGGCCTCACGCTGACCGCTTCGGCGTGCACGCTCGCCCTCCCGGTCGAGACCACGCGGCTCACCCCGGTCCGCGCGCTCATCTCCGACGGCGAGCAGACCCACGTGCTCGCCGGGGAAATCCCCGCCGGCGGGAAGCAGGCCCAGCTCCCGGTCGTGCTGACCGGCACCGGGAAACACGGCGTGCTGGCACTGGTCTCCGGCTGGGCGGGCCGCCTGGAAGCGCTGGCCGTCTCATGAGCGCGCCCGCCGCGACGGTCACCGTGCACCACTGCGCGGTGACCGTGGTCCGGCGCGGCGGGTGGAGCTGGGGCCCCGATCCGCGGGGCCTGGTGAAGCGGGCGCTGGACGCGCTCCCGGACCTGCTGGCCGTGGAGTTCGCCGAACAGCTGGCGCAGGACGGCCCGGACGTCGAGATCACCGCGCCGGTGACCCTGACGGTCCGCCTCGGCCGGGGTTCGGCCGTTGCCGGGGAGCGCCCGGTCGTGCTCCTCCAGCCGGAGCCGGTCGCTGTCGTGGGCGGGGTCCCTGAACCCGAGGCGGTGTCGCTCTCAGACTCGTTCGCGCCGGACGACGAGCCTTGGCCGGAGCCGTCGTTCGCCTCGCTGCTGGCGGAACTCGCCGAGCGGGGCGAACTGGAGCCGCTGCTGGCCTTGCTGCCGGACGAGTCGCTGCGCCGCTACCTGCACACTCTGTCGCTGGTGGCTTTCGCCGAACCTGATCCGGTGCGGGGCGAGGCCGCGCGACCGTCCACTGTGGTCAGTCTGGTGGCCGCCGAACTCGCCCGCCGAGGCCGGGAATCGAGCCCCGGCGTCCGTCCGGAGACTTCCCCGCCAGCACCGGATGCCGAGCAGGCGACGTCGGTTCGTGAGTCCACTGTGGACATTCGGCGGCGGGAAACCGGAGAGGTCCGGGTATGGTCGGCGCTCCCGTTCCTGCTCGCCGGCCCGCTGGCCAGGGTCGGCTATCTCGACGCGATCGGCCCCGCGCTGAACGGCCTGGACCTAGCGGACGAAGCGCCCCTGTTCGCGGCCGCACTTGCGTACAAAGTGCTCGGCACGACGGAGCGCGGCTGGCGGCGTGCCGAACGGGACACCCTGGCCGCAGCTGCCTTCGCCGGGGTCGACGTCCCCGAGGAAGCCTTGACGGGTTTCGCGCGCCGGGTCCGTCCGGCATTGCCGGTGCTGGACGGAATACTGGCGCTCTCGCTGTGCCGCGGGCACGACCCCGCCGCAGCGCTCCTGGTTGTCGGCGCGGCCGACCGGTTGCTGCTGGTCGACGCGCAGGGCCTGTTCCCGATCGCGTGGGCTTCGACGGTCGCCGGGCTGCTGCCGCACTGGCGGGCGTCCGGCAGCCCGCCGGTGCTTGTCCGCGACAGCCCGCTGCCGCCCGGATGCCTGCGCGAACTGGCCGCGGCCGGGGTGCGGTTCGCGACCGACGTCCGGCCGGTGCGCGGCGATCCGGTGACCCGGCTGCCGCTGCGAAGTCCTTTGTGGACTTCCGGCGGCGTTGACCCCCGGCTGGCCGCGGAGCTGCCCGGCCACGCCGAACGGCTCGGCGAACTGGTGGAGTCGCTGGTCGTGGAACGCCGCGCGATCCCGCTCGCCGCGGACGGCGATCTGGAACGCAGCGTCACCCTCGCGGCGGCGCTGGGCCTCGGCACGATGGCCTGGATGCTGTGGCGCGACCGGGAAAGCCCGGACCCGGTGCTGGCCCTGCACCGGTTCGCCGACCTCGAAGCGACCGTGCGGTTCGAACGCCGCGCGGTGCGGGTGCGGGTGCCGCTGGGCCGCCGTCATGCCGATCTGGTCCTCGCGGGCCTGCTGTCCGACGTTCCCGGCGTCGGCTGGCTGGGCGGCCGGACCCTGACGTTCTCCGGCGGGTGAGCCCGCGATGACGGACTTGGCGGTGGACCACCTGCGGCTCCGGCTGGACGGGCTGCACCGGGCGCTGCGGGTCGCGGTGGAGAACCAGGCGCGGGTGGCGGCGCTGCTGACCCGGCCGGACCTCACGCCGTACTGCGTAACGGATGAGCAAGTCGGGGTCCTCCTGGACGAGGTAGGCGCGTTCGCCGACGCGATGACCGAACCCGACACCGGGCGCGAAACGGAACCGGAGGCCGAGCAGGACCTCCGCCGCCGGGCGGCCGCCGCAGGTGCGACCCTCCCGTTGGACGCGCTCGCGGCGCGATTCGGCCTGACACGAGCGGATCAGGACGCCGTGCTGCTCGTCGCGGCGCCCGAACTGGACCGCGGCTACGAACGGATCTACGCCTACATCGTGGACAACCTGAACCGGCGGCTGCCCTGCGTGGAACTGCTGTCGACGGTCGGCGCCGACACCCCGGCGGCCCGGCTGGCCCGCCGCCGCGCGCTCGCCCCGGAGGGTCCGCTGCGCCGGTACGGCCTGCTGCGCGCGCACGGCGAGTCCGCGATCGAACTCGCACAGGAACTGGTGCTGGGCCCCGGAATGTTCGAATTCCTGCTCGGCTGGGGCGGCGACGCCGGACTGCTCGGCCACGACCCCGGCGAGGTCGAATCCCGCCGTCCGCAGGTGCTGCCAGCCCAGTCCTCGGACCAGCTCGCCCGCCTGGGCCGTGCGCTCGGCGCCGGCGCGATCGACCTCGTCGGCCTGTGGGGCTGCCCGCCCGACAGCCAGCTCGACGCCGCCCAGGAACTCGCGCGCGCCGCCGGGAAACCGTTGCGGGCCTTGACTTCCTCCGCCGAAGACGCCTTGCGCACCACGGCCGCGCTGGACGCGGTGCTGTGGATCCCGGCCGACGAGCTGCACGAGGAACCGAACCAGCTCCAGGCCGACGCGGTGTCGGCGGCGCTGCTGCGCTCCCGGGTCCCGGTGTGCCTCACCGGCCTCGAACCGTGGCGCCCGCCGGGGCTGCTCGCCGCGCGCGCGTACGCCGAAGTCACCGTCCCCGCACCGGGCTTCCTCGACCGGCGCGCGATGTGGTCGGCCGCGCTGCCGGCGCTGGACGGAAACCTCCTGGAAGACCTCGCCGCCCGCTACCGGATGACCGGCGGCGAACTGCGCGCGGTCGCGTCGGTCGCGGACGCCGGCGCGCGCCTGGCCGGGAACGGCCGCCCCGAACCGGTCGCCGATCACGTCGGACCCGCGATCGCGACGGTGACCCGGGGCCGCAGCGGCGGCTCCGTCCAGTCGATCGTGCCCCGCCGGAACGCGGGCGACCTCGTGCTGCCCGAGGCGCAGCTGAACCAGATCCGGGAGATGGCCTCGGCGTTCCGGGCGTGGCCGCGCGTCGCCGAATCGTGGGGCTTCGCCCGCCGCTCGGCGCACGGCGGGGTGAAGGCGCTGTTCACCGGCGAACCGGGGACCGGGAAGACGATGTCGGCGGAGATCGTCACCGGCATGCTGGGACTGGAACTGCTGAAGGTGGACCTGGGCCAGATCGTCTCGAAATGGGTGGGCGAGACGGAGAAGAACATGGAGATCGCGTTCCGCCGGGCCGAGGAAAGCCACGCGGTCCTGCTCTTCGACGAGGCCGACGCCCTGTTCGGCAAACGCGGCGAGGTCCGGCACGGCAGCGACCGGTACGCGAACCTGGAGGTGGGCTACCTGCTGCAGCGGCTGGAGGCCAGCGACGGGCTGATCATCCTCACGAGCAACCTGAAGGAGAACATCGACCCGGCCTTCACCCGGCGGTTCCACTTCGTCGTGCACTTCCCCCGCCCCGGCACCGCCGAACGGCACCGCCTGTGGCAGCAGGCGTTCCCGCCGGAAGCGCCCCTGGCCCCGGACGTCGACCTGGCCGCCCTGTCGCGCCTGGACCTGACCGGCGCCGGGATCGCCGCCGCCGCCCGCACCGCCGCCCTGACCGCCGCCGACGGCTCCGGCGAGGCGATCGCGATGCGGCACGTGGTACGCGGGGTGGCCCGCCAGTTCCAGCGCGAAGCCCGCCTGCTCCGCCCGTCGGAGCTGGGCCCGTTCGCCCACCTGCTCGCCGACGACGCACCCCGGGGTGATCCTTGATGCAGCCGACGGATTTGCCTTTGTCCCTGGCCCGCGTAGCGGTGCCGACCACGCCGGTGATGGCACAGGAGACCCGGCGTGCGGTGGAGTCGCATGAGGGGAGGACGCCGGAGCTGGCGCCGGGGGCGGCGGGGAACGCGCATGCCCACGCCGCGCATGCCGCCCGCACGCCGCTTTCGCATCCGGCGGCGGCACAGGACCAGACGGGGAACGCGGCGGTCGCGAAGGCGGTCAAGCAGGCCCCGGCCCCGGTGCTGCTCCTGCCCGTGGCCCCGAAGTAGCGGGTCTCGGTTATCCGGCGGCTTGTACGCTGGTCGAAATGGTCCCGGATTGCCCGGCGACGGCATGGTGACGCGGTGAGGTGCAAGTGGCCGGTGATGCGCACGCGCGGATGACGACGACCTCCGCCGGAGCCCGGCAGTTCCAGGCAGTGCTGCAGTGGCGGCATCCGGACGGCCCGGCGCATTGCCTGCTGCGCGTGCACCTTCCGGGAGAAGGGCAGGCGACCGCGGTCGTTTCCCAGGTGCGCAGCAATTCCGACGACCGCGGAATAGGCATGTTTTTCCCCGACGTCGCCGGATCAGCGCTCGCCGCGCTGCCGCCGGACGCGGTCGGCGACCCGGGGACGATGGTCTGGATCGCGCATTACGGCGAGTTTTCTTCTTATGATTCCTATGCCGCGCCGGAGGTGTTCGTCCGGGTGGCTCTCGGCTGGGACGGGACCCGGTTCCACGGCGACCTCGAAGGACAGGACGTGCTGTCCCGGGAGGATGCGGACCGGCTTCTCGCCGGGGTCGTGCTGGACCCGGTGCCGGAAGTGCTGGGCGAGCTGGGCTGGCGCTACTGACCTCACATGCGGATGCGGCCCTCCGGGTCGGTCAGCCGCCACGGCGGCAGCGCGGGATCGGCCTCCTTGCGGACCAGCCGCTCCGCCAGGATCGCCATCTCGACGGGACCGATGCCGAAGGGCACCGGCGTGATCTGTTTCGGGATCGCCTTCGCGTCGGGGTGGATGTCGCTGGCGACCCCCTCCTGTTTCGGCACGAAGCCGGAGTCGATCACCAGCCGGTGGCCGGGCAGGACGAGCGCCGGGGTGAGGATGCCTTCCCGCCCGGTCACCGAGATGATCACGGCCGCGTCCCTGACCCGGTTGAGGTCGTCGCCCGCGTCCAGCTGGATGACCTCGACGCCGTGCCGGCTCACCAGCCGCACCACGCCCTGGCCGACGAAGCCCCGGGCCCCGACCACGGCGACCACCGGCTTGTCGTGGAGGAACGGCTCGGAAACCCGGCTGATCCCCTCGGACGTCGCCCCCACCGGGAAACGCGATCTGGCGCCGAGGATCGCGTCGATGTCCTTTTCCGGGGAGATCAGCGAGACGACGTCGCGGTACTGGTCCGGGACGGGGAGCTGCACGATGAGCCCGGTGACCGACGGGTCCGCGTTGTGCCGCCGGAGTATCGCGGCGAACTCCGCGGGGCGGATGGTGGGCCGGAGAACCTGGTGGACCGGTGTGAAGCCCAGCGCACTGGTGATCTTTTCCTTCTGCTCGGCCGAAATGCGGGAAGCGTCCATCCTGGCCCGCCATTCCCAGGCGTCGTCGGGATGCGCCTCGAACCGGACGACCGCGACCTTCTTGCCTTTGGGCTCGATCAGCGAACGGTATCTCGCCGCGTATTCGGTGCGGACGTCCTTGAGGATCTGGCGGCCGGAGACCTTGTTGTGCTCGTAGATGTGGATCTTCGACTCGAAGCCGTACCGGTGCCCGGGGGTGGTGTCCGACGGGTTGATCGTTCCCTTGACCCGCAGCAGCCACATGCCGCCTTGGGGCAGCACCACGAGGTCGAGGGCCGTCAGCCCGTGCCGGGCGCGGATCGACGGCAGGGCCGCCCTGATCTCGCGCGGCGCCTTGCCCGCCGCCAGGAGCTTTTCCGCCTCCCGCAGAGCCGCGTCGAGCTTCCGCTGCTTCTGGCGCGATGGGCGGGCGGGCTCGCGGGCCGGAGGCTTCTTGCCCGCTCGGCGACGATCGCGCTTCGCGGTCGCTTTCCGCCGTTCACGCTTCTTCGCGCGCGGAGTGCGATGCGGGCGTGCTGATCGGGTCGGCTTCTTCTTGGGCTTCTTCCGCCCAACCTTCGCCTTGACCTTCGCCCAGAGCTTCTTCACCAGCCCGACGATCTTGTCGATCACCCAATCAATCGCCCGCCCAACAGGTTTCGCCATCGCCTGGACGATCTGCTTCACCTTCGCCGCGACCCCGCCCAGCCCCAGCAGCGACGCGAGGAACCCGAGCAGCACCGGGATCGACCTCGCCAGCGCGCGCTCCACCAGCGACGGCACCCCGCCCGACCCGCCGCGGGCGATGGCGATCACCGCGTCCAGCACGGCGTTCACGAAGTCGATGATCTGCCGCGCTTGGGTCACGACGAACTTGACGATGTCGATGATCAGCTTCACCGCGCGCACGAACGCCGACGCCGGGTTGAGCAGCGAAATCACCCACGTGATCCCGGCGATGACGATCGTCGGCGTCACGTACTGGATGACCTTGCCGACCAAATCCCGCTTCAGATCGCCGACCCGGCCCTTCAGGTCGTTCCACATCCCGGCGACGCCGCGCTTGCGCACCTCGGCCACGATCGGCACCGCCGTCTCGGCCGCGGCGACCGCGGGTTCCGGGACGCGGCGGACGATGCGGGCGCGGATCGCCTGCCAGGTCAGGCCGAGCAGGCTCGCCAGCAGCTTCAGCACGCCTTCGGCGTCGAACTTCGCCGGCAGTTCCAGTCCGGCTTCGGTCGCCTTGCCCAGCAGCCACGCCAGGACGCCCTGCTGCAGATGCGTGCCGATGTTGCGCAGGAACTGGCGCAGCCCGGCGCCGACCGCCGTCACCAGGTTGCCCAGGAATCCGATCGGGTTGGCCAGGATCAGCGGCACCACCGACGCCGCCTTCAGCAGCACCGACAGCAGCAGCCGCCCGAGCTCCAGGATGGTCTGGACGACGCCCTTGACCGCGTCGACCGCCTTGTCGACCAGGCCCTTGTTCTTCTCCTTCTCCTCGGCGATCTCGGAGTCGACCGCTTTCAGCGCGTCGGTGTACTTCGTGGCGAGGGTGTCGACGAGTTCGGTGCCCTTGTCGTCGACGGACTGGCTGAGTTCGTCGAACTGGTCGGCGAAGCCGGCCGCGGCCTCCTTGCCGATCGCCTGGAGGTCGGCGGGCAGCTTCTTGACCTCGTTCTGCAGGTCGGTCCGGCCCTGGGCGATCCGGCGTTTCGCGCGGTTCAGCTCGGTGGCGACCGTGGTGGCGACGTCGGCGATGACCTGGCGCATCCGCTGGAGGTAGTGGTCGCGTGCTTCGTCGAAGATCTTGTTCGCCTCGTCGGGGAGTCCGGCGAAGAGGTCCTTGACCCAGCGCGCCTTGCCGAGGATGCCGGAGTACCG
Source organism: Amycolatopsis silviterrae (assembly GCF_042684085.1). Taxonomy (NCBI): domain Bacteria; kingdom Bacillati; phylum Actinomycetota; class Actinomycetes; order Pseudonocardiales; family Pseudonocardiaceae; genus Amycolatopsis; species Amycolatopsis silviterrae. The sequence goes on from NZ_JBHUKS010000006.1 coordinate 108,312, forward strand.
CCGGTCCTTGTACTCGTCCATCTTCCGCCGGTGCTCGGCGGTGAACGCGTCCCGCGCGGCCTTCTCGCCCCGGCCGAACTGGTCGTCGACGAGTTTGTCCAGGCCGTTCAGAATGCCCTCGACGTCCTGCTTCATCGTGTCGAAGACACCCTGCAGGATCGCGGTGACCTTGGCGCGCTTGTCCTCGTCGCGGCCCTTGGCTCCGGCCTTGCCCGACCCGACCTGCTGTCCGGTGCGGATCCGCTGCGCGCCCATCGCGTTCATCGCCGCGGCTCCGGTGCGTTTGGCGTCCACTGTGGACTCGTGCAGCTGGCCCGCCTCGTTCTTGCGCAGCTTGCCCGGCGTGACGTCGGAGTGGTGCTCGGCGGTCTTCTTGGCCGCGAGCGCGTTGGCGAACCTCGGTTCGTTGGACTTCTTCAGCTGCGTTTCGGTGACGTTCGCGTCCGCCATCTGCTGGTTGACGCGCGCCGGCCCCGCCGACAGGTCGGTCGCCGAGGGCGGCAGCTTGTCGGGCACCGCGTTCGCCGCGTCGGGCGCTCCCGGCGCGGCGGGCGGGCGGTCGGCGGCCATCGGGACGACCTTCTTGGGCACTGCCGCCGACGTGTCCGGCGGTGCCTCGGTGGTGGCCGCCACCTGCGCGGCGGAGTCCGTCTTGCCCTCGCCGACCTTGCCCTGGACCTCCGTCCGGATCTCGCCGGCCTTCCCGGAACCGGCGAACTTGTCGGCCTCGTCGAGGTTCTTCGGAGCCTTGTCGGCGATCGCCTTCTCGACCGCCTTGATGAACGCTTCCCGGTCGAATTCCTTCGGCTGGGCCGCGTTCATCTTCTCGGCATTGGCGGTCTTGCCCTGCGCCTCCGCGTCGTCCTTCGGCGGCAACGCCGCGCCCTGCGCCGACGCGGCTTCGGTACGCGGCGGAGGATGGGACGCGGCGACCGTGCGCTTCTTGCGCTGGACGTCCTTCTTGAGGCTGAGGAACTTCGGATCCGCGTTGGGGCCGGGGCGGTTGTGCTTTTCCTGCGCGGTTTCCGGCTTCCCGGCGGGTGCTGCCGGTTGCTGTGCTGGAGCCGGTTGATTGGCCAGCTTCACCGCGGCGACGGCGGCGTTGCCGAGGGTGTTCTGCCCGGCAGGCGGGACCGGACGCAGCGCGGGCGGCGCGTTCGGCGGCAGCGCGCCCGGACGCCGGGCCAGTTCGACGCTCGTCGCCGCGTTCGAGGGGGTTCGCGTCGAGGGGACGGGCTGGTCGCGGGTATCGGTCTGTGCCCGGTTGGGCGGCGCTGTCACTGGACGCGTGGTCGGCGTTCTGGTCCGCAGCGCGAGGGCCTTGGGCGGCGACGGCATCGGCTGCGAACCCTTTCCGCGGCGGGCGGGCGAACACCGAAGAGTGGCATCCGGGGCGTGGCCGCGGTGTCACCGCGCCGTCGCCGCCCCGTGGTCCGCGCGGCGCTCACCGTCCATAAAGGACGCCAATGCTGCCGAAATGTCCTATTTGTTGCCTCGTGCCAGTTTCCTGAGGTCCGTGAGGGGCACCTTCACGGACTCTGATTCCCTCAGGGTTCCCCTCACGGACCTCCGGATCGCGCACCAGGTCAGCCGTCGAGGCAACCGCGGTCAAGCAGGCCGCATGGTCCGCATCGTCCGCTCCACCTCCCAGAAAGCCCGCACCGCCACGATCTTCCCCTCCTCATCGACCCGGTAGACGAACACGCCCTCAGCGTCGAGCACCTGCCCGCCACTACGGCTATGCACCTTCCCCGTGAACGCGACCTCGTTCCCACAAGCGAAAGAGTCCTCGAACTGGAACTCGATCGACTCATTAGGCGCGATGGCCTTGTCCCAGAACGCCGAGATGGCGTCGAGCCCCCGATGCCCGGCCCCGTCCGGATCGAAGTGCGACGGGCCGACCGGGTCTTCGACGAGGGCGTCCGCCGCGAACAGGGCCAGCCAGGCGTCCTTGTCCCGCTCACGGACGGCGGCGTGCAAGGCCTGGCTGGCGGTGCGCGCGGGATGGGGTGCGGTGGTCATCGAACCTCCTGTGGTCGAGCGTTTCGGGCGAAGCGCCCGTCGATAGCCTGGGTCGCATGGTGTTCGACTCCAAGCGCCTTGATCTCCAGCCGTACGCCGGTTTCGAGATGGGCCGCTACGTCCGCCGGACGTACTGCAGCTGGCAGGACGCCGGCTGGCAGTCCCTGCTCGTGCAGCGGTTCGAGCACGTTCCGGTGGTCGAGGACATGGACCTGCCCGCCGCGGCGGATCTGCACCTGGTGCTGCCGGTCGCGGGACGCGCGGTGCTGGAGACGCGCCGGGGCGGCCGGTGGGCGCGTGCGCCGTGGGAGCCGGGGCGGCTCGAACTGATGACTCCGGACCAGCCCGCCCAGCGCCGTTATCGGGCGGACGGGCCGCTGGCCAGCGTGCAGGTCCACCTTCCGCGGGCCGCCGTCGAGTCGGCAGCGGCGCAGCTCGGCGGACCGGCGGTCGACTTCGAGGCGCTGGCCGCGTCGGTGAAAGCGGGCGATCCGCTGGCCGAGGAGATCATCCGGACCGTCTCCGGCGCGAGTGCGGCCGATGATCTGTACGCCGAGTCCGCGGCGGCGTTCCTGGCGATGCATCTGCTCACCCGGCACACCCGGCGGTCCGCTGCAACGGCGCCGGCGCGGGAGAACCCGCGGGTGCGTGCGGTGGTCACGGCGATGCGCGAGCGGCTCGCCGAACCGGTCACGCTGGCCGATCTCGCCGGTGAGGTGCACCTGAGCGTCTACCACCTGGTCCGGGTCTTCAAGGAGGCGACCGGGGTGACGCCGTACCGATATCTGACCCGGTTGCGGATCGACGAGGCGAAGCGGCTGTTGCGCGAAACCGACCTGACGATTTCCCAGATCGCCGGGCGATGCGGCTTCGCGGACCCCGCCGTGCTGTCGAAGGCCTTCCTGCGCCAGACCGGGGTGCGGCCTTCGGCGTACCGCGTTTCCTGACCACACGACCGTCAGGAACCGGGTCGCGCGTGCTGGAACGCGTTCCTGATCTCGGACACCAGCAGCTCCGGCTGTTCGAGGCCGGGGAAGTGGCCGCCGCGGTCCAGTTCGTTCCAGGAGCGCAGGTCGAGGTAGCGGCGTTCGGCCCAGCGGCGGGCGGTCGGCCACGGGTCGGCCGGGAAGAGCGAGCAGGCGGTCGGGGTGGTGATCGGCTGCGCGTTCTCCGCCTCCGCGCTGCGCGGCACCCAGCGCATCGCCTCCCAGTACCACCGGGACGAGGAAGCTCCGGTGCCGGTCAGCCAGTACAGCGCGAGGTGGTCGACCTGCTGCGAAAGGCGTACGCCGCCACCGGATCCGGGCCGGTTGTCGCCGTAGGCGATGAACTTCTCGCCGAGCCACGCGGCCAGCCCGGCGGGGGAGTCGAGCAGCGAATAGCCGAGGGTCTGCGGGCGGGTGCTCATCTGCATGCCGAAGCCGTAGCCGTCGGTCAGGTGCAGGTTCCGCCGGTCGAGGACGCGCTGTTCGTCCGGGGCGGGCGCGATCAGGTCCCCGGGCAGCGGGGAGGCCAGCGGCATGGTGAGGTGCAGGCCCGCGACGCGTTCGGGGGCGATGCGCGCGAGTTCGGTGCTCACGAACGCGCCCCAGTCGCCGCCGTGCGCGCCGAATCGTTCGTAGCCGAGCATGGTCATCAGGTCCGCCCACGCCCGCGCGGTGCGCCCGGGGTCCCAGCCTCGCTCGCGGGGCCGGTCGCTGAACCCGAATCCGGGCAGCGACGGGATCACCACGTGAAAGGCATCGCGCGCGGAACCGCCGTGCGCGACCGGATCGCTCAGCGGCCCGAGGACGTCCTCGAACTCGAGGATGGAGCCGGGCCAGCCGTGCGTCAGCACCAGCGGCAGCGCGTCCGGTTCGGGGGAGCGGACGTGCCAGAACGCGATGCCCAAACCGTCGAGCACCGCCCGGTAGTGGGGAATGGCGTTCCACCGCGCCTGCCGCGCGGGCCAGTCGTGCTCCCGCCACGCGGTCAGCAGCATCGACAGGTCGGCCAGCCGGATGCCCTGTGTCTCGTCCGGCACGGTCTCGGGTTCGGGAAGCCGCACGCGGTCCAGTCTGGCCCGGAGGTCGGCGAGGTCCTCGTCGGCGACGTGCGGGGCGAAGCGCTCGGGGCCGGACGGTGTTCCGTCCGCGGAAATTTCAGCCACGAGCCGAACCGTAGGGCCGGGCGGGGGCGGGCGGCCATGTCCGGGATTGCGGTCTGCGAGTCGGAAATTGCGGTCGGTCACCGGGTGGTCTAAACCATAAATGCACTATGTCCGTCGTTAACTTTCCCGGGCGCCGCCAAGCGGCCTAATGTGTAACGCCCGGCATTTTCTTCCCGATGACCGGGCGACGTTGCACCGGCGCCCTTTTGTGCTGTCGAGAAATGATCAGACGGACGAATTCCGGGGATGGGAAGCGCATGTCTGCCGAAAATGAGGTCCGCCTCGGGGAATTGTCCGCTTTTCCGCGCCGGCGGGTGCGCTGGCCGCTGCTGACCGTGACCGCCGCGGTCCTGCTGGGCGGGTTCTCGTGGTGGCTCGGCCCGGTCGCGCTCGTGGCTCCGTGGGACAACTTCATCCTGCTGGACGGCGGCTACCGGATCGCGCAGGGGCAGGTGCCCGGCGCCGACTTCTCGAACGCCATCGGCCCGCTCGTCTATGTGCTCACCTCGCTCGGCATGAAGCTGCAGGCAGTTCCGTCGCTCGCCGCGGTCACCTACGGCGGTTTGCTGTTTCTCCCGATCGCGACGGTGCTCGCCGGATATGTCGCGCATCGGCGCCTGCCCGGCGGATACGCAACAGGATTCACCATTTTCGCCGCATTGCTGGTTATTTCCGTACGGCCGCCGGGCTATTCACCGGGAACGACGACCTACGCGATGCTCTACAACAAGTTCGGCTGGGTGCTTTACTCCGCGCTGCTGCTCGCCGTGCTGATCCGGCCGCGCACCCGCCGGCCGATCGCCGACGGCGTTGTCGTCGGGTTGCTGCTCGGCCTGCTCGCCTACGACAAGGCGAACTTCTTCCTGCTGGGCGTGGTCGCCGTCGTCCTCGGACTGCTCCTGCGCACCCTCGCCGCGCGGGCGATCCCCGGCGTGCTCGCCGGGTTCGGGCTGCTCGTTGTGGTGTTCTGGCTGGGTTTCGGGATCAATCCCGCCGGTTACGCGCGGGACGTCGCGACCGCGTTCGCCGCGCAGGGAAGCGGAAAGCGGCTGGACATGCTGCTGCACAGCGTGGCCTACAACGCACCGGTCGGAGCGCTCGCTTTGCTTGTCGTAGCCGGGCTTTTCCTCCTCGCCCGGCGGCGCGGCGAGGCTACGCGGCCGTGGCAACTGCTCGTGATCACCCTGTTCGTGCTCGGCTCCAGCGTCGTGATCTCCGCCGCCAACAGTCCGGAGAAGTCCGACCTCGCCGCGCTCGTCGTCATCCCGCTCGTGCTGGTGGCGGTCCTGAAACCGGAGCTGCCGCGGTGGACCGGAGGCGACGGCGAACGCCGGATTCCGGTGCCGCTGCTCGCCGGGCTCGTCCTGCTGCTCGTCGCGACCACCGCGCCGATAGCCGGGAAGGACGCGCTGGCGCTCGGCATCAGCGCAACCCGCCGGGATCTCGTCGCGGCACCCCCGCCCGCGCAGCAGATCGCCAGCCCGCACCTGCGCGACTTCGTCGTCCCCGCGGACGCGACCTGGACGACCGCGTACCGCAACTCCGCCGCGGTCCCGGCGATGCTCGACGACGGACTCGCCTTGCTGCGCCGCCACATCCGGCCCGGCGACCGCGTGTTCAGCATCTCCCTGGCCAACCCCTTCGCCTTCGCGCTCGACCTGCCGCCGGTCGCAGGCGGCCCGCTCTGGTGGGATCTGGCGATCAGCTTCGACGAGCGCACCTATCCGTCCGCGGAAGAGGTTTTCGGGGGAGCGCAGTGGGTCATGGTGCCCAAGCTGCGGCCAGGGCAGGGCTGCTGCCAGGACACCGTCGCGGCGATGACCCGCGTCTACGGCGGCTACCTGGCGCAGCACTTCCGGCTGGCCGAGGCCACCGCGGAGTGGACGCTTTACGCCCGCGGCTGATCTTCGGGGATAGGCTCGCTCCCGTGGACACGGGTGAATACCGGGCCGCGGTGACCGGGATCCTCGGCTCCGCGTCGCACGAGACTGCCGCCAGACTGGAGAAGTTCCGGGCCGCGGCGCGCGCCGAGGGCACCGAGATCGACGGCATCGTGATCGACGTCTTCGTCGACCAGGACGGCGAGGGCCCGTTCGACGTCTGGGCCCGGTTCGACGGCCGCGACGCGTTCGTGCTCGACCGCCGGTTCGACGACGCCCGGCACCTCTTCGGCGTGGTCTGGGGCGAGGCAGCCTGGGAACCGGCGGTCCCGCCGCGCCCGCGCTCGTGGACGCGCGACGACCTCGAAGCGGCCGTCGTCGACGTGGTGACGCGATGGATCGAGCCGCTGCTCCCCGCTGGCGAGCCGGAGGAATTCTGGCGGATCGGACCTCCGGCGTGACGCGTCCCGACATCGTCACCTACGACGGTCTTCCGGGCGGCGCGCACTCGCTGCGCGTCCGGAAGCTCGCCGACCTCCTCGGCGGGCCACGGTGCCAATGCCCCGTTTCTTCAAGTCCGTGAAGGGCTCCTTGAGGGAATCAGATTCCCTCAAGGAGCCCTTCACGGACGACACGCTCAGCTCCCGAACGCTCCGGTGCGGCTCGTTGACGCCGCCGGCGAACCGTACGCCGGGGTGCCCGGGGAGGACACCGGCCAGTTCAAAGTCGACGGATACGGCCGGACGCTCGGTGCCTCCGGGGTGCGGGCGATGATCGGATCCGCTGGCTTCTCGCTGTCGCTGTGGCTCTCGTTCCTCGCCGACGAACGCCTGGACGCCGCGGCCGCGCAGGTGCGGGAACACGCCCCGGTGCGCCTGTCGGCGACGCACTGGCGACGGTGGACGCCTATTCGCGGCGGCAATGCCAGGGACTTTAAGCTGCGTGGCTCACGAAGGTCCGTGAGGGACTCCCTGGGGGAATCTGATTCCCTCAGGGAGTCCCTCACGGACTTGAAGAAGCGGGCATACTGGCATGAAAAGGGCATTTCGGGGCGCGGGTGTCCTTTATGGATGGCCGGCAGGCTGAGGCCACCCGGCTTGAGTCCCTGGCATGGGAATCAGTCCGTGAAGGTTCCCCTCACGGACGACCACACCCAAACCGGCGCCTGACGAGCCTCAACGCCGCCCGCCGCGCCGCCTTAAGCCCGCGGCACCGGCTACCGGTCGCCCCGGATTCCTTCGCCGCCTGGTCAGTGCGCATTTCCGGCTCACGCTGAGCCGCGCCTGGTTCCGGTTTGCTGCCGGTTAGGTCCCGGTTCGCTGGCTGGTCCGCGGCCGGGCCGCCGCTCATGGTGTTCGGGTGTCCGCGCCGAAAGGAGCCGAGCCGAATGCCTCCCCGCAAACGACAGCCCGACCTCCGGTGGCCGCGTTCGCTCATCCTGCGGCTGATCGCGGCCGCGCGCCCGCCGAGGACGGCCAGTGCCCGGGCGGACGCGTGGCCGAGGCCGCGGCGCTGAGCCTCGGACGGGGCTCGCCCCGGGAAGGAATCGTCGCGATGACCGTTGCCGCGCGGTGCAGCCGCTCGACCGGAGACCATGAGGTCGCGCTGCGCTCGCTGCGCACGGCCGCCCAGCACTACGCCGCACGGGGCTGGCCGGTGCTGCCCGGCCCGATGTGCGACGGGCTGACCACCTGGCATCCGGCCAGCCACGCGCCGCTCGGCCCGCGAGAACCGACCGTGTCCCGTACCGATGCCACCGTCGACCGCCGCGTCATCTCGCGATGGTGGTCCGTGCACCGCCAGTCGATCCTCGCACCGGCGGGCGGCCAGTTCGACGTCCTGCGCACCCCGACCTACCTCGGCTGGCGAACCCTGGCCGCCTTCGACGGCGGCGCCCCGCTCGGCCCGGTGGCGATCTCGCCGCGCGGCGCGCTGTTCTTCGTCGAACCCGGGACCTGCGCGAACCACGGGACGGTGCTCGGGGTGGAGTTCGTGCCGCCGGGAGCCCTGGTGGTCCTTCCGCCGAGCCGGGTTGTGGCGGGGGTGGTGTGGTGGCGGATCTCGCCGCTGGATCGCGAGGTGCTGGGCGACGGTGCGGAGATTCTGGGGAAACTCGCCGAACTGTCCGGCGAATCCGGGTAGCCCTCGCCGGGAACAGGCGCGGTCGCTTCCGCTGTTGCCAGAATCAGAAGCAGCAGCGGCGGAAGGGAGCGAACGCGCATGCGCGCGGTAATGATCAGGGACGGCGAGTTCGAGCTAAGCGACGCACCCGACCCGGTCGCGCACGGCGACCAGGCGATCGTCCGGGTCCGCGCGGCCGGGCTGAACGCGGCGGACCTGCAGCAGGCCCGGGGCACCTACCCTGCCCCGCCGGGCTGGCCGGAGGACATTCCCGGCCTGGAGATCGCCGGTGTGGTCGAGCAGGCGGACCCCGACGGTACCTGGGCGGCAGGCGACCGGGTCATGGCGGTGGTGGGCGGCGGCGGGCACGCCGAGCGGATCGCCGTCCCGGCCAGCCTTCTGCTGCCCATTCCGGACCAGGTCGACGACGTCCGGGCCGCCGGGTTCCCGGAGGCGTTCAGCACCGCCTGGGACGGCCTGGTGGACCAAGCCGGGGTGCGGCCCGGCGAGCGTGTGCTGGTGACCGGGGCGGCGGGCGGCGTCGGCACCGCGATGGTCCAGGTTGCCGGGTTCGCCGGGGCCGAAGTCGTCGCGAGCGTGCGGCGCGCGGAGTCGCATGCGGCGGTGCGCGAGCTGGTTCCGGGGGCGAAAGTCGTGACACCGGGCCAGGAAGAGGAAAACGGCCCCTACGACGTCGTCGTCGAACTGGTCGGCGGCGCGGATTGCCTGCGGCGGGTGCAGTGGCTCAAGCCGTACGGCCGGATCCTGGTCATCGGGGTCGGTGCGGGGCAGGAGTCGTCGTTGCGGCTGTTCGATCTCATGCGCGTTCGCGGGCGGGTGCTGGGTTCGACGATCCGGGCGCGCAGCACGGTCGAGAAGGCGGCGTTGGCGAGGCGGGTGCGTGCCGGGTTGCTGGGCGCGCTTGCGGCGGAGCGGCTGGCGGTTCCGGTGGACAGTGTTTTTCCGCTGGAACAGGCGGTTGAGGCCTATGCACGGCTGGGCTCGGCGGGGAAACTCGGGAAGGTCGTGCTGCGGACGGCCTGAACGGGTGTGCTCGGCGGCGCGGTCACTGTGCCGATCGCTGAGCCCAGTGGTCTTCGGCGCCGGCGAGGGCCTCGAGAATCCGTTGCTGCTCGCCGCTGCCGGTGGTAGGCAGCCGCAATAGCGGAAAGTCGTGCGCGCGCAGGATCTCGTTCTTGAGCGCGTCGCGGGCCAGCTGGACTGGTTTGTTCTCGTGGAAGGCGAATCCGTCGACCTCGATGGCCAGCAGCGGCTGGTTGGTCACTCGGTTGTACACCACGAAATCGAGTGATGCCCGCCGCTTCGCATACGCGGTCTGGTCCGGAGTGAGCCGAGCGAAATCAGGCAGGAGGTTCTTCAGGAGCACCTGGGGAACGGCTGTCAGATGCGCGTAGCGCGGCTCGGCGAAGATGTCGTGCAGGACAGTCCAGATGATGTCTTCCGACGCGTACTTGAGTTCCTTCTTGAGCCGTGCGGCCAGCGGTCGCAGCCGCTGCGCATAGGCGGAGTAGAGCAGGTCGAACACGGAGACCACCGTGCTGTCGACGACCTCGTCGCCCGGATTGTGGTAGCGGATGTAGCCGACCAGGTCCTGGATGTGCCTGCTGGTCGGCATCAGGTCGTGGTTGGTCACGAGGATGAACCGCCGGACCGCGCGCGAGACCGCGACATTGATCATCTGCGGATCGTCGACGAACGGCAGTCCGGTGCGGCCGCGCCACGTCTCGTCCAGGACGGTGGTCAGGATGACCACCTGCTTCTGGCGGCCCTGGAATCGGTGCACGGTGTCGGCCTGGATCTGGTCGAGCACGTCGCGGGTCTTGTCGGCCTGCAGCCGGTACGGGGTGGTGATCCCGATGTCCGCGTCGGCGAAGCCGCGGCAGTGGTCCCGGATCACCTCCTGGCTGATGACGTCCACCTCGCGCTGGTTCGAGCGCCCTCCGGTGTGGTGACGGCGCATGTGGTTGCCTTCGGCGGTGCGAACCACGATCATCGGCTGTTCGATCTTGCCGACGGTGTACGGGATCAGTTCTCCGTCGTAGAACTTCTTGTTGCAGAATCCGATGATGGCCGGGTCGCACCGGTAGTGCTCGCGCAGCAGGGCGCTGGGCAGTTCCGCGCCGTACTGTTCCGCCAAGGAGGACAGGAGGTTGTGCCGCCGGCAGTCGTAAGCGGGCATCGGCGGTTCGAGATCGGCCGCGGCCTCGACCGGGATGGGCGGGAGCTGCTTTTGGTCGCCGACGACGATGACGTTGCGGGCGCACGACATCGCCAGGCCCGCCAGCAGCAAGTTGACCTGAGAAGCCTCGTCGATGATCAGGTAGTCGAGCAGGTATCCCTCGGCGATGCTGGCCCGCAGCGAATGACAGGTGCTGAGCAGCGCCGGGTAGTCCTCCAGGAATGTCTCGAACGTGCGACCCCTCCGGTACGAGTCCGCGTCGTAGACGGTGCGAGACAGCTTTCGGTAGCGGTCCGCGAGTCCGGCGTGGAGGATGCGAACGGACAGGTCTTTGTGGTCTTCGGCGAGCTGCTCGAATTCGGCCCGTTGCAGTCTGCTGCCGGCCAGCTCGACCTCCTGCTCCAGCTCGGCGATCCGCTTGGTGTAGTACGCCAGCTGAAGGCGGAGCACGACATCGGTGTCCTCCGGGTCGAGCATGCGCAGCGAACCGTACTTGAAGTAGTTGCCGATCCGCCGCAGCAGCCGGGGACGGGATCCCGTCAGTTCGAGCTGGCTCTCGGCCAGGTAGTCGATGACCCGGTCCGCGGACTTCTTCAGCAGCGGGAGGTTCGCCAGCTCAGGCAGCTCTGCCTGTTCGAGATGGCGTTCGAAGTGCCGTAGTTCGAGACGGTGGGCGTCGAGCGCCTGGCGGCGGTCGGCGAGGACGCGCTCGTGCTCCTGCAGCTTTCGCAGCCGCCGGTCCAGATCTGCCAGCTGTTCCGGGTCAGGGCGTTGCGGGGCACTGGACACGAATTGTGCGACCGCCGCGTTGCGGGCCGGCTGCTGCGCGAAGAATTCCTCTCGCTTCTGTTTGCGGCCGAGGTTGCCGAGGATATGCCCGAAACCGAGTTCGCCGAGTTTGTCCCGGACGTTGTCGACCGCCGCGTTGCCGAACGAGACGATGCCGACGGTCTTGTGCTGTACGGCAGTGATGTTGGCGATCAGGTTGAGGATGGTCTCGGTCTTGCCGGTCCCCGGAGGTCCTTCGATGACCGAGATCGACCTGGTCAGGCCGTTTTCGACCGCCTTGCGCTGGCTGAGATTGCAGCGGAAGGGAAAAATCGGAGCGGCGTCCGGCGGCCGCGTCGCGATCGGCGCTCCCGTCAGATACGAAGCGAGCACGCTCTCCGGGTGGACGAAGGCGAGCCGGTCGTACGGGGGGCGCAACGGATCGTCGGAGCTGAGGCGGGACACGATCGTGCGCCAATAGCGCAACACGTCATTGACGAGCGGTATGGCGGTTCCCGATGTGACGACGCGTATCTGGGACGCGGGGAAGGTCTGGTATTTCTCTCCGCCGCCGGAACGGTAGAAGACTCGGCACCACGTGCCTTGCACGCCCGAGAACGTGGCGGTTTCGGTCGCGCTCTCCCACAAGGTTCCGTTGACTTCGACCCGGTCGTCGCCCGTCAGGACGCGTCGCACCGCGTTGCGCAGGATCTGCACGCGATCCGGGCCGTACGGAAAGGTCTTGCCCTTGCCGTTGAAGGTGAGGTGAATGCGCTGACTCGCGGGCTGGAACTCGTATCGCGCTACCTCCCGGGTCTTGTCCTCGAAGACACCGGTCTGGCGGTTGCGGATCAGCACCGCTTCGCTGCGTGGATCGATCACGTTTCCCCCTATGTTCCGGACATTACCCGCGGTCGCCGAGAGCGAGAATTCTGCCCTCTGGGCTGGGTATGGCCCGGTTGTCGGGAAGCGGTACGAGGCTGCGGTTATTGCTGTTCGTATCGAAGTCCAGTGCGTATTAGTGAGTACATCTGGCAGATTTACGGCGTTTTTCGATGATTGGCCTGACTTGGCCTTCAGCAGTCCCGTGTCCGGGGCCCAGCCGGGATAATCGCCGCATCGCCTTCAGATCGGGGGAGAGCTGTGGCTATCCGAAGAGCGCTGGTCGCCGTGTTGCTCCTGTTCGCGACAGTCGCCTGTGGCGGGACACCGAAGGAAGCGGCACCGGCCGGGGAGACGGCCGGATTTCCCGCGACCGCTGGGTCGGTCACGCTGGCCCGGGCACCGCAGCGGATCGTGGTGCTCGGGCCGAGTCTGACCGAGATGCTGTTCGCCATCGGGGCGGGGAAGCAGGTCGTCGCGGTCGACGGCAGTTCCACGTTCCCCAGCCAGGCACCGAGGACCGGGTTTTCGGCGTACCAGCCCAATGCGGAGGCGATCGCCGCCGAACGGCCCGATCTCGTGGTGCTGTCCAATGACCTCAACAACGTGGTCGCGCAGCTCGGCCAGCTGAAGATCCCGGTCTACCACGCTCCGCCGGCGGCGGCGATCGGCGATTCCTACACGCAGCTCACCGACCTCGGCAAGCTCACCGGGCATTCCCCGGGAGCGGCCGAGACGGTGCGCCGGATGAAGGACGGCCTCGCCAAGGTCCTCGCCGACGTCCCTCAACGCCGCCTGACTTATTACTACGAACTGGACCAGACCCGGTATTCGGCGACCAGCCGGACGTTCGTCGGCTCGCTGCTCAAGGAGCTGGGGCTGGACAACATCGCCGACCCGGCCGACGCCGACGGCAGCCGCGGCGGGTATCCGCAACTGTCGGAGGAGTTCGTGATCCACGCCAACCCGGATCTGGTGCTGCTGGCCGACACCAAATGCTGCGGGCAGAACGCCGAAACGGTGCGGGCCCGGCCGGGCTGGAACACCGTGACCGCGGTGCGGCGCAACCAGATCGTCGCGCTCGACGACGACATCGCCTCCCGCTGGGGGCCGCGGGTGGTCGAGCTGGTCCGGGCCGTCGCCGATGGTGCTGCCAAGGCGCGCGGGTGAGCCGTTTGCGCGCCAGGCGTTCGGTGTGGGTGCCCTGCGGGGTCCTCGCGGTGCTGCTTGCGGTGATCGCCGGGGTGGCCTTCGGACCGGTCTCCCTGCCGCCCGCCGGGGTCGCGGCGGAACTGCTCAACCTGATTCCCGGCGTGCACCTCGAAAGCGGGCTCGGCGAACGCGAAATCGCGCTGGTCACGCAGTTGCGGCTGCCCCGGGTCGTGCTTGGCCTGCTCGTCGGCAGCCTGCTGGCGCTGGCGGGCGGGTGTTATCAGGGCGCGTTCCGCAATCCGCTGGCCGATCCGTATCTGCTGGGCGTGGCGGCGGGTGCCGGGCTCGGGGTGACCGCGTTGATCACCTTGCGCGGGCAGGCCGGGGCCACCTTGATGAGCGACCTGCCGCTGGGCACCCCGCTGGCGGCGTTCGCGGGCGCGATCGTGGCGGTCGTGCTCACCTACGCGCTGGCCGTCGGCGGGCGCGACCGGTCGCCCACGGCGTTGATCCTGTCCGGGGTGGCGGTCTCGGCGTTCCTGGCCGCCGGGCAGACTTTTCTCTTGCAGCGCAACGCGGACGCGATCCGGGAGGTCTACTCCTGGCTGCTCGGCCGGCTCAGCACGGCGGGGTGGCACGACGTCGTGCTGATTCTGCCCTACGCCGTGCCGACCGCGGCGTTCCTCCTGCTGCACCGCCGCGACCTCGACGTCCTGTCGGTCGGCGACGACGAGGCCGCCAGCCTCGGCCTGCGTCCGGAGCGGCTGCGGTACCTGCTTGTCACCGCGGCTTCGCTGGCCACCGCCGCGGTCGTGTCGGTTTCCGGGCTGATCGCGTTCGTCGGCATCATCGTCCCGCACCTGGTGCGGCTGCTGCTCGGCGCCAGCTACCGCACGATCCTGCCCGCGTCGATGCTGGCGGGCGGCGCGTTTCTGGTGCTGACGGACCTGGTGGCGCGTACCGCGGCCGCGCCGGCGGAGATTCCGATCGGGGTGATCACGGCGTTCTTGGGGGCCCCGTTTTTCGCGCTGGTGTTGCGGGCGGGCCGGAGGCCGACGTGGTGAGTGCGGCGGTTGCGGTGCGGGGTTTGCGGGTGGAGTACGGCGGGGTGCGGATCGTCGGGGACGTCGACCTTGACGTCTCACCGGGGGAGTGGGTCACCGTCATCGGGCCGAACGGTGCGGGGAAATCGACCCTCCTCCGCGCGGTGGCCGGGCTTGCGCCCGCGACGGGGACCATCGCGTTGTTCGGCACCCCCGCCGCGCGGTTGCGCCGCCGGGAGCGGGCGCGGCTGGTCGCGATGGTCCCGCAGACGCCGGTGGTGCCCGCCGGAATGCGCGTCTTCGACTACACCCTCCTCGGCCGCACGCCCTACCTGCCCCGGTTCGGCCGCGAGTCCGCGGGCGACACGGCCGTGGTGCGGGACGTCCTGGCCCGGCTGGACCTCCCGGACTACGCGGGACGGATGCTGACCACGCTGTCCGGCGGCGAGCTGCAGCGGGTGTTCCTCGCCCGCGCGCTGGCCCAGGAGCCGCAGCTGCTCCTGCTCGACGAGCCGACCAGCGCGCTGGACATCGGGCACCAGCAGGAGGTCATGGACCTGGTGGACCGGCTCCGGCACGACCGCGGGCTGGCCGTGCTCAGCACGATGCACGACCTGTCGCTGGCCGGGCTCTACGCCGACCGGATCGTGCTGCTGGCCGGCGGCGAGGTGGCGGCCGCGGGCACGGCGCGCCAGGTCCTCGCCGAGGACACGCTCACCCGGTACTACCGGGCCCGGGTCCGGGTGCTGGAGACCCCGGACGGGCCGATGGTGGTGCCGGCGCGCGGGTCGTGAGTGGCGATCCCGGTTAGAACCGGGATCGCCACTCACGACCCCTACGGCGCCGGAGGCTGGAACCCGAAGGACGCCACGAACGAGAAGTCCTTGGCCCCGTTGAGCAGCCGGGTCAGGACGAAGTCGTCGTAGAGCCCGGCGGGGACGCTCGTGTCGGCCCGCACCCGGACGCTCACGAAATACTTGGTCCGCCCGGTGGGCAGCGTGACCGGCACGACCTTCCGGTCGTCGTCCGCGGTGGTGAGCCGGGCCGTCGCCAGGGTGACCTGTTCCCACACGAGCGGGTCGGCCGCGCTCGGCTGGTGCCCGAACACCTCGATCAGATGCCCCGGATAGCCCTGGAACGTGCGCACGCCCTCGGTGCGGACGACCAGCTCGGTGCTGTCGGTGGTCGCCTGCGGGCTCTTCTCCAGCGTCAGCGGCAGCTCCGCGGCGAGGCCCGCGTAGGCCGCGTCGCCGTAGATGCCCGGTTCGTCGCCGAGATGAATGCGTCCCTGCCAGACCAGCTCCGGTCTCGGACTCAGCATGTCATCGCTCCTTGATCGTCATCGAGTTCTCCGGTCGGTGTTCTTCGGCGGGCGCCGCGCGGTCGAGGTCCCGCAGCGCCCGGACGGTGAGCCCCCACAGTCCGGCGAGCGCGGTCAGCACGCCGCTCAGCAAGAGGAGGACGGCCATGCCGCTGCCCGGGCCGGTTCCGGTCAGCCAGCCGAAGGCCGAACTCAGCCAGCCGGGTTCGCGCATGCCCGGCTCGAACACGCCGTCGGCGAGCGGGCCGGCGATGAGCAGCACGGTCACCCCGGCGGATTCGGTCAGCACCCGCCGGGCGGCGAAGATCCGGCCCTGTTCGGCCAGCGGCGTCGAGGACTGCCACAACGCCTGATTGGCGGCCTCGACCAGCGGATAGAGGAACGCGCCGACGAACGAGGCCGCCATCCAGACCGCCGGGGACGCGCTGGCGCCGAGCGGGACCTGGCCGAGCAGGCCGATGAGCACGAACCCGGGCAGGATCACCTTCAGATGCCCGCGCCGCCTGCCCCACAGCGCGGTCACCGCCCCGCCGGCGATGCCCCCGGCACCGGCCGCGCCGAGCACCGCGGCGAGCGCGGCGGTTCCGTCGGTGCCTGATCTCGCCAGGACCATCGGCGAGATGAGCACACCGAACATCGTGGCGAAATAGGCCAGGAAGAACAGGGTCTGCAAAGCGCGCAGGCCGGGCCGGGAAGCGATGTAGCGGAACCCGTGCGCGACATCGTGCCGCAAGCCCCGGCGCGGGGCGGTGGGGTCTGGCGCGGGTTCGCGCACCCGCCTCGCCACGGCGGTCAGCGCGAGCGCGCAGAAGGCGTAGGTGGCCAGATCGATGGCGAAGATCGTGCTCAACCCGCCGTGGGAGAGCACGAGGGTGGCGGTCGCCGGTCCTACTACACCCGCGACGGACATCGCCAGCGACAGCAGGCCGCTCGCGCGCGCGTAATGGCGTTGCGGGACCAAAAAGGACACCGACGCCAGCAACGCCGGGTACTGGAAGGCCAGCACGATCCCGAGCGCCACCAACGTCGCGTAAACCGTTGCGGTGGAAAGGGAACTGAGCGCGGACGCCGTCGCCAGACCGGCCAGCAGCAGCGCGGCGGCGGCGTTGCTGGCCACCAGCGTCCGGAGCCTGCCCCAGCGGTCGCACAGCGCGCCGGCGAGCGGGCCGAACACGACCACTGCCCCGAAGGAGCAGAATTCGACCATCGCGACCGGCGTCGTCTGCCCGGTGCGCTGCCAGGCCCACAGCACGATGCCGAAGTTGGTCATCAGCGTGCCGAGCACCGACGCGAACTGCCCCGCCCACAGCACGGCGAACGGCACTGGATCCCAGGACCGCCCGCGCGCCGAGGGCGGTCTCACCGCAGGAGCCGTTCCAGGCTCAGATGTTTCGCCACGTGCTCGGTCCAGCGGTCGATTTCCTCGTCCAGCTCCGGGGTTTCGAGGAGCTTGCGGGTCTGCTCCGGATCGTCCGGGGTGCGCTCGAGCTGGCCGAGCCCGGCGTAATCGGGGATCGTGCCCCAGCACGGCACGCCGCTGCGGGACTCCAGGATCTGCATGCCGGAGATGAAATCGCGCGGGTCGCCCATGTACCGGTTCACCACCAGCCCGATCACCCGTGCGCGCTCGAACGGCCGCATCAGGCTCAGCGTGCCGATCATCGCGGCGAACACGCCGGTGTGGGTCACGCTGCCCACCAGCAGGCACGGCGCCTTGATGAGGTTGGTGAGCCAGAGATTGGACACGTCCCGCCTGCGCAGGTTCAGCTCGACCGGGCTGCCGCAGCCTTCGATGACGATGAACTCGTGCCGCCGCGACAGGTCCCGGTAGGAATCCATGATCGCCTCGCGCAGGACCGCGGTGCGCCGGCGCGGAGCGAGGCTGAGCACGCGGTCGTCCCGCCTGCCGTTGACCACCGTCATCACCTGGCCGGCGTGGCGCCACACCGCGACCGGGTTCATCGTCGCCTCGGGCGGCAGCTTCGCGCCGGACGCCTGGTACACCTGGTGATGGTGGATGACGCTGCCGGTTTCGGTGCGGTAGAACGAATCGCCGTCCTGCATGGACATCGCCTTGAACGGCGCGACGTCCACCCCGCGCTGGCGCAGCCACCGGCAGATCGCCACCGTGGTCAGCGTTTTGCCCACTCCGGACGCAGTCCCCAAAACAGCCACATTGCGCGCGGTCCCGCTCACGGAGCCCCCAGTTCTCAGTGCGCCCACCAGGGTTCCAGCCTGCCAGCCGCAACCTGTATAAAGCAATGTAATTGCTCCGGACAGCGCAGGGAATGCGGGCGGATCCGCCGCGGCTCGATGGATCTTCGATATCCGACGTGTGGATCGCCTTTTTCATCGAATAGCGCAGAAAACCGCGATGTTAGCGAAATTATTCGGGGAAGCGGAGGGGTTCGCGTGGGCCGGGAGCAGAGCAGTGCCGAGGCGGAGGTCGTTGCACTGGCGAGTGAATTGATCCGCATCGATTCGACGAACACCGGCGATCCGGCGACTTCGGCGGGGGAGCGGGCGGCGGCGGAGTACGTGGCCGGGAAGCTCGCCGAGGCGGGGTTCGCCACGACGTTCGTCGAGTCGGGCGGCGCCGGGCGGAGCAATGTGTTCGCGCGGCTGGCCGGAAGCGATCCGTCGCGCGGCGCGCTGCTGGTGCACGGGCATCTCGACGTGGTGCCCGCGGACGCCGCCGAATGGTCGGTGCATCCGTTGTCCGGAGCCGTGCGCGACGGTTACGTGTGGGGGCGCGGCGCGGTGGACATGAAGGGCATGCTCGCGATGATGACGGCGGTGGCCCGGCAGTTCCGCCGCGAGGGTGTGGTTCCGGCCCGGGACCTCGTGTTCGCGTTTCTCGCCGACGAGGAGGCCGGCGGCCGGTTCGGGTCGCTGTGGCTGGTGGAGCATCGGCCGGAGCTGTTCGAGGAGGTCACCGAGGCGATCGGAGAGGTCGGCGGGTTTTCCGTCACCGTCGGCGACAACACTCGGGCGTATTTGGTCGAGACCGCGCAGAAGGGCCTCCGATGGCTGACGTTGCGCGTGCGGGGAACCGCCGGGCACGGGTCGATGCTCCACCGGGACAACGCGGTCACGGAGCTGGCCGCCGCGGTCTCCCGGCTGGGCCGTCACCGGTTCCCGCTCGTGCTCACCGATCCGGTCCGGGAGTTCCTGGCCGGAGTGTCCGAACTGACCGGGACCGAGTTTCCGGAGGACGATCCCGAGGGTGCGGTCGGCAAGCTGGGCGCGCTGTCGCGGATGATCGGGGCGACCTTGCGCGACACGGCCAATCCGACGATGCTTTCCGCCGGCCGCAAGGCGGACGTCGTCCCTTCGGCGGCCGAGGCGACGGTCGACTGCCGGGTGCTGCCCGGCCGGGAGGAGGCGTTCGAGCGGGAACTTGACGAGATCCTCGGGCCGCGCGTCGAGCGCGAGTGGATCAGCTCGCCCGCGGTGGCGACGACGTTCGACGGCGCGCTGGTCGACGCCATGGCGGAGGCCATCGAGCACGAGGATCCCGGGGCGAAGCTGTTGCCCTACATGCTTTCCGGCGGTACGGACGCGAAGGCGTTCCAGCAGCTGGGGATTCGCACCTTCGGGTTCGCGCCGCTGAAGCTGCCCGCCGAGCTGGACTTCACGGCGCTGTTCCACGGCGTGGACGAGCGGGTGCCGGTCGAGGCGCTGGAGTTCGGCACCCGGGTGCTGGATCGGTTCCTGCGCCGGGCGTGACGCGTGTTCGACTGTTCAAGGTGTGCAGTCGAACGGCCGGCGAGAAGCCAGGCGGGCGAACAGATCGGCGCAATCGGCGGCGAGCTGATCCCGGGCCGGGCCCAGCCAGGCGGAGAGGTCTTCGAGGAGGGCGTCGAAGCGGTCCGGCGGTCCGGTCGATACTGCGTCGAGTTGGGCGAGGCTCTTCGCCAACGCCGCGCGGGCGTCCGAGGCGTGCGGATGGGCCATCTGGATGTCGCGGTACACCTCGGGCGTGCCGGTGACGATCCGCGCCAGGAGCGCCAGCATCGTGCGATGGGGCGGGGGAGCCGCGGCCGTCAGTTCGGCGGCGTCCTCGCCGAGGAGCCGCAAGGCGTTGCCGAAGGCGAGAACGCTCGCGTGCGTGGCGACCTGGAGGGCGGCGGTCAGCCGGTCGTGGCCCTCGACCGACACTGGCACCAGCCGTGCGCCGCTGTGTTCGATCAGCGTTTCGAGACGGCGGCACCGCTGGCCGTCGCGGATCCGGGCGAAGAGGACCGGGCGGCCGGGAAAACCCAGTCCTGGCGCGAACATCGGGTTCACGCCCGCCGCTTCGAGGTCGTGCCGTCCGGCTAGGCGCGAGAGGGCTTCGGCGATCGCGCTTTTGACGGACGACGTCTCCGCGAGCAGCGCTCCCGGCGGCAGGTGCGCCGCGATCGCTTCCACCGCCGCGATTCCGGCGCTTTCGGGCAGGGCGACGAGTACCGCGTCGGCGCGGTTGAGTTCTGCGCGCAGCGGCGCGTCCGGCTGGCAGGCGTCGGCGACGAGCAGCGACATGCCGGGCGGGGTTTCCCCGGATCGCCGGTCGACCAGCGTCACCGCGCCGTCCGCGCGCAGCAATTCCGCGAAGAGGCGGCCGGCCGCGCCGAGACCGCCGAGAACGACCGATCTCCGGAAATGCGCCGACGGCCGCGGTCCGGCGAACGTTGGTGAGTTTTCCGTCATCTGCCAGACTCTAACCGGCACCAGGCGGTGAGCGATTCCCACTTCGAAGGGGTCACGATGACCGATGCCGGAACTCCGGAACTGACGCGATTGCGCGGCGAGATCGACCGCGTCAACGACGCGATGCTCGCGCTGCTGAAAGAGCGGAACGAGCTGTGCGAAAAGGTCGCCGAGCACAAACGCGACCGCGGCATTCCGATGATGCAGCAGGGACGGCTCGACGCGCTGCAGGAGAAAGTGCGGGAGTTCGCCCGGGAGAACGGAATCGACCAGGCCTATCTGGAACAGATCTTCGAAGTCGTCACGAACGAGGCGTGCTGGCTGGAAGAGCAGATCATGGGCCCGGGCGAGGGGCGGGCCGCGCTGGCGCGCCGCGCTCGCCGCATCGACCACGTGGCGATCGCCGTCCGGAACGTCGACGAAGCTGTGGCCCGGCTCGAACGGTGTTACGGGTATTCGGTGGTGCAGCGGCAGAAAGTGGAGGGCGATTTCAGCGGGATGACGATGGTGACGATGCGGGCCGGCGGGGTCACGCTCGTGCTGTGCGAGGGGGACTCGGAGAAATCCAATGTCCGCCAGTACATCGACCATTACGGCCCCGGCGTGCAGCACGTCGCCATCGAGGTGCGCGACCAGCCCGGGATGGTCGAAGAACTGCGCGAGCGGCAGGCCGACCTGCTGACCGGGATCATCAGTTCCCCCGGGATCGACCAGACGTTCACCCGCCGCGACGAGAACACCGGAATGCAGTTCGAATTCGTGACGCGGACCGACAACACCGGGTTCAACAATGTCAAGGAACTGTTCACCGCGATGGAGCGCGAGAACGTCTACTGAGGCGGCGGTTCGTTGCCCGCCATCGTGTTCAGCACGGTGAGCGCGTCGTGCAGTGCCGCGACGTCGTGCGTGCGGATGTAGTCGACGCCCTGGCTCGCGGCGTAGATCTCGGCGGCGAGCGTCGCGGGTCCGATGTGGACGATGGGCCGCCCGGTGATCGTGCGCAGGAACGACTTGCGGGACGCGGAGATCAGCACCGGGAGGCCGAAGCGCTCCTTGAGCCGCCGGATCCGGGACAGGACGGCGATCGACGGCTCGGCGTTGCTGCCGAGGAAGAACCCCAGCCCCGGGTCGATGATCAGCCGGTCGGCCGCGATGCCCGCCGCCTGCAGCCGGCCGAGGCGCTCGGCGAAGAAGCCGTCGATCCCGGCCGTCACCTCCTCCGGGTCGGTCGGGACGACGGTGGCCCGGCCCCGGCGCTGGATCGAGTGCATGACGATGAGCTTGCAGCCGGATTCGGCCAGCCGGGGGTAGAGGTCGTCGCTGGGGAAGCCCTGGATGTCGTTGAGGTAGCCGGCCCCGTGCGCGAGCGCGTACCGCTGGGTTTCGGGGAGGAAGGAGTCGACCGAGACCGGGATGCCCTCGGCGACCAGCTGCTCCAGTACGGGGGCCAGCCGCCGCCGCTCCTCGTCGGCGGTCACCGGCTCGGACCGGGGATGGCTCGCCGCCGGGCCGAGGTCGATGACGTCGGCGCCGTGCGAGCGCAATTCCCGGGCGTGCGCGATCGCCTTTTCCGCGGTCAGGTAGAGGCCGCCGTCGGAAAAGGAGTCGACGGTCATGTTGACGATTCCGATCAGCCGCGGCCGATGCGCCGCCGCAGGGAGCTGCTCGTTTTCCGTCACCGCAGTGCCTCCCCGG
The DNA here is from genome assembly GCF_042684085.1 of Amycolatopsis silviterrae. Taxonomy (NCBI): domain Bacteria; kingdom Bacillati; phylum Actinomycetota; class Actinomycetes; order Pseudonocardiales; family Pseudonocardiaceae; genus Amycolatopsis; species Amycolatopsis silviterrae. The sequence continues at coordinate 130,237 of NZ_JBHUKS010000006.1, forward strand.
GGCCGTACTCGCTGGTGGCCGCATCGTCGCACGCGCCCGAGCGGCCCAGGATAGCAACCGGGCCCGGCGGCGTTTCCGGACCGGCGGAATCGACGACGAACCCGATTTCCGCGGCGGCCGCGTCCGCGCGCAACGCGGCCTCGCCGGGGGTGTCGCCGACGGCGGTGACATAGCCGGTGACGTCCTGGATGTTCCGCGGCGAGCGCACCGGATCGCCCGGTCCCACGTAGAACTCGACCTCCACTACGCCGGGTGCGGCTTCCGCGGCGGCGCGGCCCCGTACCTCGCGGAGGACGCCGCCGCGCGGGCAGGTGAGATAGCGGACCGCGGCGGCGCGGTCGCGGTGCGCGGTCAGGTCGGGGGCGAGGCCGGCGTGCAGCCGGATCGCCTCGCGGGGGAGCCGCACGCCGTGCGCCTCGTGGATCAGCCTGGTGATCTGCGCTCCGGCCAGCCGTCCGTTGATCTCGATCAGCACCGGCCCGTTCTCGGTGACCTTCACCTCGACGTGTGCGACGCCGAAGTCGTGGCCGATCGCGCGGAGCGCCCGGACGGCGACGTCCGCGCAGGCCCGCCGCACCCGCTCCGGGAGCAGGGACGGGTAGTTCTCGCCCAGCTCCACGAAATGCGGACGCGGCCCGAAAAGCTCGTCGGTGACCCCGACGACGCGGTGCGCGCGGCCGTCGTGGAGCACTTCGACGCTCACCTGGCAGCCGGAGACGTACTGCTCCACGAGCGCGCCCGGCGGCCGGGGATTGCCCCTGCGGTCGGTGACGGCGGCGATGGTGTCGTAGTGCGCCGCCGCCTCTTCGGGGCCGGCGCACAGCCGCACGCCGATTCCCCCGGCCTCGCTGGGCGGCTTCACCACGACGGGGCCGCCGATCCGCGCCGCGGCCCGGGCGGCGGCCGCGGCCGATTCCACCCAGGCGAACCCGGGGACCGGCACTCCGGCGGCGGCGCAGAGGGCGCGGGTCCGCTGCTTGTACCGGGCGTTGAGCGCGGCCTCCGGCGAGAGGCCGGGCACCCGGAAGGCACGGGCCACTTCCGCTGCGGCCACCACGCTGTACTCGACGGTGGAGAACACTCCGAGCAGCCGCTCCGCGACGCCGGCCTCCTCGATCGCCGCGACGATGCCGCGGGCGTCGGAGATATCGGTCTCGATGACGGCGCCGACATATTTCTCCACGCTGTCCCGGGCGGCGGACTTGAGATACCCGGACAGGTCGCCGGTCGCCAATACCGGGCGAATTCCCAGTTCGCGGCAGATCCGGAATGGATCGAACGCGAAAGCCTGCAGGCGGCCGTGCTCGATCACGACCAGGGTGTCGGGCGTCGTCATCTTCGTTCCGGTGCGGGAAAAGTCTTCACCGTGCGCCCCCTCCGGCCGGTGGCTTCCGATTGACTCGCGTCAGTCCGCTGCCGCATCCTATCCCACCGGGTGGTGCCGCGACGGCAGAATTGGCGGGCTATGATTCGTTCTCTGCTCATCGACAACTACGATTCCTATACCTATAACCTTTTCCAGCTGATGGCGCGGGTGTACGGGACGGATCCGGTGGTGGTCGCGAACGACGACCCGCGCGGCCCCGGACTGGCCCGCGAACTGGACTGCGTGGTCATCTCGCCGGGGCCGGGACATCCGCGCGACCGGCACGACTTCGGCTTCTGCGCGGAGGTGATCCGGAATGCGCGCGTGCCGTTGCTGGGAGTGTGCCTCGGCCACCAGGGAGTAGGCATGGGGGCGGGTGCCGGCGTGGTGAGCGCTCCCCGCGCCCGGCACGGATTCGTGAGCAGAATACGGCATTCCGGCGACGAGCTTTTCCGTGGCATCCCGCAGGATTTTTCCGCAGTGCGTTACCATTCGCTGTGCGTGTGCGAGCCGCTGCCGCCGGAACTGGTTCCGGCCGCGCGTGCGGACGACGGAGTTCTCATGGCGCTGCGGCACCGCGAGCGTCCGCTGTGGGGAGTCCAGTTCCATCCGGAGTCCATTCTCACCGAATACGGGGCCCGGCTGCTGTGGAATTTCGGCGAGATCGTGGCGGCCCGGCGGGTGCCGCGCCCCGCCGAGCCCGAAATGCGCCGGTACACCGCGCATGCGCGGGAAATCCCGTTCGCGGCCGACAGCGCGGAACTCTATTCCGAGCTGTTCGCCGGCTCCCCGCACACGGTGTGGCTCGACAGCGCCCGGAACGGACCCGGGCTGGCCAGGTTTTCGTACCTGGCCGAGGCGTCCCCTGAGCTGGGCGAGGTGCTCACCTACCGGCTCGGGGAGAAACAGGTGCGCGTCGAGACGGTGGGCGGGGGCACCCGCGTGGTGCCCGGCTCCGTGTTTGCCTTACTGGCCAAGGAGATCGAGCGGCGCGTCATCAACGCGCCCGAGTTCGCCTTCGACTTCTCCGGCGGGTTCATCGGCTACTTCGGCTACGAGCTGAAGTCCGAATGCGGTGCCTCGGCCCGGCACCAGTCCGCGCTGCCGGACGCGGTGTGGCTCTTCGCGGACCGCTTCGCCGTCGTCGACCACGCTCGCGGCACGCTGAATCTGGTGGCGCTCAGCGACAATTCGGCCCGTTCGGAGGCGGCGGCGCGGCACTGGCTGGACTCGGCGGCGCTGATCGCCGGGGACGTCGCCGGCCGCCGCCCCGGGCCGGCGGACCGGTCCGGGAGCCCGGACCCTGACGCGACCCGGGCTGCGGTGGAGGAGTCGCTGGTCCGGGACCGCGCGCAGTACCTGGCCGACATCGCGCACTGCCGGGAGAAACTGCTCGAAGGCCAGACCTACGAGGTGTGCGTGACCAACACGGTGGTGCTGCCCCGGCAGCCCGACCCGCTGCGGTTCTACCGGCGGCTGCGCGAGCGGAACCCCGCGCCGTACGCCGCGTTCGTCTCCGCGGGCGGGGTGCGGATCGCGTGTTCCTCCCCGGAGCGGTTCCTCAAGATCGACCGGTGCCGGGTGGTCGAGAGCAAGCCGATCAAGGGCACGCTGCCCCGGGGCGCGGACGCCGAGGAAGACGAGCGGCTGCGGCGCGAGCTGGCCGCCGACCCCAAGACGCGAGCGGAGAACCTGATGATCGTGGATCTGCTCCGCAACGATCTCGGCCGGGTGTGCGAGCCGGGGAGCGTGCACGTCCCGAGCCTGATGCAGGTCGAGTCGTACGCGACGGTGCACCAGCTGGTGTCCACGGTGCGCGGGCGGCTGCGGGACGGAGTGTCGTCGGTGGAGTGCGTGCGCGCGTGTTTCCCCGGCGGCTCGATGACCGGGGCGCCCAAGCTGCGCACGATGGAGATCATCGACGAGCTGGAGACGCGGGCGAGGGGACCGTACTCCGGCACGATCGGTTTCCTGAGCTGCGACGGGACCACGGATCTGAACATCGTCATCCGGACGGCCGTGTTCACCGGCGAGGAGACGCTCATTGGCGCCGGGGGCGCGATCGTGTTGGATTCCGACCCAGCGGCCGAATACGAGGAGATGCTGCTCAAGGCGACGGCGGTGACCCGGGGGCTGGCCGCCGCCGGTCCGGCGTCCGGACGAGCGGCCGCGCAGCAGGCGCCCGGTGTCGAAGCGGGGAGGAGCCTTGCCGATGAACGTGGCGCCGGAGCTGGCGAAAGCCGGGGGCTGGCAGGACCGGATCGCGTACCTGGACGGTGATCGCGGCTATTCCCATGGCGAGGTTCACCACTTGGCGGGGCAGGCTGCGGCGGGGCTCGTGCGGGAAGGCGACCGGGTGGTGCTCGCGTTGCCGGATGGCGTCGGCGTGGTCGCGGCGTTCCTGGGCGCTGCCCGGCGCGGAAGCGGGGAGGGGCCTTGCCGATGAACGTGGTGCCGGAGGTTGCGGAGCTGGCGGAAGCCGGGGGCTGGCAGGACCGGATCGCGTACCTGGACGGTGATCGCGGCTATACCCATGGCGAGGTTCACCACCTCGCCGGGCAGGCCGCAGCGGCGCTGGCCGCGTCCGGCGTGCGGCAAGGCGACCGGGTGCTGCTCGCGCTGCCCGACGGCGTCGGCCTGGTCGCGTCTTTCCTGGGCACCGCCCGGCTCGGCGCGGTGGCCGTGGTCGTGAACCCGGCGCTGCCCGAGCGTGACCTCGCGAGATTCGTTGCTGACAGTGCGCCAACGGTGATCGTGGCCGACCGCGACCTCGGCGGGTCGCCGCTCCGCCAGACGGCGGCGGACCTGATGCGGGGTGTGCCGGGCGGTGCCGTGCCGTCAGCGGTGCCCGTGGGCGCGGACGCGCCGCTGTACGTGCAATACACCTCCGGCACCACCGGACGGCCGAAAGGCGCGGTGCACACGCACGGCCATCTGGCCGCCTATCACCGCTGCATCGGCGGTCCGGTGCTGGACATCGGCCCGGACGACGTGATCCTCTCGGTTTCGAAGATGTATTTCGCCTACGGTTTCGGCAATGCGCTGGTGTTCCCGCTGTTCACCGGTGCGCGGGCGGTCCTGTTCACGGAGCGGCCCAGCGCCGCCGAGGTCGCCGCGCGGGTGCGGGACAGCCGGGTCACGCTGCTGTTCGCGGTGCCCAGCTTTTACGCCAAACTGGTGAGCGCGTGCGCGCCGGAGGACTTCGCGACAGTGCGCGCGGCGGTCTCGGCCGGGGAGCCGCTTCCGGCGTTCCTCAACGAGCGACTGAGCCGATTGCTGCCGGCCCCGGTGCTCGAACAGATCGGGTCGACGGAGGCCGGGCACGCCTTCTGCGCCAACACCGTCCGGGCGAACGCGCCGGGGACGCTCGGCTGGCCGGTGCCCGAGTTCGACCTGCGGCTGCTGGATTCCGCCGGCGAGGCTGTGCCGGAGGGCGACGTCGGCGAGCTGTGGGTGCGCGGGCCCAGCATCATGACGGGCTACCTGTCCGAGCACGGCGACGACGGCCGGGTCCTGTCCGGCGGCTGGCTCAACACGCGCGACCGCGCCCGGCGCAACCCCGACGGCACGTACACCCACTGCGGGCGCGCCGACGACATCGAGCTGGTCGGCGGCATCAACGTCGCGGCCACGGAGGTCGAAGAGGTCATCTCCCGGCATCCGGCCGTCCGGGAAGCGGCCGTCGCGTCGGTCCTGCGGGCTGACGGGTCGAGCGCTCTCCAGGCCTTCGTGGTGGCGGAGACCGCGGACGGGACGCTGGCTGAGGAGCTGCTGGCGCTCGCCCGGTCGGAGCTGGCGGCGTTCAAGGTGCCGCGGTCGGTGCGCTTTGTCGACGAGTTGCCCCGGACCGACACCGGCAAGCTGCGCAGATTTGTCCTGCGCCGTGGCGTGGAGACGTCGTGAGCGTGCTCGTGGCCGGGGCCGGACCGGCGGGTCTCGCGGCCGCCTTGGCGCTGCGGGCCGAGGGCATCCCGGTGACGGTGCTGGAAGCCCGGCAGCGCGGGACGCAGCAGGAGGGCAGCCGGGCGCTCTACGTCCACCGCGATTCCCTGGCTCTGCTGGAGAAAGTCAGTCCCGGGCTCGGCCAGGCCATCGCGGAACACGGGCTCACCTGGCGCGTGCGCCGGACGTACTACCGCGGCCGGCTGGTCTTCGAGCGCGTCCATCCGGAGCGTCCGGGGTCGCCGCCGTTCGCCAGCCTTCGGCAGTCGGACACCGAGGGGTTTCTGCTCCGGGCCTGCGAGTCGGCGGGAGTGCGGTTCGAGTGGGATGCGCGGGTCGAGGACGTGTCGGTCTCGGCGAGGGAAGTGCGCGTCCGTACGGTGGATGGCCGCCAGTGGAGCGGTGCGTACCTGATCGGCGCGGACGGAGCGCGGTCGACGGTGCGCCGGTCGGCGGGCATCGCGGTCGCCGGACCGCCGGCTTTCGGTTTCCACGTGGTGCTCGATGTGGAGGCTGGCGACGGCGACGTCATGCTGCGGGAACGGACCTTTCACTACCACCATCCGCGGCTGGGCGGACGGCACGTGCTGCTGGTGCCGTTCACCGGCGGGTTCCAGGTGGATCTGCAGTGCCGGGCGGACGACTCCGCGGCCGAATGGGGCGACCTGGATACCGCTCGCCAGTGGGTCCGCCGCGCCGTGGACGACTTCGGGAAGAGGCGGATCCGCTGGGCGTCGACCTACCGGTTCCTGCGGGTGGTCGCGGACGATTTCGCCGATGCGGACCGGCGGGTCCTGCTGATCGGCGAGGCGGCGCACCTGTTCCCGCCGTTCGGCGCGCGCGGGATGAACAGCGGTTTCGCCGACGCGCTCGCGGCCGCCTCGGCGATCGCCGACGCGGGACGCGCGCGGAGCGAACCGGCCCGGGCGGAAGCGATCGAGGAGTTCGCGGGCGTGCGCCGCGCGGCTGCCGTGCGCAACGCGTCGGCGACCGAACGGGCCTTGGCCCACCTCACCGCAGGACCTGGCGGCCGCCTCCGGCAGCGTGCGGCCGCCGTGCTCTCGCCCGTGGCGCCCGCCTGCGGCCGGTGGCTGGAGTCGGCGCCGTACGGGGTCGCGCCCTCGGGGCGGGCGAGCGGAAAGCATTGACCGGGCTGGGTTTTCACTGGAGACACGGAAGGGGACGCACATGCTGGTACCCGCGGTCGATCGCGCGAGCCGCGAAGAGTCGCTGGAGTTCCTGCGGACGCACGAGTTCGGGCAGCTGGTCGCCGGCGGACGGGGGCGGGAGGTGCCGGTGGTGGTGCCGACGCAGTTCATCATGGCCGACGAGGAGACGATCCTGCTGCACCTGTCGGTGAAGAACCCGGTCTGGCCGGCGCTGGCGGAGAACCCGGCGGTGGTGCTGAGCGTCGCCGGCGCGTACTCGTTCATCCCCGGCCGCTGGCGGACGATCGGCGACGAGGACCCGGAGATGGGGATCGCGACCATCTACTACGCCGCCGTCCAGGCCCGGTGCGAGGTGGAGGTGCTGGACGAAACCGGGGCGAAGCTCGACATTCTGCGCGCGCAGCTGGGGCAGAAGGAGCCGTATCTCGCGACGGACCCGAGCGTGCACGCGCGGCTGGTGCCAGGTATTACGGCGGCTCGGCTTCGGATCGTGGAGCTGGTGGGGAAGTTCAAGTTCGGGGGGAACATGGATGTGCCGCACCGGCGGGCAGTCGCGGCTCGGCTGGCGGAACGGGGGGAGCCTGCGGATCTGGAGGGGCTTCGGTATGCGCTGCGGGACATTCCTTGCGAGGAGAGCCGTCCGTGAAGGACTCCTTGGGGGAATCAGATTCCTTCAAGGAGTCCTTCACGGACTTGGGACTTTCAGGCTCGTCAGCTCAGGTCGAAGGGGCTGGCGAGGGGCCAGTGCGGCTGTCATCGGGTCGGCGGGCGCTGGGTTGGTCGTCCGTGAGGGGAACCTTCACGGACTCTGATTCCCCCAGGGTTCCCCTCACGGACCTGGACCCAGGCGGGCGGGGTCAGAGCGGCGGGATGTTCTGGTTCAGGCGGAAAACATTCTCCGGGTCGTACTCTCGCTTCAGCGCAGTCAACCGCGCGAACACCTCCGCCGAATAAGCCGCCCGCGCCCGCGTGCTTCCCTCGTCGCCAAGGAAGTTCAGGTACGGATCGCCGCTGGCGTGCGCGCGCATCGCCTCCCACGTGTCGCGGACCCAGGCGAGATGCGGGTCGGGATCGCCCTCGGTCCACTGGCCGAGGATGTTCAGCACGAAGCGCGAGTTCCGGTGCGAGAAAGCACCGCCGACGCTCGGAGTGCGGCTCACCGCCCCCTCCAGATGGTGCAGGTGGATCGCGCTGAACGGGGAGAGCGCAGCCAGTTCCGCAGCCCGTTCGACAACCGTGTCGATGGCGTCGGCGGTGAGATCGGACAGATGGTGCGTCTTCCAGTACGCGTTGAGCCCGTGGGGTGCCGACCCGTCGAACATGGTCTGCAAAGCGGTGTACGGAAGGGGTCCGACGACATCCGCCACCGGCTCGGCGAATTCGCGCAGCGGTTTGAACGCGTCGGCCGCCTCCGTCGCGGTGCCGGTGTGGCAGCACGCGACGGCGACCACCTGCCGGCCCCGCATCGCGGGCGGGACGAACGGTTCGGGCGGTGCGGCCAGGAAAATCACCATGGTCGTCAGGTCGTCCGGCAGGCCGCGCGTCCATTCTTGGTAGAACCGCAGCAGTTCCGCGGCGCGTTCGACAGGATAGAAAATGACGCCGCCGTAGACGATCGGGCCGACCGGGTGCAGCCGGTACTCCAGCGAAGTCACCACGCCGAAATTCCCGCCGCCGCCGCGCAGGCCCCACAACAGTTCTTCGTCCGCGGCGACCGGACGGCCGTCGGCGAGGACGACGTCGGCGGACACGAGATTGTCGGCCGCGACGCCGTGCGCGCGCATCAGCCAGCCGATGCCGCCGCCGAGCGTGAAGCCGGCGATTCCGGTGCTGCTGACCAAACCGCCGGTAGTCGCGAGGCCGAACGCCTGGGTCTCGTGGTCCAGTTCTCCCCACAGTACGCCGCCCTGCGCGCGGACGGTGCGCGCGGCCGGGTCCACCCGGATTCCTTTGAGCGCCGAGAGATCGATGACGAGCCCGTCGTCGCAGGTGCCGAATCCGGCCACGTTGTGCCCGCCGCCGCGGACCGAGACCCGGAGGTCGTGCTGGCGCGCGAAGGCAAGCGCGGCAACGATATCGGCGGTTCCGGACACCGTGGCGACGGCCTGGGGACGGCGGTCGATCGCGCCGTTCCAGACCGTGCGGGCCGCGTCGTAGCCGGGTTCGCCGGGCGTGTGCACCGGGCCGCGCAAACCGTCGCGCAGTTCCGCGACATCCACCCGATCGGACCGCGAGACGTCTGTCATCGATGGGCCTCTCCTGCTGTTCGTCGCGACTGAATTCGCTGGCGCGGGGAAAGCGCTTCCGCATAGTGCCGCAGTCCGGATAAGGGATCAACCGCGCGACCTGTCGACGGCGGGCGGTACGCGGTAACGTGCGCCGCAGACCGCCTTCGACGCCGACAATGGGGGTTCCGCGTGGGGGTCGAAATCCGGGTGAATCGCCGTATGGAAAATCTCGACCTCGCACGGTGGGACGAAGTGCAGCCAGCGGGCGGTTTCTACTCCTCCAGCCCGTGGCTGTGCCACGCCGAGCGGACGGCGGATCCCGCGCCGTTCTACTTCACCGCCGTCGACGGAGACCGTCTTCTCGCGACGCTGCCCGCGTATCCGCTGACCCGGGACGCGCCGTTCCTCTTTTGCCGCGCGGACACCGTAATCGACCAGATCAGCCGCCTGTCGCGCGGTCGCCCGGCCGGCTGGGAGGACTGCCTGATGCCCAGTCTCGCCTGCGGCCCCCGGCATTCGTCCCACACCGGCGTGGCGGTGGCGCGTGACGTCGGCCCGGGCATGCGCCGCGAACTGACCTCCGCGTTGGCCGACCAGGCGGAGCAGATCGGGCGGGAGCAAGGGCTTGCCTCGCTGTCGTTCCTCTACACCGACGTCACCGACGAGGTGCTGCGATCGGTGCTCGCGGAGCGCGGCTATGCCGCCTTGCGCAACGCAACCACCTACACCCTGGACATCCCCGGAACGGGCGACTTCGCCGACTACCTCGCCGCGCTGAGCCGCAGCAGGCGACGACAGGTCCGACGCGATCTGCGCGTGCTGGACGAGGCCGGCGTGACCTACCGGCTGCAGCCTCTTACGGAGGAATTGGCCGTCCGGCTGGTTCCGCTGGAAATGCAGCTTTATGCCCGCAATGGAACGCAGGCAGCCGAAAGCGCGCTACTGGCGGTGCTGACGAGCCTGTCGCGCAACATTCCCGGACACACCGAGGTGGCCACCGCCGAAATGGGCGGCAAGCTCGCCGGGTTCGCGCTGATCTTCACCCACGGGAGCGAGTTGTACGCCCGGCAAGCCGGTTTCGACTACGCCGTCAAAGGCACTGTGCCGTTGTACTTCGGCCTGATTTTCTATCAGCTGATCCGGCTGGCGCAACGCCGCGGGCTCGGCCGGATCCACTACTCCATCGGAGCGGGCCGGGCCAAGGAGTCTCGCGGCAGCACGGGCGTCGAGCAGCTCGCGTACGTGAAGAGCTTCGATCCGCAAGTCCGGCGCGAGGTTTCCAGTCTCGCGGAATTGGTGCCGCCAGCCCCGTCCAGCGCCACGGCGTGAACCGCGATGGCCGGGGAGACACAGTCACGCGGGGCAGCGGCTCGCCGGTTCGGCGCGGGTGCGGCGAAGCTCATTCTCGGCGGCCGTTTCGAGCGCGCGCTGTGGCCGGTCCTGGCGACGGTCGCGATGAACTTCACCGGCTTCGGCACGCTCACGAGCTACTTCGGGCTCTGGCTGATCCAAGCGCAGCACGTCGATGTCCGGACCGTCTCGACGGCGCTGTTCTGCGCGGGCCTCGCGGGCGCGTGCGGGGCGGGGTTCGCCGGAACGCTCGTCGACCGGCTCGGCCCGAGGCGGGTCAACGTCGCCATTGCCACGCTGCACGCGGCGGCCACGATCGCGCTCGCCTTCCCGGTCGGCACCGGGACGGCGATCGGGCTGCTGGCGGTCGTCACCGGAACCCAGCCGCTGCGCGGAGTCGCCCAGCGCACGCTGATCGGCCAGCTCGGTCAGCAGACCGGGGGAGAGAAGGCGTTCGCCGACTACCGGCTCGTGCTGAACGTCGGGCTGCTCAGCGGCCCGCTCATGGGCGCGGTCGTGCTGCAGTGGGGCTGGCAGGCGCTGCGCATCGACGTGTGCGTGCTCTATTTCCTCGCGCTGCTGCCCGCTGTCGCCCTGTACCGCACCCCGGAAACGCCCGCTGCCGGACCGCGCGCCCCGGTCGTCCGGCCGGCCGCACGGCTGCTCGACCGGAAACTGATCCTGCTGGTGGCGGGGTCGAGCTGCGCATGGACCGTCATGTACGTCTACGAAGCCGTGCTGCCGATCCTGGTCGTCGGCTCGGAAACCCTTTCGGCGAGCCAGTGGGGTCTGCTCTACTCGCTAGGCCCGTTGCTCGCGCTGGTCGGCCAGCTGCGGGTGCAGCGCTGGTTCCGGGCGTTCCGGCCGTCGGCGCGGCTCGCCGGGGGAGTCCTGCTGATGGGCTTCGCCTTCGCCGTTTTCTGGGGCGGCTTCCGGGTGTGGGTCCTGCCGGTGTTCATCGTGCTTTTCGTGCTCGGCGACCTGGTGTGGGGCCCGGCCAGCGAGGACGTCGCGGTGCGGGCCGCGCCCGAGGGCCGCACTGGCGCGTACCTCGGCGCGGTCTCCTCGACGGTGTGGGTCGGCAGCGCGCTCGCCCCGGCGGTGGGCCTGCCGGCCGCGCAGCACTACGGAAACGGCGTGCTGTGGGCGGGTGCCGCTGCGCTTTCAGTGGTTTCCGCGCTGTGCTACGCGAATCTCAGCAGGCTCGCCAGATGATCTCGGGTTCCGCTATCGGATGAGGAAGTGGCCATGTCGAACGCGCGAAGCGGCAAACAGTATCTCGCTGATCTCCGGGACGGGCGGGAAGTGCTGATCAACGGCGGCCGCGTCCCGGACGTCACGCGCCACAGCGCGCTGCGCGGCAGCGCCCACTCCGTGGCGGCCCTGCTCGATCTGCACAACGACACCGAGTCCGGCTTGATGACCACCTGCGCGGAGACCGGCGAACGCATTCCCTGGTCCTACGCACTGGCCGACGAAGCGGCAGGCGTCACGGCGCGTGGAAAGTCCTTCGACACGATCGCGCGCGCGACGGCGGGTCTGATGGGCCGGACCCCGGACTTCCTGGCGACGCTGCTGGCGAGCTGGTACGCCCGCAGCGACGTGTTCGGCCCGCGGTTCGCCGAAAACGTCCGCGCCTACTGCCGGCACGCCCGCCGGTACAACCTCTGCCACACCCACGCGATCAGCGACCCGCCCGGCGACCGCTACCTCAAGGACACCGGCGAACCCTTGGCCGTGCGCAAGGTCGGGGAGACCGGCGAGGGCATCGTCGTCCGGGGCATGAAGATGCTGGCGACGCTCGCGCCGCTGGCGGACGCGCTGCTCGTGTACCCGTTCCGGCCGCTGACGGGGGACGACGCCGCGATGGCGCTCGCGTTCGTCCTGCCGGTCGACACGCCCGGGCTGCGCCTGCTCTGCCGCGATCCGTTTGCCCGCGGCCAGAAACCCTTCGACGCGCCGCTGAGCGAGCGGTTCGACGAAATGGACGCATTGTGCGTTTTCGACGACGTCGTCGTGCCGTGGGACCACGTGTTCCTCGACGGCGACGTGGATCTCGCCAACACGATGCGCGCCGAGACCGCGATGACGACCTATCAGTGGCACCAGAGTTCGGTCCGGGCCGCGGTCAAGGCCGAGCTGCTGCTGGGCGTGGCGAGCCTGCTGGCCCGCGCGAGCGGCCGGGACCGGCAGCCGGCCGCGCGGGTCATGCTCGGGGAAATGGCGGCGATGACGGAGGCGTTGCGTGCCCTCGTCACGACCGCCGAACACGCGGCGGCCCCCGGACCTTCCGGGCACTACATCCCCGGCACGGTGCCGCTGGGTTCCTCCGCGGTGCTCGGCAGCATGTTCTTCCCGCGCTTCGCCGAATTCCTGCACCTGATCGGGTCCAGCGGGCTGATCATGGCTCCGTCCGAAGAGGACTTGTCGGGACCTGCTGGCTCGCTGCTGCGCGCGTATTTCACGGGGGACGCGCTGAGCGTCGACGAGCACGCCGCCTCGCTGCGGCTGGCGTCGGAGCTGGCGGTGGGCGGGTTTGGCGGTCGGCAGTTGCTGTATGAGCGGTTTTATCTGGGGCCGCCGGATGTGTTGAAGGAGCGGCTGTTCGCGATGACGGATCGGGAGAGGGTCGAGCGGTATGCGCGGAGCTGGCTTGTGCTGCCTGGCGACGAGTGAGGGTTACCGGTTGCGTCGTCCGGCGCGGGCGAGTGTCGTGACGGTGCGGATAAGGCGTTCGATGTCGGTGTCGGTGTTGTAGCCGTGCGGGGAGACGCGGAGGCCGCCGCCGCGGGCTGAGCAGATGACGCCCGCTGCTTTCAGTTCGGCGACGGCTGCCTCCGGGTTGACGCCGGGCACGGTGAAAGTGACGATGCCCGAACGGCTTTCCGGCAAGCGGCTCGACAGCACGGTGGCACCGGCTTCGCGCAGCTGTTCCGCGGCTAGCTCGCAAAGCCGGTCAGTGTGCTGCCAAACCGCCTCCACCGACGCATCGCGCAGCAAGTCCAGGGAAGCGCCCATGCCCAGGATGCCGATGGCGTTGAGCATGCCGCCCTCCAACCGCCGTGCGCTGTCGTCGGGGTCGAAGGCCAGCGCGCTCCACTGCTCGGGCTGGCTGACGGAATGCCAGCCGGGCTCGAGCGGGCGGAGGAGGTCCTGGCGGGAGCGGCGGACGTAAAGCAGGCCGGCGCCGCCCGGGCCGAGCAGCCATTTGTGCCCGTCCGCCGCGGCGAAGTCCACGCCCCATTCCTCCAGCCGCGCCGGAATGCCGCCGAGGCCCTGGATGACGTCGGCGACCAGCAGCGCGCCCCGCGCCTGGCACAGCCGGCCGAGCGCGGCCAGGTCGGTGCGCCAGCCGTGGCCGAACTGCACCCAGCTCACCACGACGAGCCGGGGCGGCGGGCCGGCGTCGATCACGTCGGCGAACGCCTGCAGCGGCAGGGTGCGGCCGGGTCCGCGCGGCTGGACGAAGCTGACCGACACGCCGTGGTCGGCGAGCGTCGACCACGGGTACACGGTCGACGGGAATTCCAGCGCGGGCACCACGACCCGGTCGCCGGGCGTCCAGTCCAGGCCGTTCGCGACGAAGCCGAGGCCTTCGGTGGTGTTCTTGACGAACGCGACGTCGGCGGCGGGGACTCCCATCATTCCGGCCGCCGTCGCGCGCACCCGCTCGATGCGGGCGGCGTGGTCCTCGTAGGTGAGGGAACCGTCGGCCGCCAAGCCCAGCGCGGCGTCGCGCATCGCGTCGGCCGCGGGCTGCGGCAGCGGGCTGATCGCCGCGTGGTCGAGGTAAGCCCAGCGCCGGCACACCGGGAAGTGTTCGCGGTTCAGCGGGGTTTCCATGAGGCCTCCGGAACAACGGCGGAATTATTTTGTTTCCGGGCGAAGAAGCCGACCGGATTGCGTGCAAGATGAGCGGGTCATCGCGGGCGAAATAAGATCATGGGGGGTGTCGATAATCGTCTTCCGGCGGCTGCCGGAGCCGCCCGCGCAATCCCGCGAACTCCCAGGAACAGTAAGGAATCCTAGCTGCCGGAGCGGTTGCTGTCCGGGAGTTTGTCCGCCGGGTTGGGCCCTTCGGGTTCATGTCGGGCGGGCGTGTTGACGGCGCCCGGCGCACGTCAGTAGCCTCCGAATTCGGCAATTCAGGACAGCACAGTCCGCTGGTGGTGGCGCCTCTGTTCCCGAATGCCGTTCTGAACCGATCGACCGATCCTGGCCGGGCAGCACCCGCGAATAGGCGGGACAAGGGACCGTGTGAGTCGAGGGGGAAGTTTTGCCGCGCACTTTCGAACGGCGGACCGATTCTGTTCTCGTCGCGGGCCGGGAAGCGGACCCCGCGCCGCCGGCTCAGCGGACCGGCGGGGTGTCGGGAACCCACGACGGGCCGGTGCACTCGCGGGTGCCGATCAGCGCGCTGCTGCCCGCCGACTCGCCGCGGCTGCGCGGGGAGGACGGCGACCACGTCCAGGTGCTGGCCGAGGTGGACGAGGACCTGCTGCCGCCGGTGGTCGTGCACCGGGCGACGATGCGGGTCATCGACGGGATGCACCGCCTGCGCGCGATGGAACTGCGCGGCCGCGACGCGATCCGGGTGTGTTTCGTCGACAGCGCCGAGGACCCGTTCGTGCTGGCGGTGATGCACAACGTCGAGCACGGGCTGCCGCTGTCGCTGGCCGATCGCACCGCCGCCGCGGCCCGGATCCTGCGGTCGCATCCGCACTGGTCGGACCGCAAGATCGCGGCGGTCGCCGGGCTGTCGGCGAGCACCGCGGGCGCGATCCGGGCGCGTTCGACTGGCGATTCCGCACAGTCGAACGCACGGCTCGGCCGCGACGGCAGGCGGCGGCCGGTCGGGCACAGCGCCGAGGGCCGCGTGCTGGCCGGACAGCTCCTGCGGGAGAACCCGGACATGCCGGTCCGGCAGGTCGCGGCCGCGGCGGGGATCTCCCCGTCGACCGCGCTCGACGTCCGCGACCGCCTGCGCGACGGCCGCCATCCGGTGCCGGCCAAGGCCCGCGACGGCCATCGCCGGAGCCGGAAGAAGCCAGCGCCGCAGGTGCCCGCACCCCGCAGCGGCACGGATTGGGAGTCGGAGCTGAACCAGCTGCGCGTCGATCCTTCGCTGCGTTTCACCGACACCGGAAGGGTGCTGCTGCGCATGTTCGACGCCCGCTTGCTCAGCGCGGACGAACGCGCGGTGCTCGCCACCGGCATTCCGTCGCACTGCACGACGACGGTCGCGAACCTCGCCCGGGTGGTCGGCGCGGCGTGGCAGCAGTTCGCCCTCGATCTCGAGCAGCGGAACCGGAACTGGACCGAGTTCTGACCCGGAATCGATGCGACGGCGGTACGGTTTGCCCGCAAGCATCCCCGGACAGAGGGCGAGCGATGCGGGACCGATTGCGGCAGTACGACCCGGAGATCTTCGAGGCGATCCTCGGCGAGGAGCGCAGGCAGCAGACGGAACTCGAACTGATCCCGTCCGAGAACTACACGTATCCGGAAGTGCTCGCGGCGCTCGGAACGGTGTTCACGAACAAGTATTCCGAGGGCTACCCCGGCAACCGCTACTACGGCGGCCAGACCTACACCGACGTCATCGAACGGCTCGCCACCGCCCGCGCCCGCGAGCTGTTCCGCGCCGAACACGCCAACGTGCAAGCCCTTTCCGGCGCGGCGATGAACCAGGTCGTGTACTACGGGCTGCTGCAACCGGGCGATGCCATCCTCGCGATGGACCTCACCCACGGCGGCCATTTGACGCACGGTTCGCCGGTCTCGCACATGTCGCGGGTGTTCGACTTCCACCGCTACCGGACCGACGCGGACGGGCGCGTCGACTTCGACGAGGTCCGGCGGATCGCCGGGGAAGTCCGGCCGAAACTGGTGCTGTGCGGCCATTCCTCCTACCCGCGCGAGCTGGACTACGCGGGCTTCAAGCGCGTCGCGGACGAGGTCGGGGCACTGACGATGGCCGACGTGTCGCACGTCGGCGGGCTGATCGCGGGCGGTGCGCTGCCCAACCCGCTGGACGCCGGGTTCGACGTGGTCACCACGACCACGCACAAGAGCCTGCGCGGCCCGCGCGGCGGCCTGGTGCTGAGCAAGGCGGAGTTCGGCAAGCGGATCGACAAGAGCGTGTTCCCCGGCCTGCAGGGCGGTCCGCACATGCACACGATCGCCGCGATCGCCGTCGCGCTGAAGAAGGCGGCGGAGCCGGAGTTCCGCGAGTACGCGGCGCGCACCCTCGCCAACGCGCAGGCCCTCGCCGGACGCCTGATCGAGCACGGTGCCGAACTGGTCACCGGCGGCACGGACAACCACCTGATCGTGGTCAACACGGTCGCGTCGTTCGGGCTGCAGGGCCGGGAGGCGCAGCAAGCGCTCGAAGAAGCCGGGCTGGCTACGAACAAGCAGCTCATCCCGGACGACCCGCTGTCCGCGCAGCGCACGAGCGGGGTGCGGCTCGGTACTCCGGCACCGACGACCCGTGGCATGGGTGAGGCGGAGATGGTCGCGGTGGCCGATCTGTTCGTCCGGGCGGTGCGAGGCAAGGATGACGCGGACGAGGTGAAGGCGGTTCGGGCTGAGGTGCAGCAGCTGTGCGCGCGGTTCCCCGCGCCGGGGCCGATTTCCGCCGCCAAAAGCTAGCCCCGCCCGCTTGCCCCGGGTGGTTGTCCGTGAAGGACTCATTGAAGGAATCAGATTCCCTCAAGGAGTCCTTCACGGACCTGGGGCCCATGCCGGTGCGGCTCCGGGCGGGTCGGGAGGGTGCGGGGCTGGGAGAGTCCGTGAGGGGAACCCTCACGGACTCTGATTCCCTCAGGGTTCCCTTCACGGACCTTCGAATGTGGTGTGGGGCCACGCAGCTTAAATTCCGGGCGAAAACGGGCTCGGCCATTCCCGAACATTGAGCGCGGCGGAGCGCCCCGGTAACGTCGATGGTGCCGGGGCAGCGCTCTTTCCCGGCCGATTCTTTCGTCGCCCGCCCGCGAAACGCCGACCGGGAAGTGCCGATGTCGACTCGATTGACGCTGTTCGACGAAGTCTGCCGGATGCTGGTCACGATGCTCGGCGAAGACGCCGAGGCCCGCCGGGCCGCACTGGCGCCGGACACCCGGCTGCAGTCGCTCGGCATGGATTCGATGAAGTACATCAATCTGCTGCTGAGCCTGGAAGACCTCATCGGCAAGGAACTCGACGAGGTCGCCGAGCACATCGACCTCGCCGAAATCGCGACCGTCGGCGATCTCGTCGCGCTGGTGGAACGGTTGCGGGCGCTGTGAGGGGGCGGGCGTGAACGAATCCGACGCGATGCCGTCGGCGCAGGACATCGCCGATTACCGGGAGAACGGCTACTACGTTTCGAAAAAAATCCTCAGCGACGACCTGATCGCCGACGCGATCGAGGGCAGTGAACGGCTCTACCGCGGCGAATACGACGAGCGTTTTCCGTGGAGCGACAACCCGGACGTCGACCGCAGCTTCGGGGTCCCGTTCACCGACCGCACCCGCAGCCGGGCCGAGGGCTACGCCAGTTTCCACAGTTTCGGGCTCCGCGCGCTGGCCCGGCAGCCGATCATCTCGGCGATCGCGGCCGCGCTGACCGGAGCGACCGAGATCCGGTACTGGAAGGACCAGCTCATCTACAAGGCGCCAGCCGCCAGCCCGGCGGAACGCGAGGGGGTCACCGGATTCCACCAGGACAAGCGGTACTGGCCGACGTGCCGCTCGGACCGGATGATCACGGCGTGGATCCCGCTGCACGACTGCTCCACGCGCAACGGCTGCCTCGTGGTGATCAAGGGCAGCCACCGCTGGCGCAACAACCACGCGCTGGTGACCTTCGACGAGACGAACCAGGACTACATCAAGTCGAAGCTGATCAACAGCGAGGGCGAGGACCTGGTCGAGGTCCCGCTGCAGTTGCGCCGCGGCCAGGTCAGTTTCCACGACTGCTACACCATCCACGGCAGCTATCCCAACGTCTCCGACGCGCCAAGGCGAGCCCTGTCGGTGCACCTGCAGGACGGGGAGAACCGGTATCGGGACCTGAACTTCCTGAGCAAGGCGAAGCCGGTCTACAAGCATTCGCACGACCTCATCTGCCGCAAGGCGGACAACGGTTTCCCGGACTACAGCGACCCCGAGATCTTCCCGACGCTCTACCGCGCCGGGGACGCGCTCGCATGATCGACATCCACGTGCACCTCGCCGACGCGCGCTGCCTGTCGCCGGGTTTCGTCGCGGGCATCGCGGAATCGATCCTCCACGACGGACGGCCCGGCGGCGGCCGAGTCGAACGTGCCCTGCGGTTCTACCTGCTCGACCGCGACGCCAACCGACTGCTGTCGCAAATGGACGCACACGGCATCACGAAGTCGATCCTGCTCATCGCCGACTTCGGTCCCGCGCTCGGCGAGCCGGTTCTGTCCATCGAGAAGGTGCACGAGCACCACGCCTCGGTCGTGCAAGCCTCCGGCGGACGGCTGGCGTTCTTCGCCGGCTTCGACCCCTCGCGCGAGGCTGCCGCACTCGACGTCGTCAAGTACTGGACGGCTCGGCCGGAGTGCGAGGGAGTGAAGCTCTATCCGCCGTGCGGCTTCGAACTGGACGACGAACGGCTGGATCCGCTCTGGCGGCACTGCAGCGACAACGGCATTCCGGTGCTGACCCACTCCGGGCCCTCGCTGCCGAGCCTCCATCGCGCGCAGCGGTATCCGCACAGCCTGGAAACCGTACTGCGGCGGTTCCCGAACCTGCGGATCACGTTGGCGCACGGGATGATCTGGGATCTCGACGGCACCGTCCGGCTTCTCCAGCGGCATCCCGGGAACCTCTACGCGGACATCTCGTCGTTCCACCAGCTCTCCGCCGATGGTCTGGAGCTGATGCTCGCGGGCTGCGCGAAGGTGCCCGACCAGGTCCTGTTCGGATCCGACGCCCCGCTGTTCGACTTTTCCGGGAACCTGGGGGAGAAGATCGACCAGCTGCGCGCACGCCTGACCCCGGCGCAGCAGTCCGGCTTGTTCGAGCTGAACGCGCGCCGATTCCTCTACGGCGCGCCGACGTGACCCCGGACTCGATCTACTTTTCCCCCGAAGCGACGGCCTTCCGCGAGCGGACGCGCCAGTTCCTGCGCTCGAACATCGCCCCTCGGCTGGACACCTGGGAGGCCGAACGCCGGATCCCGCGCGAGACCTGGAAACTGCTCGCGGGGGAGGGCCTGCTGGGACTGCACTACCCGATCGCCTACGGGGGCCGCGAACTCCCGTTCTTCCATTCGGTGGCCTACCTGGAGGAACTGGGTCGGCTCGGCAACGGCGGCTTCCGCGGCGCGATGTCCGTCCACAGCTACATGGCGACCGCGTATCTGCACCTCGCGGGCGACCACTCGCAGAAGACGGCGTACCTGAAGCCCGCCGTCGAGGGGGACATGATCGCCGCGCTGGCGATCACCGAACCCCAGGCCGGATCCGACGTGTCGAGCCTCGCCTGCACGGCCCGCGCGGTCGGCGACGGGTACGTCATCCGGGGCACGAAGGCGTTCGTGACCAACGGGATGCAGGCGGACTTCATGGTCACCGCGGTCCGGATGGCCGACGGTCCGGCGAGCGGTTCGGGCAATCTCTCCCTGTTCGTGCTCGACCCCCGGTCGCCCGGCGTGACGAGGACCCCCGTCGAGAAGCTGGGCTGGCACTGCTCCGACACCGCGACCGTGCGTTTGGACGACGTCTTGGTGGACCGGACCAGCTTGCTCGGCCGGAAGAACTCCGGATTCCTGTGGATCATGAAGGCGTTCCAGCTGGAACGGATCGCGGCGGCTGTGCTGGCGATCGGGGAGATCGACCGCGCGCTGGAACTGGCCCGGCGGCATACCGGGGAGCGTCAGGTGTTCGGCCGGGCGCTGGCGGACCACCAGGTCGTGCGGCACCGCCTGGCCGAGCTGATGAGCCACACGGAGGCCGCGCGGCAGTTGGCCTACCACGCGGCGTGGCTGTACAGCCGGGGGACGCTGGCGATGTCGGAGTGCGCGATGGCGAAACTGCGCGCGACGGAACTGGCGGTGGAGGTGGCGGGCCAGTGCCTGCAGTTGTTCGGCGGGCACGGGTATCTGGCGGATTCTCCGGTGGCCGGTCTCTTCCGGGACACGCGGCTGGCCACGATCGCGGGTGGGGCTAGCGAGATTATGCGTGAGGTCATCGCTGACACTGACCTGTGAAACCCGTTGCCCTCAACACTTCCGCAGCACAAAACACCCCCACCGGAAATACCCCACCGTCAGACAGGCGAACGCCGCCCCCGGAGCGACCGCCGTCCGCTCCGCGTAATCGGTGAGGTTGATCAGCACGTCGCACGAGAACACGTGCCCCAGCCGCGCCAGGTTGTCGAGCCAGAACTTCTCCGGACCGGTGCCCAGTTCCTTCATAAGGGCACGCTGGATCAGCATGTTGTAGTTGCCGCAGAACACCTTCTCCATTTTCTCCCCCGGCAGCTCCGCCGGGATCGCGCGCCACAGCCTGCCCAGGTTCTTGACCGAGTTGTCCACGAAGGCCAGCACCCCGAAGTCCCGGGTCAGATGGGACAGGTCGCTGCTGGTCGCCAGATGCGCCAGCTCCCAGTCGCCCCCGTTCTTGGACAGCACGAACGAAAGCGCCCCGTCGCTGAGGATCGACTCGGCGGAATCCATGAACCGGTCGCGATCGCGCGCGCATTTGTCGCCGACGATGATCAGCACTTCGGAATAGTCGTTGGCGCGCAGCAGACTCGCCCCGAGTTCCAGGGCGGCCGAGAGATTTGAGCATTTGGACAGGGTGACGCCGTACAGCTTGGCCTCGGACAGCCCGTGATCGCCGAGGATCTGGGCCACCTCGGGGTAATCCAGCCCCACGGCGTGGATGGAATTGACCGTCGGCGCGATCAGCACCGCGCCGACGTCCGCCGGGACGGCCCCGCTGGTCCGCATGGTTTCGGCGGCCGAACGGCGGCACAGTTCGGAAAGGCCCAGCGGGCTCTTGCGGTAATCCCGCAGTCCGAGCTTGGTGAAGATCTGGACCTGTTCCGGATCGCCGTCCTCGATGTCCGCGAGCGGCACGGCGTCCCCCACGGAGTAGGCGAGACCGCGAAGGTAGAGCGGCTGGTGTGGCATTCTCGGCCTTCCCTGGCGTGAGGCGGGAGAAAACGCGGAAATCGCCGTCGCCGCGGCGCATTCGGCGGAACGCAGGGGCCGGCGCCCGTTCCGGTACAGTCACGGATCCATGAAGCCGCAATTCCCGTCGCCGCGAGCCGTGGCGCCTCCCTCGGCCGTCGTTTCCGCCGTGATCGCGGTGGTGGTCGGAACCGGAAGTTCCGCGGCGATCGTGTTCACCGCCGCGAAGGCCGCCGGCGCGTCGTCGGCCGAACTGGCCTCGTGGATGCTCGCGTTGTTCACCGGCATGGCGGTGACGGGCATCGGACTGTCTTTACGGTATCGCATGCCGATCGTCATGGCGTGGTCCACGCCGGGCGCCGCGTTGCTCGCGGTCGGGCTGGTCGGCGCCAGCATGCCGCAGGCGATCGGGGCCTTCGTGGTGTCCGCGGCGCTGATCCTGATCAGCGGGCTCACCGGCTGGTTCGCCCGGATCATGGACCGCATCCCGGTGGCGCTCGCGGCCGGTCTGCTGGCCGGGATCCTCCTCGAATTCGGCACCGGGCTCTTCAGCGCGATGCACGGCAGTTTCGCCGTGGTGTTCCCGATGTTCGCGGTGTACCTGGTGTTCCGCCGGTGGCTGGCGCGGTACGCGGTGCTCGCGGCGCTCGGCGTGGGCGTCGTCGCGGCCCTGCTGACCGATTCGATCGACCTGGGGACCGTGGATCTCGCGGTCGCCGCCCCGGTGTTCACCATGCCGGATTTCTCCTGGCAGGTGATCATCGGCGCCGGGCTGCCGCTGTTCGTGGTGACCATGGCGTCGCAGAACCTGGCCGGCGTCGCGGTGCTGCGCAACGACGGATACGACGTGCCGGTCTCCCCGGTGCTCAGCTGGACCGGCGGCGTGAACCTGCTGCTCGCGCCATTCGGCTGCTTCGGGCTCAACCTCGCGGCCATCACCGCGGCGATCTGCACCGGCAGCCACGCGCACGAGGACCGCGACCGGCGCTTCATCGCCGCTGTCTGGGTCGGCATCTTCAACCTGTGCCTCGGCGTGTTCGGCGCGACCCTCGGGTCCCTGCTGACCGCCTTGCCCAAGGCCCTGATCGCCGGGATCGCGGGCCTCGGGCTGCTCAACACCATCAGCTCCTCCCTGTCGTCGGCGCTCGCGGACCCGGAGTGGCGGGAACCGGCCGTGGTCACCTTCCTGGCGACCGCGTCCGGCGTGACCCTGCTGGGGATCGGTTCGGCGTTCTGGGGCCTGCTGGCCGGGGTGCTGACCGCGCTGGTCACCCGCCGCGTGCGGAAAACCCGCCAGGCCAAGACCCCCGCCGCCAAAGCCTAGCTCCGCCCGCCGGGTGGCTTGTCCGTGAAGGACTCCTTGAGGGAATCAGATTCCCCCGAGGAGTCCTTCACGGACCTTCGTGGGGCCGCGCAGCCTAAGTCCCTGGCATCGGCATCAGATTCCCCCGAGGAGCCCTTCCCGGACCGCGGCGGCCGGGGCCGTGCCGACCCAGCGCTGGTAGGCGGGCATGTCGACGTTGCTGCCGCACACGATCGTCGCCAGCCGCTTCCCGGCGAACCGGTCGCGGTCCTCCAGCACGGCCGCGATGCCCAGCGCCGCGGACGGTTCGACGACCAGGCCGGCGTGCTCCAGCAGCAGCCGCATCCCTTCGACGATCGAGGATTCCTCCACCAGCACGGCGTCGTCGGCCACCACGAGGAGATCGGCGAGCGCGTCCGGGTTCGGCACGCGGCCGGCGACGCCGTCGGCGATGGTGTCGGTCGTCTCGGTGGTGATGACCCTCCGCTCGTGCCAGGACCGCGTCATGGCCGGCGCGCCCTGCGGCTGCACGCAGACCACCTCGACCTCGGGCGCCAGCGATTTCACCGCGAACCCGACGCCGCTGGCCAGCGCGCCGGTGCCGAGCGCGACCAGCACGGTGTCGAACTGCTCCGCGGCGGCGGCCAATTCGACGCCGATTGTCGCCGCGCCGTCGCACGTTTCGACGTCCACGCTGTCCTCGATGCGCCGGATCCCGCGCTCGTGCGAGATGGCCGCCGCGCGCTCGCAGGCCAGGTCGTAGTCGCCGTCGACCAGCACGAGGTCGGCGCCCAGCGCGCGGATGCGGTCGAGTTTGATGGCGGGGGCGGCTTTCGAAGCGACCACGGTGACGTCGATTCCCCGGCCGCGCCCGGACCACGCGAGGGCCTGGCCGAGGTTGCCCGCGCTGGCGCACACGACGGCGTCCTGGCCGTTCGCGACGAGCTGTCCGGCGATGATCTCGGTGCCGCGCGCTTTGAAACTGCGCACCGGATTCACGGTCTCCAGCTTCAGGCTCACCGTACAGCCAAGTTCGGTGCCCAGCCCGACGCACGGGTAGAGCGGAGAATCGAGGAAAACCGGGTCGATCGCTTGACGGGCGGCCCGCACGCGGGCCAAGTCGAGGCGTGTTTTCTGCATGGTCGAACAGTGTAGGTCAACGCCGTGCGCTCCCTTGAGGATCGGCATAGCCGCCGGTAGCATCGGATCCTGACCACGAAGCATGGGGTAGTGGGAAAAATGGGGCCATGCGCACTCAAAAAACGATTTCCGTCGGCATCAAACTGAGCCATGACGGCGGCTTCGCGCTTTTCGAAGACAATCGGCTCGTGTGCTGCCACGAAATGGAGAAGATCGACAACAGCCCCCGTTACTCGGAATTCCGGCTGACCAAGGCGGAACTGTCCGATCGGCTGCACGCCGCGGGCTACGACTGGGGCGAGGTCGACGGGCTGGTCGTCGACGGCTGGCACACCACGCCGTTCGCGGTGACGCTGGGCGGCGACCCGGTGCCTTTCGAGGTCGCCGAATACGGCCACCTTTACGGCACCCGGGCGACGCCGCTGGCGAACACGGTCGCGTTCAGTTCCTATTTCGGGCGCGAGTACACGAGCCATCACCACATCGCCGGGCACATCTTCTCGTCCTATTGCAGCAGCCCGATGGCTCGGCGCGGCGAACCGTCGTACGTGCTCTCGTGGGACGGCATGTCGTTCCCGCAGCTGTTCCATTACGACCGGGGCGGCGCGCTCGAGGTCCTCGGTTACCTGTTCCCGATGAGCGGCTTCATCTACACCTACTTCGCGGTGAATTTCGAGCCGTACCGCAGTTACCGGCCGAACGACCTCTCGCTGGCCGGGAAATACATGGCCTACATCGCGAAAGGCCGCAAACAGCAGGTGCTGCTGGACGGCTTCCACGCGCTGTTCGAAAAACAGGTCGCCAAGACCGGGCGCGTCACGACCCACGAGCAGATGCTCGAGTTCGAACGGGCGCTGCTGCTGAAGCTGGTCTTCCGCGCCAAAGCCAGCGGGTTCGGCGACGAGGACATTCTCACCACCTTCCACTGTTTCCTGGAGGAGACGCTGGTCCGCACGCTGTCCGCGCGGCTGGACCAGCTGGACCGGGGCCCGCGGAACCTCTGCTACGCCGGCGGCTGCGCGTTGAACATCAAGTGGAACAGCGCGATCCGGCGGTCCTGCGGGCTCGCCGAGCTGTGGATCCCGCCGTTCCCCAACGACGCGGGCAGCGCCGTCGGCGCGGTGTGCAGCGAGCTGGTGGCCAAGCACGGGTACGAGTCGATCGACTGGGACGTCTACAGTGGACCGTCGATCCGCGGGGCCGCGTGGGACGCGTCCGGCTGGTCCCGGCGCGACTGCCCGTTGCCGGACCTGGCCCGGCTCCTTCACGAGTCGCAGCAACCGGTAGTCGTGCTGAACGGCAAAGCCGAACTCGGCCCGCGCGCGCTCGGGAACCGCAGCATCATGGCCGCGCCCACTTCGCGGGAGATGAAGACCCTGCTCAACCGGATCAAGCGGCGCGAGTCCTACCGGCCGGTCGCGCCGATCTGCACCGAGGAGGACGCGCCGCGGTTCTTCGACCCGGGCAGCCCCGACCCGTACATGCTGTACGACCACCGGGTGCGGCCGGACGCGGTCGGGCGGATCCCCGCGGTGTGCCACCTCGACGGCACCGCGCGCCTGCAGACGGTCAGCGCGCGGGAGAACGCGCAGATCCACGCGTTGCTCCGGCATTACGAACAGCTCAGCGGGCTGCCGATCCTGTGCAACACCAGCGCGAACGACCTCGGCAGCGGATTCTTCCCCGACGTGCGCAGCGTCGCCGAATGGGGGCAGGTGCGCCACATCTGGAGCGACGGGACGCTCCACACGCGAACGACCGGCATCGGGCGATCAGTGATTCTCGGCGGCGAAGAGGAAGCAGATGGCAACCAGCGCGAACGCGGCACCCGGGTTCCGGGGCGGGCTTCATGAGGTCTTCCGCGCTCAGGCGAGGGCGCTGCCCTCGCGGACCGCGGTCGAGTGCGGCGAGGAAAGCCTGACGTACCAAGAGCTTGACGCACGATCCGACCGGCTGGCGGGCAGCCTGATCGCCGCGGGCGCGACGCCCGGCGAGATCGTCGGCCTGTCGTTCCCGAGGGGGACCGACCTGGTCGTCGCCGTCCTCGGGGTGCTGAAGGCGGGCGCGGCCTACCTCCCGATCGACGCGGACCACCCGGCGCCCCGGATCGAGTACCTCGTCGAGCACAGCCAGGTGCGCCGGGTCGTCGCCGCCCCGGAACTCGCGAAGGTCTTCGACCGCCCTGGAATCACCGTCCTGCCTTACGAACGCGGTGCGGGCGACCCCGGGCCCATCCAGGTGGCGGTGCGGGTCGATTCGCCCGCGTACGTCATCTACACCTCGGGGACCACCGGCCGTCCGCACGGCGTCGTCGTCCAGCACGGCAACGTCGACCGGCTGTTCCGCGAAACGCGGCCCTGGTTCGGCTTCGGCGAGGACGACGTCTGGGCGATGAGCCACTCGATCGCCTTCGACTTCTCGGTGTGGGAACTGTGGGGCGCGCTGCTGCACGGCGGCAAGGTCGTTGTGGTGCCCGCGGCGACCACCCGCGCGCCCGAGCGCTTCTACGAACTGGTCGCGGCCAAGCGGGTGACCGTCCTGAGCCAGACGCCGACGGCGTTCCGGGCCTTCGACGCGGCGGACGCCCGGCTCGGCGCGGACCTCGCGCTGCGCCACGTCGTCCTGGGCGGGGAGGCGCTGGACGAGGACGTCGCGGCGGCCTGGCTGTCCCGGCGCGGCGAGTCCAAGCCCCGGCTGGCGAACATGTACGGGATCACCGAGACGACCGTGCACGTCACCTACCGGCCGCTCACGCTGGACCTGCTCGGCGTGGCGGACCATTCGCCCATCGGCGTGCCGATCCCGGACCTGGCGATCCGGCTGCTCGACGAGCGCGGGCAGCCGGTCGGGCGCGGCGAGATCGGCGAAATCCACGTGAGCGGCCCGGGCGTCGCGGCCGGGTACCTGCACGACCCGGACCGCACCGCCGCCCGCTTCAGCCGGTCGGGCGCGGGCGAGCCGACCTACCGCACCGGCGACCTCGGCGTCACCTACGACGGCACCGAGTACTTCTTCGTCGGCCGCGCGGACAACCAGATCAAACTGCACGGCTACCGGATCGACCCGGGGGAGGCGGAGGCAGTCGCCGACGAGCACCCGGGACTGTCCAATTCGGTGGTGCTCAAGGTCTCGCCGCCCGGCGGCGAACCGCATCTGGTGCTGTTCGCCCTGTGCCGCAACGGTTCCACGCCGGAGCTGGGGGAGGCGGTGCTGGCCCGGATCCGCGCCGCGCTGCCCGCGTACCTGTGCCCGGCGCAGTGCGTCCTGCTCGCCGAATACCCGAGCAACCACAACGGAAAGGTCGACCGCGAGGCGCTGCGGAAGGCCTATCTGGCGCGGGACGCGAGCGTGCCGGAGTCCGCCGAGGACCCCGCCGAAGCGGTGCGGGCGATCTGGGAGCAGGTCCTCGGCCGTCCGGCCGGGTCGCCGGACGCGGACTTCTTCGAGGACGGCGGCACGTCGCTCGATCTCGTCCGGATCATGCAGGAGACCAAGAAACACCTCTCGGTGGACGTCGACCTCGGCGCCTTCGCCGACGGTCTGTCGCTCGACCGCTACGTCGCCCACGTAGGCGAACAGTTCGCGGCCAGGAAAGGGATTTGACGCCATGAGCCAGTTCAGCCTCACGCCCGCCGAACTCGCCGACTTCCAGCGCAACGGCTACGCGGGCCCGTTCACGCTCTACGAACCCGGCGAGATGGCCGACCGCTGGCGGCGCGCGCGGCTCAAGCTGCTCGACCGCAGCAACGCCGTCTACCAGGACGCCGAAGCGATCTCGCAGGGCACCAACATCTCCAACTACGACCGGCACCTCGACAACGACTTCCTGGCCGAGCACATCGCGCGGCCGGAGATCGTGCACCGGGTGGCGAGCATCCTCGGCGAGGACGTCATCTGCTGGCGGTCGGAGTTCTTCCCGAAGTACCCGGGCGACGAGGGCACCGACTGGCACCAGGCGGACACCTTCGCCAACGCGGGCGGCGAACCGCAGATCGTCTGGGAGGAGGACCGGGAGTACGGCGGCACGATCACGGTGTGGACCGCGTTCACCGAGGCGAGCACCGAAACCGCGTGCCTGCAGTTCATCCCGGGCACGCACCGGCAGATGTTCTACGACGAGACGCTCGGCATGCACTACGACCCCGAGGCCAACACCGGCAAGGACAAGAACGGCGTCGCGCGGGGCTTTTTCGGCTACGACTACCGGCAGCTGCAGATCGACCCGGACTGGTCGCCGGACGAGAGCAAGGCGGTGTCGATGGAGATGCGGCCGGGGCAGTTCATCGTCTTCTGGTCGACGCTGATGCACGCTTCGCACGGGCACGCGGGCAAGACGCAGGACATGCGGCTGGGCTTCGCGGGCCGGTACGTCCCCGCGTCGGTGCGGGTGTACCCGGGGCTGAGCGAGATCCGCGAGTACGGCGGCCGGATCTCGCTGGAGCGCTTCGGCTGCGTCCTGGTGTCGGGGGAGGACAAGCACGGCCGCAACCGGCTGCTGACCCACACGACGACCGGCGTCCCGTTCGGCAAGGCCTGACCGTGGGCGGAGCCGCCGAGTGGGCCGATACCGCCGTCGAGGTCTTCCGCGAGGTCAGGCCGATCGCCGACCGGCTGCCGCAGGACCGCTTCGAGGTGATCGCCGACCGCCACGAGCGGCGCGGCGACGCGGCCCAGCGGGTGCTCGGGGCCGTGGCCCGCGAAACCGGCCTGCGGCAACAGATCGACGTGCGCACCGCGCCGGGGCAGACCGCCACTTCGCTCGGGCTGGCGGTGGAGCGCCGCATCCGCGACCTGCTGCGGTCCGAGGACTGGGCCGGAGACGCGCAGATCGCCGAAGCCGCGGCCAGAGCACGCGACCTGGCCCCTCGGCCGGTCCTGGTGAAGACCCGCGACGGCCTGGTGCTCCAGGCGTTCACCGCGGGCGAGCGCACCCGGCCCGCGGTGGTGCTCGTCCCGCCGTGCGGCATGCCGGTCGAGCTGTCCCACCGGTGGCTGCGCGCGCTCGGTACCGACCATTTCGTCGTGACCTGGCAGACCCGCGGACTGTTCGATCCCGGCGGCCCGGCCGAGGGCATGCCGAGTGGTGTTTCCGACCAGGTCGACGACCTGCTGGCGGTCCTGGACGCGCTCGACCTGCCGACCTGCCACGTGATGGGCCTGTGCGGCGGCGCGGTGCTGGCCCTCGCCGCGGCCTGTCGCCGCCCGGAGCGGTTCGGGTCGATGAGCCTGTGGCACGGGGACTACGACTTCGGAGCGGGCTCCATCAAGACCGACCACCAGCGCGACGTCCAGGCGATGATGGAGATGGGCGCGGAGAGCCCGGAGCGCGCGGCCGCGTACCAGAAGCTCATGCTCCGCCCGGCCGCGCTGGCCGGTCTCCCCGAGCGGGCGGCCCCGCTGGTGCTCTATCCCTACGCGACGCCGCAGCTGTTTCACCACTACTGCCGGCTGAACTCCGCGATCATGTCCTTCGACGCGAGCGGGCTGCTCGGCGGCATCACCCAGCCGACGCTGGTGGTGACCAGCCGGACCGACACGACCGCGCATCCGGCCGGTTCGCGCCGCGTGGCCGCTTCGCTGGCCCGGGCGCGGCTGGTGGAGGAACCGAGCGGGGACCATCTTTCCGTTTTCGACACGTCGAGCCGGTTGATCGGGTTGGCGGCGGGTTTCGTGGCGGAGCAGCATTCGAGTGCACCGGGGTGCCGATGACCGACACAGTTGACCACCTCGGCCAGGTCGGCGACTTGGCCGAGGATTGCGTTGTGGTGCGGAACCGGCAGGTCTTCGCCGTGCCCGGGCCAGCCGCCCCCACCGTCCGGCGGGCCTGCGCGCTCCGGGACGAGACCGAACTCTCGCTGTTCGAGCCGGACGACGACCTGATGCTCTTCCACCGCAACCGGCGGGAGGCCGACTTCATCTTCCGCGAGGTGTTCCGGGACAACGAGTACCTGCGCAACGGGATCACGCTGCCCGAACGCCCGACGATCGTCGACGTCGGCGCCAACGTCGGCGGCGCCTCGGTGCTGTTCGGGCTGGTGCGTCCCGAAGCCAGGATCATCGCGGTCGAACCGGTTCCGAGCCTGTGCCGGGCCGTCGAGCGCAACGCCGCGCTGCACGGCCTCGACCTGACCGTCGTCCCCAGCGCGGTGGGCGCCGCGCGCGGGAAAGCACGGTTCACCTACTACCCGAAGAACACCGCGATGTCCGGCCTCCTCGCCGATCAGGAGGACCGGGACGTCCTCAAGACCTATCTCGCGGGTGAGGACGCGCCGGACGGGCTGGACGCATTGGTCGCCGAGCTGCTCGCGGGCGAGACCATCGAATGCGACGTGTTGCCGCTCGGCGAGGCGCTGCTCGGCCACCGCATCGAGCGCGTCGACCTGCTGAAGATCGACGTCGAGAAGGCGGAATGGCAGGTCCTGCAAGGTATCGGCGACGACCTGTGGCGGCGCGTCGACCAGGTGGCGATGGAGGTCCACGACGTGGACGGCCGGGTCGCCGCGTGCGTGCGCTTGTTGTCGGACAAGGGTTTTCACGTGCTGGTGGACCGCAACCAGGAGCTGCTGAACACCAACATGCACAGCGTCTACGCCCGCCGGGGGCCGGTGGCGCCGGAGATCCCCGAGATGCCGTGGCGCAAGCCGCTGTCGACGAGCCGGGCGCTGGCCGCGGCCCTCCGCGCCGAGCTGGGTGACGAGCTGCCCGTCGAGCGGTTCCGGTTCCTGGCCGCCTTGCCCAAGGACGGCCGGGGACAGCTCGACGTGGCCGCGCTGCTGGCCGAGATCCCGGACGACAGCCCCGCCGAAGCCGGCGCGCCCGAGATCGAGGAGAAGCTCGCCGCGATCTGGCGGCGGGTGCTGAAGGTGCCGGAGATCGCCGCCTCCGACGACTTCTTCGACCTCGGCGGCACCTCGCTGCGGTCGGTGCGGATGGTGCTGGAGGTGGACGAGGCCTTCGGCCCGGACGTGCTGCCGCCGGACCAGCTGTTCGAGGGCAGCCGCTTCGACCAGGTCGTGGCGATCATCCGCGGGAACCTGAAATGAAGCGGCAGCTGTTCGCGGCGCTGGAAAAGCTGGCGGGCAACGAGCACAACGAGATCGTCTGCCGCGACGGCGGCCGGGTCCGCAAGAGCTGGGCCGAGCTGGCCCGTGACATCGACCGCGCGGTGACCCGGCTGGCCGCGCTGCGCCCGGACGGCCGCGAGTTCAACGTGGGGCTGATCGGGCCGACGTCGTACGAGTGGATGGTGCTCGACCTCGCCTGCCTCAAAGGCGGCTTCCGGTCGATCGCGGTCCCGGAATTCCTGACCGGCCGCGAGATCGCCGAACTGTTCCAGGAGGCGGGCGCCGACGTCGTGCTCGCGGACCGGGCGCTCGCCGATCGGCTTGAAGAGGTCGAAGTGCCGGTGTGGTACTTCCGCTCCGGCACCACCGCCCCGGCCCCGGACGACCTCGACGGCATCGAAGGCGTGCCGTGGACCTGCACGGTCGAGCGGGTGCTGGACCGCTACTCGGTCGGCTACTCGTCCGGGACCTCCGGCAAGGCGAAGCGGATCGACCTGATGTTCCCGCCCGAGCCGCCGCCGATGACGTGGCGGCGCGCCGCCGGCCTGGCCGTGCAGTACTGGCGGTACCGGACCAGCTTCTGGAGCCGCAAGGACAACCGGCTGCTGGTCTTCATGCCGTTCTCGCATCCGCAGCAACGGGCTTTCGTGCGGCTGGCGCTGATCCGCGGGATCGACATCGTGCTGTCCGACCCGCTGCGCTGCGTCCAGGACCTGGTGGTCGAGAAGCCCAACATCATGGTCAGCGTCCCGGTGGTCTACCAGGCGCTGGCGGCGCGGATCGAGCAGAAGCTCGGCCAGTTCGACGAGCGGAGGCGGGCCGTCTTCCGGCTCTACCTCCGGCTGGGGGCGAACCGGCTCGGCAACCGCAATCCGGTGAAACACGTCTTCGGCCGCTACCTCTTCGGCAAGGTGCGCAAGGTCTACGGCGGCCGCGCGGACTACTTCGTCACCGGCAGCGCCCCGATCGACCGGCGGACCCTGACCACCTTCTACCGCGTCGGAGTGAAGATCTACGAGGGCTATGGGCAGAGCGAGCTGCCGCGGATCATCTCGATGAGTTCCGAAAAGGACTTCCGCATCGGCAGCGTCGGCAAGCCCCGCGTGCCGGTGCGGATCGGCGCGGACGGCGAAATCCTGGTCAAAATCGACCCCGCCGAACTGGCCGACCCGTCGATCGTCGCCTTCGCCGAGGACGGCTACCTCCGCACCGGCGACCTCGGCCGCCTGGACGAGGACGGTTTCCTGTTCCTCGACGGCCGCAAGGACGACGTCATCGTCCTCGACAACGGCGAGAAGGTCTTCCCGACGCGCGTGGAAGCGGTGTTCCCCGAGCTGACGGTCGAAGACTCGATCTGCGTGACTTCCTTCGACGGCAAGCGGATCGCCGCCGTCGTGCACTGGCCGGCCGAGCGGGGCGGCGGCGAGGCGCTGCGCGGCTACCTCGCCGACGGCAACGCCAAGCTGGCCGAACACGAGAAAGTGCAGCTGCTGGTGCCCGCCGACGAGCCGTTCACCGTGGAGAACGGCCTGCTGACCGGCACCCGGAAGCTGCGGCGGCAGCGGATCAAAACGGCTTTCTGCCAAGCGGTGCCGGAGCGCGTCGATGACTAACTTCGGCGCCGTCCTGCTGCGCCGAGCGGCCGAGACCCCGGCGAAACCGGCGTACACCTTCCTGCGCGACGGCATCGACGAAGCGCACACCGTGACCTACGGAGAACTCCGCGATTCCGTGTGCGCCTTGGCCATCCGCCTGGCCGGGTTCCCCCAGCCCGCCCGCGCGCTGCTGCTCTACCCGCACGGACTGGAGTTCATCCGCGCGTTCTGGGCCTGCCTGCTCGCCGGCGTCGTCCCCGTTCCCTGCTACCCGCCCCGCGACGCCCGCTCGGTCGACCGCCTCCTGGCCATCGCCCGCGACGCACAGGCTGGCGCGATCCTGACCGACCAGACGATCCTGGACCGCGCCGGCCAGCGGCTCGGGGCAGTCGCGCCCTGCTTGGCGACCGAGGACATCGGCGGCGCGGGCACCTTCGCGGCGAGGACCGTCCAACCCGGTGATGTGGCGTTCCTGCAATACACTTCCGGCTCGACCGGTGCGCCCAAGGGCGTCGTCGTCTCGCACGAAAACCTGCACCGGAACCAGGACCTGATCCGCGCCGCCTTCGGCCAGGACAGCGATGCGACAATCGTGTCCTGGCTGCCCTTCTACCACGACATGGGCCTGATCGGGAACGTCCTGCACGCAGTCCACGTCGGCGCGCACGCGGTGTTCCTGTCGCCGGTCGAACTCCTGCGCAGGCCGCTGTCCTGGCTGGAGGCCGTCAGCCGCTACCGCGCGACCGGCAGCGGCGGCCCCAACTTCGGCTTCCAGCACTGCGTCGACCGCATCACCGACGCGCAGATCGCCCAGCTCGACCTGAGCCACTGGCGAGTCGCGTACTGCGGGGCCGAACCGATCCGGGCGGAGACGCTGGAATCGTTCGCCCGCCGGTTCGCGCCGGCCGGGTTCCGCGCCGAGGCGTTCCGGCCCTGCTACGGCATGGCCGAAGCGACGTTGCTGGTGTCGGCGGCGGATGGGTGCGTCACGCGCGAAGGAGCGGTGTCCTGCGGCGTCCCGCACGGCTTCGAGTGCGTGATCGCGGACGGCGACGGTGCCGAATGCGCCGACGGCGTGGTGGGGGAGGTGTGGCTGAGCGGAGCGAGCATCGCGGGCGGCTACTGGAACAACGCCGAAGCTTCCGCAGATTTCCGCGCCTTCACCGACACTGGCAAGGGCCCGTTCTACCGCACCGGCGACCTGGGTTTCCTGCGCTCGGGGGAGCTGCACGTCACGGGCCGGATCAAAGAGCTGGTCATCATCCGCGGCCGCAACCACTATCCCTACGACCTCGAATGGTCGATCGCCGCCGGTGCGCCGGGCGTGGCCAGCGACGGCTGCGTGGTGTTCACCGTGGACCGTGGGAACGCGGAAGAGCTGATCGTGCAGTGCGAGTACGACCGCGGCAGCGGGCTGCCCCACGCCGAGGTCATCCGGTCGGTCCGCACCGTGCTGCTGGCGGAGTACGGCGTCGCCCCGGCCGAGGTGTTCCTCGTCGCGGCCCGCCGCCTGCCTCGCACCAGCAGCGGCAAGCTCCAGCGGACCCTGTGCCGCTCGGCCTTTCTCGAAGGGCGCGCCAGCGGGATCGCGCACTGGAGTTCGGCTGACGTGCCAGTCCACGCGGCTCCGTTCCCGGCGGAGTCGGAGGCTGAACGGCTGGTGGCGCGAGCGGTCGAACGGCTCAAGGGCCAAGCTCCGATCGCCCGCGAGGACACCTTTTTCAGCCTTGGCTTCGATTCGCTCGGCATCGCCGAACTCGCCGCCGCGGTGTCGGAGGAGTCGGGCAAGGCGGTCGCCGCCGAGCTGCTGTTCGAGCATCCGACGATCCCGGAGCTGGCCAAGCTCCTGGACACCTTGCCGCTGGCGGAGTCCGCCCCGGCCGAGCCCGAAGGCCCGGACGGCCTGCTGCCGATGAGTTCGGTCCAGGAGGCGATCTGGGCCGACCACCAGTCGCGGCCGCCGGACAGCCGCTACCACCTCGCGATCCGGATCGGCTTCCCGCCCGGCGTCCGGGGCGAGGACATCGAGGAGGCGCTCGCCGCCGAACTCGCCCGGGCGGAACTGCTGCACTGCCGGATTCTCCGCCAGGACGGGCGGCTGGGCCTGCTCCCCGTCGCGGGCGTCGAACACCGGGCCGACGTGCTCGACCTGGACGCGGCGGAGCTGGACGAATGCGCGGCCGCGCTTGCCAGGGAGCCGTTCGACCTCGACGAGTTCCCGTTGTTCCGCACCGTGCTGGCCAGGCTGCCGGACGGTTCTCACACGCTGGTTTTCGTGGCCCACCACGTGGTCTGCGACGGATTCTCGCTCAACGCGTTGGCGCAGCGGCTACTGAGCGGTACCAAGGCCGCGGACACTCCGTACCGGGCTTATGTGCGGCGCCAACGCGAACTGCTGGCCCGGGAAGGTAGCGAGGCCAGCGAATACTGGCGCGGCCAGCTGGCCGGTGCCCGCGAGCTGCGCCTGCCCCGGGACTACCGGACCACCGACGGCGCCCGGGGCCCGATCGCCAGCGAGTGGCTGCACCTGACCGAGGAGCAGTCGAGGTCCCTGGCCCGGCTCGCCCGGCAGTCCGGCACGACTCCGTTCGCGGTGGCGCTGACCGCTTTCGCGACCGTAATCGGGCGGATCACCCGGAGTTCGGATGTCGTCATCGGCGTCCCGCTGCTCGACCGCGACTTGCCCGCGATGGCCGACACCTTCGGCCCCTGTGTCAACGTCGTGCTGTTGCGCTGCCGCCTGACCGGCGACGACCGGATCGCCCGGATCGGCCGGCAGCTGTCCGAGGCGCTCAGCCGCCGGGCCCTGCCGGTGCGCGAGCAACACGCCGTCTCGGTGTACTTCAACGGCCTCACCTTCGCCGCTCCCGAGCAAGTCGTCGAGGGATTCTGCACCGGCCAAGGCCTTACCGCCCGGCTCGACCTGGACGTCTACGCGATCCTGGACGGCGACGGCCGCGGTTCGCTCCGCTGGGACTACGACTCGGCGCTCTTCGACCCGGACACGGTGCGCCTGTGGACGGCCGGTTTCGAAACCTGCCTCCGCGTCCTCGACCAGCCGGGCCCGGCACTGGACACGCAGCCCCTTCTCCCGCCGCCGCGCCTCGCCGAGTCGCAAGTGGACCCGCCAGCCGACGTCTCCATCACGGCCGCCTTGGCCCGCCGCCCAGACCGGGTGGCGGTGGCGACCCCGGACGGCGAAGCCACCTGCCGGGAACTGCTGGAAGCGAGCCGCCGCGTCAGCGCCCACCTGCGCGGCGACGCTCCGCCCGGCCCGGTCGGCCTGTACTTCCGCGCCGCGGACGCCGCGATCTCCGCGATGGTCGGCGCGCTGGACGCCGGTCGCCGCTACGTCATCCTGGAACCCCGGGACCCCGCGCCGAGGCTCCGGCAGATCGTCGCCGACGCGGGCATCGGCGTGGTACTGGGCGACCGCGACTTCCCGGGGACCGGCGACCGGCCGCACGTCGTCGACCAGCGCCCCGGCTACCTGCTCTACACCTCCGGCACCTCGGGCGCGCCGAAAGGCGTGCTCCAGACCGCCGACAACATCCAGTACTTCGCCGACCAGTACCGGCGCCGTCTGTCGATCACTGACCAGGACCGGCTCAGTCTGGTGTCGTCGCTCGGCTTCGACGCCGCCGTGCTGGACGTCTACACCGCACTGAGCACCGGTGCCCAGCTGCGAGTGCTGGCCCTGCGCGACAACTCAGCCCAGAGCGACCTCTGGCAGTGGGTGGCCGACGAGGCGATCACCGTGCTGCACGCGACCCCATCGCTGTACCGGACGATCATGACCACCCGGGGACCGCACCCCAGCCGCCTGCGCGCGGTCGTCCTGGGCGGCGAACCGACGCTGCCCGCCGATGTGACCCGCCACTTCGAGCTGCTCCCGCACGTCGCCCTGTACAACCTCTACGGCCAGGCTGAGAGCACCCTGAACTCCTTGCAGCGCCTCGAGCCCGGGCACGCGGTCACTCTCGGCCAGCCGGTCGACGGCACCAGGCTGACCCTGCACGGTGTGTCGGAGGTGTACGAGGTCGGCGAGATCGTGGTCGAGTCCGCGCACGTCGCACAGGGCTACCACGGCCTGCCGGGCCTCACCGCGGAGAAGTTCGCCGGAACCCGTTACCGCACCGGCGATCTCGGCCGGTTCCTGCCCAACGGGGAGATCGAACTGGTCGGCCGCGCGGACCGGCAGGTCAAGGTGAACGGCTACCGCGTGGAACCGGCCGAGGCGGAGACCGTCCTTTTAGGACACCCCTCGGTCACCCGGGCCCGCGTCCGCAAGCACAACGACTCCCTCGCCGCCTACGTCGAGATCCCCGACGAACGGCAGCGCGCCGCGGTGAAACCAGCCGACCTGCGCGCCCTGCTGGCCAAGACCCTGCCCCACTACCTCGTCCCGGCGACCGTGCGGGTGCTCGACGCCTTTCCGCTCACGCCCAACAACAAACTCGACGAGGCCCGGCTTCCGGCACCGGTGGCAGCGGATCGAAGGCCCGCGCGGCCGATGAACGAGCTTGAACGCGCCGTGGCCGAGTGCGTGCGGGAGGTCCTGGGAGTCGCGCCAGCCGGTCCCGAGTCGTCGTTCTTCGAGCTGGGCGGCACCTCGCTCAAGGTCGTGGAACTGCTGCGCCGGCTGGACCGCGCCACCGGCCGGACGTTGTCCTTCAAGGACGTCTTCGAGGCCCCAGCCATCGCCGCCATGGCCGAGCGCCTGGTCCCCGCTGCGTGGCCCGCGCTGTCGCGAAGCCCGAGTGCCGAGTACCCCGCGACGTCCAGCCAGACCCGGATCTGGGTGCAGGACCACCGGACTTCGTACAACGTCCTCGCGTCGATCGACGTCCCCGGCGGCCTCGACATCGGCCGCCTCGAACGCGCCATCGACGCCGTCGTCGGCCGGTACGAGATCCTGCGCACCCGTTTCGCCGTCCGCGACGACGAGCTGGTGCAGCGCGTCGACCGCGCGGGAACGCCCAGCGAAGTACTGGTCGAAGAGGCGCTGGACGGCATCGAACAGCGGGAGCTGCACCGGCGCTTCGACCTGACCAGCGGCCCGCTGTTCCAGGTGACCTACGTGAGCCCGCACAACGTGCTGATGCTGTCCATGCACCACATCGTCTGCGACGCGATCTCCGTCGCGCTGTTCACCGAGGAGGTGCTGAAGGCGTACGCGCTGCGGCTCCGGTCGCTGCCGGAACCGGTGTTGCAGTACGGCGACTACGCCCGCTGGCTGCGCGACCTCGGCGAACGCGGCCTGCTGGACCCGAGCCGGGCCTACTGGGAGGACAAGCTGAAGGACGGCGTCCCCGCCCTAGCCCTCCGGACGGACCGCCCGCGCGGGCCGGTGAAGTCCTTTGCCGGTGCGGTGTTCCACGGTGTCCTCGACGAAGCCCTGACCGCCCGCGCGCGGGAACTGGCGCAGACCGAGGGCGTCACGCTGTTCACCGTCCTGCACGCCGCCCTCATGCTCACGCTGCACAACCGCACCGGCCAGACCGACATCTGCCTCGGCACGCTGTCGACCGGCCGCGAGTTCTCCCCGCACCTGGACGCGCAGATCGGCTTCCTGGCCAACACCCTCGCCCTGCGGACGACGTTCTCCGCGGAACTGCCCTTCCGCGACCTGCTGGCGCTGGCCAGGACGGAATTCCTGGAGTCCCACGCGCATCAGCTGTATCCGCTGGAGCAGCTGGCCGACGCGGTCCCGCGTCCGGAGCCCGGCCGCGGCTTCCTGTTCGACGTCCTGCTGGTGCTGCACGACTGGGGCGGGCTCGAAGAACGGGTCCGCGCGGCGACCGGCGTCGAGATCGCGCTGCGCGAGCGCCGCGCCTGCGTCGCCAAATTCGACCTGACCTTCAACTTCGCGTCCAGGGACGGACGGCTCGCCGCGATGGTCGAGTTCGATTCCGGCCTGTACGACGAGGAATCGGTCGCCCTGCTCTGGCGGCGGTTCGCGGCGCTGCTGGCCGAGGCGGCGGACGCGCCGGGGCGCCCGCTGCGCGAGTACGGCGGGCAGCTGCCGGAGGAACGGGCCGCCCAGGCCCCCGAGATCGAGTTCGACTTCCAGGACGAGACATGACCGACGAGACGCTGGACCCGCGCATCGCCCTCGACTTCTGGGTGCGCAAGCTCGGCAGCCG
The DNA here is from genome assembly GCF_042684085.1 of Amycolatopsis silviterrae. Classification (NCBI taxonomy): domain Bacteria; kingdom Bacillati; phylum Actinomycetota; class Actinomycetes; order Pseudonocardiales; family Pseudonocardiaceae; genus Amycolatopsis; species Amycolatopsis silviterrae. The sequence continues at coordinate 168,692 of NZ_JBHUKS010000006.1, forward strand.
CGAGCGGGCGGACCTGCCGATGGCGCTGACCCCGGCCGAAGGCCGGAAACGCCTGGCGCACCCAGTGTCCGAAGAGGACTTGAGCTTCCTGCGCAAGGCGTCCCGGGGCGACGCCTCGGCGGCCATGGTGCTGTATAACGCCCTATACCGCTTCCTGCTGGCGTTCTATTTCGGCGGCGAGTCCAGCGACATCGCCAGCGTTGTCCCCAGCACGGAGGCGATCCTCTTCTACACCGCCCGGTTCGACGAGGACGCGACGCTGCGGGACGCGATCGGCGTCGTCCGGGCCGAGACCCTGGAGTGCGCGCCGTACCGCGACTACCCGTGGGAAGGCCTGCGGGACTGGATCGACCGCCAGGACGACGCGGCCCGCTTCGGCCTGGTCTCCACGTCCGGGAACCCGTGGCTGGCCAGCAGAGCGGAGTTCCTGCTTCAGGTGCCTCTCGCCGAGCAGGAGCGGGAGGTCAGCCTGTCCTGCGCTCCCGGCAACGAGCAGCTGGCCGCCCAATTCCTACGGCACTACGCCGAACTCGTGCGCGGCCTGCGCGACAACCTCGACCGGCCGCTGCGGCAGATCCCCGTCGGCAGCCCTGGCCGGCTCGTCGGCCCGGAGCCCGCCCCGGACCTGCCGCCGAGCCTGCTCGTGGACTTCCGCCGCCAAGCCGCCGCCACCCCGAACGCCGTCGCGGTGGTGGACAGCAGCGGCACGCTCAGCTACCGCGAACTGGACGAGAAAGCCAACCGGCTAGCGCACTTCCTCCGGGACGAACGCGGCGTCGGGCGCGGTGACTTCGTCGCGATCGCCCTGCCCGACTCCCGGGATCTGGTCGTCGCGGTACTGGCGGTGCTGAAGGCGGGCGCGGCGTACGTGCCGATCGATCTGCGGTACCCGGCCGACCGCCAAGCGCTGCTGCTCGAACAGAGCCGCGCCGCCGCCGTGCTCGTGCGGGAACCCGCGGATCTCACCGCGCCGGACCCGGTCGCCCTGGCACCGCTCGCGGACCGGATCGCCGGCTACCCCAGCAGCGACCCGATGGTCGACGTGCGCGCCGACGACAGTGTCTACGTGATCTTCACGTCCGGGTCGACCGGCACGCCGAAAGGGGTCGCGGTCGAGCACGGCGCGTTCCGCAACCTCCTGGCCTGGTACACGCGCGAGGTGCGCGGGCCGAGCTTCCTGCTCATCGCCCCGGTCAGCTTCGACCTGGCCCAGAAAAACCTGTTCGCGCCCTTGCTGTGCGGGGGAGCGCTGCACCTGCTCGGCGCCGCGCTGGACGACTACTCCGCCATGGCCGCGTACATCGGCGCGCACGGCATCCACGTGCTCAACTGCGCGCCGAGCGCCTTCTACCCGCTGCTGGAATTCGGCGCCGCCAACGGGTTCCGCGCCCTGCGCTCGCTGCGCCACGTGGTGCTGGGCGGCGAACCGATCGACGCCGCGAAGCTCGCCGCCTGGGCCGGTTCGCCCCATTTCCACGCAGAGATCATGAACTCCTACGGCCCCACCGAATTCACCGACGTCGTGACCTGGCACCGGCTCGACGCCGAGGATCTGCGACCGGACGGCACGCCGATCCCGATCGGCCGCCCGGTCGACGGCATCCGCCTGTTCGTCCTGACTCCGGAGCAGCGGCTGTGCGCACCGCACATGGTCGGCGAGCTGTACCTCGGCGGTGCGGGCCGGTCCAAGGGCTACCTCAACGCCCCCGAAGAACAGGCGCGCCGCTTCGTACGCCTGGAGTCGGCCGAGATCGGCTTCGACGGCGTGCTGTACCGGACCGGGGACCTCGTCCGCCGCGACGCCGAGGACCGGCTGGAATACCTCGGCCGCGCCGACGACCAGGTGAAGGTCAACGGCTTCCGGATCGAGCCGGGCGAGGTCGAGCGAGTGCTCCGCGCCCTGGACGGCGTGACCGATGTCGTCGTCTGTGCCAAGCCAGTGCGAGGCGAGAAGGTCCTGGTCGCGTACTACCTCGCCGATACACCGCTGGACCCGGGAACCCTCCGGGAGCAGGCCGCGCGAAGCCTGCCCGCCTTCGCCTTGCCGACCTACTTCGAACGGCGCGCGTCCTTCCCGCGCACGCCAAGCGGAAAGCTCGACAAACGCGCGCTGCCCGCACCTTCCGGGCGCGAGGCGACCAGCGCGTTCGAGCCGCCCGCCACCCCGGCCGAAGAGAGGCTGGCCCGGCTGTGGGCGATGCTGCTCGACCGGGAGCGGGTCGGCCGCCACGACAACTTCTTCTCCCTGGGTGGGCACAGCCTCATCGCGATCCGCTTGCTGTCGCACGTCTCGAAGGAGTTCGGCGTAGAGCTGAGCCTGGACACCGTGTTCCGGCATGCCCGCCTTGCCGAGCTGGCCGAGGTCCTCAGCGCGGCCGACCCCGGCCGGTTCGCGGAGATCCCCCGGCTCGCCCCGGCCGAAGACTACGAACTGTCGAACGCGCAACGGCGGCTGTGGCTGGTCTCGCAGTTCGAGTCCGCGGCTTACAACCTCCACTCGGTCTACGAGGTGTGCGGCGAGGTCGTGCCGGAGCAGCTGGAGCGTGCGCTGCGGCAGGTCGTCGACAAGCACGAAAGCCTGCGCACGGTGTTCCGCGCGGGCCCGGACGGCGAGCTGCGGCAGGTGATCCGCCCGGCCGGAGAAGGTTTCCGCCTCGAACACCTCCCATCCTCCACAGTGGACACATTGGCCGAATTCGTAGGCCGTCCCTTCGACTTGGCCGACGGTCCGCTGCTGCGGGTCGCCCTCGCCGGAACCTGCGTGGCCTTCGTCATCCACCACAGCGTCTGCGACGCGTGGTCGCTCGGCGTGTTCGTGAGCGACCTGCTCAAGTGCTACACCAACGCGCCGGTCGCCGAACTCTCCGTCCAGTACAAGGATTACGCCGCCTGGCAGCGCGCCCGCCTGGCGTCTGGCCACCACGACGTCGACCGCCGCTTCTGGCGCGACACTTTGTCCGGAATCGACGACGCCGCCCCGGTCGACCTCCCCGGCTGCCAGCCCCGCCCCGTCGTCAAGACTCACCACGGCGCGGTGGTCGAGCACGCCTTCCCGCCGGTCTTCCTTGCCCGGCTTGAAGAGCTGGCCGCCCAGCACGGGTGCACCCTGTTCATGGTCCTGGTCGCAGGCATCAAGGCGACGCTGTTCCGCCAAAGCGGGCAGCGGGACCTCACGCTCGGCACTCCGGTCGCGGGCCGGGACCACGTCGACCTGGAAGACCAGATCGGGTTCTACGTCAACACCCTCCCGCTGCGCACCCGGTTCAGCGCCGACGAGACGTTCGCCGAGTTCCTCGCGACGGTCAAAACAGTCGCCACCGCCGCACTGGAGCACCGGGCTTACCCGTTCGACGCCATCGTCGAGGACCTCGGGCTTCGCCGCGACCCGAGCCGGGGCGCGGTCTTCGACCTGCTCGTGGTCCTGCAGAACGCGACCGAGAACGAGGCCTTCGACCACGTCGAGGGCCCGGACTTCCAGCTGCGCCGCCGCTCCGCCCCGCAGCGCTTCAGCAAATTCGACGCAACCTTCAACTTCGCCGACCGGGGCGCCGAGGCCGGGCTCGCCATCGAGGTCGAGTACAACACCGACCTCTACGACGACGGCGCCATCCGCCGCTTCCTCGGCGCGCTGGAAACCCTCCTGGCCGAAGCCTGCGACAACCCGGCGCGCCCGCTCAGGCAGCTGCAGTGCGTCCCGGCGGCCGAACGACGGCTCGTGCTGGACTTCGGCCGCGGCCGCGTCGACCCGGACAGCACCCCGCTGCTCGCCCGATTCGCCGACCGGTGCGCGGCTTCGCCCGAGGTCCCGGCGCTTCTGTTCGAGCAAACCGCGGTCTCCTACGCGGAGCTGGCCGCCCGGTCCGACCAGTTCGCCGGCTTCCTGGCCGGGGAGCTGGGCGTGGTGGCGGGCGACCGCGTCGCGATCCTCCTCGACCGCGACGACTGGCTGGTCGTCTGCCTGCTCGGCGTGCTGAAAGCGGGCGCGACCTTCGTGCCGCTCGACCCCGCGTACCCGCGCCACCGCATCGAATTCATCCTCGGCGACTGCAACTGCGAGGGCCTGGTGGACGCGCCGCTGCTGCGCCGGTTCCGGGCGGGCCTCGGCTCCTGGCCCGCGGCCCCGGCCGTGCCGTACTCGGCCGACGCGCTCGCGTACCTCATCTACACCTCAGGGTCGACCGGCGACCCGAAGGGCGTCCAGATCACCCACGACAACCTCGCCGCCTTCCTGCAGTGGTGCCACCGGGAGTTCGCCGACACGGACGTCGAGGTCGTCTTCGCCGCCACGTCCCTCTGCTTCGACCTGTCGATCTTCGAGCTGTTCTTCTCCCTGACTGCGGGCAAGACCGTCCGGATCGTCGAGTCCCCCGCGCACCTCGGCGAATGGCTGGGACAGCACCGGCGCATCCTCCTCAACACCGTGCCCTCGGTGATCACGGAACTCGCCCGCTCCGGCCACGACCTGTCGAACGTCACCGCGGTGAACGTCGCGGGCGAACCGGCCCCGCCCGCGCTGCGCGAACTGCTGGACCTCACCCGCACCGAGGTCAGAAACCTGTACGGCCCTTCGGAAGACACGACCTACAGCACGGTCTACCGCTTCGACGACCGCACCGCGACGGTCCCCATCGGCAGGCCGATCGACAACACCCGGGTCTACGTCCTCGACGCCGAGGGACAGCCGGCCGGCCTCGGCGTGCCCGGCGAGATCTGCCTTTCCGGCCGGGGCCTGTGCCGGGGCTACGTCAACCGGCCCCAGCTCAACGCGGAGGCGTTCGGCGAACTCCCCGGCCTCCCCGGCGAACGGCTTTACCGCACCGGCGACTACGCGCGCTGGCGGCCGGACGGCAACCTGGAGTTCCTGGGCCGCCGCGACGCGCAGGTGAAAATCCGGGGCCGCCGCATCGAACCGGGGGAGGTCGAGGTCGCCGTGCAGCGGCTGCCCGGCGTCCGCGAGGCGGCGGTCGTGGTCCGGGGCGAGGGGAGCGCAGCCGAACTCGCGGCCTACTACGTCGCCGACGGTGCCTCGGCCGAGCCCGACGACCTCCGCCGCGCGCTCGCCGCGACCCTGCCCGGCTACCTGGTCCCGGCCGGGATAGTCCGCCTGCCGGAGCTTCCGCGCACCCCGAACGGCAAAGTCGACCGCCGGGCGCTGCTCGCGGACCACGCACCCGCGCGCGTCGATCCAGGCACCGCGCCGGAAACCGAGGTGCAGCGCCGGGTCCTGGCCGTCTGGCAGTCCATTGTGGACGCCCCGGAGGCCGGGATCGACCACTCGTACTTCGACCTCGGCGGCGACAGCCTCCGCGCCATGACGATCATCGCCCAGCTGAACCAGGAATTCGGCACCGAGCTGCGGATCAGCGATCTCTACTACCACCGGACCGTGCGTACGCTGGCCTCGAAAATCGAGGAGAGCGACCGCGCGCCGCGGACGGCAACCCACGCCGTAGGCACCGACACCGCCACCGAGTACCCGATCACCGCGGCCCAGGCCGGGATCTACTACCTGCAACGGCTCGAACCGCGCAGCACCGCGTACAACATCCCGCTGTCCTTCGCCGTGCTCGGCCCGCTCGACGAAGCCCGTCTGGTCAAGGCCGTCGACGCGCTGGTCCGGCGGCACGACGCCTTCCGCACTGGATTCGCGATCCGCGACCGGAAGGTGGTTGGCGTGGTCGAACCCGCCGGCGAGGTGCAGATCGTCCGGCAGGAGATCGAACCGGGGGAGGAGACCGACGTCCTGCACGGCTTCGTGCGGCCGTTCGACCTGACCGACCCGCCGCTGCTGCGGATCAAGCTCGCTCGCCGGTCGGACGTCGAGCACTACATCGTGCTCGACGTCCACCACCTGATCTTCGACGGAGCGTCAGTGGCGTTGCTGCTCAACGACTTGGTGCGGCTGTACATCGACGGCAACGCTCCCGAAGAGCCAGGCCTGCGCTACGCCGACTACGCGCTGCTCGCCGACCGCGAGGACCCGGCCGAACGCGCCCGGCAGCGCGCTTACTGGCTCGACCAGCTCGGCGGGGAACGGCCGCCGCTAGCCCTGCCCTTCGATTTCCCCAAGGGCACCGTGCAGCGGTTCAGCGGCGACTACGTCGAGCTGCGGGTCGGGGCGCGGCGGCGCCGGCAGCTGGAGTCGCTGGCCGCGTCCGCCGGGACCACTGTGTTCTCCGCGCTGTTCTCGCTGTTCGCGGGCGTGCTGTCGCACATCAGCGGCCAGGACGAGATCGTCCTGGGCATCCCGGTGGAGTGCCGCCGCGACCCGCGGATCCGGTCCACCATCGGGATGTTCGTGAACACCCTCGCCGTCCGGGTGGCCGTCGACCGCTCGCGCCCGGTGCGGGACCTGCTGGCCGCGCACGCTCCCGAGCTGTTCGCCGCGCTGGACCACCAGGAGTACCCGTTCGAGACGCTGGTCCGCGACCTCGGGGTGGAGGACGACCCGCTGTTCGAGGTGATGTTCGCCTACTACCCGCGGCTGCCGGTCGAGGGCCTGTTCCCCGGCGAGGAGCTGGCCGTCCGGCACTACCAGGCCGACCGGCCGCGGATCAGCAAGTTCCCGCTGACCTTCCTGGTCGACGAGACCGGCGACGGCCTGCGGGTGAGCCTCAACTACGACAGCTCCCTGTTCACACGGGAAACGGCGGAGGCGATGGGGGAGGTGGTCCGTGCCGCCTTCGACCTGATCGCGGCCCCGGACTCGCTGCTGTCCGCGCTCCCGCGCCTCTGGTCCGACCGCGAAGGGCAGTGACATGCAGACCAAGGACGAGATCCGCGCCGCGATCCGCGAGCTGTGGTCGCAGGTCCTCGACAACGACCAGCTCGACGGCGACACCGACTTCTTCGCCGCGGGCGGCAGTTCGCTCAAGTCGCTCGTCCTGCTGACCGAGCTGAACGAAGCGTTCGAGACGGAGTTCGAGATCGCCGAACTGGTCGGCTGCCGGACCATCGACACCCAGTCCGCAGCGGTGTGGAACCGGCTCACCGGCGGGACTTCCGCGACTCCCGGGCGGCAGAGCGTCCTCGTGCCGATCGCCAAGGCGTCCGACCCGCAGGACGTCACGATCATCGCCGTCCACGACGTCGGCGGCGACGTCTACGGCTACACCAGCCTCGCCGCGGAGCTGTCCGGCAAGGCCGACCTCCACGGACTCAAGCTGGCGCACGAACGCTTCGAAGCACCCCGTGCGTTGTCGGTTGCCGAGCTGGCGCGGGACCACGTGGCCGCGCTCGAAGCGGAGTTCGGCGAGACCCGCCGGTTCGTGCTGGTGGGCTGGAGCATGGGCGGGCTAGTCGGGTACGAGATGGCGAAGCTGCTGGACGAACGCTCTCGCCCGGTCGAGCGCCTGGTCCTCGTGGACTCGCCCTACGCCCTCGACCCGCCCGGCGCTGACTTCACGCTGGAACAGGAACAAGCACTCCTGGCCGAGTTCGGCCTCGCCCCGGAGGGAGCGTCCACGGCGGACCTGTGGCGAGCGGTCCGGGCCGACCTGGACGGCCTGGCCAAACAGCGCCTGGCCGACGCACTGCGACAGCGTTTCCCGTTGCTGGCGCGGGTGATTCCCCACCTGTCCAGCCTGAACGACACCGAATTCGTCTGCTACGTCAACCGGTTCCGCTCGGTGCTCAACGCGGGCCGGGACTACCGCCCTTCGGGAACCACCACCGCCCCCATCGACCTCTTGACCGCGACCCAGTCCCGGAACTTCGACCCCCGCTGGGAAACGCACACCTCGGCGACCTTCCGACGGCTTTCCCTGGACGGCGACCATTTCTCCGTCCTCGACCGTCGCTCAGCTCCGGCCACTGCCCGCGCGATCCTCGCCCGGTAGCGGGTCCTCGACGCAGCGCGGCCTGGCGGCGATCCAGCCGAGAACAGCCTGCGCAAGCACGACCCCCACGAGGAACACCATCGGCAGCCGCCACCCGCCGGTCAGGCTGTGCAGGAAGCCGAAGGCGAGCAACCCAAGCGCGGCGACCAGATAGCCGACCCCCTGCACGAAACCCGACAACGCGGCCGCCCCGGCTGTTGTCCGCGCCCGCATCGCGATCAAAGACAGCATCAGCGGGAAGAACCCAGTGCCGACGCCGACGAGCACCACCGCGACCCAGGAATACCCGTGCCCCGCCAGCCCCAGCAGCAGATAACCGCCGAGATAACAGGCAGCCAGCACCACCATCGCGCCCCGCTGGACGGACGGCCGCACCGCCAGCGCCGGCAGCACCAGACCGACCGGCAACCCCAGCAGCAACGCGACCGACAGCATCGTCCCGGCCGTGCCCGCCGCATATCCGTTGGCTTCGCACCAGGACGGCAGCCAGCCGTTGAGTACGTAGAAGTTGATGCCCTGCGCACCGAAACACAGCATCAGCGCCCAGCCGACCCCGGTGCGCGCGGGCCGCACTGGCGCGTCCGCGACGGCCGGCGCCATGGTCTGGCCGCCCGTCCGCCACGCGACCGGCAGCCAGGGCAGCAGCGCCAGCAAGGCAGGCAGCGCCCACACCCCGAGCCCTAGCCGCCACCCGAACGCCGTGTCCGCCAGCGGGACGGCCACCGCCGCGGCCAAGGCGCTGACCGCGCTCAACGCGGTGTTGTACAGCCCGGTGACGAGCCCGATCCGGTGCGGGAAGTGCTCCCGCACGAGCACCGGCAGCAGCACGTTCTGGGCGGCGACCCCGGCCAGCGCGACGAAACTGGTGACCAGGAAGACCAGCGCCGACCCGGAGAGCGCACGCAGCGTCAGCCCGATCGTCAGCACGAGCCCCACCGCCACGAGCAGCCGGTAGGTGCCCAGCCAGCGGGTGAGCCGATGCGTCGCGAGGCCCATCAGCGCGAAGCAGAACAGCGGCCCGCTGATCACCAGGTTCGTGACCAGGTCGGACAACCGCAACTCGCCGCGCACCACCGGCAGCGCGGCGCCCGCACTGCTGATCCCGGTGCGCAGGCTCGCGGCGACGAGCACGATGCCGAGCCCGGCCGCCACCGGGGACAGCAGCCGGGAATTCACCCCACCTCGACCGGCAGATGCTTCGGGCGGGCGAAGAAACCGCCGTCCCCGCGCGGAATGGCGTGCGGATCGGTCGCCACCCGCAGGTCCGGGAAGCGGGTGAACAACGCTTCGTACGCGGTCGCGAGCACCACCGGCGCGAACGCGGCGCCCAGGCAGAAATGGGCGCCCGCGCCGAAGAAAATGGTGCCCTTGTCGCCGCGGTGGACGTCGAAGCGATCCGGGTCGGCGAACCGCTCGGGGTCGTGCGAGGCGGCCAGGTTGGACGTGATCACCCCTTCTCCCTTGGCGATCGCCACGCCGGCGAGTTCGGTGTCGGCCAGCGCGACGCGCGGGAAGTTGGTGATCCCGTTGTTGTGATAGCGCAGGATCTCGGCGACCGCCTCCGGCCAGAGCGCCCGGTCCGCCAGGCACGCGGCGAGCTGCTCCGGGTGGGCCAGCAGCGTGAGCGGCCCGGTGGTGAGCGGCGGGATGAGCGGATCGGTGACGTTCATCAGCAGCAGGCTCGTGGTGGCCACGGCCTCCCGCATCGAGATCTCCCCGCGGTCCGCGGCGCCGACGAGCGCCGCGACCGGGTTGGACAGCCCGCGGCTGCGCTCCGCGAGCCGTCCGGAGAACGCCACGATCTCGTCACTGGCGGCGGCGATCTCCTCCGGCGTGCCTTCGAGGTTCAGCTGGCGGCGGATCGAACCCTGGACCCATTCGTACTCGTCCGCGTCGATCCCCAGCAGCTCGCCGGCCAGCCGGGCGACCAGCGGCTCGCAGAACTCGGACACCAGCTCGGCGCTGCCCTCGACCTGGTCCAGCAGCTCGTTCGCGTGCAGCCGGACGCGATCGCCCCACGCGGCGATGGCGGCCCGGTTGAAATACCTGGCCAACGGCTTGCGGACGCGATCGTGGTCGGCGTTCTCGAGGTTGAACAGCGACCCGGGGACGGACGTCAGGTCCTCGCCCGCCATCCGCGGCGCGCCCGGAAAGGTCAGCTCGCGGGAGAACACCGGATCGACCATCACCTCGCGCACGTCCGCGTACCGGGTGACCAGCCAGAGCCGGTTGCCGCTCGGCATGACGACCGGGCAGACCGGCCGCTCGGCCCGCAGCCGCGCGAGAAACGGCGGCGCGGTGAACAGCGGACCCGGCGGAAAATCGTCGGGGAGCACCGCGAGTTCGGCGGTCCCGAGGTCGTGAATTCCCATCTGGCACTCCGGTCAGGCGTTCCGCTGCTCGAGGTGCCGCACCGCGTCCAGCGGCCCGTCGGCCAGCACGAAAGAATCGCCGCTCGGCGCGAACCCGCGTTTGACGAGATGCTTGAGCAGATCGACGAAAGGATTCCAGAAACTGCCCGGATTGACCAGCACGATCGGCTGGGCGCACACGCCGAGCGCCCGCATGGAGACGACTTCGAGCAGTTCGTCGAGCGTCCCGAAGCCGCCGGGAAGCACGATGAACCCGTCCGCCATGCCGATCATCCGCTGTTTGCGCTCGAAGAGATCCTTGGTGAGCACCATCTCCTGCGCCGGCGCCTCCACGCTCATTTCCCGCTCGCGCAGAAAAGACGGAATGACCCCGGTGATCGGAGCCCCGTGCTCGGCCGCACCCCGGGCGACCGCGCCCATCACCCCGGTCCCGCCGGCCCCGTAGACCAGCCGGTGCCGCCTGCGCCCGAGCATTTCGCCGACCTGGTAGGCGATTTCCAGATAGACCGGATCGTCGCCCGGCGAAGCCCCGCAGAAAACGCACACGGACAGCGGCCGAACTGCTTTCGTCTCCTCCACGGAAGTCGATGCTGGCACGCTTTCCGCACGCTGTCGATGCGGGAAAAGGGTGCCTGGCGGAGATCCGGGAAAGCACTCGAACGGCGTATCCGGTGCTATTCTGCGGGACTGCCGGGAACTATTCTCGTGCCGGGTTCCCTCCTGCGCTGCGGATTTCGTAGCACTGGGTGGCTGATCGATGCTCAGGGCGCTTCCACGAGCGGCCGTCTCAGTCTTCGGTGACCCGGATGATCGTCTTCCCCGGCACCCGCTTCCCCGGCAAAAACGCCCCCGCCGCCTCCTCCAGCGGAAGGACCTCCCCGACGGTAACCTCCAGCCGCCCGTCACGAACCCGGGCAGCGAGGTCGCTCAACCGGCCCCGGTCCGGCTCCACCACGAAAAAGACCGCACGTCCGTCCCGAGGCCGGACGGTCGGCGGCTGCGCGATGGTCACCAACGTCCCGCCCGCACGGACCAACGCGGCAGACCGTTCGAGGATGGAGCCGCCGAGCACGTCGAAGACCAGGTCGGCTTCGCCAGCATCCTCAAGGCGTTCCGATTCCAGGTCCAGGAACTCCTGCGCGCCAAGGGAAAGCACTCGGGACCGATCCCGGGCCCGCCCAGTCCCGATCACATACGCACCAGCCTCGCGAGCGAGCTGCACCGCCAGCGAACCGACCCCTCCGGCCGCCCCGTGGATCAGCACGGTCTGCCCCGTCGCGAGGCGGCCGTGGTCGAACAGGGCCTGCCAGGCGGTCAGGCCGGAGATCGGCAGCGCGGCGGCCACCGGGTAGTCGAGGTCGGCGGGCAGCGGGGCGAGGTTGCGGGCCTCGACCGCGACGTATTCGGCCAGCGTTCCGTCGCGGGTCCAGTCGGCGAGGCCGAAGACGCGCTGGCCGACGGTCAGCCCGGTGGTGCCGTAGCCGAGGTCCGTCACGACGCCGGCCAGTTCGTGGCCGGGCACGCTCGGGGTCCGGTCGCGGCCGGCGCGGTCGGTCCAGGTGCCGGGCCAGTCCAGTTCGCCGGGGGTGAAGCCGGCCGCGCGGACCCGGACCACGACGTCGTTTTCGGCGGCGTGCGGGTGCGGGCGGTCGGTCAGGGCCAGTCCTTCGGCGCCGGACTCGCGGTCGGGGGCGACTATCGCGCGCATCAGTTCCTCGTTCGTTCGTCGGGAGTTGCGTCAGGGAGACGAGACAGCCGGTGCGGGTGTGACCGTCAGACGCGGGCCAATTTTTCCGGGTTCATCATGCGCCGGTAGGCGACGATCCGGCTCCCGGAGAACTCGAAGGTGTCGACGGAGAACACCGCCCCGCCGCGCCGGTGGACGAGAGCCGGTTCGCCGCCGACCTCGGCCAGGTCGATCCGGTCCGGCCGCCATTGCCCGCTGACGCGCACCATCACCTCGGCGACCCGCGCACCGCCGTGGATGGGCTTGCGGGCGGCGAAGGCCTTGCCGCCGCCGTCGGTGACGTAGGTGGCGTCGGGGTGCAGCAGCTGGACCAGGGTTTCCAGGTCACCGGCTTCGTACGCCGCCCGGAACAGGGTCAGCAGCCGCTCGCGTTCGGCACGGGACGCGGGCGGCGGCCGGTCCGCCCGCGCGACCCGGCGGCGGGCGCGCGAGGCGAGCTGACGCGCGGCCGCCGCGGTCGTGTCCAGGATTTCGGCGATCCTCGGGAACGGGATCTCGAAGACGTCGTGCAGCACGAAGGCGACCCGCTCCGGCGGGCTGAGTTCCTCCATCACCAGGAGCATCGCCGAGCTGACCGAATCGTCGACGAGCACCGGCGCGGCCGCGTCCGGCCCGGTCAGCAGCGGCTCGGGCAGCCACGGGCCGACGTAGCTTTCGCGGCGCACCCGCGCGCTCTTGAGGAGGTCGTAGGCGCGCCGGGCGGAGACCGTGACCAGCCAGGCCCGCAGGTCGGCCACCTCGGACAGATCCGCCGCGGCGGCGCGGAGCCAGACGTCCTGGGCGACGTCCTCGGCGTCGGCGACGCTGCCCAGCAGCCGGTAGGCGACGCCGAACACCGCGGGCCGGTGGGTTTCCCAGCCGAGCAGGTCCGGTCCGGATGCGTCGCCCACCGCGGTTCTCCTCTCGCCGATGATCAAGAGTAAGCCGGGGCAGACCCGGGCGATGAACTTGACCTCGATCCGCTGCTCCGGGAACGCGAGCCGCGGCGTCGCGAGCATCGTGCTGGCGACTCGCGGGTCCTCCCGGCCGTAGGCCGCTTTGCGCACCGGGCCCGCCGCGGCGAAGGCGGCGTCGAGCACGTAGAGGACTTCTTCGACGACGTCGTCCAGCGTCGCTCTGTAGCGCTTCAGCAGCTCGGCCGCGCTGGGCACCGTCATGGGACAGCTGGCCCGACAGGCGATGCGAGGGACTTAAGGCGGCGTTATGAGTGCGGCTGGCGGACCGGGTTGGCTTGCTTCGGGGCCTGCGCGGGCGGCGGGAGCTGGGTGTGTCGTCCGTGAGGGGAACCCTGAGGGAATCAGATTCCCGCAGGGTTCCCCTCACGGACTTGAAGAAGCGGGGATTTTGTTGTTAAGCGGTTATTTCGCTGGCTCAGGCGTCCTTTGTGGATGGTTGGCAGCCTGAAACTGCCCGGCTTGAGTCCCTGGCATGGGACCCAGGTTCCGTGAAGGCTCCCCTCGTGGCCTTGGATTCCCATGCCAGGGACTTGGGCGGCGTCGCCGCGGGTCACTGACCGTTCATCGAGGACTTCAGTGCTGCCGAAATGCCTGATTGACACCCGTTTGACCGTTCCTGTGACGCACCCAATGCCACATTGGGGCGATAATCCTCCCCGGCGAGCCGGTCGGACACGCGCTGCTGGGTGATGGAGCGCCTCGGCGACCCGATCACGGTGCAGCACATGGCAGATCAGACCAATCTCTCGCGCCGCACGTTCATCCGGCGCTTCGAACGCGAAACCGGCATGCCGCCGATGCGCTGGGTCGTGAACCACCGCGTCCTCAGCGCGCGCCGGCTTCTGGAGACGTCAGACTGGGCCGTCGAGCGCATCGCCGCCGCCACCGGATTCGGCACGGCGGCGAACTTCCGCACGGTCTTCCGCCGTGAGGTCGGCAAGACGCCGACGGAGTATCGGCACGCTTACCGGACTGACCGGCCGGCGGCCAGCCCGGCGAGCGGCGGTTAGCGTTTCCGGGCGGACGGCAGGGTTTCCGGCGTGAAGACCGCCGCGATCAGGCTGACCAGTGCCCCGAATGCCAGGTACCCGGCCGGCGCGTAGGTGCTGTGGGTCGCTTCGACGATCGCGGTCGCGACCAGCGGGCCGGCGCCGCCGAAGAGGACCACGCCGAGGTTGTAGCCGATGCCGAGCCCGCTGTAGCGGCGTTCGGTCGGGAACAGTTCGGCGAAGACCGCCGGCTGCGGGGCCAGCATCAGCGCTTCGCCGATCACCACGATGCCGAGGCCCGCGATCAGGAACCCGAACGACGTCTGGTGCAGCAGCAAAAACCCGAGCGGCGCGGTGACCAGCACCCAGATCGCCCCGGCGACGAGGAACGGCTTGCGGCCGACGCGGTCGCACCACCTGGCGAACACAACGGTCACCACCATCAGCACCGCCATCGCGGCGAACCCGGCCAGTTTCGCCTGTGCCGGCGGTACTTCGAGGTCGGTGACGAGGAACGTGGGGCCGTACACCAGCAGGACGTAGGTGCACATCGTCGGCGAGCACACCAGCCCGGCGACGCGGAGGATCGAACGCCAGTCGTGCCGCAGGGTCGCGCGCAGCGGGGTGCGCTCGTGCGCGTCGGCGGCGGCGATGCGGGCGAACTCGGGCGTCTCGTCCAGTTTCAGCCGCAGGTACAGCCCGACCAGGCCGATCGGCAGCGCGATCAGGAACGGGACCCGCCAGCCCCAGGACAGCAGCGCGGCGGGGGAGAGCACCTCGGTGAACAGCAGCGCGGACAGGCTCGCGGCCATCATGCCGAGCACGATCGTGATCGTCTGCCAGCTGCCGTAGTACGCCCGCCGCCCGGCCGGGGCGGTCTCGATCACGTAGGCGACGGCGCCGGTCCACTCGCCGCCCGCGGACAGGCCCTGCACCAGCCGCAGCACGAGGATGAGGATCGGTGCCGCCACGCCGATCGAGGCGTAGGGCGGGACGACGGCCATCAGCGCGGTGCCGACGGAGATCATCAGGATGATCGCGGCCAGCGCGCCCCGCCTGCCGTGGCGGTCGCCGATGTAGCCGAAGACGACCCCGCCGAGCGGGCGCACCACGAAGCTCACCCCGAACAGCGCGAAGGTCAGCAGCAGCGCGGCTGTCGCGTCGCCGGCGGGGAAGAACAGCTTCGCGATCGTGGACGCGAAGTAGCCGTATAGGACGAACTCGTACCACTCGATGAAGTTGCCGACGCACGCGGCCACAATGGACTTGCGTTGCGCGGGGCTGATGAGCGAGCCGGTGTCGGCTCGCGCCGGGGTCGTGGCGGTCATGGCGGTGTCACCTTCCTGTCGGGGCGGCGCTGCCCCAGCCGGGTGTCCCCATCACGGGGACGCGGTCGACCTGGTCGAGATACGTGCCGAAGCCGATGTCGAGCCGGATTCCGCCGTAGCGGGCGGAAACCACCTCCCGGCACGGCAGCAGGTGGATCGGGTCCGCGGCGGACGGCCGAAGGGTCACCTCGGCCGTGCCGTCCCAGCCGCCGGTCGGCTGCGACGTGCGGAACGGGATGCGGACGAGCCGGCTGACGTCGTAGCCGGTCCCTTCCGCGCTCGGGATCAGTTTCAGCGCGAAATGCCGCCCGAACCAGCCGGGGATCGGATCGAGCGCGGACTCCGGCCCGCGGGCCTCGGCGCGCACGGTGACGATCTCGATGTCGTTGGCGGTCACGATGCGGCCGGTCACGGTTTGCCCGTCGTCGTCGAGGCTGACCCGGCGGGCCTGCTTTTTGGGCAGCCCGAAGATCTCCCTGCCGAGGGTCCCGTGGTTGAGGCCCTCGATGAAGAACGTGAGCGGGTACGCGCCCGCCTCGCCGTGCCGCTGGCAGCGCACGCTGACGCCCGCCTGGAGATAGGGCGGCCGCTGTTCGACGCTGCCGTCGGGCAGGTGGAACTCCGCTCCGAGGAATTCGGCGACCCAGATCCCGACGAGCGGATCGGCCGTCGGGGCCAGCGGGGCGGGCAGCAGGCTGGCGAGCACTTCGGGGTCGGTGCGGTATTCGACGGTGAGCCAGCGCAGCCGTACGGATTCGGTGCCGACGCCGAACAGCGGCGCAAACGGGGGCATGGCGACGAGGTCGGGCATGGGTGCTCCTACGAGTCAGCGGGCCTGTGGTCCGTGAAGGACTCCCTGAGGGAATCTGATTCCCCCAAGGAGTCCTTCACGGACCACCACTCCAAGGTCGGGGACGGTGCGGCTTTGGCGGGTCGGCGGGTGCGCGCGGGGTTTGGCTGTCCGTGAGGGGAACCTTCACGGACTCTGATTCCCTCAGGGTTCCCTTCACGGACGTTCGGGGCTCCTAGGCGCGCGCGGTCTTGGTGATCGCGTCGGCGATCACGTCGCTCGACGGAATGACAGCCGCGGCGAGCCCAGGTGCGGCCGGGATCCGGGTGGCGGGCGTGCCGACCCGGACCGGCGGGCAGCGCAGCGTGACTCCCGCTTCCGCGACCGCCGCGAGCACCTCGCCGCCGACCCCGCCGACGGTGTGCGCCTCGTGCGCGACCACGAGCCTCCCGGTGCGGCGCACGCTCGCCAGGACAGCGTCCAGGTCGAGCGGACGGACCCAGCGCGCGTCGAGAACCTCGGCCTCGATGCCGTCCCCGGCGAGCCGGTCCGCGGCCTCCAGCACCCGGTGCTGCAGCGCGCCCCAGGTCAGCACGGTGACGTCGCGGCCGGGCCGCCGGACTGCCGCGCCGCCGACCGGCTGGATCTCGCCGCCGAGGCTGACTTCCTGCTTGCCCGCGTGGTACAGCGTGCGGTTCTCGATCACGATCACCGGGTCGTCGCACCAGATGGCGGACAGCAGGAGGTCGTAGGCGTCCTGGTGGGTGGCGGGCAGGCACACCCGCAGCCCCGGGACGTGGGCGAAGAACGCTTCCAGCGACTGCGAATGCTGTGCGCACGCGCCTGGCGCGTTGCCCTGCTGCGTGCGCACGGTCAACGGCGCGGACATCGCGCCGCGCGAGATGTAGCGGACGTTGGCGGCCTGGTTGACCAGCTGGTCCAGGGCCACCAGGGAGAAATCCGCCCACATGATCTCGGCGATCGGGCGGCGGCCGAACATCGCGGCCCCGACTGCCCCGCCGAGGATGGCGGATTCCGAAATGGGGGTGTCGAAGACCCGTTCGCCGAACTGTTTGCGCAGGCCCTTCGTCACACCGAATACGCCGCCGGGGGTGCCGACGTCTTCGCCGAACAGCAGAGTCTCCGGCCGTTCGTCGAGCGCGCGGCGCAGGGCGGCGTTGACTGACTCGGCGTACGTGAGTTTCTTCGTTTCAGGCATACAGGTGCTCCAGGACGGTCGTGGGGTCGGCGAGCGGGTCGGTCAGCGCGCGGGCGGAGGCTTCGGCGATCTCGCCCGCCGTCCGGTCCCGCACCGTGTCCAATGTGGACTCTTCGACGCCGAGTTCGCGCAGGTGCGCGGCCAGCCTGCCGATCGGCTCGGCGGCGAGTGCGGCGTCGAGGTCTCCGGTGGGCCGGTAGTGCTGCGCGTCGCCGATGTAGTGGCCGACGATCCGCTGCGTCATCGCTTCCAGCACCACCGGTCCCTCGCCGGCCCGGGCGCGGCGGGCCGCCTCCGAGACGGCTTTGCGCATTGCCTCGGGATCGTTGCCGTCGACGCGGGCGCCGGGGATCCCGTAGGCGGAGGCGCGTTTGAACAGCCGGTCGACGCGGACCATGTCGGCGATCGGGGTGAGTTCGGAGTAGTGGTTGTTCTCCACCAGGAAGATCACCGGCAGCGAGCGCACCGCGGCGAAGTTCATCGCCTCGTGCACGGCGCCCTGGTTCAGCGCCCCGTCGCCGAAAGCGGCCAGCGCGACCCGGCCGGAGCCGTCGAAGGTGGCCGCCAGTGCGGCTCCGGCGGCGATCGGCGCGCCCGCGCCTACGATGGAGTTCTCGCCGTACATGCCGTGCTCCGGCGCGGTGAGGTAGGCCGAACCGCCGCGTCCGCCGTTGATTCCGGTGGCGCGGCCGAGCAGTTCGGCGAACAGTGCGTGCGGGGACGCACCGCAGGCGAGGGTCCAGCCGTGCCCGCGATAGGTGGGGAACACCGCGTCCCGGGCGAGGTCGAGCGCCGCGCACGCGCCGACGTAGATCGCCTCCTGGCCGTTGCACAGGTGCACGGAGCCGACGACGTCGCCGGTGGAACGCAGCCGCGTCACCTCCTCCTCGAAGAGGCGGATGCGCCACATCGACTCCAGATGGCGCAGCAGCGTGGCTGTTTCGGGCATGGGGGTACCCACTCTCCTTATCCGATGGTTCGTTTCCTGGTGGTTCAGGAACGGAGCAGTCCGCCGTCCACGGTGACGACCTGCCCGGTGACGTGCCGGGAATGGGGCCCGGCAAGGAATTCGACGACCGTGGCGACGTCGTCGGGCTCGCCGGCCCGGCCCAGTGCCGAGCCGGGCGCGGTGATCTCCTCGCCGGCTTCGGCGTAGCGGGCCCGCAGCCTGCCGGTGGAGATCGGGCCCGGCGCGACGGCGTTGACCTGGATCCCGTGCGGGCCGAGATCCCTTGCCAGATAACGGGTGTACGTCGCCACCGCGGCCTTGGCGACGCCGTAGTGCGCGTAGCCGCCGTCCTCAGTGGACTCCAGGCCGTTGATCGACCCCATGGTGACGATGCTGCCGCTGCCTTGCGCCCGCATCGGCTTCGCGACCGCCCGGCAGAAGTGGACGGTGCCGAACAGGTTCAGCCGCAACGCGCTTTCCAGCGCGGCAAGGTCCACTTCGGACGCTTTGTTCCCGTGGATCGGCCCGGTCCCGCCGCCCGCGTTGCAGACCAGGACGTCCACCCCGCCCCACGCGGCCAGCACGGCGTCCACGGTCGCGTCCACCGCGGCCGGATCGGTCACGTCGCACTGCAGGCCGAGTGCGTCGACGTCGTGCGCGGCGAGCTGCTGCAGCACCGATTCCGCGGGCTCGCCGGGAAACCCGGCGTGGAAGTCCCGGTCGACAGCCGCGACCGCGGCACCGGCGGCCGCGAAACGCAGGGCGATCGCGCGCCCGATGCCCCGGCCCGCCCCGGTGACCAGGACCCGGGCCCCCGCCAGCGTCCTCATGAGACCTCCAGAGAGGGCACGGAGAGCCGTCCGGTGCGCAGCAGCCCGGTCGCCATCGCCGCCGCTTCCCGCACCTCGGTGCTCAGCCACGTCTGCCGTTCGGTGAACCGCGACAGCGGCACGGACACGGTGAACGCGCCCGCGGGCAGTCCGCCTTCGCCGAAGAACGGTGCCGAAACGCAGCAGACGCCGTCGCTGAACTCTTCGAGGTCGAGCGCGTAGCCGCGGCGGCGGATGGCGGCGAGGTCCACGGTCAGCGCGTCGAAATCGGTGATCGTGTGGGCGGTGACCGCTTCCAGCGGGACCCCGGCGAACATCGTGGCGACCTGCTCTTCGGGCAGGAAAGCTAGCACCGCCTTGCAAGAGGCGCGTGCGTGCATCTGGCCGGTGTAGCCGACGTCGAGATTGCCGACGGACAGCGTGTGCAGGCCCGAAAGGTAGTGCTGCAGGATCAGCGTGCCGTGGTGCCAGCCCGAGATATAGGACGTCTCGTGCGTCTTGTTGTGCAGCCGGGTGAGGATCACCGCCAGCTCGGGGGAAGGCCCGGACCGCCGTTGCAGGTGCCTGCTCAGCGACGCCGCCTTCGGCCCGACGTCGTAGCGGCCGCCGGGCAGCCGCACGACGTGCCCGCTGGCGACCAAGGTGCGCAGCAGGTGATAGCAGGTGCCGATCTTGATCCCGAGCTGGCGGCCGAGCACCTTCGCGGTGGCGGTGCCGTCCGCGGCCGCCACGGCTTCCAGCACCTGCAGGCCGCGCTCCAGGGTGTGCAGCAGGGTGGAGCGTTGCTCATTCATCGCGGAGCACCAGCCTGCTCAGCGTCAGCGCGAGCACCTTCGCGGCCTGCACGACGTCGGCCTCGGCGACCGACTCGTCCGGCGCGTGCGCACGCGGTACCTCGCCGGGGCCGAAGATCGCGGTGGGGACGCCTTGCGCGCCGAAGAACGCGGCGTCGGAGCCCGCGGTGAAGCCCGTGAGGACCTCCGAGCCGGTGCAGCTCCGCTGTGCCGAGCGCAGCGCGGCGAGCAGTTCGTGGTCGGCCGGGGTTTCCCAGCCGGGGAGGCCTTCGTGGTCCCAGCGCACGGCCGGCGGGTGCTCGCGCAGCCAGTCGTCGGTCGCGCTGAGCCCGGCGAGGGCTTTCTCGATCGCGCGGCGCAGGTCGTCCGGGTCCTCGCCGGGCATCAGGCCGATTCGGCCGGACATCGTCGCGTGGTCCGGGACAGCGGCGCGCCAGCTGCCCGCGCGGGCGGTGCCGATCGCGAACGGGATCGCGGTGGGCACGTCGGCGAACAGGGGATGCCGGTACGCCGCACCCCGTTCGCGGGCCAGCTCGGCCAGCGTCTCGCGCACCCGGATCAGCCGCTCGAACGCGTCCACGCCGCGCCACGGCGCCGAGGTGTGCGCGGCGACCCCGGTCACGTCGACGGTGAAGAACAGCAGCCCGGTGCTGATCGGCACGATCGCGCCGCCGGTCGGCTCCAGCACCAGCGCGGCCGCCGGGTCCGGCACCTCCAGCGCCGCCGCGCGCGTGCCGACCCCGGTGGTCTCCTCGGCGACGACGAGCTGGACCGCCACGTCGAACGGCAGTTCGGCCCCGCAGTCCTGCAGCGCGGCCAGCGCGTACAGCCCGGCCGCGATGCCGCCCTTCATGTCGACCGAACCCCGCCCGTGCACCCGGCCCTCCTCGCGGGCGCCCGAGTACGGCGGGCGGGACCAGGACTCCTCGTCCCCGGCGGGCACCACGTCGATGTGCCCGTTGAGCACCAGGCAGGGCTTGCCGCGACGGCCGGGGTACCAGGCGATCAGGTTCTCCCGCTCCGCCGCGCGCGGCTCGTCGCCGGCCAGCCCCGACGACGCGATCGGCTGGCGCGTCACCGGCCAGCCGCGCGCGGCGAACCAGTCGGCGTAGCGGACGGCGACCCGGTCCTCCCAGCCGCTCTCGCTCGGCTCGCGGACGGTGTCGGCCAGCAGCGTCAGCATCTCCTCGGCGAGGGTGTCGACCTGGGCCAGCACCTGCCCGTCGCTCGGTCCCGGCATGGACGCCTCCTGCTCTTCGTCGGCTCGGTCGGACGTATCGGACGCATACTGTGCGACTTCGGCCGTCCTCATTGCATCAGAGTGAACCCGTTTTTCGACTATCTGAAATTTGCCCGCCGCGCGGCTGGGCGATCCGCGGCGCCCCGCCTAGCGTGCGGCAGGCATCCCCGAGCCCCGAAGGAGAAGCCCGTGTCCCATGCCGAGCTGGCGCAGCGGCACCGGCGGGTCATGCCCGCCTGGCTGGACCTCTACTACGACGAGCCGATCGAACTGGTGCGCGGCGCGGGCCGCCGGGTGACCGACGGCGAGGGCCGGGAATACCTCGACTTCTTCGGCGGCCTGCTCGCCACCATGGTCGGCCACGACGTCGCGGAGGTCACCGAGGCGATCCAGGCGCAGGCGGGCCGGCTGCTGCACTCCTCGACGCTGTACCTGATCCGCAGCCAGGTCGAACTCGCCGAGCGGATCGCCCGGCTGTCCGGCATCGAGAACGCGAAGGTCTTCTTCGCCAACTCCGGCACCGAGGCGGTGGAGACCGCGCTGCTGCTGGCCACCCAGCGCCGGCGGTCCCACCAGGTGCTGGCCCTGCGCGGCAGCTACCACGGCCGGTCGTTCGGCACCGTCGCCGCGACCGGCATCCGGGGCTGGTCGGCCACCGCGCTCAGCCCGCTCGCCGTCACCTACGTCCACAGCGGCTACCGCTACCGCAGCCCGTTCGGGAACCTCGACGACGCCGGTTTCATCGCCGCTTGCGCGGAGGAACTGCGCACCATCATCGAGACCTCGACCGCGGGCGACGTCGCGTGCCTGCTCGCCGAACCCGTGCAGGGCGCGGGCGGATTCGCCGTGCCGCCGGACGGGTTCTTCCCGGCGATGAAGGAGGTGCTCGACGACTACGGGATCCTGCTCGTCTCGGACGAGGTCCAGTCCGGCTGGGGCCGCACCGGCCGGTCGTTCTTCGCGATGAACGGGACCGGCGCGACCCCGGACGCGATCACCTTCGCCAAGGGGCTCGGCAACGGCGTCGCGATCGGCGGCGTGGTCGCTCCGGCGGAGCTGATGGACTGCCTCGGCGCGCATTCGATCTCCACCGCAGGCGGCAATCCGCTGGCGACGACGGCCGGGGTGGCGACGCTGGACTACCTGCTCTCGCACGACCTGCAGGCCAACGCCGACCTCGTCGGCAAGCGTCTCTTCGCGGGCCTCCGGGACATCGCGGACGGCTGCCCGCTGGTCGGCGAGGTGCGCGGGATGGGCTTGATGAT
The DNA here is from genome assembly GCF_042684085.1 of Amycolatopsis silviterrae. Classification (NCBI taxonomy): domain Bacteria; kingdom Bacillati; phylum Actinomycetota; class Actinomycetes; order Pseudonocardiales; family Pseudonocardiaceae; genus Amycolatopsis; species Amycolatopsis silviterrae. The sequence goes on from NZ_JBHUKS010000006.1 coordinate 191,009, forward strand.
CGGCGTGGAACTCGTCGTGCCCGGCACCCGCGACCCGGCCGTCACCGCGACTTCGCGGGTGCTGGAAGCCGCGCGCGAACACGGGCTGCTTATCGGCCGCGGCGGCCTGCTCGGCAACGTCCTGCGGGTCACGCCGCCGATGACCGTGACCGCGGCCGAAGCGGACGAAGCACTGGCCGTGCTGCGCGCGGTGTTGACTGAAGTGTCCATTGTGGAGCAAAAGGAGAACGCATGATCCGCCGCTGGAACCCGGAAACCCTGGCCGCCCCCATCGGGACCTACAGCCATCTGGCGCACGTACCGGCGGAGTACGAACTGGTGCTGGTCTCCGGACAGGTCGGCGTGCTGCCCGACGGCAGTCTCGCGGGCGACGACGCGGAGTCGCAGACCCGGGCCGTGTTCGCCAACATCGAGCGGCTGCTGGAAGCCGTCGGTGCGGGGCCGGACCAGCTGGTGCGGGTGTTCAGCATGGTGGCGGGCACCGAGCACCTCGGCGGCTACCGCACCGCCCTGCGGGAGACCTTCGAGCGCTGGTACCCCGGCGGCGACTGGCCCGCCCAGTCGCTGATCGTGGCGGCCGCGCTGGCGAAGCCGGAAATCCTGGCGGAGGTCGAGGCGACGATCGCGGTGCCGCGGTGACGCCAGCCGAGTTCCGGGCGTTGTTCCCGGCTTTGCGCGAGCTGACCTGGCTCGACACTCCGGGCGCGCCGCCGGGAGCCGCGCCGGTGATCGAGGCGATGCGGGAGACGATCGACGCGTGGTCGTCGGGCCGTTTCGAGTGGCACGCGTGGGACGACGCCGCGGAACAGGCCCGGGAACTGTTCGCCGACCTCCTCGGGGTGCCCGCCGCGACGGTCGCCACGGTGTCGTCGCTTTCCGAGGCTGCCGCGACGGTCGCCGCGTCTCTGCCGAGGGGCCGGGTCGTGGTGGCGGAACCGGAGTTTCGCAGCAACCGGTTCCCCTGGCTGGCCCGGCACGACGTGGTCAGCGTCCCCGCGCGCCGGACCGAGGACCTGATCGCCGCGCTCGACGACGACGTGGCGCTGCTCGCGGTGAGCGAGGTGACCAGCCGGGACGGCCACCGGCTCGACCTCGCCGCGCTGCGGGCGGCGACCGACCGGGTGGGCGCGCGGCTGTTCGTGAACCTCACCCAGTCGCTCGGCGTGCTGCGGTTCGACCCGGCCGCCGTGCGACCGGACTATTTCGCGGTCCACGGCTACAAATGGCTGCTGTGCCCGCGCGGAGCGGCATGGCTGGTCGCCCGCCCGGACCGGGTGGACGAACTGCGGCCGCTGGCACCCGGCTGGAAGTCCACGGCCGCTCCGCACGGCTACTTTGGCGGCGCCCTCGACCTCGCCCCCGACGCCGGACGATGCGACGCGTCCCCGGCCTGGTTCTCCTGGATCGGCGCCTGCGCGGCGCTACGGATGCTCGCCGCGCTGGATGCCGACGCGGTGGAGCGGCACGTGCTCGGCTTGGCCGCGCGCCTGACCAGCGAAGCCGCAGCGCTCGGACTGCGTCCGGTGGACGACGGGCCGCGGTCCCACATCGTCGTGCTGGCCACCGAGTACGCGGATCGGATCGCTGGTTCCCTTGCCGCACATGGCATCCGCGCCACGGCGCTGGGCGACCGGGTCCGCTTCGGCTTCCACTACTTCAACGACGAGAACGACATCGCGGCCGTGACCCGGGCACTGGCCGCCGGAGGGGAGCTGACATGAACGTGCCTGTCGCCGTGGTGACCGGCGGTGCCAGCGGGATCGGCCAGGCCACCGCCGAACTGCTGGCCGGAACCGGTTATCGAGTGGCCGTACTGGATTTGGTGCCCGCCGATATCGACGGTGTCCGGTCTATCGAATGCGACGTCACCGCGCGGGCTTCCGTGCGGCAGGCAGTGGACGAGGTCGTCGGCACGCTCGGGGTGCCGGAGCTGGTCGTGACTTCCGCCGGGATCTACCGGCCCGCGGAAGCGCTGGACATCACCGACGAGGACTACGACCTGTCGTTCGCAGTCAACGTCCGCGGCACTTTCCTCGTCTCCCAACTGTTCGCGGCGGCCATGACCGAAACCGGCGGAGCGATCGTCACCGTCTCGTCGGTCGCCGCGAGGCAGTCGACGCCGGAGAACGTCCTCTACTCCGCGACCAAGGGGGCGGTCGAGGCGCTGACCCGCGGTCTCGCGGTTTCCCTTGCCCCGTACGGAATCCGCGCGAACGGCGTCGCGCCGGGCCCGGTCGCCACCGCGATGGGGCACGCCGCCGCGGCCGACCCGGAGTACGAGAAGCGCATGCTCGCCCGCGTGCTCAGCCGCTCGTTCGCGACGCCCGCCGAGATCGCCTCGGCCATCGCGTACCTCGGCAGCCGCGCCGCGTCCCAGGTCACCGGCCAGATCCTGCCGGTCGACGGCGGGGTGCTCGTGTGCCGCTGACGGGCGACCTCACCGCAATGGCGGGTAGTCCAGCCACGGGTCCTGGAGGAACTCGCGCCACCGGGGGTCGTGGCCGGCGCGCTTGACCCGGAAGTAGGCGGCCCGCCGGGTCCGGCCGGAGGTGTTGCCGCCGATGTTGTGGCCCAGCAGGTAGTGCGCCAGCAGCAGGTCCCCGGCCCGGCCCCGGATCTGCTCGGGTTCGGGCAGGGGGATCGGCGGGTAGCCACCGGCGGCGAAGAAGGCGTCCGGCCCGTGTTCGCGGAAGTGCGCCGCATGCGTCAGGTGGGTGCCCGGCCAGACCCACAGATTGCCGGCGTCCTGGTCGAGCTGGTCGGACAGCAGCACTCCGGCCAGCAGCGTGAACGTCCCCGGACGGCCGTCCGGCTCCGGCGGGAAACCGTCGATGTGGTGCCCGCCCGGCCGATGCGAAAACGGCGGAATGTTGAGCGCCACCTGCACCTGCCGCGGCACCTCCAGCGCCCCTTCGCCGACAAGCGATTCCGCGCACGACCACGCCGGGCTCCGGGTGAACAATTCCAGCAGAGACGGCACTTCCGTCGCCGCCGGAAAATAGAAATGCGGTCCGCGCACGGCGTCGGGCGGCGGTTCGCGCGTGGTCAGTTCGTCGATAGTCTCCGCCGCGCTGGCCACCAGATGTTCAGGCACGGCTTGGGGAATCACGACGAAACCGCGTTCGGCGAACTCCCGCATCTGCGTCCGGTCGAGCACGAAAGCCACGGTAAGCCACCGGCGACTGTCGCGGCGACTGATTTTCCGTCGCGTGCGCCCTCGCCAGCCCGATAACATGGCCGCTCAACCCTTCTCAGCTGGAGAGGCACAATGTCACGCCGCTACATCACGACCGCCATTCCGTACGTGAACTCCAAGCCGCACCTTGGCTTCGCGATGGAACTGGTGCAGACGGACGTGATGGCGCGGCATTGGCGGCACCGGGGCCACGAGGTCCGCTTCCTCACCGGGACCGACGACAACTCGCTGAAGAACGCGATCGCCGCCGAAGCGGAAGGCTTGCCCACGAAGGATTTCGTAGACCGCAACGCCGCCGCGTTCGAGGCTCTGCGCGAGCCGCTGCAGATCAGCTTCGACGACTTCATCCGCACCAGCGCGGACCCGCGGCACCGGGCGGGCGTCGACCGGCTCTGGCAGGCCGCCGACGCGCGAGGCGACTTGTACCGCAAGGATTTCCAGGGCCTGTACTGCGTCGGCTGCGAGCAGTTCTACGCCGAGGCCGAGCTGGCCGACGGAAACTGCCCGGAGCATTTCACGCCGCCCGTGCTGGTGAGCGAGGAGAACTGGTTCTTCAAGCTGTCGCGGTACGAGGACGAACTGCGCGAGCTGATCGAGTCGGGCACGCTGCGGATCGAGCCGGAAAGCCGCCGCAACGAGGTGCTCGGCTTCCTCAAGACCGGCCTGCAGGACTTCTCGATCTCCCGCTCGACCGAACGCGCGCGCGGCTGGGGCATCGAGGTGCCCGGCGACCCCGGACAGGTCGTCTACGTGTGGTGGGACGCGCTCGGCAACTACGTCACCGCGCTCGACTACGGCACGGACGGCGAGAACTACCGGCACTGGTGGGCCGAATCCGCCGAACGCACGCACGTGATCGGCAAGGGCATCATCCGGTTCCACGCCGTGTACTGGCCGGCGATGCTGCTCAGCGCCGGGCAGCCGCTGCCGACGACGATCTTCGTGCACGACTACCTGACGGTCGAGGGCCGCAAACTGGGCAAGAGCCTCGGCAACGCGATCGACCCGGTCGCGATCGCGGACGAATTCGGCGCCGACGCGCTGCGCTGGTGGCTGGTCCGCGACGTGCCGAGGGTCGGCGACGCGGACTACACGACCGAGCGGCTGATCGGGCGCTACCACGAGGATCTGGCGAACGGCCTGGGCAATCTGGTCAACCGGACGGTCAGCATGGTCCACAAGTACCGCGGCGGCACAGTTCCGCCGCTGCCGCCGTTGCCGGAACTCCCGCTGACCGACGCGATCGCGGCCGCCCCGGAGGCCGTGGACGAGGCGATGGCCCGCTTCGACTTCCGCACCGCTACGGCGGCGGTGTGGAAGATCGTCGAGGAGGCCAACCGGTACGTCGTCGAGGTGGAGCCGTGGACGCTCGCGAAGGCGGAGAAGTCCGGAGACACCGAGGCCGGGCAACGGCTCAGCGACGCACTGGCCTTGCTGATCCACGCGGCGCGCGTGGTCGCCGACGAGCTGACGCCGTTCCTGCCTGGTGCGGCGGCTCGGGTCTTGGCGCAGCTGGGTGCCGGTGAGGACCGGCTGGGTGCGCCGCGGCCGTTGTTTCCGCGGATTGAGGTGAGCGGCTAGCGGAACGGCACGCGGCGGACGCCGACGAGGCGGGCCATTCCCGGCAACAGACAGTGCACCGTGCACAGTCGCCCGCCCGCCGTTTCGTCGCCCCGCCCGAAGCGGCCGCCCCCCTGCGGTTCCTAACGTCGGCCACAACGTTGTGACCCGGCCCGTACGACAGGAGCCCGCCGATGACCCACCCCTCTCGCAGCAGGCTGGGAGTGCTGCTCGGCAGCACCACGCCGCCCGAACAGATCGGCAAGCAGGCGGCGGCCGCGGAGGCCGCCGGGTTCGGGGAGTTGTGGCTGCCGGAGGACTATTTCTTCCTCGGCGGCATCGCGGGCGCCGCGCTCGCGCTCGGGGCCACGTCGCGGGTTCCGGTCGGCCTCGGGGTCGTCTCGTCGGTCGTGCGGCATCCGGCGTTGCTGGCGATGGAGATCGGTGCCCTCGCGCGGGCGTATCCGGGCCGGCTCATGCCCGGCATCGGACACGGCGTTCCCGCCTGGACCGCGCAAATGGGCCTGACCCAGCGGTCTCCGATGAGCGCTTTGCGGGAGACGCTCACCTCCGTCCGGGCGTTGCTCGGCGGGGAGACGGTCAACGACGAGGGCCAGTTCGCGGTTTTCCGCGACGTCACGCTCACTCACCCGGTTCCGGAGCCTGTGCCGCTGTTCACCGGGGTGCTCGGCGACAAGGGGCTTGAGCTGACCGGGCGCTTGGCCGACGGGTTGCTCGTCAGTGCGCTCGCGCCGGTCGAATACGTGCGGAGTGCGCGGCGCAAGCTGGACGAAGCCGCGCGCGCCGCCGGGCGGGATGAGCGGGTGACGATCACTGTTCTCGCCGCGGCCAATGTCACGCGCGATGCGGGGCAGGTGGCGGCGACGCGGGAGGCGCTGAAGGGTGTCCTCGCGTTTTATCTCGCGGCGACCGGGCCGGGGCCGTTGTTCGGTGCGGTCGGGGCGAACGAGCAGCTCGCGGACATGCTGTCGCGCGGCGGCCCCGAGGTGGTCGCGGCCGAGATGCCGGACGCCTGGCTCGACGTCTTCAGCGTCGCGGGCGGCCAGGACGCCGCACGGGCACGCCTCAAGGACTACCTCGACGCCGGCGCGGACAACGTCGCCATTGCCACCGTCGTCGCCGAGGGCGCGGAAGAAACCCTTGCCGCGGTCGGAGAACTGACCGGCGAATTCACTCACTGAAAGGGCACCACCATGAGCACTGACCTCGAGCGGATCCTCGAAGTGCACGAAGGCTGGTACGAGGCGAACCTCGGCCTCGTCGCCGACCGGATGCTGCAGTACTTCCCCAAGGGCGACGGCTACCACCAGTTCAACCTCAACGGCCACACCTACCACGGTGTGCTGGACAAGCACCGGCTGTGGGTCAACGCCGCGAAGATCGGGCTGAGCATCACCGCGATCAAGGACACCGTCGGCCCGGACGTCCAGGTCTTCGGCGACGTCGCGCTGCTCACCGCCGAAGGGACCGCGGACGTGCTGTCTCCCGGCCAGGAGAACGCGGTGACGACTCCGTTCCGCACCACCGAGTTCTTCCGCCGCGACGACGGCGAAGGCGGGCAGGACTGGCGGATCTGGCACATGCACGTGAGCGTCCAGGACCCGCAGATGCCCAAGCACGGAACGGAATGAGGACGGGTTTGAACCGCGTCGCCGTCGAGGGGCGGACCGGGAAGCTGTCGGTGCTGCGCACCGCGGACGACCGGTCCGGGACCCCGCTCGTGCTCCTTCATCCGATCAACTCCGCGGCGGTCGTCTGGGCGGACGTCGCCGCGCGGCTCGACCGGCCGGTGGTGGCACCGGACCTGCGCGGGCACGGGAAGTCCGGGCAGACCGGCCCGTTCACCGTCGAGGAGGGCTACGTGCCCGACGTCCTCGCGGTCCTCGACGCGCTCGGGCTGGACGAGGTGCATCTGGCCGGCGGGTCGCTCGGCGGCACGATCAGCGTCGCGCTGGCCGCACTGCATCCTCGGCGGGTGCGCAGCGTCGCGACGTTCGGTTCGACGCTGGGCACCGGGGTGCCGGACGAGGCGATCGCCGCGATGGTGCGCGAACTCGAAGCCGCCGGGACTGCCGGGTATTTCGCCGGGCAGGTACCGGAAATCGTGGGACGGGCGCACCGGGACTCCGCGCGGATCAAGGAGGTCATGGCGGAGGCGGTCGGCACCCGGCCGACCGCGGTGGTCGCCGAGATCCTGTACGGGGCCTTCGGCGCGGACATCCGGCATCTGGCCGGAATGGTTGCTACGTCGGGGATTCCGGTGCTGGCGGTGGCCGGGACCGAGGACCCGACGTGCCCGCCCGCGATGTCGCGCGAACTGGCCGAAGCCACCGGCGGCACCGCGAAGCTGCTGGACGGGACAGGGCACCTGCCGATGCTGGAGGAAACCGACCTGGTGGCCGACCTCCTCCGGCAGCACCTCGCGGGCGCGGAGGAAGGAAAGCGGTGACGTACTCGATCGTCGCGCGCGATCCGGAAACCGGTTGGCTCGGTGTCGGTGCGCAGACCCATTTCTTCGGGGTCGGCACGCTGCTGCCCTGGGCCGAGGCGGGGGTGGGAGCGGTGGCCACCCAGGCGTTCGTCAACGTGGACTACGGGCCGCGCGGCCTGGAGTTGTTGCGCGCTGGCGTACCCGCACCGTCTACTGTGGACCTTCTGGTCGCCGAGGACCCGGAGGCCGCTTACCGCCAGCTGGGAGTTGTCGACGCGCGGGGCTCGGTGGGGATGTACACCGGCGGGTCCTGCGCGCCGCACACCGGCTTCGCGCGCGGGCATCAGGTGGCGGTGCAAGGGAACATGCTCGCCGGTCCCGACGTCTGCCAGGCCGCGCTGGCCGCTTTCGAGACCGCGGAAGGGGACCTCGCCGATCGAATCGTCGCCGGGCTCCAGGCCGCGGACGGTGCCGGGGGAGACGTGCGCGGCTCGCAATCGGCGGCGTTGCGGGTGGTGTCGGGCCGTCGTGGGCCTGCGCCGTGGAACGAGGTGGTCGTCGACCTGCGCGTCGACGACCACCCGGATCCGCTCGCCGAGCTGGCGCGGCTGCTGCCGCGTTCGCGGGCGTTCGGCGCGGTCGGCGGGGTGATGTTCACGCGCGGCCTCACGCTCGGGCCGTTCGAGGGAGTCGACCCAGGCGAGCTGGACGAACGGCTGGCTGCCCTCGCGTCGGCGGCGGAGGTCATCGGGCCGGACAACCGCGAGGCGGACTTCTGGCGCGCGGTCCTGCTCGCCCGCGCCGGACGGCACCGGGAGGCGGCTGACCTGTTCGCCGAGGTCGTAGCGTTCCGGCCCGCCTTGCTGGAGTTCGCGAAAGGCCTTGCCCCGCTGGGCTTTCTCGACGACGAAGCGCTCGCCGCGATCACCGCGCACCTTGAGGAGCCAGCATGAGCGCCGACGCCGCGGTCCGAACGGACCGGGTGACCGAACTGGCCGCGAGCTTGATCCAGTGCGACACGCAGAATCCGCCCGGCGGCGAGCAGCCCGTGGTCGAACCGCTGTTCGCGACCCTGCGCGAGCTGGGTGCGGAGGTCGAGATCTTCGAACCCGAACCGGGCCGCCCGTCGGTGCTGGCCCGCGTTGGGAACGGCGAGGGGCCCACGTTGCTGGTCAACGGGCACATCGACGTCGTCCCGGTGTCCGAAGCGGACTGGTCGGTGCCGCCGTTCGGCGGGCTGGTCCGGGACGGGCTGCTCTACGGCCGCGGTGCCTGCGACATGAAAGGCGGGATCGCGGCAGCCCTCGAAGGGCTGCATGCCTGCCGTGACGCCGGAATCACGCCGCCCGCGGACCTCGTCTTCCACTTCGTGGCCGACGAGGAGACCGGCGGCCGGGCCGGGACCGAAGCGCTGGTCGCCGCCGGGCTGGTGCACGCCGACGCGGCCGTCGTCCCCGAACCGAGCGAGCTGCTGGTCGGGGTGGCCGAACGAGGTTCGCTGATGGCCGAGATCGCGGTGCGGGGCCGGGCGGGCCACGGCAGCGACCCGGCGGCCGGGCACTCCGCGATCGCGGACGCGGCGCGCATCGTTTCCGCGCTCCACCTGGCCGATTTCGGCGACGGCGAGCATCCGCTCCTCGGCACGCCCACCGCCAACGTCGGGACCATCGCGGGCGGCACCGCCGCCAACATCGTGGCGGCCGAATGCCGGCTGCGCGTCGACCGGCGCGTGCTGCCCGACCAGACCCGGGACGAGGCGCTGGCCGCGGTGACCGGCCTGATCGACGCCGCGGGCGAGTTCGACTACACCGCCGAGGTGGTCGCGTTCGCCGAGGGGTCCGAGCTGGACGCCGGGCACGCGTTCGTGACGGAGGTCCGGCGGGCGGCGGGCGATGCGTCGGTGCGGGGGTTGAAGCTCGGCACGGACGCGCGGTTTCTCCGTAACTCGCTGGGCATCCCGACGGTGGTGTACGGGCCGGGGTCGATGACCGTCGCGCACACTGCGGACGAGTATGTGCCGGTCGCCGACCTGGTCACCGCTGCCCGGACGTTCGCCCGTCTGTACGCCTCCTTCGACGGTGTGAGCAGCCACGACGCCGGTTAAGGTCGTGCCATGGAGCAGGTCGCCGAAGCCTCGATCGACGACGTCGTGCGCGGTGCCGTGCACTTCGGCAGCGGGGGAGGCGGCGACCCGTACCTCGGCCAGCAGCTCCTGCTCGCGGCGGTCCGGCGGCACGGGCCGGTCCCGCTCGTCAAGGCGGACGAACTGGCCCCGGACGCGCTGGTGCTCCCGGTGGTGTCCGGCGGGACCCCGCACACCCTCGTCGAGAAGGCGCACGGCAACGCCGAGGCCGAGACGCTCCGGGCGGCCGTGGAAGCCCGCGCCGGGCGGAGGTGCGCGGCGGTCCTGCCGATCCAGCTCGGCAGCGTCAACGTGGCCGTTCCGCTGGTCGTCGCGAGCGAACTCGGGCTGCCGTGCCTCGACCTCGACCTGATGCGCCGCACGCTGCCGTCGATCGACCTGACCCTGCTGCGGCTGGCCGGATTTTCCGTCTCGCCGATCACCGTGGTCGGCGGCGCCGGGGTCGTCGCCGAGTTCAGCCAGGGCGCGGACGCGGTGCTCGGCGAGCTGGTGCGGGCCGTGCTGCCGCCGCTGGGGCTCGTGGCGCTGATCAGTGCGTACCGCGTGACGGCGGGGGACTGCGCGCGGCTCGGCGACGTCGGGTCGATCAGCGAGTGCGCCAGGATCGGTGCGGCGCTCGCCGAGGTCTCGCCGCATGGTTACGACCCGTATCTGCGAGCCTGCGGCGGACGTCTGGTGTGCGCCGGAACAGTCGCCGAAGTCCTCCAGCATTCCTCCGACGGCTGGCCGCGCGGCGTGGTTTCCCTTGAGACGCCAGAAGGTTTCGTGCGGATCGACTTCCAGAACGAGAACCTCGTCGTCAGCCGGGAAGGCACGGTGCTGGCCACAGTCCCGGACCTGATCGGCGTCGCGGACGCGGACACCGGAACCTTGACGCAGACGGTCGAGCTTTCAGCGGGCCAGGAAGTGCACGTGATCGCCAGCCCGGTCGACGATCGGTGGCATACGCCGGAGGGGTATGCGGCGGCCGGGCCGCGCGCGTTCGGCTACGCCGTGGACCCCGTGCGGTTCGACGGTTCGACGCCCTTGGCCGGTGTCCGATGACCCGGTCGCGAGCAGGTATCGACGCCATCGCGGGCCGTGCCGTGGCGCTGGACGAGGAGAACCGGATCGTGGCGTCCCACCGGGGGCTTCCCGGGACGGAGCCGTCGCGCCTGCTCGACGCGCTGATCACCGAAGGAGACGCCGGGACGGTCGACCGGGTGGTGGCGATCCTGCCGGAGCCCGTGCCCGCCGAGGTGCGGCGCGTCGGGGTCCTGCGCATCGGTGGCGCGACCGCGCTGCCGCCGCTCGCGGGGTGGCCCGAGCGGATGTCCGGCACCGGACCCGTCGCGATGGTGCGCGGCGGACACGAGTACGACGGCACGGAATCAGCGCCGCTGGACCTCGACGCAGTAGCCGAGTTTGCCCGCCAGTGCGCCGGAACCGTCCGCGCGGTCGCGGTGTCCGGCGTCCACGGGCTGGAGAACCCGGACCACGAACAGCGAGCCGCGGCCGTGCTCGCCGACGTGCTCGGGCCGGACATGCCGGTGCTCACCGGTGGCGAGACCGAGGCGATCGGTCTGCTGGAGCGGGAAAACACCGCCGTGCTCGACGCGGCTCTCGCCGAGTCCGCCCGTGCCCGGATCGACGAGCTGGGCGCGGCGGTCCGGAAGCACTACCCGGACGCGGAGCTGTACCTGGTCCGCGGCGACGGAGCAGTGCTGTCCGAACTGGACGCCCAGCGCCACGCCACGGCTTGCCTCGGCGCGGGCCGCGCGGCGCTGCTGCACGGGGCCGCCCGGCTGGCTGGAGTGCCCGCGGCCGTGGTGGCGGACGCGAACGACGGCCGGACAGTTGTCGGCACGACCTACGGCGGACTGCTCCCCGAATCAGGCGCGCACCGGGAGTTCGGCGGCGTCCGGATCGGCTCGCGGCTCCCGAGGCTGACCGTCGTGGACCGCGAGCGGTCTTTCGCCGCTGCGGTAGCCCGCGCGCGGTACGGGTACGACGAACTCCCGGTCGTGCTCGTCGGCACTCAGTCCGCGGATCTGCCGGGTGGCTCGGTGATCCGGCTGCCGGACGGCGATCTCGCGGCCGCCGTCGGGGCCGCCGCCGCGGAGGCCGCAGGCTCGGTGGACCGGATTTTCTGGCAGGGTGCCGGAGGCGGGGAGGACTCGGTGGCCCGCGCCCGGCAGCTGGCCAGGGACGCCGCGGTCCGCGCCGGCGCCGATCCCCGCACCCTGCGGGAAACCCCGGTGAAGGAGGCTCTGATGACCTACGTTCCGGTGCCGGCCGCGCGCCTGCGGGCGATCGCGGTGGGGCCGCTGCTGGAACCGGTGGCACCGTGACGGTGACCCTGGCCCAGCTGCTGGACCTCGGCCTGCTCGAACGCGCCGAGGTCCTCGCGGGCGAGGCCGGGCTGCGCAGGCCGGTCGGGACGGTCGTCGCGGGCTCCACGGTGCGCGAGATCCCCGAACTCGCCCCGCGCAGCGTCGTGGTGTTCGGCCGCGAGCAGCTCGCCCTCGACGATCTCGCCGCGGACCTGGCGATCCGGCTGGCCGGCGGCGCGGGCCTGTCCGGGATCATCGCCGCCCGCACGCCCCGGCCGGTTCCCCTCGCGGCCCGCCGCCTCGCCGACCGGCTGGCGCTGCCGCTCATCGGCGTCGAGGACATCGTCCCCGCGCGGGTGATCACCGCGTTCGATCCGTACGTCCGCGCGCCCGAGATCGCGGGCCTGCGCGTGCTCGGCGACGCGTCCCGCCGTTTCCAGCGCCCGCCCGCCGACGCGGACGCGCTCGCCGCGCAGCTCGCGGAGACGCTCGGCGCCCCGGTCGCGCTCGTCGACGCGGAATCCCGTTTCGTAGCCGGTGATCCCGCGGTGCACGCGCGGCTGGCGGCCTGCGCCGACCCGGCGAGACTGGCCGACGCACGACCCGCCGCGCTCACCATCGGACCCGACGGCGACCTGATGCTGCAACCGGTCCAGGTCGGCGCGACCGGGCCCGCGGTGTACTGGATCGTCGTGCGGCGGCCCCGCTTCGCGGCGGGAGCGCTGCTCGAACCGGTCCGGCGGGCGATCGCGATCGCGGCGCTGTCGTTCGCGGTGCACGTGGCGGGCGAAGCCATCCTCGCCGAACGAGAGCACCGGCGCCGTTCGCTGCTGCTGAACGAGATTCTCGAACAGCCGGACGACCCGGGCCGCCGCACCGTCGAACGGGCCACCGCGCTCGGCTGGCGGCTCGCCGGACGGCACACCGCGGTCCAGGTGCAGGTGTCGGCCGCGCCAGCCGCGCTCCGGACGTCCGCGCTGGGCACGGAACTGGAAGCGCAACTGGCCGAACACGGCGTGCCCGCGAGGCTCGTCGAACGCGGGGAAGGATGGCTCTTCTGGTCGACCGCCGACGCGCCGGGCGACGCGGTGGACCCAGGCCCGCTGATCGAACGGCTCACCAGCACGCTCGCCGCCGTCGAAGCGGAACATCCGGGGCTCCGGCTCTGCGCGGGAGTGGGCCGCGCGCACGAGGGCACGGCGGGCATCGGCCACTCCGCCGAACAGGCACGCCGCGCGGCCATGCTCGCGTACACCGCGCACCGCCGGGCGGTGGTCGAACACATCGATGCCGGCAGCACTCGACGGCTGATCGCGGGCTGGTACGAGTCCGCTCCCTTGCGCGGCGCGGCAGCCGACCTGCTCGCTCCGCTCACCGAGGCCGACCCGTCGGGCGTCCTGGTGCGCACCCTGCGGTGCTACCTGGACTCGCAGTCCTCGGCGAAGGCGGCCGGTGCCGTCCTCGGAGTCCACCGCAACACCGTCATGCAGCGCATGGAACGGATCGCCGAGCTGCTACCCGCCGACCTGAGCGACCCGGACGACCGCCTGGCCGTGCACCTGGCCACGCGCGCCGCCGGCGTCGAGTGGGACGAACCCGGCTGACAGCGCGCACAGTGCGGCGGGCCCGCGTTCGGCCACCGTGCACGATGACCCGGCCCCGCGCGGCGGGTTGAGTGTCCGGAATGGACAACGCGGGAATCACCATCGGTTACAAGGCATCGGCGGAGCAGTTCGGGCCGCGGCACCTGGTCGACCTGGCCGTCCTCGCCGAAGAGCGGGGCTTCGACTCGGTGGTGGTCAGCGACCACTACCAGCCCTGGCGGCACCGCGACGGGCACGCGCCGTTCTCGATGGCCTGGCTCGCCGCGGCGGGGGAGCGGACCGGACGGGTCCGGCTCGGCACCAGCGTGCTGACCGCGACCTTCCGCTACCACCCGGCCGTGGTCGCGCAGGCCTTCGGCACGCTCGGCGCGCTGTATCCCGGACGGATCGTGCTCGGCCTCGGCACCGGCGAAGCGCTCAACGAGGTCGCGGTTTCGCGGATGGAATGGCCCGGGTTCAAGGAACGGTTCGCCCGCCTGCGGGAGGCGATCGACCTCATCCGTCGCTTGTGGACGGAGGAACGGGTGTGTTTCGACGGCGAGTACTACCAAACGGAGAACGCGACCGTCTACGACCGGCCGTCGCGCCCAGTGCCCGTCTACGTCGCGGCAGGCGGCCCGGTGGTGGCGAAATACGCCGGCCGGGCGGCGGACGGCTTCATCTGCACCAGCGGCAAGGGCATGGACCTCTACACGGAGAAGCTGCAGCCCGCGGTCGACGCCGGAGCCGAGCAGACCGGCCGCGCGCCCGCGGAGGTCGTGCGCTCGATCGAGATCAAGCTGTCCTACGACACCGATGCCGAGGCCGCCGTCGCGAACACCCGGTTCTGGGCGCCGCTGTCGCTGGCCCCCGAACAGAAACACGGCATCTCCGATCCGGTCGCCATGGAGCGCGTCGCCGACGAGCTGCCGCTGGCCCAGGTCGCTTCCCGGTGGATCGTCGCGGCCGATCCCGACGAGGTCGTCGAGCGGATCCGCCCGTACGTCGACGCCGGGTTCACCGACCTGGTGCTGCACGCGCCCGGGCCCGATCAAGCCCGCTTCCTCGAACTGGCCGGGAAAGACCTCCTGCCCCGGCTGCGGGCTCTCTAGCCGGAGGTCCGTGAAGGGAACCCTGACGGAATCAGAGGCCGTGACCAGGGACTTAAGCCAGATGACAGTCTACAAAGGACGCCCAGGTCGGTAAAATGCCCGATCGATGCCGGAATGCGCGCTTCTTCAAGTCTGTGAGGGCCACCTTGAGGGAATCTGATTCCCTCCGGGTGCCCCTCACAGACGACACGCCCAGCTCCCGCCGTCCGCGTCGGCCCCGGCGCAAGCCGGTCCGTCAGCCGCTTCGGCCTGGGCGGACGCACCTCAGCCGCATCCATAACGCCGCCTTAAGCCCCTGGCATGGGACTCAGAGTCTGTGAGGGCCACCTTGAGGGAATCTGAGTCCCTCAGGGTTCCCCTCACGGACGGCCAAACCCAAACCCGCGCCCGACGAGCCTCAACGGCACTCACCGCGCCGCCCTAGGCAGCGGGCGCTGGGCTGAGCGCCCTGCCCGGCGAAGATCACGGTGCGCTGCGCCCACTGACGGCGGTCCAGGCGCTGCTTAGCCTTCCCCTACGCATCGTGGCGTGGACGGAAGGAGCGGTCCGGTGACAGCAGTCGACGAGCGGCCGGGAGGGCCGGCCGCAGCCGATTTCCCGCCGTCCGGACTCCGGCTGCCGCTTCTCGTGAGCGCGCGCCGCGGCTGGTTCAGCGTGGTTGCCCCGGCCTCCGGCCTCGATCGGCCGCTGGCCGGAGCCGCGCCGTGGGACCCCTCGCGCTTGCCCGGCCGGAACGAGCTGGTGCTCGTGACGACACCGCGTCCGACCAGCGACGAACTCGCGCAAGCCTTGACCGCCGCCGGTCGCGCACAAGCGTCCGCGCTCGTCGTGCGCGGTCTGCCGCCGGAATTCGACCGCACGGCCGGGGTGCCGGTGCTCGTGGCGGATCGGCAGGTCAGCTGGGCGGAGATCGAAACGCTGGTGCAGTCCCTGCTGTCCGGTGCCCGTTTCGGCGCTCGGGGCGGTACGCCGACCGCGGGCGGTCTCTACGAACTCGCCGAAAGCGCCGCACTCGCGCTGGACGGTGCCGTGGTCATCACCGACGCGGCCTTCCGCGTGCTCGCTTTCGGTTGCGCGGGAACGGTAGACGCGCTCACCAGCGAAACGATCCTCGCCCGGCGGGTCCCGAAGGCAATGCGGGAACGCCTCGGCCGGATGCCTCGGGCCATGCTGGTCGAGCTGCCCGGTGCGGACTCCCGGTGGGCGGCTCCGATCCGCGTCGGTGCCACGATCGGCGGCTGCGTGCTCTGCGCACCCGGCCACGGCGCACCCGAGTCCGTGCCGAGAATGCTGAACGAGGTGTCGGCGGCGGCCGCGGCCTGGTTCATCGACGAACCCGCCGGACGCGACGACGAAGACGCGATCCGCGCCGAGCTGCTGCGCGGCCTGCTAGGCGGTTCGGGCTCCCTGGAGGCTCTGACCGAGCGGCTCGGCCCCTCGCAGCGGTGGCGGCTCGCCGCGCTGGCCCCGCACGCCGATGCTCCCGCGATCACCTCCGAGCACGAGACAGCCATGGCCCGCTGCGCGCGAATGCTCGACCCAGGCGCGGCCACGGCTGTACTGGGCTCGACCCTGTTCGCGGTGTTCCCCTCCTCGCCCGGCTCCGGCCCCGCCGACTTCGCCGAACGCCTCCGCCAACGGGTATCGGCGGCTACGGGCGGCCCGATGGTGGCCTGCCTCGGCCATCCCTGCGGCACCGGCGGTGAGATCCGCGCCGAACTCGCCCCGCTCCGGCACGCGACGGCCGTGCTGGCGGCGCGCACCACTCCGGCCACCGTCCACCTGTCGGACCTGCGCCCGCACGTCCTGATCTCCGAACTGGCGGGCCTCGCCGACGAACACCCCGGCCTGCTCGACGGCGCACTGGACGTGCTCCGCCACGACGACTCGCCGCGCGGCGCGGAGTACCTGAACACGCTCCGCTGCTGGTTCGACGCCGGCGGCGACGCCACCCGGGCCGCGGCGGCGCTGCGGATCCATCGCAACACTTTTCGCTACCGGTTGCAGCGGATCGAGGCGCTGTGCGCGGTCGATCTGGACGATCCGGTGCAGCGTTTCACGGTCGAGCTGCAGGTTCGTCTTCTTGTTCCTCCACTGAGGACGAACGCTCAGATGACGTAGCGCCAGCCGGTGAGGGAGTAGGCACTGAACCAGCATCCAATGAGGACAAAGGCCACCGTCGCAGCCACGGCAGTCCCGGGGCGGCGGGCGGCGAGACCTCGCGCGATCGGGAACAGCAGGATGAACCCGGGGATCAGGAACCGCGGTTTGGCCGTCGGAAGGCCAGCCGTGCCGACGACCAGCACCACCATCCCAGCACCGTAGGCGGCGAGCGGCCACCACTGCGACAACGGGCGCAACGTCTTCACCAGCAGGACAGCGAGCACAGCCGCGCCCAGCAAGAGGAAAACAGTCAGCGTTTCCATCACCGAAGCACCGGAAACCAGCTTCTGCCAAGAGAACTCCACCGCCTCGCGGCCGCCGTCGAAGCGAGTTCGCCAGTTGTCCCATTCGAGGTCGAACCAGCCGGTCGGGCTGCCCGTCCAGACGGCGACGAAGACCCACCAGCCGAGCAGTCCGAGCGGGCACAGCACCGCGCAGATCATGGTCGTCCAGCGGTCGCGGGTGCGGACGAAGGCGAGCACCGCGGCGACGCCGACGACGGCGATGAGCACTGCCGCGGTCGACCGGGTGAGGCCCGCGCCGAAACAGCACGCGGCCGCCAGCAGCCAGCGGCGTTCGGTCACCCCGACCAGCGTCCAGGCGGCGAAGGCGGTGAACAGCGCTTCGGTGAAGACCATGGACTGCGTGATGGCGACCGGCGCCCCGGCCCAGAGCGCCACCAGCAGGTACCCGGTCCGCGCCCGGCCGTCGATCCGCTGGGCCAGCCGGAAGATCGCGGCCGCGGCCACGCACCCGGCGACCGTGCTCACCAGCAGCCCGGACAGGACGGTGCTCCCCAGTGTGACCGGCGCGAGGATCCGGAGCAAGGTCGGGTACATCGGGAAGAACGCGAGCGGCGTGTCCGGCGCGTAGTTCCCGGCCGCGTCGTACAGGCCGCGTGTGGTGCCGAAGTAGCCGTAGTCGGCGATGTCCAGGTAGAACTGGCCGTCCCAGGCGGTGAGGCGGCCGATGAGCGGCTGGCCGGTCTTCGCGGCGAACAGCGCGAGCACCGCGACGCTGAACACGCGGATGAACAGGTACCCGCCGATCGCCCGGACGTACGGGCGCTGGTGCCAGCGGAGCACCGGCGGGGCGGGGGCGGCGAGTGTGGTCAAGACGGTTCTTTCTCGTGCTGCGGGGGAACGGTCAGCGACGGCCGGTGGTGGCGGCGGTCGTAGTGCGGTTCGGGGTGGTTCCGGCGGAGGTCCCGGAGGTCCCGGGCGTTCGGGTGTCGGACGTCGGATCGCCGGTGGGGACCGGGAGGCGGCTGGGGGTCGGCGCGACGGCGGGCTGGACGGTCCCCGGCGCGGTCGCCGGACCGGTCTGGCTCGCCGCCGCGGTCACGGTCAGGACCACGACCAGCGCCGTCGTCAAGGCGCTCCCGCCGACCACAGCGAGATTCCGCCGACGGCGTTGCTTGCGGCCTTTCGCCAGCAGCCGCACCGGATCCACGCCGGGCGGCGGCTCGTCCACCGGTCCGGCGAGCAGGAGCACCGCGCGTGCTTCGTCGTCGTTCATGCCCGCCCCTCCTGGCATGCGAGGCCGGGGAAGTGCCCGAGCAGACTGGGATCGACCAGTTTGCGCAGGGTCGCCAGCCCGCGCGCGGACTGGCTTTTGACGGTCCCGGCCGTACAGCCGAGCGCGGCCGCGGTCTCTTCGACGCTGAGGTCGTCCCAGAACCGCAGCACGAGGACCGCGCGTTGCTTCGGGGGAACGCCGTCGAGCGCCGCCCGGACGGCGAGCCGCTGGGCATGGTCGGGTTCCGGTGCGGTGCGGACATCCGGCAGCTCGCCGGAAAGGTGCTCGCGCGAACGCCACTTCCGCCGGTTTTCGTTCAGGAACGCGCGCACGACCATCCGCCGCACGTAGGCGTCCAGTTCGCCGCGCCGGACCAGCCGCGGCCACACCCGGTAGAGCTTGAGAAAGGTGGTCTGGACCAGGTCGTCGGCCCGGTGCCAGTCCCCGCACAGCACGAACGCGGTGGCGCGCAAGGATTTCGAGGCCGCCGCGACGTACGCGACGAACTCGCCCTCCCACCACGGCCCGCTTTGCTCCACACCGGATACAGGCCCCGGGGCGGCCGGCAGGTTGCACGAGCACGACGTGACCCAGGTCATAGGAGACGGTCCCTGGCCGGAGACCCGCGGCCAGGGACCGTTCCGTACCGCCGGCTCAGGCCTCGCGGACCAGAGTCGCCCCGGTCAGGAAGTCCTCGAGGACCGCGGTGACCGACCGGTGGCGCACCGCGCACGAGTAACCGGGCGGCTGCGGCCCTTTCACCTTGAGCGGCAGCTTGGCGGTCCCGGTGACAGTGCCGTCCTCGACCGGGTATTCCGTCGCCGCCAAGGCAGTCGCGGAGCGGTGGATGTCGAGCGTCGATTGGCCCTTCGTGCAGACGACGTCCACGTCGGCGGTCACCTTGACGGAAATGGTCGTCGCGGTGCCTTCGACCACCACATCCACCTCCTGGAACGAGACCGTGGCGACCGTGCCGTCCCAGCTGACTTCGGTGGCTTCGGGGACGAAGCGCGCCTCGTCCGCGTGCGCGGTGGCGGAGCCGGAGGCCAGGAACGCCATGGTCGCCGCGGCGGTGCGCAGTGTCTTCTCGAAAAGCATGGGGACCCCTTTCGCCGCTGCGAGCCCAATGCCAGGGACTTAAGCTGCGTGGCCGCACGCCGTTGATGCCCGCATGGACCATCTCCGGAGGTCCGTGAGGGGAACCCTGAGGGAATCAGAGTCCCTCAGGGTTCCCCTCACGGACGACCGAACCCGGGGCGAGCCCGGCCTGCCGGGAGCGGTACCCATAGCGCCGCCTCAAGTCTCTGGCATTGCGCCGCGAACTCCCGGTCAGACCGGCTCGAAGTCCACGGGGACGTCGTTGTTGTCCTGGTCCTTGCCGCCGCCGGAGGCCCCGTTGACGACCGTGAAGTCCTTGGTCGTCCCGTTGAGGGCCAGCCGCAGCGTCTCGAAGCCGATCCGCAGGGTGGACACGCCGCGCAGATTCGCGGCCGACACCTTGAACTTGATGTCGACGTCGACGTCGATCAGCTGCTCGCTGCGGAAGGTCTCCTTCAGCACGCTCTGGCTCTTGTCGCGCTTGAAGCTCAGCGACCACACCTTCCACCCGGACGACGACGGAAGGTTGTAGACCTGGTAAATGGCGCGGAAATCGTAGGTGCGGAGCTTGCCCTGGATCCGGCCCTCGAGGTCGAACCCCTGCGACTGGATCACCAGGGTCCGGAACGTGCTGAAGCCGTGGAACGCGGTGACCTGGTCGTCGGCCGCGACGGCGCGGCCCGCGCCGAGGAGGTCGAACCGGCCGTGGGTCACGGCGATCGCCGGCGAGCGCGACGCGCTGACGGCGCCGGACGGGGCGGCGGAAGCGGCCGTTGCCACCGTGGCCATGGTCAGGAAACTGACCGCGACCGCCAGCGCCGCTCTGGTGCATGCCTTCCAGGCACGATTGTTCATGTGCGTCTCTTTCCGTGCGGAAAATGGTTCGGGAACGGGCATTCGACGACTCGCGCCGACTCCGAACACCTCACCAGCGGGCACTGGACGGGCGCTGGACGGCGATTGGACTCCGGCGTCCGTCCACAGCGGACCGGCGGCCGGGTTCCGGCGGACGGCCCCGGCGGCCTTAGCCCGGGCGGAGCCACTTCCTTGTGCACCGGCCGCCGGGCCCACTACGTTGGACAGCCGATAACTGGGGGCCAGGGTGGCAACGAGGTCGGTACGCATCCAGGTACTGGGGTCGCTGCGGGCTTGGCACGACGGGGCCGAACTGGATCTCGGCCCGCCCGGCAGGCGCGCGGTCCTCGGGCTGCTCGCGCTCGCCGGCGGGGACGCGGTGACCCGGCGGGACCTGGTCGACGCGCTGTGGGGCGACCGGCCGCCGCCGAGCGCGGTGAACGTCGTCCAGACGCACGTCAAGCATTTGCGGCGGCTGCTGGAACCCGGCCGGGCGCCGCGGGCGGACAGCGGGGTGCTGCCGCACGTCGGCGGGGGCTACGCGGTGCGCCACGACGCCGTCGACGTCGACCTGTGGCGGTTCCGCGAACTCATCGCCGAGGCGAACGACGCGCACCGGGACGCCGACGCCGCCCGCGTCGTGACGTCGCTCGGCGAAGCGCTCCGGCTGTGGCACGGCAGGCCGCTGGCCGACCTGCCGCCGCTCGCCAGCCACCCGAAGGTCGTTTCGCTGATCGCCGAGCGCCGGGAAGCGTTCTGCCGGTACGCCGGGGCGATGATCGACACCGGCGCCGCCGCGGAGGTGCTGCCCGGCATCGCCGAGGCCGCCGCGGAACGGCCGCTCGACGAAGCGGCGCAAGCACTCCTGATCCGCGCCCACCACGCCCTCGGGCAGCGGGACGAGGCGTTCCGGCTCTACGGGCGGGCGCGCACGCGGCTCGCGGACGAACTCGGCATCGACCCGGGGCCCGAACTGCAAGCCGCGCACGCGGCCGTGCTGCGCGACCCCGGCGCCGCGGTTCCCGCCGAAACCCAGCCGTCGCACCGGGTCCCGAAACAGCTGCCCGCGCCGCCGCGCGGGTTCGCCGGACGGGCGGCGGAACTGTCGCTTTTGGACAGTCTGGCGGCCGGCGGAATCGCCGTGGTCTCCGGTACGGCGGGCGTCGGCAAGACGGCGCTGGCCGTGCACTGGGCGCACCGTGTCCGGGCGCGCTTTCCGGGCGGCCAGCTGTATGCGAACCTGCGCGGCCACGCGCCGGAGGCCCCGGCCACGCCGGCCGAAATCCTCGCGCAATTCCTGGCCGCACTGGGGATTCCGCCGCAGCGGGTGCCTCCCGACGCGGAGACCGCGGCGGCGCTGTACCGGACCCTGACGACCGACCGGCGGATCCTGGTCGTGCTGGACAACGCCGTCAACCCGGATCAGGTCCGGCCGCTGCTGCCGTCCGGGCCCGGCTGCCTGACGGTGGTGACCGGACGCGGCAGCCTGACCGGTCTCGTCGCCGTGAACGGCGCGCGCCAGTTCACGATCGACGTGCTCAGCCCCGACGAAGCCGTCGAACTGCTCGCGGAGGTGCTCGGCAGTGGGCGCGTCCGTGCCGAGCCGGAGGCTGCCGCCGAGTTCGCCAAGCTGTGCGTCCATCTCCCGCTCGCGCTGCGGATCGCCGCGGCCAACCTCGCCGGCCGTCCCGGCTCCGGCATCGGGGACTACGTCGCGGAACTGCGCGAGGGCAACCTGCTCGCCGCGCTCGCGGTGCCGGGCGACCAGCAGGCGGCGGTGCGGGTCGCCTTCGACCTGTCCCACGCGGCCCGGTCCGCCGACGCCCAGCGGCTGTTCCGGTTGCTGAGCCTGGTTCCCGGCGCGGACTTCGGTGCCGAGACCGTGGCCGCGCTGGCCGGCGTCGAGGCGACGCGGGCGGTCGCGCTGCTGGACGGGCTCGCCGCCGCGCATCTGGTCGAACACCACGCGCCGGGCCGATACCGCTTCCACGACCTGCTTCGCCAGTACGCCGCCGAGCAAGCCGGACGGCTGGAGTCCGCCGAGGAGCGCGAGCGCGCGCTACACCGGCTGTACGACTGGTACCTGGCGGGAACGGACGGCGCCGCCCGCCTGCTCTATCCGCACATGCTGCGGCTGCCGGTGTCCGGCGTCCCGGCCGCGTTCGCCGGGCTGGGAGAAGCGTTGGCATGGCTGGACATCGAGCGCGGCAACCTCGTCGCCGCCGTGCGGTTCGCCGCCGACCACGGTCCGCGCCCCATGGCGTGGCGGCTCGCCGACGCGTTGCGCGGGTATTTCTGGATGTGCATGCGCCGGGTCGAGTGGCTCGCGGTCGCCGAAGCCGGCCTGAGCGCCGCCGATGGTCCCCGCGAACAGGCCGCCGCCCGGCTCAGCCTCGCCGACCTGCACTTCCGCCAGGGCCGGTACCAGCAGGCGATCCGGCAGTACACGGCGTCGTCGCTGCTCGTGCGGCAGGCGGGCTGGACCGAGGCGCAGGCCGCGGTGCTCGGCAACCTGGGGTGCGTGTACTGGCAGTCCGGACGGCTGCCCGCCGCCGCGTTCCGGTTCGGCCGCGGGCTGGCGCTCAGCAGGCGGATCGGCCAGCCGGCGGGGGAGGCGGTCGCCTTCGGCAACCTCGGGCTCGTCCACTGGGAAATGGGCCGGCTTGCCGAAGCCGCCGAGCACTACACCCAGGCGCTGCGCCGGTACCGCCGGATCGGGTCCCGGTACGGCGAAGCGATCAACCTCGCCAACCTCGGACAGGTCCAGCACGCGCGCGGGCGGACGGCCGAGGCGGTGGAACTGCTGTGCCGGTCCCTCGACCTGCAGTGCGAGGCGGGAAACCGGGCGGGCGAAGCGGAAACCCGGAGCCGGCTGGCACTGGCGCACAGCGATCGCGGTCACCGGGCGATGGCGCTGGAGTGTGCCAGCGCGGGGCTCGCGCTCGCCCGGGAGGCGGGGGACCCGAGGACCGAGGCGGAGGCGCTCGCCGCGCTGGCAGCCGTGCTAGCCCGCTTCGGCGACCGGCCGGAGGCGATCCGCCGGTACGAACAGGCCCTCGACCTCATCCGCGAAACCGGCGACCGCTACCCGGAAGCCGACGCCCTGATCGGCCTCACGACGGTCACCGCCGACCCGGGGCCCGCCCGGCAGGCACTGGTGCTCGCCGAGCGGGCCGGCTACCGGGCGTTGCGAGGTCAGGCCCTGACGGCGCTGGCAGGAGCCCTGCTCGCGCGCGGCGAGCCCGGTGCCGCCGTTGGGCATGCCCGGAGTGCGCTGGCCGTGCATCGGGAGACTGGGCACGGGCCGGGTGAGGCGCGGACGCTTGGCCTCCTTTCTCGGCTGCGTGGTGCGGAGCGGCTGTGATGCGCGCCCGGCGTGCGGCGGGGGCGGGCGCGGGCTGGGTGAGGCGCGGACGCTTGGCCTCCTTTCTCGGCTGCGTGGTGCGGAGCGGCTGTGATGCGCGCCCGGAGTGCGCTCGGCGTGCGGCGGGGAATCGGGCACGGGCTGGGTGAGGCCCGGACCCTCGTTCTCCTTTCCCGGCTGCGCCGTGCGGAGCGGCCGTGATTCGCGCGCGGCGAGCCCGGTGCCGCCGCCGGGCACGCCCGGAGTGCGCTCGCCGTGCGGCGGGAGCCGGGGCACGGGCCGGGTGAGGCCCGGACCCTCGCTCTCCTTTCCCAGCCGCGCCGCGCGGCGCAGCCGTGATTCACCCGCGGATGCCGCTCATGTCCACGGTGTAGGTGCCGTTGGGCTGGACCGTGGCGACCACCCACGGGTTCACGCCGTCGGAGCCGGCCGTGCCCGAGCATTCGAACGCGCTCCGGTCGTAGACCGTCCGCCCGTCGCCGTGCTTCGCGGGCGTGTCCGACTTCTCGACCCGGCCCAGCCACCGGCAGGACTGGTCGAGCACCTGGTGCGTGACCGCCATTTCGACCGAGGTGACCTTCGTTCCTCGCGCACACCACGAGATCCGGTTGAAGTACTTCCACGCTCCTTCATTGGCCAGCTCGATCGGGGCGGCGGACCAGCACCCGTTACCTCCTTCCGCCGCGCCGGTGACGATCGGGACCGTGGCCAGCAGTCCCGCCGCGATGGCCGTCAGTGCGCCGGCTCTTCGCATGGCAACCCCCTCGTTTCCGTGTGCTCCCAATGTGTTGGCTCGCGGCGGTGGGTGCAAGGGGCCGGAGCGGGCGGTCCAGCGGATGTTCAACGGATGTCCAGTGGGTCCGGAATGCGCCGGTCCGCCCCAGGCAACGGGAGCACCCGATGAGAATTCACGCGGTTTTCGCCGTTGTCGCTCCGTTTTCCGCGTCTCCTTCGCGTCGGCGGGTTTCGGTTATTCGCGGGGGAGAATCGCTTTGCCGGGCGTAAAAAGTGCTTTGCGGGCGGGGTTGCCGATCCACTCGATCGGCGGTAGCCGGGCGGAGATCTTCGGCGCGAGACTGAATGGGAAGACGTCTTTCCCGCATTGTTTCCGGGCAGGAAAAGGGGGAGGTGGGCACCTTATGCTGTACGACCACTGAATGCGGAAAATACCGCAGCACTAGCGTGATGCGGCCGTGCTCCACCGGCACGGCCGCACCGCGCTTTCCGCACGTCGTAACGCACTGAGGGGGCGCGTTGGCACCGCACGACCCGTATTACGAACCGCTGGCTTCGCGCGTCATCGCCGATCCGCATCCGTTCTACCGCCGGCTGCGCGAGGCGAATCCCGTGTACTGGCACGGGATGCTGAATTCGTGGGTGGTCACCGAACACGCCGTCGGCGGCCAAGTCCTCGCCGACCCCGCGCGCTACGCCTCGGATTTCCGCCGGGCCGGGGTCGAGGTGCCCAACAAATCGCTGAGCCTGCAACGCCTCGACCCGCCGGAGCACACCGGGATCCGCCACCTGCTGGTGACCGCGCTGCACGAACTGCCGTTGCGGACGATGGCCGGCCACCTGCGCGCGGAGATGGCCGCACGGCTGGCGGCGCTCGCCGGGGCCGGCCCGGCCGACCTGGTCACGGGCTTCGCCCGCCCGGTCGCGCTCACCGCGATCTGCCGTTACCTCGGCGTGGCCCCGCCGGACGGCGAGGAGTTCGAACGGCACTCCAACGCCATCGTGCGCAGCATGGACGCCGGGCTCGACCCGTCGCGCGCCGCGGCCGGGATCCGGGCCAGGGCGGAGCTGAGCGGCCTGGTCGCCGGGTGGCTCGCCGACGAGGACCGGTCCGGATTTCTCGCGGCGGCCGTCCAGGCGCAGCGCGCGCGGCCCGGCATCAGCGCGGATCTCCTGGCGAATTCCCTGCGCGCGGTCCTGCACGCCGGGTACGAGTCCGCCAGCCGGCTGCTCGGCGCGGCCCTGCTCCGGCTGGCGCGGCAACCGGATCTGCTCGCTCTGCTGTCCGTCGAAGGCGGCGCGGAGAGACTGGCCGACGAACTGGTCCGGCTCGACGGTTCGGTGCAGGCCGACGGCCGGGTGTGCGTCGCGGACGGCGAACTGGGCGGACAGCGGATCCGGCGCGGCGACGTGGTGATCGTGCTGCTGGCCGCCGCGAACCGCGATCCCGCCGTCTTCCCGGATCCGGACGCCGTGGACCCGCGGCGCCGTCGCGGACTGCACCTGGGATTCGGCCGCGGCGCGCACGCCTGCCTAGGTGCCGTACTAGTCGGGCTGCAACTCCGTATCCTGTTCGAAGCCTTGCGGGACAACGGAATCGTCCTCGAACAGGTTGGCGACCCGGTCTGGGAGGACACCGCGACTTTGCGCGGGCTGACCTCGCTGCCGGTCCGGGTCTCGGCCCGCCGTCCCGACTGGGTCCGGGGATAAGCCGTGCGCGGATTTCGATGGGCGCTCGGCGCAGTACTGCTGGCCGCGCTGCTGCTCCCGGGCAGTGCGAGCGCGGCTTCGCCCGGGCTGGCCGGGTGGCTGGCTTCCCGGGTCACCGGCGACGCGGTGTACGCGCATCTCGTTGGCCTGCAGCGCATTGCCGACGCCAACGGCGGCACCCGCGGGTACGACCAGCCCGGTTTCGCCGAGTCCGTGCGATATGTGTCCGCACGCCTGCGTTCGGCCGGCTATCAGGTCGGTTACCAGACCGTGCCGTACACCGATTTCGTGGTGGACAACGAAACCCTGCAGGCTGGCGGTCTCGGCCCGATCCGCGCGCTGATGACCCGCTTCACGCCGTCCACCCCGCCCGGCGGCCTCGACGCCCGGCTGGTGCCGCTGCCCGCCGGGCGCACCGGCTGCGCGGCCGCCGACTACGAGGGTCTCGGCGTGCCCGGGAGCGTCGTGCTGCTGGCCCGCTCCAGCTGTACTTTGCAGGTGCAGCAACACCTCGCGACCGCGGCGGGCGCGAGCGCGGTGCTGACCTACCGGCGCACGCCCTCGCCGGAGAACATCTACCGTTTCATCGCGTTCGACCCGCCGGACTTCACCGTCCCGACGGCGTCAGTGTCCGAAGAGGACGGTGTGCGGCTGACGCAGCTCGCGACCGGCGCCAAGGTGCACCTCGACCTTCAGGCGCGGAACGTGCCGAGCACCACGGTGAACGTGATCGCCGAGACGGCCGGCGGTGACCCGGGCCACGTCGTGCTGACCGGCGGTCACCTAGACAGCGTCACCGAAGGCCCCGGGATCAACGACAACGCTTCGGCCGCGGGCACGGTGCTGCAGACCGCGCTCAGCCTCGCCGCGCGGCAACGGGACGTGATGAACAAGGTGCGTTTTGTCTTCTGGGGCGCGGAAGAACTGGGCGACATCGGGTCCGGCTACTACGCCGCCGCCCTGTCGCCGGAAGAACGAGGCAGGTTCACGGCCGTGCTGAACGCCGAACTGATCGCCTCGCCCAACGCAGTCCGCTTCGTCTGGGACACCGGCAGCGGAAAAGGACACGCCATCACGGAGCTGTTCACCCGCTGGTTCACTCAGCACGGCCTGCCCTACGCCACCGAGCCGTTCGACGCGGTGGGCTCGGATCATCTCCCGTTCCACGACCTCGGAATCCCGGTCGGCGGCTTGGACAGCGGCGTGCTCGGGGTGAAGACCCCGGCGCAGGCGGCCGAATACGGGGGCCAGGCCGGGCAGTTGTTCGACCGCTGCTACCACCAGCCCTGCGACCGCGCGGAGGGGATCAACCGGACCGCACTCGCGGAGAACGCACCGGCGATGGCGTGGGTGCTGGGCTCGCTCGCTTCGGACGCCTCGCTGGGCCGGGCCTGAGGACGTCCGTGAAGGACTCCTTGCGGGAAACAGATTCCCGTGCCGGGACTTACGGCGGCTCAGCGGAGGGGCCAGCGCCCCAATGCCACATTGGGTGCGTCACGGGCACGGTCAGACGGGCGCCAATCGGGCATTCCGGCGGCATCAACGTCCTTTATGGACGGTCAGTAGCCCGCGGCGACGCAGCTGGCGGATCGGGCTGACCCGCGTCGGCACCGACGGGAGCTGGGTTTGTCGTCCGTGAGGGGAACCCTGAGGGAATCTGATTCCCCCAGGGTTCCCCTCACGGACCTGCGCGCTACTTGGGAATGCTGCAGGCGTTGGACTGCACCGTGACGCTGGTGAACTGCTGCCAGCCGCCCTTGCCGATGGTGGTGGGGCCGTCTGCCCAGGTGTCGGTGTAGGACGAGTAGCGGTACCAGCGCAGGTCGCCGCCGGCGGTCACGCCGTAGAGGACGTCGCCGCCCGCGGAGGACAGGCTCTGGTAGATGCCCCAGCCGCCGTTGCCGACCAGTTTCTTGTGCTGCGCCCAGCGTCCCGCGGCGTGGTCGTAGGCGTAGCGGTAGAGCTGGCCGTCGCGGGTGCGGGCGTAGAGGACGCCGTCTCCCGCCGCGGTGATCAGGTCGTAGGAGTCCCAGCCGGTGTCGGCCTTGACGGTGGTCCAGGTCTTGGTCGACTCGGTGTAGGTCATCCTCCAGAGGATGCCGTCGGAGCCGGTGGAGTAGAAGTCGCCCCGCGCGTCGACGGTCAGCTTCGGCCGGGTGGCCGGGTCGTTCCAGCCCCACCAGCCGGTGGCCACGATCTGCCGGGAGTCGTCGCTCCAGCCGGAGCCGGTCCACTGGTAGCGGTAGACGTCGCCGTTGGGGCGGATGGCGTAGAGCAGGCCGTTGGGGCCGGCCAGCACGCGGGCGAAGCCGGACCAGCCGCCGTTGCCGATGACCTTCTGGTTGGGCGACATGCTGCCGCCGGAGACGGGGTCCGGGTGGTTGTAGAGGACCACGTCGTCCTTGACCGCGAAGATCGACACGTTGCCGGCGCACGCGATGGACAGCGCGGGGATCTGGCCCTTGATCCAGTCGGCGATGTTGTCCGTGCGCGTCTGCGTGGCACCCGGTGCAGTCTGCGCCTCAGTCAGGCAGCCGTTCTGGGTGGAGGTGCTGGTGAGGCCGACGAGTTCGGTGCGTCCGTCGCGTTCGCGGACGACGGGGCCGCCCGCGTCGCCCTTGCACGGGCCGATCGCGCCGGTGATTTCCGTCGTGGTTTCGGTGATTTCGCTCGCGGTGAAGGACGCGGTGTGTGCCTTGGTGGGCACCCAGGTGTCGGCGGTGCGGCCGTAGCCGGTGACCTTCAGCGTCTCGCCGACGCTCGGGGCGGTGGCGCTCAGTGCGACCGGAGTGACGCCGTTGACCGGGGCGGACAGCTTGGCCAGCACCAGATCGCGGTCGGTGCGGGGAACGAGAGTGGTGACGTCCACGACGGCGCCGCGGTCAGTCTGGCTGAGATCGGGACGGCCGACGACAGCGGTGGTCTTGAGCTTGGGCGGGCCGGCCGGGACGGCGAAGCCCTGGCTCGGATCGTCGGCGAAGCACCGGGCGGCGGTGGCTACCCACTGCGGCGCAACCAGGACGCCGCTGCAGCCCCGTCCGTTGACGCCGGGCTGGCCGACGGTGATCTTGGCCGTGTACGGCGCGGCGTCGACCGGGCCGGGGGCGGGCGCCGGGCCGCTGGTCTTGATTTCCACCAGGGTGGCCGGGCCGTTGTCGGGATCGGCGGATTCGCCCAGCTTGGTCCAGGTGTCCTTGCCGACCGGGACGGTCTGGGATGTGCCCTTGTTGGTCAGGGTCATTTCGACGGTGCTGCCGTCGCCCTTGGCCAGGAATGTGGCGGGGACCTCCAGCGAGAGGTAGCCCTTCGGACCGTCGGATTCAAAACAGAACGTTTCCCGCACGCTGTTGCGGTTGGTCACGATTCGGATAACGTCCGTGCGGTCGCCGCATGCGGCCAAACGGATGTTCCCGTCGCCGCCTTTCAGGCGAATCCCTTGCTCCGCCGGGATTTTGTCCGCGCCGGGATAGGAGTAGTCCTCGACCGCCGGGCCCTGGTCTGCGGTCGCCGCGGTCGCGAGACCGGGGATGCCGCACAGGACCATGCCTGCTGCCGCGCCGAGGGCCGGCAGCTGATAACGCATGCGCAACGGCCAATTCCTCTCTGGTTGTGCTCGTTCGGGTCGGCTGACCTTGGGAGGGCGAGCGGTATCGCGGCACATCGGCGTCGCGTGGCTGTCCCCCCTGGTTGCCAGCTCACGGGCAGACGTCGCGCGGGATCGGCGAATGTTACCGATTTCGGCTTTTTGCCGCCGTAGGTCACATTCCTCGTAGTTTCGCCCGAAACCTGGTATCTATTCGGTTTGTTCGCTGCGGGCGTGTGGGGCCGCCTGTCATTGCGGGGACTAGAGGGGAACTGCGAAGTGAAGCTGGCGCCGAGTGGTGTCGTAAGAACGCGTATCGGTCTGGTAATGGCCACGGTGGCGGTGCTGGCGGCGGGGGTGTGCAGCGCGCCGGGCGTGGCTGTGGCTGCTGCTGATGTGCCGCCTGCTGGGATGCCTGCGGGGTATGAGTCGCCGTTGCCGGCGGCGGACCGGGCGGGTGTGGTGCGGTTGATGACCGAGGGCGGTCCGGCGACGCGGCGGGCGGCGGAGGCGGCGTTGACTGGTTCGGACCAGGATCTGCGGGTGTTCCTGGACAGCGGTCAGGGTCCGGCGCTGGATGTGGACGTGACGTTCAACGTGGCGCGGATGATCGGTCTCGGGGGCCGGAAGCTCGGCGAGGCGGTGCAGAAGGCTCTGGACGGTTCGGTCGCGGAGCAGCGGCAGTTCTTGAAGTCGGGTTGGCAGGAGCCGTATACGGCTGATCAGCAGGTGAAGATCGGCACGATGCTGGGCGGGGACGGTCGCAGTCTGGAGAGTTCGGCGCAGAAGGCGTTGGACGCCAACACGTCCGCGGCGTTCCGGGATTTCCTCGCGAACGGGCAGTTCACCGCGCGGGAGGCTGATGACTGGATGCGGGTTTCGCGGATGCTCGGGGGCGGGGGCGCGAATCTGGAGCGGGCGGCGCAGGACGCGCTCGACGACGGGACGTGGCCGGTGATCCAGGACTTCCTGAACACCGGGCAGCAGGTGGCGCGGGCGCGGGACAAGGAAGCGGCCGACATCGCGGAGTTGACCGGGCAGGCGCAGCAGGCGGGCACGTGGGCGCAGGCGGAGACGAAGGCGGCGAACGAGGCCGCTGATTGGGCTGTCGCGGCGTCGCTGCGGGCGAAGCAGGCGGCGGAGACGGCTGCCCGGGAGACCGAGGCCGCTGGTCGTAACGCGGTGCAGGCGGGTTTGGCGGCCGGGCGGGCGGCGGATGCGGCGAGTGGTGCGGCTGCGGCGGCGCAGGCGGCGACGTCGGCGGCGAATGATGCGCATCAGGCGTCGCGGGTGGCGGCGTTGGCTGCGGCGTGGGCGGCGTCGGCGTCGGCTGCGGCGGGGACGGCGGCGTCGCGGGCGCATACGGCGGCTGCGGCGGCGGCGCGGGACGGCGGCAACGCCGCTGCGGCGCGCAAGGCCGCGGACACGGCGCGGGACGCGGCGCAGCGGGCGCAGTGGGCGGGCGAGGCGGCGGGTCATGCGGCGGAGGCGTCGGGGCAGGCGAAGAACGCCGCGCAGTCGGCGAAGTCGGCCGGTGTGAACGCGTCCGCCGCTGCGGGCGAGGCGGAGAAGGCGGGCCGGTTCGCCTCGGCGGCGGGTGCGGACGCGGGTGTCGCGAACAGGGCGGCGGGGCAGGCGCGCAGCGCGGCCGCGACCGCGTCGCGGGCTGCGGACAGTGCGGAGAATCTGGCGGGTCAGGCTGCGGTCGCGGCCGGTGAGGCGCGGCAGGCTGCTGATGCGGCGAAGGCGAATGCCGAGGCTGCTGCGCGTGCGGCGGACGAGGCCGCGGCGAGCGCGGGGCAGTCGCATGAGGCGGCGCGGTTGGCGCGGGCGCACGCGGACAACGCGATGCGGGCGGCGGAGGCGTCGACGGCGGCGGCGGAGCAGGCCAGCCGGGTGGAGGAGACCGCGCGCAAGGCCGAGGCCGACGAGCTGGCGGCCCGCACCCTTCGTGACCGTGAGGCCGCGAAGGCGCTGGCGGCGAAGGAGAAGGAGCAGCAGGCCCAGGCGACCTGGAACGCCGCGGAGCAGGATCGGCTCGACGCCGCGACCCGCCAGTTGCTGGACGAAGCGGCCGCGCCCGGCGCGCCGCAGGCTGAGGCGGTGGGGAAGGCCCGCAAGGCGATGGTCCGGCTGATTAGCACCGGCGGCCCGTGGACCCGTGATGCCGCCACGGCCGCGCTCGCCGGGAGCGAAGCCGACGTCGTCGAATACATTCGCGCGGGGCGCGCGACCGCGGCGGAGGCGGACGACCGGGCCCGTGTCGCGCACCTGTCCGCGACCGCCGCGAAACCGGCGATGAAGCAGGCCGCGGACGCCGCGCTGGCCGGGGACTGGGAGACGGTGAAACGGTTCCTGCGCGAGCAGGACTACTCCAGCCGCGACGCCGACAACAGCCTGCGGATCGCGCAGATGCTGGACAAGACCCGGCCCGCGTCCTACCGCGCCGCCCAAGCCGCCCTCGACGGCAGTGCCGCCGACCGGCAGGCGTTCCTGGAGACCGGCCAGTACACGGCTGCGGTCTCCGACGACGTCTTCCAGACCAGCCAAACGCTGGGTTCGGGCGGGGCGGAGTTGGAGGCGGCGGCGCAGACCGCGCTGGAGGGCCCGACCTGGCTCGCCCGCTCGTTCCTTGAGGTCGGGCAGCACCAGGCGCGGCAGCGCGACCAGTACACCGCCGCGCACGTCAACGCCATGCACGCGATGCTGGAACAGGCCCATCAGGCCGCCGCGCAGGCGCGTGCGGACGCGGCGAAGGCGGGCGAGTCGGCGGCGCGTGCCCTGGGTGCGGCGCAGGACGCCGACGCGTATGCCGCGTGGGCGGGGCAGTCCGCGGCCAAGGCCGGCGAATGGGCGAAGCAAGCCGAGGGGTCCGCGGACGCGGCCCAGCAGTCGTGCAACCAGGCCGCGCAGTCGGCGAAAACCGCCCGTGCGGCCTCCGCGTCGGCGAACCGGGACGCGAGCAAAGCCGCCGGATCCGCTAGGCAGGCCAACGCCTCCGCCGCCCGCGCCTCGGCCTCGGCCGGTAGTGCCAGCGCGGCCGCGGCCCAGGCCCGCAACAGCGCGCTCGCGGCGGGCAAGGACGCTGCTGCGGCGGCACAGGCCGCGACCGACGCCTACCGCGCCGCCGCCAGCAAACCGCAGCAGCCTGCTCCCGGGACCGCGCAGGACAACACCGGCTGGCGCGGCCACGACCCCCAAACGCTGGGCGGCGGCGCCACCAACGACGCCCTCAACAAGAACGGCGGATTCGGCAACCGCGGCGGCGGGGCCAGCGGCGGAGGCGACGACGCGCCGAACGGCTGCTCGAGTTCCCCCGACCGGTATTTCTGGGTCGGCGCCAACTTCAAGACGGCATGCGACGCCCACGACATGTGCTACAGCAAGGGCAGCCGCACCGACCGGAAAACCTGTGACGAGGCCCTGCTGGCGGACCTCCACAACGCCTGCAACGACGCATACATTTGGTTGAATCCGCACCGCTACATCTGCGGCGGTCCCATGGCCCTCACGTACTACGGATTCGTCCGCCAATTCGGGGACAGCCACTATGCGGGGAGCGGGAGTCGTGAATGAGGTCGCCGCGCCGCGGCGCGCAGACGTGAGAAGCGAGAAGCAGCCATGAGAACCACTGGCAAGGGGTTGACCGTCGCCGCGGTCTGGCTGATCGCCGTGGGCGCCGTACTGCTGGGCACGGGATTCGTTTTCGAACTCACGACCCCGCCCAACACCGGTGCCAACATCGGTGCCGCCGGCTGCTTTCTGCTCGGTCTGTTCGCCACCGGCGCGGGGCTGCTGCTCGGCATGGCGGCAGTGGTGGCCTGGCTGCTGGAGAGAAGGCGCGTTCAAAGCCCCGCTGTCGAACTCCTGGCCGGGGAGAAGCGCCGCAAGCGGTTGGCCTGGGCGTCGGCCTGGCTGATCACCGCCGCCGCCATCGTGCTGGGCTGGGGAACTCTCGTCTTCCACAGTCAACGTGCGCCCGTCGGCGTGGAGTCCGCGATCATCGGCGAGGAAAAGGCCTTTCCGATTTTCCTGACCGGCTTCTGCTTCGCCGGTGCCAGTTTGCTGGCCGCACTTCCGAGGTACTGGCGGTGGATACGGAGGAGCGATGTCTGACACTGGACAGGTCCGCTTGCCCGGCATCGCGGTCAGGGTGATCGTCGCCGGGGACGTGCTGCTCGGTACGGGAGCCCTCATGGCGATCGCCGAGCCGTCCGGGCCTGGCGTCAATTTCGGCGCGGGCGCGTTCTTTCTCCTCGGTCTGGGCGTGGCCGGGGCAGGCCTGCTGCTCGGCATCGCGGCAGCAGTGGTCTGGCTGCGAGGGAAGAAAGGCGACCGGCAGCCACCAGCCCCGCTCCTGCCCTGGCAAGAGCGGCTCAGGCGCTTGACCACCACCGCGATCGGCCTCTGCACCATCGGGGCGGTCGTGCTGGGCGCGGGCCCGCTCTTCTTCCGCGGGGCGCCCGGCACCGGCTTCGAAAGGGACATCCCGGTGTTCCTGGTCGGCATCGGCATTTCCGGTGCGGGCTTGCTGGCCGGAGTTCCGCCCGCGTTGTACTGGTGGTCGAAGCGGCGGGCCGGAGTCGGCCGATGACGTCCGTCCGCAGGAAGGACTCATGAGCACGGTCCGGCTCTTGACCACCATCGCGATCTGGCTCGTCGGCGTCGGCAACGTGCTGCTGGGCGCGGGGCTTCGTTGTTCGGACTGGGCTCCGGTATCGGGGGTCTGCTGATCGGCGGGGCGGCGGTGGTGGCGTGGCTGCGGGCCCGGAAGCGCGAGCCGCGCCCCGCCGTTTCCCCGCTGGCTTGGGAAAAACGCCTCAGGGGGTTGACCGTGG
Organism: Amycolatopsis silviterrae; assembly: GCF_042684085.1. Classification (NCBI taxonomy): domain Bacteria; kingdom Bacillati; phylum Actinomycetota; class Actinomycetes; order Pseudonocardiales; family Pseudonocardiaceae; genus Amycolatopsis; species Amycolatopsis silviterrae. The sequence goes on from NZ_JBHUKS010000006.1 coordinate 225,231, forward strand.
CCGCAGTAGGCCTGCTCGCCGCCGGGGCCGTCGTGGAAAGCTGGGGAGCCCTCATCTACGCCGCCGGACACATGGGCGGCGCCACCGAGAGTGCTCACGGGGTATTTCGCGTCGGCCTCGGCATCGCGGTCGCCGGTTTGCTGGCCGGAATCCCGCCCGCGTTGTACTGGTGGTCGCGCCGCCCCCTGAACGACCGCTAGGGGTGGAGCCCGAACCGTACTGCTCGGTATGTTTTGCCGGGTTTCGGGCGCGACGGCGGGGAGAGTTCGATGAAGGTCCTGTTCACCACGTTCGCGGCGAACGCGCACTTCTACAACCTGGTGCCGATGGCGTGGGCGCTGCGCGCGGCCGGGCATGACGTCCGCGTCGCCGCCCAGCCGGATCTCGCGGATTCGATCGTCCGGGCCGGACTGCCCGCGGTCGAGGTCGGCCCGGTGCTGGACCTGGGCGGGCGGAGCGGCAAGGTCCAGGAACGGCCGACCGGCAAGACGGTCTTCGACTACGAATTCGACATCACCGAGACCCGCGCGGAACGGCTGACCCCGGACTACGTCCGCGGCGTGTTCTCGACGTGGTGCTCGATCGCGCTGGACGAACTCTCCCAGGATGCGGCGCTCGACGACCTCGTCGGGTTCGCCCGGTCCTGGAAGCCGGATCTGGTCGTGTGGGACGCGTTGACGTACATGGGTCCGATCGCCGCGCGGGCCTGCGGTGCGGCGCATGTGCGGATGCTGTTCGGGCTTGACCACTGGGCCCGTATGCGCGGTCTGTTCACCGAGTTGTGCGGTGCCGGGGGTGCGGATCCGATGGCGGAGTGGTTGTCGGGCAAGCTGGAGCGGTACGGCTGCGTGTTTGATGAGGAGTTGGTTCTGGGGCAGCGGACGCTCGATCCGTTGCCGCCGTGGACTCGGTTCCCGGTCGGTGTGGACTATCTTCCGGTGCGGCATGTGCCGTACAACGGTCCGTCGACGGTGCCGTCGTGGCTGTCCGAGCCTCCTGCCCGGCGGCGGGTCTGCGTCACTCTGGGTATGTCGCGGCGCGATCTGTGGGGCGACGACCAGTTCTCGGCCGAGGACCTCTTCGCCGCGGTCGCTGACCTGGACATCGAGGTGATCGCGACCTTGACGGCCCGGCAGGCGGAGTCGGCTTCGGCGGTGCCGGAGAACGTGCGGCTGTTCGATTTCGTCCCGCTGGACGCGCTGCTGCCGACGTGTGCGGCGGTGATCCATCACGGCGGTGCGGGTACGCTCGGGAACGCGGTGGTGCACGGGGTGCCGCAGCTGGTGATCCCGGGAAATCTGTGGGACAAGGCCGGATTGGCGGACCTGCTGGCCGGGCAGGGAGCGGGTCTGGTGCTGGAACACGACCAGGTCACTGCCGAGCAATTGCGCACGCAGTTGCTGCGGTTGCTGGATGAGCCGTCGTTCGCCACGTCTGCGGAGAAGGCGCGGGCGCAGGTGCTGGAAGCCCCGGCACCGGCGGGGATCGTGCCGGAACTGGAACGGCTGGTGAGCGGGCAACCGTTCACGCCGGGGGCGGGAGCACGCTGATCTCGCGGCGCATCCAGTCGCGGAGAAACAATCGCACTGGAGCGGGCATATCGGCGCGTCGCACCGCGGTCATCGCCTCTGTGCTGCTTGCACTCCCGTCGCGGCGTCCCTCGATCAGCGTGCGGCACATTTCGTCGACAGCCGGAACCAAATCGGGCGTACCGTGGTCGGTTGTCATTTCCAGATACGGCAGCATGAGCAGCCAGCGCAGCGCCGATCCTTCGGCCTCCGTGCGTAGCCCGAAGTCGCGAAGCCACAGGTACGGCTGGTCGTCCTCGGCATGGTCTCGCCACCAGGAGGCGGAAGAGAACCAGGGCAGCGATGCGGCGACGATGTGCTCGCAGATCATTTCGGTGTCTTTGCGATCGACGTCCCAGCTTTTGATCCGGACGAGACGGGATTGCATGAAACTGAATACCGACCCGGTGAGAAAGTAGTCTCTGAGGTAGAGGACCTGTGGTCCGTGCAAGGCGATTGCGTCTTGGATCGTCTTGGCTCGGCCGTCGATGTACCAGCCGCACCGGTTCCGCCAGGATTGCAGTGCTTCCGCATGCGGTTCGGTCAGCTCGCGGTAGACGTCTGCCCACGTGTCGACCCGGTGTTTGTCCGCGTTCGTGAAATGCCTGGAGATGTTGCAGGCGATGAAGAACGCAATTGCGTCGCCCCGGTCGATGGCCGCGCCGAGTGTTTCCACGATGGTTCGCCGAATGACGGGGAGGTTGGCGGGCAGGCTGTCGTACATGACCGCGAGCAGGGCGTTGTCCACCGTCCGAAGGCCGTCATAGATGGCCGGGTGCATTCCGTAACGCAGGCGATCGGCCATGGTGGTGTTCAGGCAGGCGGCCAGGGCTTCCTTCGTGATGGCGCGCACCGTGTGGTGGCCGGGCTGGCAGAAGCCCAGCGTCCGGGCGAGGAAACTGCGGACGTGGGAGCCGTGTTCGGGGTGATCCGGCATTTTCGACAACGCGAACGCGACGAATGTGTCGGCGCCGTCCTCGGCGTTGCGGTCGAACAGCTGGATCGCGATCTGTCCGACCACCTCCCAGTCGCCCATCGAAATCCTCGGCAGCAGTTCGGCCCAGAGCCCGCTGATGTCGGCATGCTGGCGCACCAGGTGTTCGGCGGCGAAGTATTCGAGGAACGTGCGATGCGTGAATCCGTACCTCGGCTCGGTTTCGGTCGCGCCGACGTCGGTGAGGACCCAGGCGCGGCCGGTGCAGAACTGGATGAACTCCTCGGCCGTCTGCGCCGCGTCGTCCTCGTCGAAGTGCTTCGTCACCAGATAGTCGGAGAGAATGCGGACGATGCGCCGCCGGGTCAGGGCCCCGTCCGCCGGTGCGCTGACGAATTGCTTCCAGGCCAGGTGCTGGATGGCTCCCCGCAGCCTGCCCTGGAACTGGGTGGGTACCCCGATGCCGCGCATGGAGTCCCAGCGCTCGAAAAGCATGGTCGCGCATCGTTCGTAAACCTGCGCGAGATTGCGGGGAATGTAGCGGTCGCTTGAATACATGGCGCAAATCAGGGCCAGGATGAGGGAGTTGCGGCAGAGTTCCTTGACGTACTCGCTCTCGCTGGTGAACGACTGCGCCAATTGCCGCTGCTCGGCGGCCGACAAAGCCGGGTCCAGCGCGAACCATTTTTCCGCGTAGGCGGCGACCTCGTCGTCGGCCAGCTCGGTCACTACGCCGACCTGGAAGAGGTTGAGGCTCAACGGAGCCTCCGCGTAACCGATCTTCCGGGCGGTGACCAGCACGGGAACCAGCGGGTACCGGTTGACGAAGCCCTCGACCAGCTGTCCGACCCGCCGGCGAAGCTCCGGCTCGGCAAGCTCGTCGAGACCGTCCAGCACGACCACTGCTCTTCCGTTGCGCAGCAAGTAGTCCACCGCGTGTGCGGGCGGCTGGAGATTGTAGGGATCCTGGCACGCTTTTTCGAGGTAGCGCACCAGCTGTGCGCCGCCCCGCCGGAAGGAGCCGGCGAAACTGCGGAGCACGATCAGGAACGGGACCCGGCCCTCCGCACCGGGAAACCGGTCCGCGGCCACGTCACAGGCGAGTTTGGCGGCGAGGGTCGACTTCCCGGCTCCAGGATCGCCGAGGATCACCGTGCGGCGGCAAGGATGTGCCAGCTGGTCCAGCTTCGGGACGGGCTGACCGTCTTTCTCGCTGCAGAGACTGGGTTCCGTGTAGAGCTGTTCGTACGGGACTGACCGGCTGATCCCCAGATGAGGCAGCCGGATCTCGCTGTGCAGGGCGACGACCTGAGCACGCAGCTGCTCGGCGAACCGGTGGAACTCCGCGAGGCTTTCCACCTTCTGGAGCAGCCTGCTGTTGGCCGCCGCGGCCGCGCTCAACCGGCCGGCGACCGCCAGGGTGTTCGGATCGATGGCGGGGCCGACGCTCTGAATCGCGTCCTTGCCGGCGACGACCAGCGCCTCGAAGACGACATCGGCACACGAGGTCAGCAGTTCGGTGCGGATGCGGGCCGCGCGCCGGAGGCCCAGCCGCAGCTCGTCGCGGATGTCGACGGACAGCCGCTCCCACCGCACATCGCTGAGCTTCAGGCCGAGCACCAGCTGGAGGGCTATTTCTTCGAAGTCGGGAGAGCGCAGGTATTCGTCGAGCCGGAGCCGCTCGTCGTCGGAGAGGTCTTCGAGAAGCTGATCGGCGACCTGGCCGGCGGTGAGCGGGCGGGCCTGCGCTCGGGTTCTCCGCCGCTTGCGTTGTCCCAGCGCGGCGCTGAACAGCCGAGGCACCACCTTCTGCAGTGCTTGCTGAGCAGCCACCTCGATACCGGACATCGTGCCCCTCCCTAGCCGCGGACGCCGCACTCCTGCTGTCACATTCTCCGCCCCAGCCTCGTCCTGGAGTCATGAATCAGGGAAGCGAAGGGGACCGCGTCATGAAGTCCGTCATCGTGTGCACCTCCGTGTCGCACGGCAACACCAAGAGGATCGCCGACGTCATGGGCCAGGTCCTGGACGCCCCGGTCGCCGCTCCGGGGCAGGTCGGCCCGGCCGCGCTCGCCGGCTGCGATCTCGTGGGTTTCGGTTCGGGGATCTTCCTGGGGTCGTTTCACGCGCAGCTGCGCGAGTTCGTCCAGTCGCTGCCGCACGGACGGCGCGGCAAGGCGTTCGTCTTCGCCACCAGCGGTTTTCCCGAAGCCCGGTTCCAGCGGTTCTCCCGTCCGCTGGTACGGCTGCTGGAGGAGAAGGGTTTCGAGGTGGTCGACACCTTCTCGTGCCGCGCGTGGGACACCTACCTCCCGTTCAAACCGATCGGCGGCATCCGGAAGGGGCGGCCCGACGCTGCCGATCTGGCCGCGGCGCGCCTCTTCGCCGAAGGATTGCGCGCCTGACCCGCTGGATACGCGTGCAGGCCGCGCCCGGCCCAACCGGCCGGCGTCGATCCGGCCACCTGCGGAAGCGTGCTTCGACCCCCTCACCCGCTACGGACCTCTCGGACCCAACGACCCGGTCTTCCACCTCGCGCACGCCCGGGAAATTTCGTGGTCCTCGCGAGTAGATTGATTGTTGTCCCGGTCCACCGGGAACGACCCCATGAGATTGGGTCTGGTTTAGAGGGGAATCAGATGCACAAGGGTTTTGTCCTGTCCATCGGCCGCGCGGCCGTGGCGATCGGCACGGTCGCCGCGCTGGCGGCGTGTTCGTCGGAAGCCACCTCGGCGCCGCCGGAAACCGCCAGACCGGAGGCTTTCGGCGCCGCGGGGTACCGCGGCATCGCTCCGGGGATGGCCAAGGAAGCGGCGCTCGCCACCGGGAAACTCGCCACCGCCCCGGTGTCCGCGCTGGACGGCTGCACCGTTTTGAGCTGGCAGGGCGGCCCCGCGCCGGACCAGGCCCGGCTGGCGGCCGAGGCCGAGGCGGAGCGGAAAGCCACCGACCTCCACGCCAAGTCGGACGCGGCGGACCAGGAGGCGAAGCAGCGCACCGGCGGGTCGTCCGCCGCGGATTCGGCCAAAGCTGCCGCCAAGGACGCGGAGGCGGCCCAGCTGGCGGCAGACTCGGCGATGGCGGCCGCCGACCTGGCAGGCAAGCGAGAAGAGCGCGACAAGGCGTTCGCCGCGGCCGGCGGCGCTTCGTTCGGCAAGAACGGCTTGCACGAGCTGGGCGCGCCGCCCGGGGCCAAGACCGCGGAGGGCATCGGCGCCGGATCGTCGCTGGCCGACTTGCACAAGGCGTATGACGCACGCGGCCTGAAGCAGGGCAAGGCGGGACGGTTCGAGCTGCCCATCGCGGAAAAGCCGGGCTGGGTCTTGGCGTTCACTCCCACTGCCGATGGTGCCGCGGTCGGGGGAGTGGCGATCGTCGACAGCGTCACGAAGTGCCGTTGACGGAGCGCGGCGCGCGCTGAGTCCATTGTGGACGGATGAGGGCCTCCTTGTCGCCGTGGCAAGGAGGCCTTCTTCGCGCTCAGGTGTCGCGAAGGCCGGGTATGTCGATCTCGCGCTCCAGGGCCGGATACAGGACGGTGCCGTCCGGGTACAAAGGCAGGAGTTCCTTGAATTCCGGGCTGCCGAGCACTGCCCGCAGGTCGGCGACGGATTCCCAGACGGCCACGACGGTCACCACGCGGCTCTGCCCGATCCCGCGGAGGAGCTTCGCGGAGACGAACCCGGGCGCGACCTTGATCAGCTCGAAGCCCAGCCGCCACGCCTCCGCGAAAGGCTCGTACTGCCCGGCGGGCACGACGAAGGTGTTGATGACGGTGACCGGCCCGGGGTCCGGCTCCTCGAACTGCGCCGACCACGGCAGGTCCGGTTCGAAGTCTCTGATCTCGAGCACGCGCGTCCCTTCGGAGAAAGAAAGTTCCCGGGTCCGGTGGCCCACGCTAGCGAGGCGCCGCGAGTTTCGCCACGCCGCGGGCGTCGGTGCGGCGGGGCAGGGAGTGTTCGGACACGACGGCTGACCGGCCGTGCAGAATCCGTTTCGGGTGGTCTCCGCGGGGTCTCGTCCGCCGGTAGCCTGCGCTCATGATCAAGACGGCACCGCCGGGAGGGGCCCGGCCGCGCGGGCCAGGGCGGACGGCGGTGATCTGCGCCTCAGCCGTGCCCGGGGGCGCGGGGCCGGACCGCCTACCCGATCAGCGCCCGCGGTTCAAGAAGAATTCGCTGAGAAAAACTCGATGTGCTAATGCGGCAATCGGCGAGCGCAATTCTTCCCGGTCCGGGCAATGCGCCCCGCGCGTTCTTCGCCCGTCTCCGGCGGATCCGCCAGGTGTGCCCGTTCCTACGCGGTGGTGTGCCTCTCCTGCTCAATGATGGAGGCCTGGCAGGCGGAACGGGAATTGTGTCCTGTTGCGACCCGTTCGCAGAAGTGCTTGGCCGGTATGTTCGAAGCGGGAGAACCGATTCTTTGCGCAAGAAATAGTACTGGCCGCGTATCCCGCGCGGTCCATCGGCGCGGCCGCCGCACTCCTAACGAACCGCTCCGCAAGGCAGGGGGATCGTGCATGATCGAACGAGAGTCCGAACTCGCTGAATTGACCGAGGCTTTCGCCGAGTCCGCCACCGAGGGCGTGCGCGTCGTCGTGCTGAAGGGGGTTGCCGGGACCGGCAAGACAGCGCTGATCGACGAGTTCGACGGCCGGGCCCGCGGCCTCGGGGCGCGGCTGCTGCGCGCCAGCGGGGCGCCGACCGAATGCTCGTTTTCCCTGGGCATCGTGCGTCAATTGCTGGCTGGCGGGGTCTTCGACGGCGAGACGGCCGAGGTCGTCGGCGGCCTGCTCGACTACCAGCTGCTCGCCGACGCGGCGTCCGACGGGGTGAGCCGCTCCCGGGTGCTCGACGGGCTGGCGGCGGCGGTGCTGGACCTGGCCCGCCGGCATCCGGTGGTGATCGCCATCGACGACGCGCAGTACATCGACGCGTTCTCCCAGGAATGGCTCATCTATCTGATCCGCCGTGCCAGCCAGGCCCGGATCCTGATCGTCCTCGGCTGGCGCGACGACACCGAAACGTGCCCGAGCAGCCCCCGGGTGTTCTGCGCAGAGTTCTACCAGCAGCCCTACTTCCGGCTGCGGCTGCTGGCCCCGCTGTCGCCGGGCGGCGTCGCCGAGCTGATCACCGAACGGCTTCCCGAGCCCGCCGCGCCGGACCTGGCCGCGAAGGCATACCGGCTCACCGGCGGGAATCCGCTGCTCCTGCACGCGTTGCTGGAGGACAGCCGGGCGTCCGCGGGCGGTGACGGCCCGCGCGCCAGCCTGGACACCGGGCCCGAGTTCGAGCGGGCGGTCCAGCGCGTCCTGCACCGGTGCGATCCGGTGACGCTGCGGGTCGCGGGCGCGATCTCGGTGACCGGCGAGCCGTCGCGGTTCGCGTTGCTCGGCGGGCTGGCCGGAGCCGAGCCGGACCGGGTCGACGCGGCGGTGCGGGTGCTGACCCGGATCGGGCTGGTGGAAGCCGGGCGGATGCGGCATCCGGTCATCGCCGGCGCCGTGCTCGCCACTTTCTCCGCCGCTGACCGGTCCGAGCTGCGCCGGCGCGCGGCGGAGCTGCTCAAGGCCTGCGGCGCGGACTCCCTGACGATCGCGGAGCACTTCGTCGCCTCCGGCCGGCTCGACGACCCGTCGGCCGTGCCGAACCTGGTCGAGGGGGCGCAGCAGGCGCTGGAGGAGGGCTACCCGCGCCGGGCCGCGGAGCTGCTGCGGCTGGCGTACCAGGCGGACACCGACGTCCAGCGCCGGACGGAGACCCTGGCCTTGCTGCTGCGGGCCGAGTGGCGGGTCGACCTCGGCGCCTCGGCCGGCCATCTGTCCGCGCTGACCGACGCGATGCTGAGCGGACGGCTGCGGGGCGCGCACGCGACCATGCCGTTGATCATCATGCTGCTCCAGGGCCGGGTGGCCGACGCGTGCACCGTGCTCTCCCGGATGGAGGCCGAGTCGCCGCCGGGCTCCCGTCCGTCGTGGGAGTTCGAGACGATGCAGACGTGGCTGGCCGAACTGTATCCGGGCGTCGTCCGGCGGGCGGCCGGCACGCCCGCCAGACCGCCGGGCGCCATCGGCTACCGGCTGCTCGAACACTTCCAGAGCACCCACCACCAAGGGGCGACCGCGGAACGCCTGGTGCAGGCGGACGAGGCGCTGTGGCAGCAGCCGCTGACCGAGGCCAACCTGCTGCCGCTCGTTCTCGCGCTCTGCACGATGGTTTACGCCGAGCGGCTGGAGGAAGCGGAACGGCGGTGCCAGGGGCTGATGCTGACCTGCCTCGAACTCCAGGCGCCCACCTGGCACGCGCTGTTCTGCGCGATCGCGGCGGAAATCGCCTTGCGCGGCGGTTCGCTCGGCGTCGCGGCGACCCGGGCGGCGGCCGCGCTCGAACTCATCCCGGCCGCCGATGCGGGCGTGCTGGCCGGCGTTCCGCTGAGCACTCTGCTGACGGCGCAAACGCTGCAGGGCGAAACCGAAGAAGCGGCGCGCACGCTCGCCGTGCCGGTGCCGGACGTGATGTTCGAGACGCCGTTCGGCCTGTTCTATCTGCTGGCGCGCGGCCGGCACTACGTCGAGCGCGGGCTCGCGCAGGTGGCTCTCGACGACTTCCAGGCCGTCGGCGACCTGCTCGACCAGTGGGGGATGGCGGAGACCGGGGCGTTCCCGTGGCGCACCGAGATGGCCGCCGCCTACCTCCAGCTCGGGGACCGCGAGGCGGCTGCCCGCCATGCGCGCGAACAACTTCGCCTGCTTGGCCAAGGCGGCCCGCTGCGAGTGCGCGGGCGCACCCTGCAGTTGCTGGCGGCGACGCGCGAACTGCGCGCCCGGCCGCCGGTGCTGCGCGAGGCGGTGGACGTCCTGCACCGAAGCGGGGACAAGTTCGAGCTGGCGAGCGCGCTCGCCGCCCTGCACGACGCGTACACCCGGCTCGGCGAGGCCGGCCGGGCGCGGTCGGTGGCGCGCAAGGTCAACAGCATCAAGCAGGCGTTCTTCGGGGAACAATCTGCCCGGCGGGCCGGTGCTTCGGACGTGCTGGAGGAGTCGGAGGTCGACCTGCTGATGCTCAGCGACGCGGAGCGGCGGGTCGCGAAGTTCGCGGTGAAAGGCATGACCAATCGGGAGATCGCCGGTCGGCTGTATCTCACCACGAGCACGATCGAGCAGCACTTGACGCGGATCTACCGGAAGCTCGGGGTGAGTTCGCGGGTGCAGCTGTTGTCGCGGCTCGGGCCCCAGTCGGCGCTTCCGCGCCCGGCGGGCGAGGCCTCCGCGTAAACACCAGCGCTGGCAACGAAAAGCGCGTCCTGCCGGGCCAGCCGGCAGGACGCGCTGTGGAAAAGCTCAGTCGCGGTGCGCGGTGTCCAGCGCCTTGTCGCGCCAGGGAGCGATCTGCTTCGCAACCATCGCGTTCTTGGCCTCAAGCCGCTCGTAAGCATCGCTGCCCACCAGCAGATGCGAGGGCAGCATCTCGCCGTCGGTCACCTCGACGATCAGTGCCGCGCCCTTGACCGGATCCCCGGGCTGTGCGTGATTCGCCGCATCGATCCCGTCGCGCACAAGGTGGGCGGGGGTGCCGTCGTAGGCCGCCAGGCGCGTCGCGGAGATCGACAGCGAGCTGGCGTCGAAGAGGTCGGTGCGGAACGCCCCGGGCTCGACGACCATGCTCTGGATCCCGAACGCGGCCACCTCGGCGGCGAGGGCTTCGCTGATGCCAGCGACCGCGAACTTAGTGGCGCTGTACAGGCCCACCCCCGGCTCGCCCTCGAACCCCGCCCGCGAACCGATGTGCACGATCTTGCCGCGGCCGACGGCGCGCATGACCGGCAGGACCGCGCGCGTCACATTGATCAGCCCGAAGACGTTGACGTCGAACAGCGACTTGGCCTCGGCGTCGGTGACCTCTTCCAGCGCACCGGCCAGCACCCGGCCCGCATTGTTGATCAGCACGTCGATCGTGCCGAACCGGTCGACGGCCTGCGCCACGGCCCGGTCGATCTGGGCCTGGTCGGTGACGTCGAGGGCGACCGGAAGGCAGCGTTCGCCGCGCAGGTCGCCGGGCAGCGCGCCGACCCGGCGGGCGCCGACGGCGACGTCGTGTCCCGCTTTCAAGGCGTGCCGGGCGATCTCGGCGCCCAGCCCCCGGGCGGCTCCGGTGATGAACCATGTCGCCATGACGGAAACGTCTCCTTCTGCCGGCATCGGTGCTTACGGCTATCCCACCACGCATTCCCGGTCCCGGCCGCAATTTCGCGCGGATCGCGACCCCAGGATTCCGGGCATAAAACCCCAGAAATGCCGGGGCAGAATTAGGGGGGCGCCGAGCGGTCCGGAGAGGGTGCTGACCGGGCCGGAGGTGGACTACGTTGGGCCGCAGCCAGCCTGCTGGAGGTAAATTCATGGCTAATGCCGGGCACGCGCCGATCCTGATCCTTTTTCCGTCCGCGCCGAATGCGCCGCTCGAGCGAACCTCAGGCGCCGAGTCCTTCGCGGTGCTCGCATGACCAGCCTGCGCTTCGGCGCGTTCCTGCCGCCGATCCACCCGCTGGGCGAGAGCCCGACGTGGTGGCTGCGCCGCGACCTCGACCTGATGGCGCACCTCGACCGGCTGGGCTTCGACGAGGCGTGGATCGGGGAGCACCATTCGACCGGCCGGGACATCATCGCCTCGCCCGAGATCTTCATCGCGGCGGCCGCGGAGCGGACCACCCGGATCCGTCTCGGGACCGGCATGACCACGCTCCCGTACCACCATCCGCTGTGGACGGCCGACCGGATGGTGATGCTCGACCACCTCACGCGCGGCCGGGTGATGTTCGGGGTCGGCCCCGGCTCGCTGCCCGCCGACGCGGCGATGATCGGCCTGACTCCCACCGAAAGCCGCGAACTGCTCGAGACCCATCTCGACGTCGTCCAGCGGCTGCTGGCCGGCGAGTCGGTCACCGCGAAGGTCGGGGCCCACACGCTGGTCGACGCGACGCTGCAGATGCGCCCGTACACCGAGCCGTGCTTCGAGATCGCGGTGGCCGCGACGGCGTCGCCGACCGGCGCGCGCCTGGCCGGAAGCCGTGGCGTGAGCCTGATTTCGCTCGGCGCGACGATGACCCAGGACGGCTTCGACGCGCTGGGCTACCACTGGGGGATCGCCGTCGAGCGCGCCGCCAGCGCGGGACGGCCGGAGCCGGACCGCTCGACCTGGCGGCTGGTCACCGAGGTGCACGTCGCCGAGACCCGGGAGCAGGCGTACCGCGACGTCGAGTTCGGGCTGAAGGAGTGGCTGGGGCACCTGAACGAGAACGCGGCCGTGCCCGGGCTCGCACTGCCCGAGGGCAGCACGCGGGAGCTGGTCGAGTTCGTCAACAGTTCGGGCCTGGGCGCGATCGGCACCGCCGAGGACGTCCGCCGCCAGATCCAGCGGATGGTCGACCAGTCCGGCGGGTTCGGCACGGTGCTGCTGCTGGCGCACGACTGGGCCGACCCGGCGGCGTCGTGGCGCTCGTGGGAGCTGATCGCCCGTCAGGTCGCCCCGCATTTCCAGGGCGCGGGGAAGACGCACGCCCAGTCGTCCCTCGACGCCCGCGCCCGGATTCTCGCGCGGCGCGAGGAAGCGACCGTCGCGGCCGGCGCGGCGCTCGAGCACATGAACCGCAAGTACGCCGACGAGGTGGCCGGCCGAGCCTGACCGGCCGGTCGGGAAACGCTTGCCCGCGCCCGGATTTCGGCGCCGATCAGCCAACAGGAGAGTGCGGCCATGGGCCTTGAAGTGAGCTGCCCGATGTGCGGAGGCCTCATCGAGGCAGCGGGCAAGGACGACCTGATCCGCTTGGCCCAGTTGCACACGCGCGACGCCCACCGCTACGACGTTCCCGCCGAACACGTTGTGGCCGCGATGACACCCGGCGAGGCCGATCCCGGCCGGGGAGAGGACCTTCGATGAACCCTGCAGTGGCGGACTGTCCCGCCGTCGACTTCGACATGCTCGACCCTGCCTTCGCGCAGGATCCCTACGACACCATGGACTCCTGGCGCGCGATGGGGCCGGTCGTCTACAACTCGCATCACGACCAGTACATGATCACGTCGCATCACAACTGTGTGCGAGTGCTGGGCGACACCAGCCACTTCAACTCCGCGAAAGTGCTCGCGGAGATGGAAAAAGCCTTCGGCGGGCCGACTTTCCTCGGCACGGACGGGCACCGGCACCAGACGGTCCGCGAAATCTGGGCACCGGGATTCGAGCGCAAGGCCGTCGAGGCCGACTGGACCGCGCGGATCCAGCGCATCGTGGACGTTTATGTGGACGAATTCGTCGAACGCCTTCGATCCGGCGAATCTCTCGACGCACTCGCCGGGATGACGCGGATTATCCCCACTGTGGTCACCGCTCAATTGCTGGGCGTCGAAGAGGATGTGTACCAAGACTTCATCAAGTGGAGCGACGCGACAGCGGCGGTTCTCGGCGCCCGGCTGGACCCGACTCCGCGTGGTCAGGAGATTATCGCCGAGGGTGCCGCCGCGGCGGCCGCGTTGAATTCGTACATCGGCGGCCTCATCGAAAAGCAGCGTGCGCAGGGGTCGTCGGACGGAACGCTGATGGCCCAGATGGTGTACGACGATTTCGCGTCGTCCATGCCGGACCGGGAAATCATCGCGAACGGGACGATGCTGACGGTCGCGGCGAACGAGAGCACGGCGCAGGTGATGGCGATGGCCCTGTACGCGCTGGCGCTTCATCCCGACCAGCGTCGCGCGCTGGTGGCCGACCGGTCGCTGGTCGCGCCCGCGATCGAGGAGGTCCACCGCTGGTCGACGCTCACGCAGCTGGTTTTGCGCCATGCCTGCAGCGATGAGTCGCAGGTCGAGGGCATTACGATTCCCGAAGGCGCGGCGGTCGTGTCTCTTCTGGGGTGCGCGAACCGCGATCCCGCTCGCTGGAAGGACCCGCATTCCTTCGACATCTCCCGTCCCCGCAAGGCGCATATCGGCTTCGGTTTCGGGCCGCACATCTGCCTGGGAATCCACCTGGCCCGGCTGGAGATGGGCGTCTGGCTGAACCGGCTGCTGGACAAACTGCCGGAGTACGAGCTGGCCGGCGAGATCAAATTCGGCTCCGACTTCACGCTGCGCGGAGTTCTGGGCGTCCCGATCGCCGCGGCCTGACCGAGCATCTACCGGGAAGAAGGACATGACGGAAAAGATGGCTGGCCAGCCGGAGCTGGTCTCGGAATTCTACGACGTTTTCACCCATATGTTCCTGCGTTTCTGGGGCGAGAACTTCCACTACGGATACTGGCTTTCCGACGAGGACGACAGTTCCGTGGACGTCGCCACCGACCGGCTCACCGACGTGCTCATCGAGCGCCTGAAGCTGCGGCCCGGCCAGCGGATGCTGGACGTCGGCTGCGGTATCGGCACGCCCGCGCTCCGCCTGGCCGGCACCGTCGAAGCGGACATCACCGGCGTCACGATCAACCCGGGACAGGCGCGGGAGGCCACCGCCCGCGCCGCCGCGGCGGGACTGTCCGGCCGCGTCCGGTTCGAGCACGCCGACGCGATGGCGCTGCCTTATCCGGACGCGTCGTTCGACGTGGCTTGGGCGTTCGAATCGTTGCTGCACATGGACCGTCCCCGCGCGCTGGCGGAAATGCGGCGCGTGCTGCGCCCCGGGGGCCGCCTGGTGATTGCGGACACGTGCCAGCGCGAACCGATCCGGCCGGAGTACCAGGACGTGCTCGACGACGCGAAGGCGAAGTTCGCCATCGCCGAACTGCCCAGCATCGACGACTACCGGGCGCTGATCACTGGCGCGGGCCTGGAGCTGGACGAGATGCTGGACGTCAGTGCTCATACGAGCCGGACGCTGCGGCTGATGGGTGAGGGTGCGAGTGAGCATCGCGGGGCGCTGGAGGAGCAGTTCGGCGACGCGGCGCGGCAGTTGATCGAGGTGCTGCTGCATCCGATTTCCACGCTGCCGGAGTTCGGCTATTTGGTGGCTACGGCGCACAAGACGGCGTAATCCCCGGAGGTAACTTTACGTCCGTGAGGGGAACCCTGGGGGAATCTGATTCCCTCAGGGTTCCCCTCACGGCCTGTCACGGGATTCCTTGCCCGGCAGCATCCGAAGCCCGGGGATGAGCGGCCAGCCAACTGCTGATCGCCGAGGCAGTGCTGCCAGCGTGTTCGTCGATCAGACTCAAGTGCGTACCAGGCACATCAACAGCGTCGTGGCCGGAAACCCATCGGGCCCGCCAGTCGTCGCCGGTGCGACCGCCCATCCGTTCCGTGGCGCGCAGCAACAGCGTTGGCACGCCAGGGATCTCCGCAGGCACCCAATCGTCGAACAACTGCAGGTGGTGTGCCATCGCGGTCAGTTCGGCGGCGCGCGGCGGTTGTGCCGCGGTCCAGTCGGCGTACGCGTCGCCGAGCAGATCGACCTGGATCTCGGCCAGGCCGGTGCTGCCGGGCAGGTGGCTGTCCAGCAGCACGAGCGACTCCGGTGCCGCGCTGAGTTCCTTGAGCCGGGCGGCGGCCGCGTGGGCGATCCAGCCGCCGGAGGAGTAGCCGACGAGGACGTACGGTCCGGTCACGCTGCCGCGCACGGCTTCGGCGACTGTGGCCACCAGGTCGGTCCGGGTCGGGGGAAGGGACTCGTGGTCGGCGTAGCCGGTCAGCGGCAGCACGGCCACGTTGTGCGTGGTGCGCAGTGCGCGGGCGATTCGCGAGTATTGGTAGACATTGCTGGGCGCGACCACGGACGGGATGCAGACCAGCGTCGGTCCCGCGAGCCCCTGCGAGAAGCTGACCGGTTCGCGCGGCTGGCCGGTGCCCACGCGCAGCCGGGCGGCGACGGCCAGCAGGTCCAGCCCGTCCTGTACTCGGCCCTGTGCGCAGGCCTGGGCGAACAAGGCCGGGAGCGGTTCGGCCGCCGGCGGGGCGGTGGGGGACAGGTCGAGAGCGGCGAAGCGGTCGGCGAGATGGGTGGCGACGGCGTACGGCGTCGGATGGTCGATCGTCAGCGTTCGGGAAAGGTCCAGACCAGTGGTGGCACCCAGTCGTTCGGTCATCCAGGCCGAGGTCAGCGAGTCGAAACCCTGTTCGGCGAAGCCCCGCTGGGCGTCTACGTCCTCGGGTGCGTCGTAGCCCATCAGCTGCGCCACCTGGTTGCGCACCTCGGCGAGCAGGATCTCCGCCCACTCCTCGCGCGGGTGATCGGCCAGCCTGTCCCGTGTGGAGGGTGTTTCCTCGACTGGGGCGACGTCCGGCGGCGTGCCCGTCCCGGCGACAACGCCTTGGTCGGCCAGCAAGCTCGCGCCTGGGGGCAGGTGGTCGACCAGCCAGTAGCGGCGGCGCTGGAAGGCGTACGTGGGCAGGTCGAGCTGCGCCGCGCCGGTGCCCGCGTACACCGCGCGCCAGTCGACCGGCACACCGCGGACGAAAAGGGCGGCCATCGCGTCCATCAGCGCGGCGGGCTCGGCCCGGCCTTGACGCAGCGTCGGCACGAAGACCCGCTTCGGCACGTCTGGACCGGCCGGCGGAAGGCAGTCCGGGCCGAGGGCGGCGAGGACCCCGCCCGGGCCAAGCTCCAGGAAGGTGGTGACACCGGCCTCGCTCAACCGCGCGACACCGTCGGAGAAACGCACCTCCGCACGGGCCTGGGCGACCCAGTAGTCCGCCGACCGCATCCGCTCGCCCCGGTCCGCCTCGCCGGGTGCGAGCGGCACGATGGGGATGCGCGGCGCGGCGTACGAGATGCCCTCGATCGCCGAACGGAACTCGGCCAGGATCGGGTCGATCAGCGGGGAGTGGAAGGCATGGCTGACTCGCAGTTCGCGGGTGTGGAAACCCTTGTCGGTCAACGCTTCCGTCAGGGTGGCTAGCGTCTTCTCGTTGCCGGAGAGCACGACTGAAGCGGGGCCGTTCACTGCGGCGACGGACACGTCGTCGGCCAGGTCCAGCATCGGCCGGATGTCCTCTTCGGACGCGCGTACCGCGATCATCGCGCCGCCGGGCGGCATGCTCTGCATGAGCCGGGCCCGGGCGGCGACCAGCGCGCAAGCGTCCGGCAGAGACAGTATCCCGGCCACGTGCGCGGCAGTGATCTCGCCGATCGAATGCCCAGCAACGAAATCCGGGCGCACGCCCCACGATTCGACGAGCCGGAAAAGCGCGGTCTCGACGGCGAAGAGCGCGGGCTGGGCGAAGCCGGTGCGGTCCAGGAGACCAGACTCGTCGGAGGCGAAGATCAGGTCGCGCAGCGAGCGGCCGATCGGGCCGTCGAGATGCGCGCACACCGCGTCGAACGCTTCGGCGAAGACGGGGTGTTCGACGTATAGCTCGCGGCCCATGCCCAGTTTTTGCGCGCCCTGGCCGGTGAACAGGAAGGCCAGCCGTCCGCGCACCGTCGCGCCCGTCGTGACAGCGGCGTCTGGAGTGCCCGTGGCGAGGGCGTTGAGCCCGCTGAGCAGGCCGTCGCGGTCGGTGGCCACGACGACGCTGCGGTTCTCCAGTGCGGCGCGCGTCGTGGCCAGCGAATATCCGACGTCGACGGGGTCGGCCTCGTCGGTCAGGAAGGCGGCCAGCCGCGCGGCCTGGGCTCGCATGGCGGCTGGGGTGCGGCCGGAGACCAGCCAGGGAATGGCCGCGAGTGCGACACCGTCAACTTTCCGTTCAGTGTCCACTTCGGACACTGCTTCCAGAATGGCGTGCGCGTTGGTGCCGCCGATGCCGAAGGCGGAAACCGCCGCGCGTCGGGGGCGGCCGTCGGTGTCCGGCCACGCTCGCGGCTCCTGCAGGAGTTCGATGTCGCCCGCCGTCCAATCGACCTCAGTGGACGGTGGGTCGGCGTGCAAGGTAGGGGCCAGCTTGCCGTGCCGGAGCGACATCACCGTCTTGATCAGCCCGCCCACTCCGGCGGCGGACTGGCTGTGGCCGAGGTTGGACTTGAGCGACCCCAGATACAGCGGACGGCCGGGCTCCCGGTCCCGTCCATAGGTGGCAAGCAGCGCCTGAGCCTCGATCGGGTCGCCCAGCGTCGTGCCGGTGCCGTGGGCCTCGACGGCGTCGACATCGGCGGACGTGAGCCCGGCGGCGGCCAGCGCGCGCCGGATCACTCGTTGCTGGGACGGGCCGCTCGGCGCGGTGAGCCCGTTCGACGCCCCGTCTTGGTTGATCGCCGAGCCGCGCAGCACCGCCAGGACCGGGTGCCGGTGGCGGCGGGCGTCGGAAAGCCGTTCGACCGCCACGATGCCGACGCCCTCGGCCCAGGACGTGCCGTCCGCGGTGTCGCCGAACGACTTGCAGCGGCCGTCCGGAGCGAGCCCGCGCTGGGTGCTGAACTCGACGAACGGGCCCGGCGTGACGAGCACGGACACCCCGCCGACCAAGGCGAGCGAGCAGTCTCCGGCGCGCAGCGCGCTCGCCGCGAGATGCAGGGCGGTGAGCGACGACGAACAACCGGTGTCGACGGTGACTGCCGGTCCCTCCAGCCCCAGGAGGTAGGAAAGCCGGCCGGAGATGATGGCCCCGGCCAGGCCGCTGAGCAGGAGGCCCTCGAACCCGGCGGGGTAGCGCGCGAGCAGGGCGGCGTAGTCGGTCACGCTCGGGCCGATGAACACTCCGGTTTCGCTGCCGTGCAGCGAATGCGGATCGATCCGGGCCCGTTCGATGGCCTGCCACGCCGTTTCCAGCAGCAGCCGCTGTTGCGGGTCCATCGCGATCGCCTCGCGGGGCGAGATGCCCCAGAACTGCGCGTCGAAGTCCGCGACGTCGGCCAGGAACCCGCCTTGCTGGGTGTAGCTGGTGCCGGGGTGTTCGGGGTCGGGATGGTAGAGCGAGGCGAGGTCCCAGCCCCGGTCTTCCGGGAACGGGGTGATCGCGTCCCGCCCGGTGACCGCCAGCTCCCACAGGTCTTCCGGCGAGCGCACGCCGCCCGGGTAGCGGCAGGCCATGCCGATGATCGCGATCGGTTCGCCTGCCCGCCGCTCGAGTTCCTCCGTCCGTTTGCGGGCCTTGACGAGGTCTGCCGTGACCAGATTCAGGTAGCGCCGGAGTTTGGGCTCGTTGTCCATGTGCTCACCCGTCCTGGCGGCCGAGTTGGGTGTTGATGAAGCTGAACAGTTCGTCGTCGGAGGCCGCGGTCAGCGTCGCCACGTCGCCCTCGCCGTTCGCTTCCGGCGTCGGGCCCGTGAGCCGGCTGAGCAGTTCTCGCGCCCGGCTGACGAGCACGTCGCGCACTTCCCGGTCTTGGGACGGTATCGAGGAAAGCGACGCCTCCAGCCGGTCGAACTCGGCGAGTGCCGCGTCCGTCGGCGACGGCACGCTGGCAGCCACCTCGGAGCGCAGGAACGAGGCGAGGCTCGCCGGATTCGGGTAGTCGAAGACGAGCGTCACCGGCAGCCGCAACCCGGTCGCCGCGTTGAGCCGGTTGCGCAGCTGGACGGCGATCAGCGAGTCGAAGCCGATCTCCTTGAACGCCCGCTTGCGATCGACCTGCTCCCCGGAGTCGTAGCCGAGCACGGCCGCGACGTGCGAGCAGACCAGGTCGAGCACTGCCGGTTCCCGGTCCTCCTCGGGCAGCGCGGCCAGCTTCTCGATCAGCGCGCCGCCGCGCGCGGCCGAGTCGGCGGGCTCCGCCGTCGGCAGCGCGCGCACGTCCGGCAGGTCGGCCAGCAGCGGGCTGGGCCGCAGCGAGGTGAAGCGGGAATGGAACCGGGGCCATTCGACCCTCGCCACGACCGGGCAAGGCTCGTCCCCGGCGACGATCCGGTCCAGGGTCGCCAGCCCGGAATCCACTGGCAGCAAAGGCAAACCGCCGCGGCGCAGCGAGTCGGCCATCTCCTGGTCGTGGGCCAGCATGCCAGCCTCCCACGGGCCCCATGCCACCGAAACGGTGTGGCCGCCGCGATCGTGCCGCTCCCGGGCCAGTGCGTCGAGGTAGGAGTTGGCTGCCGCATAAGCGGATTGGTTGCCGACGCCCCAGGTCGCGGAGATGGAGCCGAACAGCAGCACCGTCTGGATGCGGTCGTGGTCGAGGAGTTCGTCGAGGTGCGCCGCGCCGAGCACCTTGGCCGCCAGGATGTCGCCGAACTCGGCCGGTGTCATCTCGGCGATCGGCCCGCCGTCGAGGCTGGCGGCAGCGTGCACGAGCGCGGTCAGCGGGCGCTCCTCGGGAACGGAGGCCAGCAGTTCGGCTACGGCGGCCCGGTCCGTGACGTCGCAGGCCTTCACCGAGACCGAGACGCCCTTGGCGGTGAGTTCTTCGACCAAACGCTGCGCACCGGGCGCGTCGGCACCGCTGCGGCTGGCGAGCATCAGGTGCTCGGCACCGCGGTCGGCGAGCCAGCGGGCCGTCTCTGCGCCGAGGCCGCTCGTGCCGCCGGTCACGAGCACAGTTCCGCTTGGCTGCCAACGTGTCGGCTTTTGCTCGGGTGCTGCCGCCCGGACCAGGCGACGGGCTAGGACAGCTTGTGAGCGTACGGCGACTTCGTTCTCGTCACCGCCCGCGAGCACTCCGGCCAGTTCGGCGATCGCGTCGTCGTCCACTGTCTCCGGAAGGTCGATCAGGCCGCCCCAGAGCCGGGGGTGTTCGAGACCGGCGACCCGCCCGAAGCCCCAGACCAGCGCCTGGGCGGGGGAGCCGATGCGGTCCTCGGGACCGGCCGCCACCGCGCCCCGGGTAGCCGCCCAGAGCGGGGCGTCGAGTCCGGCGTCGAGCAGGGCTTGGGTGAGCACCAACGTGCCCGCGAGCCCTTGCGGCAGCGCCGCCGAGCCCTCGCACGGGGTCTCGTCCTCGGCCAGCAGCGAGAGCACTCCGGCTGGATTCAGCTCGCGCAGCCGCTCGGCCAGCGCCGTCCGGTCGAGGTCCCCGCACGGCACGGTCCAGGTCACGAGGTCGGGTGCGTGAGCAGCGAGGCGGCGCACGGTTTCCGCGGCCCAGCCGTCGGTCTGCCCTTCGGCCACCACCGCCAGCCAGGTGCCGCTGAGCGGCGAGCGCGGGCCGCCGGGCAGCGTGCGCCACTCGACGCGGTAGTGCTCGTCGTCGGTATCCACGGTGATCCGCAGCTGGTCACGGCTGACCGGCCGCGCGACGATGGAGTCGAACGAAGCGACGGGCTGGCCCGCGTCGTCGGCGAGCAGCATCGTGGACGCGTCCGGGCCCTTGCGCCGGAAAGCGACCCGCAGCGAGCTGGTTCCCCGGGTGTGCACCGTGATGCCGCTCCAGGAGAACGGCATCACTGCTTCGCTCTCGCTGTCGATCAGCCCGGCGACCGGCACCTGCAGTGCGGCGTCCAGCAGCGCCGGGTGCAAGCCGAACTGTCCCGCCTCGCCGCGGACGACGCTCGGCAGCGCGACCTCGCCGTACATGTCGTCGCCGTCCCGCCACAGCGCGCGGATCCCGGCGAAGGCAGGCCCGTAGGCGTATCCGCGCTCGGCGAGCCGGGGATAGAGGTCGGTCACGTCGACCGGCTGCGCACCGGTCGGCGGCCAGGCCGTCAGATCGCCCGCCGCCGGGCCGGTCCCGGCCGGGGCGAGCGTGCCTTCCGCGTGCAGGATCCACTTGCCGTCGGCTCCGGTGCGCCGCGAGTGCACCGTGACCGAACGCCGTCCAGTGGAGTCGGCGGCACCGACCGCGACCTGCACGGCCACGCCCGACTTCTCGGAAAGCACCAGCGGAGCTTGGAAAGCCAGCTCTTCCAAACGACCGCAGTCGACGTGCCGCCCGGCGTGGGTGAGCAGTTCGACGAACGCGGCCCCCGGCAGCAGGAGGGTGCCGAGCACGACGTGGTCGGCCAGCCACGGCTGGGTCGCCAACGACCACCTGCCGGTGAAAAGCACCCGGTCGTCGTCGGCGTGTTCCACGGCGGCACCCAGCAGCGGGTGATCGGCGGACGCCAGCCCGAGGTCGGCGGCACTGGCGGCCGTCACGCCGGCGGGCTCGACCCACAAGCGGCGGTGCTGGAACGCGTAGGTGGGCAGGTCGATTCGCCCGCCGGCGGGGAATGCCGTTGCCCAGCGCACCGGTGCGCCGTGCACGAAAGCCGCGGACAGCGAGCGGGTGAACTCGGCGTCGCCGCCGTCCCGCCGCAACGACCACAAGGTGGTGACTTCGGCGTCTCGGGCCTGGGCAACCGCTTCGACGGCATCGGCGAGCGCCGGGTGCGCGCTCAGCTCCACGAAGCAGCTGTGCTCGTCGTCGAGGAGGGCCTCGACGGCTGCGCTGAACTGCACCGTCTCTCGGAGATTGCGGTACCAGTACTCGGCATTCAGTTCGGTGCCGTCGACCTGGCCGCCGGTAACCGTGGAATAGAACGGCACTTCCGCCTCGGCCGGCGTGACGCTGGCCAGCGCGTCGATGAGTTCGGTGCGGAGTTCCTCCACGCCATGCGAGTGCGACGCGTAATCGACGAGGAGCTTGCGCACCGGGACTTCCTCGGCCGCGAGCGCATCGCACAGGTTCTGCAGCTCGTCGGCGGGGCCGGAGACGACCACCGACCGCGGCCCGTTGATCGCGGCGACGCCGAGCCCTGGGTAGTCGGCGAGCCGTTCCCGGACCTCGGCGACCGGCAGGCCGATCCAGCCCATTCCGCCGCGCTCGGTCAGACCGGCGATCAACCGCGAGCGCAACCCGGCGATGCGGGCACCGTCGGCGAGAGTGAGGACACCGGCGACGACGGCCGCCGCGATCTCGCCTTGAGAGTGGCCGACCACTGCGGCGGGCTCGACCCCGAGCGACCGCCACAGCCGCGCCAGCGACACCATCACCGCGAACAGTGCGGGCTGCACCGCGTCCACCCGGTCCAGGCTGGGCGCGTCCGGAGCGCCGGTGAGGACGTCCAACAGGGTGGCGCCGTTCCAGTCGACGTGCGGCGCAAGCGCGGCGTCGCACTCGGCCATCGCGGCGGCGAACAGCGGGCTGGTGTTCCAGAGGTCGACGGCCATGCCGCGCCACTGCCCACCCTGACCCGCGAAGACGAAGACCGGCCGGTTCGCCGTGCCGCCGTTGCCCAGCACGACATCCGCGTTCGTGTCCGCGGTGCCGTCGGCGATCGCCGCGAGCCCAGCGGTGAGCGTGCCCAGGTCCTCGGCGAGCACCACGGCGCGATGCTCCATGGCGGTCCGGCCGCTGAGCGAACGGCCGAGCGCGTCGAGGTCCGCCTCCGGGCGCTCGGCGAGGTAGGCGCTGAGCCGGGCTGCCTGACCGCGCAGTGCCGCCGCGCCGCGTGCCGAGACGGCGAACGGCTTGATCGAGGGCGCGAGCAGCCGCTCGGACTCGGGCCGCGGTTCCAGCTCCGGTGCCTGCTCCAGCACCACGTGCACGTTGGTGCCGCTGATCCCGAACGCGGAGACCGCGCCGAGTCGGGGCCGGTCGCGCTCCGGCCACTGCCGGGCCGCGGTCAGCAGCTTCACCGCGCCGTCCGACCAGTCCACGTGCGGGGTGGGCTCGTCGGCGTTCAACGTCCGGGGCAGCAGGCCGTGCCGCAGCGCCTGGACCGTCTTGATCACCCCGGCGACGCCGGCCGCCGCCTGCGCGTGGCCCAGATTCGACTTCAAGGAGCCAAGCCACAGCGGGTTTTCCTCGGTGTGCTCCCGCCCGTATGTCGCCAGCAGCGCCTGCACCTCGATCGGGTCGCCGAGCTTCGTGCCGGTGCCGTGCCCCTCCACGAGGTCCACGTCCGAGGCGGAGACGCCCGCATTGGCCAGCGCTTCCCGGATCACGCGCTGTTGCGAGCGGCCGTTGGGCGCGGTCAGCCCGTTGGAAGCGCCGTCCTGGTTCACGGCGGAACCCTTGACCACGGCGAGGACCTGGTGGCCGTTGCGGCGAGCGTCCGACAGCCGTTCCAGCACGAGCAGCCCGACGCCCTCGGCCCAGCCGGTGCCGTCCGCGTCCGCGCCGAACGCGCGGCAGCGGCCATCGGGGGAGAGGCCGCCCTGCAGCGAGAACTCCTGGAACACCACCGGGGTGGACATCACGGCCACTCCACCGGCCAGCGCGAGGTTGCACTCGCCGGTCCGTAGTGCCTGGGCCGCCATGTGCACTGTGGTCAGCGAGGACGAGCAGGCGGTGTCGACAGTCACCGCGGATCCTTCGAGGCCGAACTCGTAGGCGATGCGGCCCGATGCCACGCTCGGTGCGGTCCCGGTGAGCAGGTGACCGTCCAGGCCGTGCGATTCCCGGGCGAGCAAGTTGCTGTAGTCGTGGGCGCTGAGGCCGACGTACACGCCGGTTTTCGTGCCGCGCAACGCCGACGGGTCGATCCCGGCCCGCTCGAACGCCTCCCACGCCGACTCGAGCAAGAGCCGCTGCTGCGGGTCCATCGCGGTGGCCTCGCGGGGCGAGATGCCGAAGAACTCGGGATCGAATTCCGTTGCCCCGGAAAGGAAACCGGCGGCCCGGGCGTTGGTCGTGCCCGAACGGCCGGGCTCGGGATCGAAGAGTTCGGCGAGGTTCCAGCCGCGGTCGGCCGGGAACTCGGCGGCGGCGTCGCGGCCCCCCTCGACCATGGCCCACAACGCCTCCGGCGAGTCGGCCCCGCCGCCGTAGCGGCAGGCCATGCCGACGATGGCGATCGCGTCGCCGCTGGTGTCTGCGGTCGCGGTCGCCGCTGGTGCGGCGGGGCTGGTGCTGACCAGCTCGCCGAGCACGTACTCGGCCAGCGAAGCGGGATCCGGATAGTCGAAGACCACCGTCGCCGGCAGCCGCAGGCCGGTGAACGCGGCGATCCGGTTCCGCAGCTCCACCGAGGCCAGCGAGTCGAAGCCGATGTCCTTGAAAGTCCGGTCCGGCGAGAGATTCGCCGCCGACGCGTGTCCGAGCACAGCCGCGGTTTCGGCGGCGACCGCGTCCAGCACGATCCGGTGCCGGGCGGCTGGCGGCCGGGCGAGCAGGCGGCGCGTCCACGAGCTGGCGTCGCCGCCGCTCGCGACCGCGGCCCGGCGCACCCGCCCGGAGACCTGGTTGCGCAGCAGCGGCGGCACGTCGCCGCGGAAGGCGGCCAGGTCGAGCCGGACCGGCAGCACCACCGGGGCGCCGACGGTGAGGGCGGCGTCGAAGAGGTCCAGACCTTCCTCGTCGGAGAGCGCCTTGATGCCGGCGCGGGACATCCGTTCCCAGTCGGTGTCCTGCAGCGAGGTCGTCATGCGGCTGGCGGCGGCCCAGAGACCCCAGTCGAGCGAGACGGCGGGCAGCCCCAGCGCGCGGCGGTGCCGGGCGAGAGCGTCCAGGAATGCGTTGGCAGCGGCGTAATTGGCCTGTCCCGGCGCGCCGAAGGCCCCGACGGCGGAGGAGAACAGCACGAACGCGGAGAGGTCGAGGTCCTTGGTCAGCTCGTGCAGGAGCCAGCCCGCGTCCACCTTGGGCCGCAGCACAGTCTCGACCTGTTCAGTGGTCAGCGAGCCGACGACGCCGTCGTCGCTGACGCCCGCGACGTGCACGACTGCTGTCAGCGGGTGTTCGGCGGGGATCGCGTCCAGCATCTCCTGCAGCGATGCGCGGTCGGACACGTCGCAGGCGACCGTCGTCACCGAGGAGCCAAGCTCGGTCAGCTCGGCGGCGAACTCGGTGGCACCAGGGGCATCCGGACCGCGCCGGCTCGCCAGCACCAGGTTGCGTACGCCGTGCTCGGCGACGAGGTGCCGGGCGATCAGGCCGCCGAGCGCACCGGAAGCTCCGGTGAGGAGCACAGTCCCTTGTGGATCCAGGGGAGTCGGGATGGTGAGCGCGATCTTGCCGATCTGCCGGGCCTGGCTGAGGAACCGGAACGCGTCCGGTGCGCGGCGGACGTCCCAAGTGGACGTCGGCGGCAGGGTCAGCGCGCCGCGGCCGAACAGGTCGAGCACCTCGGCCAGCATCTCCCGCACCCGTTCCGGCGGCACCGCAAGCAGATCGAAGGCCTGATAGCGGACCCCGGGGAACGCGTCGGCTGCCCAGCCGGCGTCGCGGATGTCGGTCTTGCCCATCTCGGCGAACCGGCCGCCACGCGGCAGCAGCCGCAGCGAAGCGTCCACGAGTTCGTTGGTGAGCGAGTTGAGGACCACGTCGACGCCGCGACCGTCCGTGGCAGCCAGCAGATCGGACTCGAACTGCGTGGTGCGGGAGTTCGAGATGCGTTCGCGGGGAATGCCGAGTTCGCGGACGGCGGCCCATTTGGCGGGGCTGGCGGTGGCGTAGATCTCGGCGCCGAGATGGGCGGCCAGCTGCACGGCCGCGATGCCGACGCCGCCGGCCGCCGCGTGGATGAGCACGGACTCGCCGGACTTCAGGCCGGCCACGTCGACGAGCCCGAAGTACGCGGTCAGGTAGGTGATCGGGACGGTCGCCGCCTGCAGGTACGACCATCCGTCCGGGATCGGCGCCACCATCCGGTGATCGGCCACGGCCAACGGCCCGAACGGCCCGAAGAACAGGCCCATGACGCGGTCGCCGGGCTTGAGGCCGGTGACGCCCGGACCGACCTCGGTCACCACGCCCGCCCCTTCGCCGCCAAGCACTTCCTGGTCGCGGACCAGCCCGAGGGTGGACATCACGTCGCGGAAGTTCATGCCAGCCGCCCGGACGGCCACCCGGATCTCGCCCTCGGCCAACGGCGCGACCGCCTCGGGCGACTCGATGAAGGCGAGCCCGTCGAAAGTGCCGGGCTCGGGAGCCGAGAGACGCCAGGCAGCCGACTCCGCTGGCACGGTGAGCGTCGTCGAAGCGGAGACTTTTGCCAGGCGTGGCACCAAAATCGTGCCCGCTCGTACCGCAACCTCGTCCTCCCCGGCGTCGAGCGCCGCCACCACGGCGGAGTTCGGCTCGCCGGGCGCGAGGTCGACCTGCACGAGCCGGCCCGGGTTCTCCGCACGCGCCGAGCGGAACAGGCCGTGCAGGGCCGCGCCGGTCAGGTCGCCGACGTGTTCGCCGTCGTACGTGGCCAACGCGCCGCGGGTGACCAGGACCAGCCGCGAGGCGGCCAGCCGTTCGTCGGCCAGCCAGTCGCGCACGAGGTCGAGCATCTGGTTGACGCCCGTGTGCACGTCCGCGGCGGTGTCGCGGCCGTCGTCGGGAACGGGAGCGGCCAGCACCACGGAGGGCGTCTCGTCTCCGGCGTCGAGGGCCGCTCGCAGCTCGGAGAAGCCGTCGTACGCCGTGCCGATCGCGGGCGCTGCGCCGCCCAGGTTCGCCCAGCTGGTGGGGGAGGAGGCGGCGGCCTCGCCCGCGGAGATCCACTCGATCTCGTAGAGGGAGTCGCGGGACTGCGGGGCGCTCGCCGCGATCTGCTTCGCGTTGGCAGACCGCAAAGTCAGCGAGTCGACGGACAGGACCGTGCGGCCAGTTCCGTCGGCGGCCAGCAGCGAGACGGTGTCGGCCCCAACCGGAGTCAGCCGTACGCGGAGCGCGGAAGCACCGACGGCGGACAGGCGGACGCCCGCCCACGAGAACGGGATGACGCCCTCGGCGGTGCCGGTAACCGCGATCGCGTGCAGAGCGGCGTCCAGCAGCGCGGGGTGCATGCCGTACGCGCTGGCATCGCTGACGTGCTCGGGCAGCGCTACCTCGGCGAAGACCTCTCCGTCCCGCACCCAGGCGGTTTTCAGGCCGCGGAACACCGGCCCGTAGCCGTATCCAGCCGCGGCGAAGGTCTCGTAAAGGTCGCTGATGTCGACTTCCTCGACTCCGGCGGGCGGCCACTCGGCGAGCTCCGGGTCGTCGTGGCTCGCTCCGGCGGTCGCGGAGACAAAGCCGCTGGCGTGCCGGGTCCAGGGGGCGTCGAGGTCGGGGGAGTCCGGGTCCTGCCGCTGCGACCAGACGGCGATCGACCGCCGTCCAGTGGCTTCCTCCGGCTCGCCGACCACGATCTGCAGCGCCGCACCGCCTCGCTCCAGCAGCAGCGGGGCTTCGACGGTCAGGTCCTCGACCAGCTCGCAGCCGACCTGGTCCGCCGCGCGCAGCGCGAACTCGACGAACGCGGTGCCGGGCAACAGGACTCGGTCGAACAGGGCGTGATCGGCAAGCCAGGGCTGCGCGGAAAGCGACAGCCGGCCGGTGCACAGGAAGCCGCCGTCGTTGGCGAGCGAGACGCCGGCGCCCAGCAGCGGGGCGTCCACCGAGCGCAGGCCGACCGAGCTGAGGTCGTGTCCTCCGACGTGGCTGGTCTCAAGCCAGAAGCGCTCGTGCTCGAACGCATAGGTGGGCAAGTCGACGCGCTGCGCGCCGGTACCGGCGAAGAAAGCCGCCCAGTCCACCTCGACGCCAGCGGTGTGCAGGGTGGCCATCGCCGTCGCGAGGCATTCCACCTCGTCGCGCTTGCTGCGCAGGGCCGGCGTGGCCACCACCGGGTCGTCGCCGTAGCACTCGCGGACATGGCTGGTCATCGACGCGGCGGGCGAGAGTTCGAGGAACCGGGTGACGCCGCGCTCGCGCAGCCGGGCCACGGCGCCGACGAGATCCACGGTGTCGCGCATCTGCCGGACCCAGAACTCGGGCGTGCACAGCTCTTCGGCGGGCACCGCCATCGGGACGGCCGGGGCCGAATAGGTCAAAGTCTCCACCACAGCCCGGAATTCGGCCTGGATCGGCTCCATCGTGGCCGAGTGGCCCGCGACGCCGACCCGCAGTGTGCGGCACGCGTAACGGAGTTCGGTCAGCCGCGCCACCGCCTCCTCGACCGGACCCTCCGGCCCGGAGATGGTGACCGCGCTCGGGCTGCTGATCCCGGCCAGCGAAACGCCTTCGATGCCGGCGATGATCGGCTCCACCACGTCGGCGCCGGCCGCGACGGTGGCCATCGCGCCGGGGGGAGAGGTCTGGATCAGCCGGGCCCGGGCGGTGACCATGGTGGCCGCGTCCGCAAGCGACAGCACGCCCGCGATGTGCGCCGCCGCGATGTCCCCGCAGGACTGGCCGAGCAGGTAGTCGGGCCGCAGCCCCCACGACTCGACCAGGCGGTAGAGCGCCACCTCGATCGCGAACAGCGCGGGGTGCGCGTACTCGGGCCGGTCCAGCGTCGGACCGCCCTTGGCGATGATCTCCGGCAGCTCGGGGTCGAGGTGCTGCAGGACCTCCGCGTAAGCCGTGGCGAAGACCGGGAACGCGGCCGTGAGCTGGGCGCCCATGCCGATGCGCTGCGGGCCCTGCCCGGGGAACATCACCGCGGTGAGCCCGCGGCATTCGGTGCCGGTGACCGCCGTCGCGCCGCTGCCGCCGTCGGCCACGAGGTCGAGCTGGGCGAGCAGCTCCTCCTTGGTGCCCGCGACCACGGCGGCGCGATGCTCGAACTTCGCGCGGTGCAGCGCAAGGGACTTCGCGACGTCGGGCAGGGCGACGTCCTCGTCGGCGAGCCAGTCGCGAAGCCGCGCCGCCTGACCGGCCAAGGCGCGCGGAGTACGGGCGGAGAGCAGGAACGGCAAGGCATTCGGATGCGCGCGCACCGGTTCGGGCTCCGTTGCCGCCAGCTCGGGCGCCTGTTCGAGGATGACGTGCGCATTGGTGCCGCTCATGCCGAACGACGAAACCCCGGCCCGGCGCGGCCATTCGTTCTCCGGCCACGGGCGAGCCTCGGTCAGCACCTTGACCCCGCCTGCCGACCAGTCCACCTCGTGCGTCGGCTCGTCCACGTGCAGCGTCTTGGGGAGAACCCCGTTGCGGATGGCCATCACGGTCTTGATCACGCCCGCCACGCCCGCCGCCGCCTGGGTGTGCCCCACGTTCGACTTGAGCGAGCCCAGCCACAGCGGCTCGCCGTCCTTTTTCTTGCGGCCGTAGGTGGCGAGCAGGGCCTGCGCCTCGATCGGGTCGCCCAGCCGGGTGCCGGTGCCGTGCCCCTCGACCAGGTCGACCTGCCCCATCGGCACCTGGGCGTCGGCCAGCGCCGCCTGGATGACCCGTTGCTGGGCGGGGCCGTTGGGCGCGGTGAGGCCGTTGGAGGCGCCGTCCTGGTTGATCGCCGAACCCCGGATGACGGCGAGCACCGGGTGGCCGTTGGCCTGCGCGTCGGAGAGCCGTTCGAGCAGGATCAGGCTGACCCCCTCCGACCAGCCGGTGCCGTCCGCGGTGTCCGAGTACGCCTTGCAACGGCCGTTGGGCGCGATCCCGCGCTGGCGGCTGAAATCGACCATGACGAGCGGCGAGCACATCGACGCGACGCCGCCGGCCAGGGCCATCGTGGACTCGCCGCGGCGCAACGCCCGGACGGCATAGTCCAGCGCCACCAGCGAAGAAGAGCAGGCGGTGTCGACAGTGACAGCGGGGCCCTCGAAGCCGAACGTGTACGCGACGCGGCCGGAGAGCACACTGGGTGCGTTGCCCAGCAACAGATAGCCGTCGACCTCGCGCGGTGCGGTGACGGTCAACGGCACGTAGTCATGGGTGTTCGAGCCGATGAACACGCCGGTGGTGGTGCCGCGCAACGTCTCCGGGTCGATGCCGGCCCGTTCGAACGACTCCCAGGCGGCCTCGAGGACGATCCGCTGCTGCGGGTCCATGGCAAGAGCCTCGCGCGGGGAGATGCCGAAAAACCCGGCGTCGAAGTCCGCCAGGCCGGACATGAAGCCGCCCTCGCGGGTGTAGGTCTTGCCGGGTTTGCCGGGCTCCGGGTCGTAGATGCTGTCCATGTCCCAGCCCCGGTCGTCCGGCGAGTCGCCGATCGCGTCGGTGCCGCTGGCGACCAGGTCCCAGAGGTCGTCGGGCGACCAGACGTCGCCGGGCAGCCGGCAGGCCATCGAGACGATGGCGATCGGCTCGGCGTCGCGGTCCTCGATCTCGCTGATCTTCTTGCGCGCCTGGTAGAGGTCGCTGGTGACCAGCTTGAGATACTGGCGAAGCTTGTCCTCGTTCTCCACAGGAGAAACCCCATCTGTCGCTGTGTGTTCCAGTGGCGTCCGGCGAAGCCGGGCTACCCGGCGAAGTGCGCGAAAAGCGGGATCGGGCGGGGCCGCGATCAGGTCTGCCGCTCAGCGGTCGCGTGAATAACCATGGTCGGTCGGGGCCGGCACGGGGACCCCCTAACTCCCCTAGCTGTCCGGCCCGGGGAACGGCTTCGGCGGCGTGATCCTTATGGGTGTCGGTGACGCGGGCGCGCTGGAAGCATGACTGGCGTGGTGCTGAAGAAAACGCGACTGCCGAGGTGCGGAAAAATATGACAGCCGAGGTGTTGAAGAACGCACAGGAGCCGGCGGGAACGTCGGCCTTCATTTTCAACCAGACCGCGTCGGGGCCGGTGAAACCGTGGAGCTGGGTCTCGGATTTGCTCGAGTCCGCGCCCACGTACTGGCTGGTCACCACCAGTCCGGACGGCACCCCGCACAGCAGGCCGCTGTGGGGCATCTGGGCGCGGAATGTCTTCTGGTTTTCGAGCCAGAACCGCTGCGGCGAATTCCTGAAGGTCAACCCTCGGGCCTCGGTGAATGTGCAGCTGGGCGAGGACGTGGCGATGATCGAGGGAAAGTCTTCCCGAGTGACCGCGGCTTCGGAGCTCAGTGTGCTCGCCGAAGGCGTCGGGGTGAAGTACGACTGGAAGCTCTCGGTGATCGAGGACCGGGTCCACACGCAATTCGGCCAGAGCGCGCCGGTGTTCCGGCTGGATCCCGACCGGGTTTACGGCTGGTCGGGCATCGCCGGATGGGAATCCGCGACCAGATGGGACTTTCCGCCCTCCCGGTGACTTTGCGGGTTTTCGGCGGCGATTTCGCCAGACGCGATGCGCGCCGCGACGCACCGGCAGAGCCGCGCGGCCCCGCGGAAGTCCGTGAGGGGAACCCTGAGGGACTCTGATTCCCTCAGGGTTCCCCTCACGGACGCTGGCCTCGCGTACCGGCCCACCGGGAAAACCTCAGTGGCTGCCGTGGCTCATCAGAAGCAATGCGCGAATGGGAAAGGGGAAGATCCGGGTGGATGTCCGGGCCCAAAGTGACGACGTGGCCGTGGTCGGGATGTCGTGCCGTTTCCCCGGCGCCGACGGGCCCCGGCAGCTGTGGCGGCTGCTGGCCGAGGGACGGCATGCGATCACCGAACGCCCGCCCGGACGCGGCGCCTCGGAGCGGACAGTCGCGCCCTCGTGGGGCGGTTTTCTCGACGCCGTAGACGAGTTCGACGCCGGGTTTTTCGGTATCTCCGCCCGGGAAGCGGCGGCCGTCGATCCACAGCAGCGCCTTGTCTTGGAGCTGGGGTGGGAAGCGCTGGAGGACGCGGGAATCGTGCCGAACCGCCTGCGCGGTGGCCGGCTCGGCGTCTTCGTGGGCGCGTTCGCCGACGACTACGCCCATCTTGTCCACCGGCACGGTTCCGCCGCCGCGTCGCAGCACACCTACCCGGGCATCGAACGCGCTGTCATCGCCAACCGGCTTTCGCATTTCCTGGACGCCCACGGGCCCAGTGTGAGTGTCGACAGTGGACAGTCGTCGTCGCTGGTCGCCGTGCACATGGCCTGCCAGAGTCTGCTTGCCGGTGAGTCGGACGTCGCTGTCGCGGGCGGGGTGCAGCTGAACCTGCTGCCGGAGTCCTTGGACATCGCGGACCGCTGGGGGCCGCTGTCGCCCGACGGACGGTGCTACACCTTCGATGCCCGCGCGAATGGTTATGTGCCAGGCGAAGGCGGCGGCCTGGTGGTGCTCAAACGGCTCGATCGTGCCCTCGCCGACGGCGACACCGTGCACTGCGTGATTCTCGGGAGCGCGGTGAACCACGGCGGGCACAGTCGTGCGCTGACCCAGCCTCAGGTGGCCGGGCAGCAAGACGTCCTGCGCCGGGCGCACGAGCGCGCGCGGATCACTGCCACGCAACTGCAATACGTGGAGCTGCACGGAACGGGCACTCCCGCCGGTGACCCGGTCGAGGCTGCCGCGCTCGGTGCCGTGGTGGGTTCTGCGCGTCCGCGACCGCTGCCGGTCGGATCGGTCAAAACGAACGTGGGGCATCTGGGGGCGGCGGCGGGGATCGCCGGCCTGATCAAGGTGGCCATGGCGATCCGGCACCGTGAACTGCCCGCCAGCCTCAACTTCGAGCGGGCGAACCCGGAGATCGCGCTCGGCGACCTCAATCTCCGGGTCCAGCAGGACCACGGCCCGTGGGAAGCGCCCGATCGTCCGTTGCTCGCCGGAGTCAGTTCCTTCGGCATGGGCGGGACGAACTGCCACCTGGTCCTCGGCGACGCCCCGGCCGCCGCGGTCGGGACACCCGAGACTGGTGCGGCGATGGTGCCGTTCGTGCTGTCGGGCCGGAGTTCGGCGGCGTTGCGCGGTCAGGCGGCCCGGTTGCGGTCGTTTGTGGCGGAGCGGCCGGATCTCGCGTTGGCGGACTTGGCGTATTCGCTGGTGACTGATCGTGCTGTTTTTGAGCATCGGGCGGTGGTGGTTGCTTCGGGGCGTGAGCAGTTGCTGGATCGTTTGTCGGCTGTTGCGGATCCGGTGGTGGTTGAGGGCCGGTTGGCGGTGGTGTTCACCGGTCAGGGTTCGCAGCGGGTCGGGATGGGCCAGCAGTTGTATGGCCGGTTCCCCGTGTTTGCGACGGCTTTTGACGAGGTGTGTGAGCTTCTGGATCCGTCGGTGCGTGCGGTTGATGCCGCTGGTTTGGAGATGACGGAGTTTGCGCAGCCTGCGTTGTTCGCCGTTGAGGTGGCGCTGTTCCGGTTGTTCGAGTCGTGGGGCGTGGTCCCGGATTTCGTGACGGGTCATTCGGTGGGGGAGATCGCGGCGGCTCATGTGTCGGGAGTGCTGTCGCTGGAGGATGCGTGTCGGCTGGTGACCGCCCGGGGGCGGTTGATGCAGGTGCTTGAGCCTGGGGTGATGGTCGCGGTCGCCGCTGGCGAGGACGTGGTCGCACCGCTGGTGGCCGAGGGCGTCTCGATCGCGGCGGTGAACAGCCCGTCGTCGGTGGTGCTTTCGGGAACCGAGTCCGCGGTGGAGCGGGTAGTCGGACGGCTGACGGGTTTCCGGACGAAGCGGCTGGCAGTGAGCCACGCGTTCCATTCGTCGCTGATGGAGCCGATGCTGGACGACTTCCGTGCTGTGGTCGCGGGCTTGACGTTCCGGCCGCCCCAGATCGAGACCGTGAACGAAGAGATCGCGGATCCGGAGTATTGGGTGCGGCACGTGCGCGACACGGTGCGATTCGCTGACACCATTGAAAAACTGCACGATCGCGGCGTGACCCGGTTTGTCGAGCTGGGTCCGGATGCGATGCTGACCGGGCCGGTGCGGGAATGCTTGGCAGGCCACGACATCGCGGCGGTGCCGAGCTTGCGTCGTGGTCGCGACGAGGTCGAATCGGTGCTGACCGGGCTGGGCGGGTTGTTCGCCGCCGGACTGCCGGTGGACTGGCCGGAGGTCTTTGCCGGGACCGGTGCCCGGCGCACCGAACTGCCCACTTACGCCTTCCAACGCCAGCGCTACTGGCTGGGCATGAAGCTGGACGACGAGAAGGCTCCGGTGCGCGACTTGCCGGAGCTGGCCCGCTCGCAGATCACCGCCACGCTCGGCAGCGGCGAGATCGCCCTCGACCGGACTTTCCGGGACCTGGGCTTCGATTCCCTGATGTCCGCCGAACTGCGGGACCGGCTCTCGCACGCCCTGAACATCCCCCTGCCGAGTTCGGTGATCTTCGATTACCCCACTCCCGCTGTCCTCATCGAGCACCTGCGATCAGTGGTGTCCGGTAAAGACGCCGACGTACGAGACCACGCCGTGCCGATTGCCGACGCTGACGATCCCGTGGTGATCGTCGGAATGGCATGCCGTTACCCGGGCGGGGTGGGTTCTCCGGAGGATCTGTGGGACCTGGTTGTCGAAGGCGGGGAGGGTATTTCCGGTTTTCCGGAGTCGCGTGGCTGGGATGTGGCGGGTCTGTATCACGCCGATCCGGATCATCCGGGGACGACGTATGCGCGTGGTGGCGGGTTTTTGCATGACGCGGGTGACTTCGATGCCGGGTTCTTCGGGATTTCGCCGCGTGAGGCGGCGGCCATGGATCCGCAGCAGCGGTTGCTGCTGGAGGTGGCGTGGGAAGCGTTCGAGCGCGCGGGTATCGACGCGGAGTCGTTGCGCGGCAGCCAAACCGGCGTGCTGGTGGGAGCCACCCCGCACGGATACGGCACTGCCGGACCGGACGCCAGCGGATACCTGCTGACCGGCACGACCCCCGGCGTTCTCTCCGGGCGGATCGCGTACCAGTTCGGCTTCGAAGGACCCGCGATCACGGTCGACACCGCATGCTCGTCATCGCTGGTCGCGCTGCACCTGGCGGCGCAGGCTTTGCGGTCCGGGGAATGCGAGCTGGCACTGGCCGGCGGTGCCACGGTCATGGCCACCCCCATGATCCTCACCGAGTTCGCGCGCCAGCGCGGGTTGTCCCCGGACGGCCGGTGCCGGTCATTCGGCGCGGGCGCGGACGGCACGGGCTGGTCCGAAGGCGTCGGATTGCTGGTGCTGGAACGGCTGTCCGACGCGCGGCGCAACGGGCACCGGGTGCTCGCGGTGCTGGCGGGCTCGGCCGTGAACCAGGACGGGGCTTCGAACGGGCTCACGGCACCCAACGGCCCGTCGCAGCAGCGGGTGATCCGGCAGGCGTTGGCCAGTGCCGGGCTGCGGGCCGCCGACGTCGACGCGGTGGAGGGCCACGGCACGGGCACCCGGCTCGGCGACCCGATCGAAGCCCAGGCCCTGCTGGCGACCTACGGGCGCGAGCACACCGACAGCGCGCCCCTGTGGCTCGGGTCGGTGAAGTCGAACATCGGACATCCGCAGGCGGCGGCGGGCGTCGCCGGGGTCATCAAGATGGTGCTGGCGCTGCGGCACCGGGTGCTGCCGAAAACCCTGTTCGCGGAGGACCCCTCGACCGAAGTGGACTGGTCGTCGGGCGGGGTGGCGTTGCTGAGCCAATCCCGGGAATGGCCGGATGCCGGACGGCCCCGGCGGGCGGGAGTGTCCTCCTTCGGCATCAGCGGAACGAACGCGCACGTCATTCTGGAGCAGCCAGCCGACGAACCCTCGGTGACGCGGACACCGGAATCTTCGGTCCTGCCGTTTGTGCTCTCGGCTCGCGGGATCGGTGCGTTGCGCGGTCAGGCGGCCCGGTTGCGGTCGCATGTGCTGGAGCGGCCCGACCTGGTGCTGACGGATCTGGCGTATTCGCTGGTGACTGATCGCACCGTTCACGAGCATCGAGCGGTGGTGGTCGCTTCCGGGCGAGAGCAGTTGCTGGATCGTTTGTCGGCCGTTGCGGATCCGGTGGTGGTTGAGGGCCGGTTGGCGGTGGTGTTCACCGGTCAGGGTTCGCAGCGGGTCGGGATGGGCCAGCAGTTGTATGGCCGGTTTCCGGTGTTCGCGGCGGCTTATGACGAGGTGTGCGGGTTTCTGGATCCGTCGGTGCGTGCGGTTGATGCCGCCGGTTTGGACCGGACGGAGTTCGCGCAGCCTGCCTTGTTCGCCGTTGAGGTGGCGCTGTTCAGGTTGTTCGAGTCGTGGGGCGTGGTCCCGGACTTTGTGACCGGCCACTCGGTCGGCGAGATCGCGGCGGCTCACGTGTCCGGGGTGCTGTCGCTGGAGGACGCCTGTCGGCTGGTTACCGCCCGGGGCCGGTTGATGCAGGCGCTCGCGCCCGGGGTGATGGTCGCGGTCGCCGCTGGCGAGGACGTGGTCGCACCACTGGTGGCCGGGCAGGACGTGTCGATCGCCGCGGTGAACAGCCCGACGTCGGTGGTGATCTCCGGGACCGAGTCCGCGGTGGAGCGGGTAGTCGGACGGCTGACGGGTTTCCGGACGAAGCGGCTGGCAGTGAGCCACGCGTTCCATTCGTCGTTGATGGAGCCGATGCTGGATGACTTCCGCGCCGTGGTCACGGGCTTGACGTTCCGGCCGCCCCAGATCGAGACGGTGAACGAGGCGATAGCGGACCCGGAGTATTGGGTGCGGCACGTGCGTGACACGGTCCGATTCGCCGACACGGTCGGGAAGCTGCACGAGAGCGGCGTGACCCGGTTCGTCGAACTGGGTCCGGACGCCGTCCTCACCGGGCTGATCCGGGAATGCCTGGACGGCCACGACATCACGGCCGTCCCCAGCCTGCGACACGGCCGCGACGAGGTCGAATCGGCACTGACCGGGCTGGGCGGCTTGTTCACCGCCGGAGTACCCGTCAACTGGCCGGAGGTCTTCACCGGGACCGGCGCCCACCGCACCGAACTGCCCACTTACGCCTTCCAGCACCAGCACTACTGGCTGGATGCCCCGGCCAACACCCTCGTGCTGTCCCTGGACGAACAGCCATGGCTGGCCGACCACGTGGTGTCGGGTGCCCCGATTCTGCCCGGAACCGGCTTCCTCGCCCTGGCCTTGCACGCCGCCCGGCGAACCGGTGCCGGTGTGGTGGAAGAACTCGTCGTACACACCCCGCTGGCCGTGCCGGAGCGCGGCGAAACCCGGCTCCAGCTGGCAGTCGACGCACCGGACGGCACCGGTCGCCGTGCGCTGCGCGTGCTGTCCCGAGCGGAAGACGGCACCTGGACCCGGCACGCGGACGGCGTCCTCGCCTCACCGGCTGGATCAGCACCCGAGTGGACCGCCGATCCCGACGCCCAGCCCATCGACATCACCACCGCCTACGCGGAACTCGCCCGCCGGGGATACGACTACGGACCAGCCTTCCGCGGACTCCGCACCATCCACCGCGGCGCCGACGTGGTCTTCGCCGACATCGCGGCGGAATCCGGCGACGAGTGGTTCGACCCGCATCCCGCGCTCCTGGACGCCGCAGTCCAGGCCGCACTGGTTGGCCTGTTCGAGACCGCGGACGAGACCTTGGTGCCGTTCGCGTGGAGCGGCGTCACCGTGCACACCGCGGTCCCGACGGCGGTGCGGGCCCGTATTCAGAAAACCGGCGCCGACTCGGTGGCCCTGCTGCTCGCCGACCACGACGGCAACCCGGTCGTGACGATCGACTCCCTGGTCCTGAGGCCCGCCGCGCCGACGGAGCAAGGCGAGGCCGCGCTGTTCCAGGTGTCGTGGCCGCCCACGGAGATCGGCACTCATCCCGGCACCGACGACTGGGCGATGGTGGGACAGGACCCGCACCCGCCGGTAGCCGTCGAACGCAGGTACGCCGACCTCGCCTCGCTGCGGGCCGCAGTGGCGGCGGGGGCGCCGAAGCCGGCCAAGGTGCTCACCGTCGCGGACTCCGGCGTACACCACATGCTGCGGCTGGCACAGGACTGGCTATCCGACGAGACGATGGCCGACGCGCAGCTGGTCGTCGTCACCACCGACGGTGATCTCGACCAGGCGCCGGTCTGGGGCCTCCTGCGGTCCGCGCAGTCCGAGCACCCCGGCCGCATCGTGCTCGTCGACGTAGCGCCGGGCAACGCGGGGGCCGACCGGCTCGCCGCCGCGGTGGCCACGGGGGAGCCGCAACTCGCGCTGTCCGCCGAGGGCGCTCGAGTCCCGCGTCTCACCCGATTGGAACCCGACGCAGCGGAGAAGCCGCTGCCGGAGCGCGGAACCGTGCTGGTGACCGGTGCGTTCGGCAGGCTTGGCCGGTTGCTCGCCCGGCACCTGGCCACCGCGCACGGGGTGACGAGCCTGCTGCTGGTGAGCCGCAGCGGCCCCGCCACGCCCGAGGCGCGCGCCTTGGTGGCCGACCTGACCGCGCTCGGCGTGGAAGTGCGCGCCGAAGCCTGCGACGTCGCTGACCGCAACGCGCTCGCCGCATTGCTTCGCGACCTCCCTGCCGATCGCCCCCTCACCGCCGTGGTCCACACCGCTGGCGTGCTCGACGACGGAGTCTTCACGGAGCTGAGTCCGGAACGCCTCGACGCAGTGATGGGCCCGAAGGCGTTGGCAGCCAAGAACCTCCACGAACTCACCGAAGACCTGCCCCTGTCGGCATTCGTGCTGTATTCCTCGATTTCCGGCCTGATCGGCGCGGCGGGCCAGGCCAACTACGCCGCCGCCAACACCTACCTCGACGCACTCGCCCGCCACCGTGCCCGGCAAGGACTCCCGGCCACATCGCTGGCGTGGGGAATGTGGGACCAGCAGGGCGGAATGGCTGCGGCCCTCAGCGCCGGAGACCTCAACCGGATGGCCCGGTCCGGAGTAGCGACGTTGTCCGAGACCGAGGGACTCGCCCTCTTCGACGCCGCCATCCGGCGGAGCGAACCTCTGCTGGTGCCACTGAAGCTGGACACCGCTTCGGCAAGCGAAAACGTGCACCCGCTGCTCCGCGAACTGATCACACCCCGGCGAGACCGCGAGGACGCGCCTGCCCGGCCCGCGCGACTGCTGGAACTGGTGCGCACAGAGGCAGGCCGAGTCCTCGGTTACGACGGGCGCGACTCGATCGGCATCGACCGCACCTTCAAGGAATCCGGGCTCGACTCGCTCACCGCCGTCGAGCTGCGCAACCGGCTCAACGCGGCCACCGGATTGCGGTTGTCCGCCACCGCCGTCTTCGACCACCCGACCCCGCGTGCCCTGGCCGACCACTTGCGCGGCGAGTACACGAGCAGCGAGACACCGAAAACGACCAAGCCGCCAGAGGACGATCCAGTGGTGATCGTCGGAATGGCGTGCCGTTACCCGGGCGGAGTGAGTTCTCCGGAGGACTTGTGGAACCTGGTTATTGAAGGCGGAGACGGCATCACCGGTTTCCCGGAGTCGCGTGGCTGGGATGTGGCGGGCCTGTATCACTCCGATCCGGATCACCCAGGAACGACGTACGCGCGTGGTGGCGGTTTTCTGCATGACGCGGGCGAGTTCGATGCCGGGTTCTTCGGCATTTCACCCCGTGAGGCGACGGCCATGGACCCGCAGCAGCGGTTGCTGCTGGAGGTGGCGTGGGAAGCGTTCGAGCGTGCGGGTATCGACGCGGAGTCGTTGCGCGGCACCCCAACCGGCGTGTTCTCCGGCGTCATGTACCACGACTACGCCCCGCCGCTGGACCTCGTGCCGGACGACCTCAGCGGAGCGGTCCTGACCGGCAGCGCGGGCAGCGTGCTCTCCGGCCGGGTGGCGTACCAGTTCGGCCTGGAGGGGCCCGCCGTCTCGGTCGACACCGCGTGCTCGTCGTCGCTGGTGGCACTGCACTTGGCCGCACAAGCACTGCGATCGGGGGAGTGTTCGCTCGCGCTGGCGGGCGGGGTCACGGTGATGTCCACTCCGATGACGTTCGTCGATTTCGGCCACCAGCGGGCTTTGTCCCCGGACGGCCGCTGCCGCGCGTTCGGCGCAGACGCGGACGGCACCGGCTGGGCCGAGGGTGCCGGCCTCGTGGTGCTCGAACGCTTGTCGGACGCGCGCCGGCAAGGCCACGAAGTACTCGCGGTGCTGAAAGGCTCCGCGGTGAACTCGGACGGCGCGTCGAACGGCCTGACCGCGCCGAACGGGCCCTCCCAGCAGCGAGTGATCCGCCAGGCGCTGGCCAGCGCCGCGCTGACGGCGGCTGACGTCGACGCGGTCGAGGGACATGGCACCGGCACCCGGCTGGGCGACCCGATCGAGGCGCAGGCACTGCTGGCCACCTACGGGCAGGCACATCCGGCCGAATCGCCGCTGTGGCTGGGGTCGTTGAAGTCGAACATCGGGCACACCCAGGCCGCCGCCGGGGTCGGCGGCGTCATCAAGATGGTGCTGGCGCTGCGGCACGGCGTCCTGCCGAAAACCTTGCACGCCAAGCAACCCTCGCCGTTCATCGACTGGTCGCAGGGTGCCGTTGCCCTGCTCGACGACAACCAAGACTGGCCGACGACCGGTCGACCGCGCCGCGCTGGCGTTTCTTCCTTCGGCATCAGCGGAACGAACGCGCACGTCATCCTCGAACAGGCACCGGAGCCGCCCGCGGCGCAGCAGGCGGACGCGGTGACACAGCTCGGCGTAGCCGCTTTCCCCGTCTCGGGCCGGGGATCGGCGGCGTTGGCCGATCAGGCAGCCCGCTTACGGGCCGTGCTGGCCGACTCGCCGGACCTCGCCAGTTTCGGCGCGGCACTGGCGAAACGCGAGTCCTCGCACTCCCACCGAGCCGTGATCATCGCCGAGCACCGCGACGAACTGCTGGCGGGCCTGGACGCGATCGCGGCCGGTCAAGCGGACAGCTCGGCCCTCGTGGCGGCGGGAACCGGCGAAACCGGCCACGCCGGCCCGGTTTTCGTGTTCCCCGGGCAGGGCAGCCAATGGCTCGGGATGGGCATCGAGCTGTGGGAGAGCAGCCCGACCTTCGCGGAGCTGATGGAGACCTGCGACAAAGCCCTGGCGCCGTACGTCGACTGGGACGGTTTCTCGCTGCGGGACGTGCTCGCCGGAGCCCCCGGCGCGCCGAGCCTGGGCCGGGACGACGTCGTGCAGCCAGCGGCGTTCGCGGTCGGCGTCGCGTTGTCCCGTCTCTGGGCGGCACTCGGCGTCCGGCCCTCGGCGGTCGTCGGGCATTCCCAGGGAGAGTTCGCCGCCGCGGTGGCGGCGGAAGCGTTGTCCCTGAACGAGGGCGCGCGCGTCGTGGCTCTGCGCTCTCGGGTGCTTCGGCAGTTGGAGAACCACGGCGGCATGGGCTGGGTGAACCGGGCCGTGAACGAGGTGCGCGCACGCCTGGCTGACTACCCACAGCTCGGCGTCGCCGCGGTGAACGGCCCACTGTCCACAGTGGTCTCCGGACCCACCCCCGAGCTGGATCGCTTCCTCGCGGTCTGGGAGTCCGAGGGAGCGCGGGTCCGGCGCGTGCCGATCAACTACGCGTCGCATTCCGCGGTGGTTGAAGAAATTCAGGCCGAACTGGCCGACACGCTGGGCGCGGTCGAGTGCTCTGACGGCACGGTTCCGTTCTACTCGACGGTCACCGGGTCGGTGCTGCGCGGCCGGGAGCTGGATGCTGGCTACTGGTACCGGAATCTGCGCGAGATGGTGCGTTTCGAGGACGTGGTCGAGCAGCTGCTCGGCGACGGGCACCGGGCGTTCCACGAAGTGGGCGCGCACCCAGTGCTCGTCAACGCGATCCAGGAACTCGCCGACGCCAAGGCGACCTCGGTCACGACGGTCGGCTCGCTGCGGCGCGGCCACGGCGGCGCAAGGGAATTCCTGCGCAACGCCGCCGAGGCATACGCGGGCGGCGTCGCCGTGCGGTGGTCCAGCCTGTTCCCCTCGGGCGCGCAACCGGTGCGGTTGCCCACCTACGCCTTCCAGCACACCCATTACTGGATCGAGCCCCGTAAACCCACTGGCACCGAAACCGACGCCCGGTTCTGGAAAATGGTCGACCAAGGCGACCTCGAAGGGCTGACCACGGCACTGGCCATCTCCGACGAGGCAGGCCGGTCTTCGCTGAGCGCCGTGCTTCCGGCCCTGTCGTCGTGGCGCGAGCGCAGCCAGCAGCAGACGACGCTGGCCGACTGGCAGTACCGCGTCACCTGGCGTCCCACCGAAAACCCGAGCCGACCGCTCACCGGCCGATGGCTAGTCGTGGTACCGGCGGAGGTCGATGCGCCGTCGTGGCTCGACCCGGCCATCGCGGCGCTGATCGCCCGGGGAGCCGAGGTCAGCCGGATAGCGGTGCCCCGAGGAACAGATGCCGAGACGCTCCGTCATCAGCTGGACGGCCAACGGGCCGAGAGCGTGTTGTCGTTGCTGGCCATGGATACGGCCGACACCGCATCCGTGCCAGCTGGCCTTTCCCGCACGCTCGCGTTGGTGCAGGCGGGCCTGTCGACTCCGATCTGGTGCGTGACCCAGGATGCGGTCGCAGTCCGCCCGGGCGATCCCGTTT
Source organism: Amycolatopsis silviterrae (assembly GCF_042684085.1). Lineage (NCBI taxonomy): Bacteria > Bacillati > Actinomycetota > Actinomycetes > Pseudonocardiales > Pseudonocardiaceae > Amycolatopsis > Amycolatopsis silviterrae. The sequence goes on from NZ_JBHUKS010000006.1 coordinate 267,437, forward strand.
CCCAGCCACGGCAAGCTGCGCTGTGGGGATTCGCCCGGCACGCGGGGCTGGAGCAACCCGACCGGTGGGGCGGCGTCATCGACCTGCCGCGCGAGGTCGGCCACACGGACCTCGCCGCGCTGGCCGAAGCGCTCGGCGATGAGGAGAGCGAGCTGGCGGTGCGGGACGGCGCGGTCTTCTGCCGCAGGCTGACGCGAGCCACGGCACCCGCGCCTCGGGTGCGTGAGCCGATCGAACGCAGCGCGCTAGTCACCGGCGGCACCGGCGCGCTCGGGGCGGAGGCGGCGCGCTGGCTCGTCCGGCGCGGCACCCGGCACCTGGTGCTGGCCAGCCGTCGCGGCCCGGCCGCCCCCGGCGCAGCCGAACTGGCCGCCGAGCTGACCGAACAGGGCGCTTCGGTGTCGGTGGTCGCCTGCGACGCAGCCGACCGGGCACAGCTCGCCAAGCTGTTGGCCAACTGGCCCGCAGAGCATCCGCTGACCACAGTCGTGCACACCGCGGGTGTGCTCGACGACGGCATCATCGACCGGCTCACCCCGGAACGCTTCGAGCGAGTGTTCCGCCCGAAGGTGGCCGCTGCCTGGCACCTGCACGAGCTGACAAGGGACCACAACCTCGCCGACTTCGTCCTGTTCTCCTCCTTCGTCGGCACGGCGGGCCCGGCTGGGCAAGCCAACTACGCCGCCGCGAACAGCTCGCTGGACGCACTCGCCGCGCACCGCCGGGCCCTCGGCCTGACCGGGACGTCCATCGCCTGGGGACTCTGGCAAGGCGCAGGGCTGGCCGACCGCGACGGAGTGGAGCAACGCCTCGCCGCCCGTGGCGTGCGCGCGATGGCTCCCCGCGACGCCGTCGAAGTCATGGACCAGGTGCTCGACCGCGACGAGACGGCCGTGGTCGTGGCGGACGTCGAATGGTCCTCGTTCGCCGCCGAGCTGATCGGCACCCGATCGGTCTCGCTGCTCGAAGAACTGCTCCCCGCGAAGGCCGAGCAGCCAGCCGACACCGACCTGCGCGAGCGGCTCGACGGCCTGCCCGCCGCCGAGCGGAGGTATTCGCTGACCGAACTCGTCCGGTCCACGGTGGCGGCCGTGCTCGGCTACCCCGACCTCGGCGCGGTCGAGTCAAGGCGCAGCTTCCAGGAGATCGGTTTCGACTCGCTCACCGCCGTGCGGCTCCGAAACCGGCTCACCGCGGCGACCGGCGTGCCACTGCCCGCCACGCTGGTCTTCGACTGCCCGACGCCCGCCGCGGTCGCCGAACTCGTGCATTCCGAGCTGTTCGGCGAGGACACCGAGGACACCGAGGAGAGCGAGAACGACGCCGTGCCCCCCAGCGAGATCGACTCGATGGACACCGCTGATCTCATCCGCGCCGCATACGGCCGAACCGATGCGAGCGACCAGTCGGAGGGACCGACCTCATGACCACCCCGTCCATGAACGAACTCGTCGACGCGCTGCGCACCGCGCTCAAGGAGAACGAGCGCATCCGGCAGCGGCTCGGCGAAACCGAGGCGCGGAACCGCGAGCCGATCGCCATCGTCGGCATGGCCTGCCGCTTCCCGGGCGACGCCGACAGCCCCGAAGCCCTGTGGCAGCTCGTCGCCGACGGCACCGACGCGGTGACCGGCTTCCCGGAGAACCGCGGCTGGAACCTGGGCGAACTCTACGATCCCGACCCCGCGAAGACGGGCCGGACGTACTCCCGCGGCGGCGGTTTCCTGCGGTCGCCGGACCGGTTCGACCACGAGTTCTTCGGCATCCCCCCGCGCGAGGCGACCGTGATGGACCCGCATCAGCGGCTGCTGCTGGAGACCTCCTGGGAAGCGCTGGAACGAGCGGGAATCAGCGCCGACGCGGTACGCGGAAGCAAGACCGGCGTGTACGTCGGCGTCAGCTACCAGGACTACATCTCGCAGCGCACGGTGCCGTCGTCCTACGAGGGCTACGTCCTCACCGGCAACATCGCCAGCGTCGTCTCCGGACGGCTGTCCTACACGCTCGGCCTGCAAGGGCCCGCGGTCACCGTGGACACGGCGTGCTCCTCGTCGCTGGTCGCGCTGCACTTGGCGGCCCAGGCGCTGCGCTCGGGGGAGTGCTCGCTCGCGCTGGCCGGCGGGGCGACGATCATGTCGGGCCCGGCTTCGCTGATCGAGTTCGCCCGGCAGCGCGGGATCGCCCCGGACGGCCGGTGCAAGGCCTTCGGCGACGAGGCCGACGGCATGGGCTGGGGCGAAGGCGCGGGCGTGCTCGTGGTCGAGCGCCTGTCCGACGCCCAGCGCAACGGCCACCAGGTGCTGGCGCTCATGACCGGATCCGCGCTCAACCAGGACGGCGCCTCCAACGGCCTCACCGCGCCGAACGGCACGGCCCAGCGCGAGGTGATCCGGGCCGCGCTGGCCAACGCCGGCGTGTCCTCGACGGACATCGACGCGGTCGAGGCGCACGGCACCGGCACCCGGCTCGGCGACCCGATCGAGGCCCGCGCGCTGCTGGCCGCCTACGGCCGGGAGCGGACGGCGGAAACGCCGCTGTGGATCGGCTCGCTGAAGTCGAACATCGGGCACCCGCAGGCGGCGGCTGGCGTCGGCGGCGTGATCAAGATGGTCATGGCGATGCTCCACGGGGAGCTGCCCAGGACGCTGCACGCCCAGCGGCCGACATCCCATGTGGACTGGTCGGCGGGCACGGTCCGGCTCCTCGCCGACTCGCGGCCGTGGCCCGACCGCGGCCAGCCCCGGCGCGCGGCGGTGTCGTCGTTCGGGATCAGCGGCACCAACGCCCACGTCATCCTGGAACAGGCCCCCGAGACCCCGGTCGCGGCCGAGCCGATGCGGCGGGCTGGCACCGGTCCGTGGCCGTTCGTGGTGACCGGCCGGGGCACCGCCGGGCTGCGCGGCCAGGGCGAGAAGCTGCGCTCCTTCGTTGAGCAGCACCCGGAACTGGAGCTGGCCGACCTCGGGCGAAGCCTGGTCACTTCCCGCGCCATGCTGGCCGACCGCGCGGTGGTAGTCGCCGAGGGCCGGGAGGCCCTGCTGGCCGGTCTGTCCGCACTGGCCGACGGCACAGACAGCGCCGCGGTGCACGTCGGCCGGGCCGCGGAAGGCCGGCTGGCGATCGTCTTCACCGGTCAGGGCGCCCAACGCGCCGCGATGGGGCGAGAGCTGGCGGAGCGGTACCCGGTGTTCGACGCGGCGCTGGACGAGGTCTGCGGTGTGGTCGACGGGCTGCTGGGCCGGTCGCTGCGCGAGCTGATGGCCGACGGCGGCCCGGCGCTGGACCGCACCGAATTCGCCCAGCCGGCGCTGTTCGCCTTCGAGGTCGCCCTGTTCCGGCTCGTCCGGTCGTGGGGCATCCGCCCGGACTTCGTCGCCGGGCACTCGATCGGCGAGATCAGCGCCGCGCACGTGTCCGGCGTGCTGTCCCTCGCCGACGCCGCTCGCCTGGTCGTGGCGCGCGGCCGGTTGATGCAGGCGCTGCCGGCGGGCGGCGTCATGGTCGCGGTGAACGCCGCCCCGGACGTGGTGGCCCCGCTGGTCGCGGACGGAGTGTCCGTGGCGGCGGTGAACAGCCCCAGTTCGGTGGTGCTGTCCGGGGAGGAGGGACCGGTCGCCGAGGTCGTGGCCCAGCTGACCGCCGCCGGCCACCGGACCCGCCGGCTCGCGACCAGTCACGCGTTCCACTCGCACCTGATGGACCCGATGCTCGAGGACTTCCGGGCCGTCGTCGCCGGGCTTTCCTTCGGCACGCCCGAAATCCCGGTGGTGTCCACTGTGGACGTCGCAGCCGCGCTCGGCGAGCCCGAGTACTGGGTCCGGCAGGCCCGCGAGCAAGTCCGCTTCGCCGACAGTGTGGCCGCCCTGCACGAGCGCGGCGTCACCCAGTTCCTGGAACTGGGACCGGACGCGGTGCTCTCGGCCATGATCCGGGAATGCCTGCCCGGCGACCGCCGGGTGACCGCTGTGGCCGCCTCCCGCCGCGACCGGCCCGAGGCAGTCGCCCTGCTCGCCGCGACCAGCCGCATCTTCGCCGGCGGCGGCGCGGTGAGCTGGGCGGAGCTGTTCCCTGAGGAGGGCCAGCGGGTCGACCTGCCGACCTACGCCTTCCAACCGCATCGGCACTGGCTGCCGCGCGACGGCTCCGTCGCCCCGGCCCCGCCCGCACCCGAGCCGGAGACCACCGCCGCGGACGTGCTGGCCGTCGTGGACCAGCGCCGGGTCATGAGCGACCTGGTGCGGACGTCGATCGCCTTGGTGCTGGGCCACGATTCACCAGCCGCGGTCGACGCCGAACGCACCTTCCAGGACCTGGGCTTCAGCTCGCTCGCGGCGGTGGAGCTGCGGGACCGGCTGAACTCGGCGCTCGATCTCCAGCTGCCCGGCACGCTGGCCTTCGATTACCCCACGCCCGCTGCCCTGACGGCGTACCTGACCGGCCTGGTGACCGGCACGGCCGAGGAGGAATCCGGCTCGACCGCAGCCGCCGCGTCCGCGGCCGACCCGATCGTCGTGGTCGGCATGGCCTGCCGCTACCCGGGCGGCGTCAGCTCGCCGCACCAGCTCTGGGACCTGGTGGACCGCGGGCGCGACGCGGTGTCCGGGCTGCCGACCGACCGGGGCTGGGACCTCGACACGTTGCTGCACCCGGATTCGACCCGTCAAGGCGCCACGCACGTGCGCGGCGGCGGCTTCCTCGACGACGTGGCGCAGTTCGACGCGGGGTTCTTCGGCATCTCGCCGCGCGAGGCGGCCTCGATGGACCCGCAGCAGCGGCTGCTGCTGGAACTGACCTGGGAAGCGCTGGAGCGGGCCGGGATCGACCCGAAGTCGTTGCGCGGCAGTCAAACCGGCGTGTTCGCGGGCACCAGCGACCAGGACTACGCGGACCTGCTCCGCGGCAGCGCCGAGCTGGCCGACGGCTACCTGCTCACCGGGACCTCCGCCGCGGTGCTCGCCGGGCGGGTCTCCTACCAGTTCGGCTTGGAAGGGCCCGCGCTGACGGTCGACACGGCTTGTTCGTCGTCGCTGGTGGCGATGCACCTGGCCGCGCAGGCGCTGCGGTCCGGGGAATGCGAGCTGGCGCTGGCCGGCGGGGCCACTGTCATGGCCACCCCGGTCGACCTGCAGGAGTTCGACAAACAAGGGCTGTCCGCCGACGGCCGGTGCAAGGCGTTCGGCGCGGGCGCCGACGGGACCGGTTTCGCCGAGGGCGCCGGCCTGCTGGTGCTGGAGCGGCTTTCCGCCGCCCGCCAGCACGGCCACCCCGTGCTGGCCGTGCTCCGCGGCTCGGCGATCAACCAGGACGGCGCCTCCAACGGCCTCACCGCGCCCAACGGCCTTGCCCAGCAACGGGTCGTCCGGCGGGCGCTGGCCAACGCCGGCCTCCGCCCCGGCGACGTGGACGCCGTGGACGGGCACGGCACCGGCACGGTGCTCGGCGACCCGATCGAAATCAAGGCGCTGCAACAGGTCTACGGCCGGGACCGGGAGGAGAGCCCCCCGCTCTGGCTGGGCTCGCTCAAGTCCAACATCGGCCACACCCAGGCGGGCGCCGGGGTCGGCAGCGTGATCAAGATGATCCTCGCGATCCGGCACGGCCTGCTGCCCCGGACCCTGCACGCGGACCGGCCCTCCGAGCACGTCGACTGGGAGAGCGGACAGGTCCGGCTGCTCGGCGACGCCCAGCCGTGGCCGGAGACCGGACGGCCCCGGCGGGCGGCGGTGTCGTCGTTCGGCGCGAGCGGGACCAACGCGCACGTCATCGTGGAGCAGGCACCGGAATCCGCCGACGCACCAACGGACCGATCCGACTCGCCGCGCGTGCTGGCACTGCCGCTCAGCGGCCGTGGCGAAGCGGCGCTGCGCGGTCAGGCGGAGCGGTTGCGCGAACACCTTCTGGCGCTGGGGGAGACCGGCCCGGCGGAGCTGGCCGACGTGGCGTTCTCCTTGGCCAGCGCCCGCTCTTCGCTGGAGCACCGGGCCGTGGTGCTCGGCACCGACGCCACCGAACTGCTGTCCGGATTGGACGGTCTGGCGGCGGGCACCACGCCGGTCGCCGGACCGGTCAGCTCCGGCACCGACCCGGTGTTCGTGTTCCCGGGACAGGGCGGCCAGTACGCCGGGATGGCGTTGCAGCTGTGGGACTCCTCGCCGGTCTTCGCCGCCGCCATGGCGGAGTGCGAGGCGGCGCTGGCCCCCTACGCGGACTGGGACGGCCGCACCCTGCGCGATCTGCTGGCCTCCGAACTCGATGCCGCTGAAGAGGTCCAGTCGACGCTGTTCGCGGTCATGGTTTCGCTGGCCCGGCTCTGGATCTCCCGAGGCGTCGTGCCCGCCGCGGTGATCGCGCACTCGGTGGGGGAGGTCGCGGCCGCGCACATCGCCGGGATCCTCACCCTCGACGACGCAGCCCGGGTCCTGACCGCGCGAGCGCGCGTGTCCGGCCGGATGAGCGGGTACGCGACGCTCTGGGTCGGCCTGCCAGCCGAGCAGGTCGAACGACAGACCGACGTGCACGTCACCGCGATCAACGGCCCGCGCTCCGTCGTGCTGACCGGCCCGGCCGACCGGGTGGCCGCGCTGCGGGCCGAGTACGAGGCGGCCGGAGTCCGCGCGCGTCCCATCCCGATGGACTACCCGACGCACTCCCCGCACATGGCAGTGGTCGAGGACGAGCTTTTGGCGCTGCTGAACGACATTCGCCCGGCCACCGCTTCGGTGCCGTACTACTCCACGACGCTCGCCCGCCGGGTGGAAGGCACCGAACTGGACGGCCGGTACTGGCTGACCAACCTCGTGCAGCCGGTGCGGTTCCACGACACCGCCGCCGTCCTGCTGGCCGACGAGTACCGCGTGCTGCTGGAGGTGGCCCCGCACTCGCTGCTGGGCCCGTCGATCCAGGAGACCGCCGAGGAACGCGGCGTCGACGTGACCGTGTTGGCGACCCTCCGCCGCGGCGAGAACGACTCGGACAGGTTCCTTCGCTCGGTCGCCGCCGCGTGGCAGGCCGGGCTCACCGTGGACTGGTCCGACGCCTTCGCTGGCGCTCGGCGGGTCGACCTGCCGACCTACGCCTTCCAACGGCAGCGCTACTGGCCGACCGCGTCCGCACCAGGCAACCTGGCCGCCAGCGGCCTCGAACAAGCCGACCACCCGCTGCTCGGTGCCAAGACGGCGCTCGCAGGCGACGCCGGATTCCTGTTCACCAGCCGGATCACGCGGCACGCGCACCCGTGGCTCGCCGACCACGCGCTCTTCGACCAGCCGCTGCTGCCCGGCACGGCGTTCCTGGAACTGGCGATCCGCGCGGCCGACGAAGCGGGCCTCGACCAGTTGGAGGAGCTGACCCTCGAAGCGCCGCTCATCCTGCCGAGCCAGCACGACGTTGTGATCCAGGTTCTCGTCGGCCCTCTCGACGGAGACGGCCGCCGCACCATCGAGATCTACTCGCGGCCAGCGGAACCCGGCTCTTCGTGGACGCGGCACGCGCAGGCGAGCGCGGTGCCCAGCGACGAACCCGAGCCGGAGCCGACCGGCTTGACCTGGCCGCCGACCGGAGCGACCGAACTGGACGTCGCCGGATCGTACGAGCGGCTCGCCGCGCTCGGTTACCACTACGGCCCCGCCTTTACCGGACTGCGCCGGGCCTGGCGGAAGGGGGAGCAGGTCTTCGCCGAGGCGGAGCTGCCCGAGGGGCTCGACGCGGCGCGGTTCGGCCTGCACCCGGCCCTCCTGGACACCGGCCAGCACAGCCTCGCTGTGGACCAGCTCGACTCCGGCGTGCGGGCACCCTTCCTGTGGTCCGGAGTGCGGCTCTTCGCCTCGGGTGCAACGGCTTTGCGGCTCGTGTTCTCGACGGCGGGCCCGTCCTCGTGGTCGGTCGACGGGTTCGACACCACCGGCCGTCCGGTGCTCCGGGTCGACTCGCTGGTCGCCCGTGAGGTGTCCGCCGAGCAGCTGCGCGACGCTGGCACCGCGCCCGGCGACGCGCTGTTCGAGCTGGACTGGGTCGACTGCGGACCGGCCGAGACCGGTTCGAGCGCCGAAGGACGGATCAGCTGGGTCACGCCGTCCGGCCTGGCCGCCCTCGGCGCACCGCTGCCCGAGGTGGTGGCGCTGCGCGTTCCCGACGGCCAGCCGACGGTGGAATCGGTGCACACCGCGGTGAACAGCACGCTGGGAGTGCTGCAGGACTGGTTCGCCGACGCCCGGTGGGAGCAGTCGCGGCTGGTCGTGGTGACCAGCGGCGGGCTCGTGGGCGCGGCGGTGGGCGGTCTGGTGCGCTCCGCGCAGTCGGAGAACCCGGACCGGGTGGTGCTCGTCGAGCAGGCGTCCGCCGACTCGGATTCGCTTGTCCTGGCTGCGATCGAGTCGGACGAACCGGAGGTGTCGGTCCGGGACGGACGGCTGTGGTCGCCCCGGCTGACCAAAGCCGAGCCGCAGCGCGATGAGCCGTTATCGGTGTGGGGCAACGGAACCGTGCTGCTGACCGGCGCTTCCGGAGTGCTGGCCGGGCTGGTGGCCGAGCACCTCGTGACCGAATGCGGCGTGCGCCAGCTGCTGTTGGTGTCGCGGCGCGGTCCGTCCGCTCCCGGGGCGAGCGAGCTGGTCGAGCGGCTGTCTGCGGCGGGTGCCTCGGTGCGGATGGCCGCGTGCGACCTGGCCGTGCGAGACGAGGTAATGGACCTAGTCGGCTCGGTCCAGCTCAGCGCGGTGGTGCACTGCGCGGGCGTGCTCGACGACGCCACTGTGGGCTCCCTGACCCCCGACCGGGTCGACGCGGTGCTGCGGCCCAAAGTGGACGGTGCCTGGCATCTGCACGAGGCCACCCAGGACGCGGAGCTGTCGGCGTTCGTGCTGTTCTCCTCGGCCGCGGCGGCGTTCGGCGCGGCCGGCCAGGCGAACTACGCGGCGGCCAACGCGTTCTCCGACGAACTGGCCGAACACCGGCGGCGGCTGGGCCTGCCCGCGGTGTCGATCGCCTGGGGCTGGTGGGCCGAGGCCAGCGGAATGGGCAGCCACCTCGGCACCCAGGACCGGGCCCGGATGGCCCGCACCGGTATTCGCCCGCTGGACAACGACTTCGGTCTCGCCCTGTTCGACGCGGCCGTCCGCAGGCAGGGCCGCATCGTCGCCGCTCCGTTCGACTTCGCCGGTCTTTCCGAGGTCCCGGGACTGCTGCGCGGGCTGGTGCGCCGTCCGGTGCGGCGGGTCGTCGAAGCGGGCCGGGCCGTCGCGGGCCTGGCCGCACTGGAACCGGCGGAGCGCGATCAGGCCGTCGCCGAACTGGTGCACACCCAAGTCGCGGCCGTGCTCGGACACTCCCCGGGCACCGCGATCGACGACCGGCAGCCCTTCACCGCACTGGGCTTCGACTCGCTGACCGCGGTAGAGCTGCGCAACCAGCTCAACGCGGCGACCGGGCTCCGGCTCCCGGCCACGTTGATCTTCGACTACCCCTCCCCGGACGCCCTGATCGAGTTCGTGCGGAACGAGATCGGCGGCGGAGCGGCCACGCCAGCCGTCCGCCTGACAGCGGTCCAGGCTGCGGAGGACCCGATCGCGATCGTGGGCATGGCCTGCCGCTTCCCGGGCGGGATCAGCTCGCCCGACGACCTCTGGGACGTGGTCGCCGAGGGACGGGACGTGATCGGCGCGTTCCCGACCAACCGGGGCTGGAACCTGGACGGGCTCTACCACCCGGACCCCGAGCACTACGGGACCACCTACACCCGCGAGGGCGGCTTCCTGCACGACGCCGACCAGTTCGATCCCGGGTTCTTCGGCATCTCGCCGCGCGAGGCGATCACGATCGACCCGCAGCAGCGGCTGCTGCTGGAAACCGCCTGGGAGTCCTTGGAAAACGCGGGCATCGATCCCACCTCGCTGCGCGGCGGCCCGACCGGCGTGTTCGTCGGGCTGATGTACCACGACTACAACTCGCGGCTGCACACCAAACCCGAGGAATTCGAGGGCTACCTGGGCAACGGCAGCGCCGGCAGCATCGCGTCGGGCCGGGTCGCCTACGAGTTCGGCTTCGAGGGCCCCGCCGTCACCGTGGACACGGCGTGCTCGTCATCCCTGGTCTCCATGCATCTCGCGGCGCAGGCGCTGCGAACGGGCGAGTGCTCGCTCGCGCTGGCCGGCGGGGTGGCGGTGATGGCGTCGCCCGAGCTGTACGTCGAGTACAGCCGGCTGCGCGCGAACTCCCCGGACGGCCGGTGCCGGGCCTACGGCGCGGACGCGGACGGCACCGGCTGGTCGGAAGGCGCGGGCCTGGTGGTGCTGGAGCGGCTGTCCGACGCACGCCGCAACGGGCACCAGGTGCTCGCGCTGGTGGCCGGCTCGGCGCTGAACCAGGACGGCGCGTCGAACGGGCTGACCGCTCCCAACGGTCCGTCCCAGCAGCGCGTGATCCGCCAGGCGCTGGCCAACGCCGGACTTTCCGCGTCCGATGTGGACGTGGTCGAGGGACACGGCACCGGGACCCGGCTGGGCGATCCGATCGAGGCGCAGGCGCTGCTGGCCGCTTACGGCGGCGAGCACACCCAGGACGACCCGCTGTGGCTGGGATCGGTGAAGTCGAACCTCGGCCACACGCAGGCGGCGGCGGGCATCGCGGGCACCATCAAGATGGTCCTGGCGATGCGGCACGGCATCCTGCCCAAGACCCTGCACGCGGAGACTCCGTCGCCGCAGGTGGACTGGTCCTCCGGCGCGGTCGCGCTGCTCGGCCGGGCCCGGGAATGGCCGGACCGCGGCCGTCCCCGCCGGGCGGGCGTGTCGTCCTTCGGCGTCAGCGGGACCAACGCGCACCTCATCCTGGAACAGCCCCCGGCCGAGCCCGCCGCCCCGGCGTCTGAGCACGCCGAGCTGGAGACCTGGCCGCTCGTCCTGTCGGCCCGGGGACCGGAAGCGCTGCGGGGCCAAGCCGATCGGCTGGCCGCCCACCTGCGCGACCGGCCCGACGTCGCGCTGGCGGACGTGGCCCATTCCCTGGTGGCCGAACGGGCCGCCCACGACCACCGGGTGGTCCTGCTCGCCCGCGACCGCGAGCAGGCATGGGAACGGTTGGCGGCGCTCGGGGACGGGGGAGTGGCCCGGCGGGGCTCGCTGGCGATGGTGTTCACCGGCCAGGGGTCGCAACACCCTGGCATGGGTTCGCAGCTGTACCAACAGTTCCCGGTTTTCACGGCCGCGTTTGACGAGGCGTGCGAGCAGCTGGCTCCGGCGGTCCGGGAGGCCGTCCTCGGCGACGGGGGAAACCGGCTCGACTCCACGGAAATCGCCCAGCCCGCGCTGTTCGCGGTTGAGGTGGCGCTGTTCCGGCTGTACGAGTCCTGGGGCGTCCGGCCGGACTTCCTCACCGGTCATTCGGTGGGCGAAATCGCGGCCGCGCACGTCGCCGGCGTGCTGTCGCTGCCGGACGCGGGACGGCTGGTGTCCGAGCGGGGCCGCCTGATGGCCCGGCTCGCCCCGGGCGGGGTGATGGTCTCGGTGACCGCCAGCGAGCAGGTGGTCGCTCCGCTGGTCGCCGAGTACGCGGACGCGGTGTCGATCGCCGCGGTCAACACCCCCGGTTCGGTGGTGCTCTCCGGGCATGAGGCGGCCGTCGCCGAGATCGTGCGGCGCTTGACCGAGAACGGGCACCGCACGAAACAGCTCGCCGTCAGCCACGCGTTCCACTCGCCGTTGATGGACCCGATGCTGGACGAATTCCGTGCTGTGGTTCGAGATCTGGCGTTCCAGCCGCCCCGCATTCCGTTGGCCGGCGAGGTGACGGATCCGGAGTACTGGGTGCGGCACGTGCGGGACACGGTGCGGTTCGCCGACCGGGTGTCCGAACTGCACGGCGACGGCGTCACCCGGTTCCTGGAGATCGGTCCCGACGCGCCGTTGACCGGTGCGATCCGCGAGTGTCTCGACGAGCCGGACGTCGTCGCGGTCCCCAGCCTGCGCCGGGATCGCGACGAAACCGAGACGGCGCTCACCGGACTCGGCACGCTGTTCACCGCCGGAGTGCAGGTCGACTGGCTGGCCGTGTTCGACGGCACTGGCGCTGGGCACACTTCGCTGCCCACGTACGCGTTCCAGCACCAGCGGTACTGGCTCGACGCCCCCGAACCACCGGCCGATCTCGCCGCCGTCGGCCTCGATCCGCTCGACCATCCGCTGCTGGTGGCCGGAGTGGAAATGGCGGGCGGGGAAGCCGTGCTGCTGACTGGCCGATTGGTGCCGAGGACCCAGCCGTGGCTGCGGGAGCACGTGCTGTTCAAACAGGCCCTGCTGCCCGGCACCGCGTTCGTGGACCTGGCGCTGCGGGCCGCCGAACAGGTCGGCTGCAGCCTGCTGGACGAGCTGACGATCGAGGCCCCGCTGCTGATCTCCGAAGCAGTCGCGCTGCAGATCGTGGTGGAAGCCCCCGACGAGGACGGCCGCCGGAAGATCACGATCTCCGCCCGCCCCGACGACGATCTCCCCTGGACCCAGCACGCCACCGGAACGGTGTCTGCGGAAAGCACACCGGACCCCGACGCGCTCACCGAGTGGCCGCCGCCGGGAGCCGAGGCCGTCGACGTCGACGGCGCGTACGACCTGTTCGCCGAGGCGGGCCACGACTACGGGCCGACGTTCCAGGGCCTGGTGGCATGTTGGCGACGCGATGCGGAGCTGTACGCCGAGGTGGCGTTGCCGCCGGAGGGCACGGACGTCGAGCGCTTCGGCGTACACCCGGCGTTGCTGGACGCCGGTCTGCACGGCGGCGTGCTCCGGGCCCTCACCTCCGACACTCCGCAGGGGCTGGTGCCGTTCTCGTGGGCGGGAGTACGACTGTTCGCTTCAGGTGCGACCGCACTGCGCATCCGGGTCCGGCCGGTGTCCACCGACACGGTCGCCCTGGATGCCTTCGACGTGACCGGCGCTCCGGTCTTCAGCGTGGCAGCGCTGTCCTCGCGCTCGGTCTCCGCGGACCAGCTCCGCGCTTCCCGCGACGACGCGCTGTTCGAGATCAACTGGGTCGAATGCGGCCGGTCCGAGGACCTCGTGCTGGACGGCCCGCCCATTGTGGCGATGTCGGTCCCGGGGGAGGCCACCGGTCCCGCCGATGTCCACACAGCGGTGAACGACGTGCTCCACTCGGTGCAGACCTGGCTGACCGATCCAGCCTCGGAGTCCTCCCGGCTGGCCGTCGTGACGACCGACAGCCTGATCGGCGCGACGGTGCGTGGCCTGCTGCGCTCGGCACAGTCGGAGAACCCCGACCGCATCGTCCTCATCGAAGCCGACACGATCACCACTGCAGCGCTGCAGGCGGCCGTGGAATCGGGCGAGCCGGAGGTCTCGGTGCGCGACGGCGCGCTCTATGCCCCACGGCTCGCGCGCGTGGGCACCACCGATACCGCGCACGCCACCTCGTGGGCGGCCGGAACCGTGCTGATCACCGGTGCCTCCGGGGTGCTAGCCGGGCACGTGGCCCGCTACCTCGTCACCGAGCACGACGCGCGGCACCTGCTGCTGGCCTCCCGACAAGGCCCCGAATCGCCCCGGACCGCCCAGCTCGCCGCCGAACTGACCGAACTCGGTGCCACGGTCCGCGTCGTCGCCTGCGATGTCGCCGACCGCGAGCAGGTCGCGGCCATGGTGCGCTCGGCAGCGCCCTCGCTCGCCGCGGTGGTGCACTGCGCCGGGGTGCTGGACGACGGCGTGTTCGGCGCCCTGACCAGCGACCGGGTCGACGCGGTACTCGCACCCAAGGTCGACGGCGCATGGCATCTGCACGAAGCGACCCGGGAGCTGGACCTCTCCGCGTTCGTGCTGTTCTCCTCCTCCGCCGCACCCTTCGGCGCACCAGGCCAGGCGAACTACGCCGCTGCCAACGCTTTCCTCGACGCGCTGGCCGTCGAGCGCAATCGCGACGGCCTCCCCGCGGTCTCGATCAGCTGGGGCTGGTGGGGCGAGGACGGCGGCATGACCGAGAACCTCAGCGAGACCGACGTGGCTCGCATGGGGCGGGGCGGGATGCTGCCGATGCCGACCGCCCAGGGCCTCGAAGCGCTGGCTGCGGCAGCGGATCTAGCTCGCCCGAACGTGATGGCCGCCCGCCTCGACCTGGCCGCGGTGCGGTCGGCGGGCACGGTGCCCGCTCTGCTGCGCGGCCTGGTGCGGCGTCCGGTCCGGCGCGCGGCGCGAGCGTCGTCCGGGGGACTGGAGCTGACCGGTTCCTCTGTCGCCGAGCTGGTGCGCGAGCAGATCGCCGCGGTGCTCGGCTATCCGAGCGGAGCGTCGGTCGACATGACCCGCGCCTTCTACGAGGTCGGGTTCGACTCGCTCACCGCGATCGAACTGCGCAACCGGCTCACCGCCGCCACCGGGCTGCGGCTGCCGGCGACGCTGGTGTTTGACTACCCGACTCCTGAGGCGCTGGCCGAGTTCGTCCGGTCCACGCTGGTGGGCGACGAAACCGAGACCGCTCCGGCCGCACACGTGGCCGCGAAAGCCGACGACCCGATCGCGATCGTCGGCATGGCCTGCCGCTACCCGGGCGGGGTGAACTCGCCCGACGAACTGTGGCGGCTGGTGGCCGAGGGCCGCGATGCGATCACCGGCTTCCCGGCCGACCGCGGCTGGGATCTGGCTGGCCTCTACGACCCGGACCCCGAACACGCCGGCACGACGTACGCGCAGGGCGGCGGTTTTCTCGACCGCCTGGCCGAATTCGACTCCGGCTTCTTCGGCATCTCGCCGCGCGAGGCGATCGCCATCGACCCGCAGCAGCGGTTGCTGCTGGAGACGGCCTGGGAGTCGTTCGAGAACGCGGGCATCGTCCCGTCGGTCCTGCGCGGCGGCCCGGTCGGGGTGTTCGTGGGCGCGAACGGGAGTGACTACCCGGCCGTGCTGGCCAAGGACTCCCGCGACTTCGGCGGCCGGGTGCTGACCGGCAACGCGGCCAGCGTCATTTCCGGGCGGCTGTCCTACGAATTCGGCTTCGAAGGGCCGTCGGTCTCCGTCGACACGGCGTGTTCGTCCTCGCTCGTGGCCATGCACCTGGCAGCCCAGGCACTGCGCTCGGGCGAGTGCTCGCTGGCGCTGACCGGCGGCGTCGCCACGATGGCCACCCCCGGCATGTTCGTGGAGATGGCGCGGCAGCGGGGCCTGTCCCCGGACGGCCGGTGCCGGGCCTTCGGCGCTGGCGCGGACGGCACCGGCTGGGCGGAGGGCGTGGGCCTGCTCGTGCTGGAGCGGCTTTCCGACGCCCGCCGCAACGGCCATCGCGTGCTGGCAGTCCTGGCGGGCTCGGCGGTGAACCAGGACGGCGCTTCCAACGGCCTCACCGCGCCGAGCGGCCCGTCGCAGCAACGCGTCATCCGCGGCGCGCTGGCCAATGCCGGGTTGTCCGCGCACGAGGTCGACGCGGTGGAGGGACACGGCACCGGGACCCGGCTCGGCGATCCCATTGAGGCGCAAGCCCTCCTGGCCACCTACGGACGCGACCGCGAAGCCCCGCTGTGGCTCGGTTCGATCAAATCGAACATCGGGCATTCGCAGGCCGCCGCCGGTGCCGCCGGAGCCATCAAGATGATCATGGCGATGCGGCACGGCGTGCTGCCCCGGACCCTGCACGCCGAGACCCCGTCGCCCGAGGTCGATTGGTCCTCCGGCGGGGTGGCGCTGCTGGACCAGTCGCGCGAGTGGCCTGAAGCGGGTCATCCGCGCCGGGCGGGCGTTTCCGCGTTCAGCCTCAGCGGAACCAACGCGCACGTCATCCTGGAACAAGCACCCGACGACGTCCCCGCGGACGAGGACTCCGCGACCAGGCCGGTGCACCCAGTGGTGCTGTCGGCCCGAGGACCGGAAGCCCTGCGCGCCCAGGCGGCGCGCCTCCACGACCACCTGACCGAACGGCCCGAACTGACGGTGGCCGACGTCGCGCGTTCGCTGGTCACCGACCGCGCGATGCATGAACACCGGGCGGTGATTCTCGCCGACGGCCGCGACCAACTGCGCGACCGGCTCGCGGCGTTCACTGACGACACCCCCGCACCCGGCACCAACGGTGGCCTGGCGGTCGTGTTCACCGGGCAGGGGGCGCAACAAGCCGGGATGGGCCGCGAACTCCACGCCCACTTCCCGGTTTTCGCCGCCGCGTTCGACGAGGTGTGCGCGGCACTAGACCCGTCGCTGCGGGACATCGTCTTCGCGGAGGACGATGCCCGGCTGAACGCCACGGAGTTCGCCCAGCCCGCGCTGTTCGCCATCGAAGTGGCGCTCTTCCGACTGTTCGAGTCCTGGGGCATCCGGCCCGACTTCGTCACCGGCCATTCCGTCGGCGAGATCACGGCCGCCCACGTGTCGGGCGTGCTTTCGCTGGCCGACGCCTGCGTGCTGGTGACGACCCGGGCCCGGCTCATGCAGGCGCTCCCGCCCGGCGGAACCATGTTGTCCGTCAACGCGGGCGAGGACGTGGTGGCTCCGCTGCTCGTGGAGGGGGCCGTGTCGATCGCCGCGGTCAATACCCCGCAGTCGGTGGTCATTTCCGGCACCGAACTCGCCGTCGCCGAGGTCGGGCAACACCTCGCCGACGCCGGATACCGCACGAAGCGGCTGGCCGTCAGCCACGCGTTCCACTCGCCGCTCATGGACCCCATGCTCGCGGAATTCCGGGCTGTGCTTGAAGACCTGGACTTCCGGCCGCCGCGGATCCCGATGACCGGCGGCGAGGTGGCCACCCCCGAGTACTGGGTGCGGCACGTCCGGGACGCGGTGCGGTTCGCCGACCTGGTCGCCGAACTCCGGGACGGCGGGGCGACCCGTTTCCTGGAGCTGGGGCCGGACGCGATCCTCACCGGCCTGGTCCGCGAATGCGCGCCCGGCGTCGTCGCGGCGCCCAGCCTCCGGCGAGGCCGTCCCGAGACCGAATCCGTGCTCGCCGGGCTGAGCACCCTGTTCACCGCCGGGGTCGAGGTCGACTGGTCTGCGCTGTTCCCCAAGGCGGGCACGGGACGGACCCCGCTGCCGACCTACGCGTTCCAGCACCAGCGTTACTGGCCGGACACCCCGGCCGCGGCGGCAACCGGCGCGGACACCGTGGACAGCCGGTTCTGGGGATTGGTCGAACAGGGCGACCTCGACGGGCTGAGCGCCGAACTGTCCACAGAGGAACGCGACGGCCTCGGTGCCGTGCTGCCTGCCCTGACCCGGTGGCGCCTCGGCCAGCGCGAGAAGACGACGGTCGACAGCTGGCGGTACCGGCTGAGCTGGCGGCCGGTCCCGACCCGCGCCGACGGCACGCTCACCGGCACCTGGCTGCTGGCAGTGCCCGCCGGTCACCGCGACGACTGGGCCGCGTCGATCGAAGCGGCGATGACCGCAGCCGGGGCCGAGGTCCGCGTCCTGGCGATCGGTGAGCACGAGCTGGACCGGGCCACCCTGGCGGACCGGCTCGGCGACCCGCCGCTCGCCGGGGTGGTCTCACTCCTGGCGGCGGAACAGTCCCGCGTCCCGGGGCACCCGGGCGTGCCGGTCGGCCTGGCCGCGACGGTGAGCCTGGTCCAGGCGCTGGAGGACCGCGAGATCGACGCGCCGCTGTGGTGCCTCACCCAGGGCGCGGTGCACGCCGTCCCCGGCGACCGCCTCGACCATCCCGGCCAAGCCCTGCTGTGGGGTCTCGGCCGGACGCTCGCGCTGGAACGCCCTGGCCGCTGGGGCGGCCTGGCCGACCTGCCGGGCACCCCCGACGACGCCTCGGCGGCCGCGCTGATCCGCCTGCTGGGCGACGGCGGCACCGGGGAACAAGCCGCGCTGCGGGACGGCGTCGTCCTCGGCGGCCGGCTGGTCCGGGCCGACCCGGACGAGCTGCCGCGCCGGAACTGGCGGCCGTCGGGCAGCGTGCTGGTCACCGGCGGCCTCACCGGTCTGGGCGCCCGCACCGCGCGCTGGCTGGCCGAACAGGGCGCGCCACATCTCGTGCTCACCTCCCGCCGGGGCCGCGAAGCGCCGGGTGCCGCCGAACTCGAAGCCGATCTCACCGCTTTGGGGTCCGCGGTCACGATCGCCGCCTGCGATGTCGCCGATCGGGAGGATGTGCGGGCCTTGCTCGCGGATCTTCCCGACGACCTTCCGCTGACGGCCGTGTTCCACAGCGCGGGCGTGGCCAACGACGGCGTCCTCACCGAGCTGACCCTCGACCGGCTGGACCACGTGCTGCGGTCCAAAGTGGACGGAGCGGGGAACCTGCACGAGCTGACCCAGGACCTGGACCTCTCGGCCTTCGTGCTGTTCTCCTCGGCCGCCGGTCTGATCGGCTCGCCCGGCCAGTCGCATTACGCGGCGGGGAACGCCTTCCTCGACGCACTGGCCCACCACCGGCGGGCGCGCGGCCTGCCCGCCACGACGATCGGCTGGGGCCTGCTGGCCGGCGGAGGCATGGCCGACGACACCGGCGCGACTGACCGGGCGAGCCGCCGGGGCCTGCACGCGATGGATCCCGGCCAGTCGCTGGCCGGGCTGCGGCGGGCGCTGGACCACGACGAGACCTACCTCGCGATGACGCACGTCGACTGGACCCGCTTCGTCAAGGCGACCGCGGGCACCGTCAAATGCGCGGTGATCAGCGACCTGCCCGAGTATCAGGCGGCATTCTCGGCGGCGGATCGGCTCGCCGAGCCAGACGGCGGCGGGTCTGGGGCTTGGGCACGGCTGGGCGCCCTGGGCGGGGACGAACGCGACGCCGCGCTGCTGGAGCTGGTAGGGGAGCAGGTGGCCGAGGCGCTCGGGCACAGCTCGACCGAAGCCCTTTCGCCGACCAAGCCGTTCGCTGAACTGGGTTTCGACTCGCTCGCCGCCGTCGAACTACGTAACCGGCTCGTCGCGGCGACGGGGCTCGCGATGCCCGCGACGCTCACCTACGACCATCCGACCCTGCTGGCGCTGCGCGACTACCTGCGGGCAGCGATGTTCGGCGCGGACGCCGACCCGGCCGAATCCGCGCTGGCCGAACTCGACCGGCTGGAGGAGATGCTCTCGGCGGTCACCGACGAGGCAGCCAAGGACGAGGTGCTGCGGCGAGTCCAGAAAATGGCCGCCGCGTTCGCCGGCCATTCCGAGCAGAGCCAGCTCATCGCGGACGCCGACGACAACGAATTGTTCGACTTCATCAACCGGGAATTGGGCGGTCCCGGCCAGCACCGCTGATTCCTCCGACACTTTAAGGACACCCGCTATGACTGAGTTAACCGAGGCCGACCTGCTGAGCTGGGAATTCATCCAGGACCCGTACCTGGCCTACCGGGAGATGCGTGCCGGGAAAGGCCCGCGGCGGCTCGTCATCAAGACGTTGAGCACCGGACTGCACGCATGGCTGGTCACCGAGTACGACGACGTGCGCCGGCTGCTGGCCGATCCCCGGCTCTCGAAAGCGGCCGGGGGCGCCGCGCCGGTCATCGCCAAGCACAGCACGGAGGACGTCTCGGGCGAGGCGATCACGTCGGAGAGCATGCTGTTCAGCGATCCGCCGCGGCATTCGCGGCTGCGCCGGATGTTCGGCAGGGCGTTCACGATGCGCCGGACCGAGAACCTGCGCCCGCGGATCGAGGAAATCACCGACGAGGTGCTCGGGTCGATCCCCGCCGGCGCCGAGATCGACCTGGTGGAGCAGGTGGCGATGGCCATTCCCATCGCGGTGATCGGCGAATTGCTCGGCGTGCCCCGCGCCGCCCATCACGATCTCCGCCGGTGGAATCGCACGCTGACCAGTGTCGATTCGGAACCGTCGGACAAGTACCGGGCGTACATGGCGTCGTTCGAGTACTTCCGCGATTTGATCGCCGAGAAAGCGGCGAGGCAGGACACCGCGGACGACCTGATCAACGCGATGACCGATCCGGGCAACGAGGAGCGATTCGACGAGTCCGAACTTCTTTCCACCATCTTCTTGATGATGAACGCGGGGTACGAGACGACTGCGAACTTGATCAGCAGTTCGGTGTACGCTTTGCTGAAGCACCCAGAACAGCTGGAACTGCTGCGCGGGGACGCTGCTCTGCTGCCGAACGCTGTAGAGGAGTTTCTGCGCTATGAAAGCCCGCTGAATCTTTCCACTTTGCGCTACACCACCGAATCCGTGGAAATCGGTGGTACTGTCGTACCCGCCGGCGAGGTGGTATTTTTGGCGCTGTGCTCGGCCAATCGGGACCCGGATCGGTTCGCCGAACCGGACCGGCTGGACATCCGCCGGAATGCGGCCGCACACCTGGCTTTCGGGCACGGCATCCATCATTGCGTCGGCGCGCCGCTCGCCCGGCTTGAAGGCGAGATCGTGCTGTCGCGGCTGCTGGAAAGGTTCCCGCGCTGGGAAGCGGCGGCACCACTGGACGAGCTGAACTGGCGTTACACCCTGCAGTTCCGCGGTCTGGAGCGGCTGCCGGTGAAATTGCACGCATGACCACTTTCGACAAAGAGAATGGAGCGGAGCTATGTCCGCAGAAGTGATCGAACGGTTCTTCAAGACTTCGGGTGCGGGTGACGTCGAGGCCGCCGTCGAGTGTTTCGCCGACGACGGCCAGTGGATCACGCCCGACGGGGACGGGGTCGGCACGGCGCACGCCAAGAACCAGCTCGGCGACCTGATGCGCGGAATGAACGCGATGCGCGAGAAAATGCTCGCCTCCGGCACCGACGCGAAATTCGAAGCGCCGATCATGCTCGGCGAGGACCTGGGACTGGTCCGGTGGACCGTGGAGACCGAAGCCGGGAAGGTGCTCAACCGCGGCGTCGACCTTTTCGTCCTGCGCGACGGGAAAATCGTGCTCAAAGACGTCTACCGCAAGATCTGAACCGCTCGACCGGAAAAGGGGAGACATCATGCTCAACAGTTACGAGGACCTGGTCGAGACGACGATCAGCGCCACCACGGACATCGAGGACCTGCAGAACATCCAGGTCGGCCAGAGCGGCAGCTACGAACACGCGCTGTTCACCAAGTCCGGGGAAAAGGTGGCCACCACCTCCGGCGGGTACAAGGTGCTCTACCGGCGGGAATCCGACCAGCAGTTCATGGCCTACCTGACCAACGAGGTCGTCTTCGAGGACGGGTCCGGGACGATCCGGGTCGCCGGGTGGATCGATCTGGGCTCCCTGCTGTCCGGGGGCTGGGCCTATTACCCGAGCGTCGGCGTCAGCGGCCGGTACCTCGGCCAGACCGGGTTCATGGCCTGGCGTCCGTACGACCTCGGCAAGGAAGAAGGCGCCGACGTCAAGCTGATCATGTTCGCGACCGCCGAATGACCGGCCGGATGGCGGGGAAAGTCGCCCTGATCACCGGAGCCGCGCGCGGAATGGGCCGTTCGCACGCGGTGCGGCTCGCCGAAGAAGGGGCCGACATCGTCGCCGTCGACCTGTGCGCGGAGCTGGAAACCGCACCGCATCCGGGCGCGGACGGCCAGGATCTCGCCTCGACGGCGCAGCTGGTCGAAAAGCTGGGCCGGCGGGTCATCGCGCGCCAGGCGGACACGCGCGACCTCCCGGCCTTGCAGGGCGTGGTGGACGAGGCGATCGCCGAGTTCGGCCACATCGACGTCGTCTGCGCGAATGCCGGGATATCCAGCTTCGGGTTCGCCTGGGAGCTTTCCGAAGAGACCTGGCAGGAAATGATCGACGTCAACCTGACGGGCTCGTGGAAAACCGTGAAAGCGGTGATTCCCCGCATGCTCGAACGGAACGAGGGCGGGTCGATTGTCTTCGTCAGTTCGGTGTCCGGGCTGATCGGCGTGCCGACCATGGCGCACTACACCGCGTCCAAGCACGGCGTGGTCGGGTTGATGCGCGCGCTGGCGGTCGAGCTGGCGCCGCACAACATCCGGGTGAATTCGGTGAACCCGGGCAACGTCGACACGCCGATGGTCAACAACGCCACGATGCGGAAAATGTACCTGCCCGAGGTCGAGGACCCGACGCCCGAAGCCGCGGACAATGTCATGAAAGAACTGAGCGCGCTGCCCACCGGCTGGATCGACCCGCGGGAAGTCAGCGACGCGGTCCTGTACCTGGCCTCGGACGAGGCGCGGAACATCACCGGGATCACGCTTCCGGTGGACGCCGGAATGATGATCCCCAACAAATTGCGATAAGGACAGTCCCCATGACACAGAGCGCACTCGCGCTGGTCGCCCATCGGCTCGACATCATCGAGCTGACGGCGAAATACGCGTACCGGCTCGACACCCGCCAGTTCGATCTTCTGATGGAGCTGTGGAGCGACGACAATCCGGTTTTCGACGAGGAAGACTTCGAGCTGGGAAAGGCCGTCGGGAAAGACGAGATCCGGAAACACTTCGAGAACGACATTTACGGGCAGATGGAGAATCTGTGCCATCTGACGGCCAATCACGTCATCACCGACCTTTCCGAGACCAGGGCTTCCGGCACCTGCCACGTCTTCGCCCAGGGCGACGTGCGGGCCGGCGGGGCTTCCCGGGCCACCGCGTACTACCAGGACCACTACGTGCGCGAGAACGGCGAGTGGAAGTTCTCCAGCCGCAAGGTGATCCCGTTGACCAGGCCGGAAGTCGGTGCCTTCCAGTTTCCGGAAGGCACCACCGCGTAACCCTCCCCGCGGAGTTTTCCCGATGAATGCCGAAGACGAAGACGAGGAGCCGGTCACCGTGGCGGAAAGCTGGCCCGCGACCTGGATCGACGAGGACCACGTCGAATGCGTCGGGATCGGCGACAGCCACCTCGACGACGACCCGTGGCCGGACTGACCTGGAGCAGACCGGACTTCTCAGCAAGGAGCAGGAGTGGCGCAAGACGTCGAAGCCGACCGGTGGACGAGGCGGTTCCACCCCGTGCCGGACGCGCCCGTGCGGCTGGTGTGCTTCCCGCACGCGGGAGGTTCCGCGAGCGCCTACGTCGCCCTGTCGGAGCGGTTCGGGCCGCAGGTCGAGGTCGTGTCGATCCAGTACCCGGGACGGCAGGACCGGCGGAAAGAGCCGCTGCTGCCCAGCGTGGCGGCGATCGCCGACGCGGTGCTCGAACCGGTGCTCGGCTGCGCCGACCGGCCGATCGCCCTGTTCGGCCACAGCATGGGCGCCTCGGTCGCCTTCGAGGTGGCCGCCCGGCTGGAGGCGAGGTCGGTGTACCCGCTGGCGCTGTTCGCGAGCGGGCGGCGGGCCCCGTCCCGGCATCGCGACGAGCGCGTGCACACCCTCGACGACAGCGCGCTCGTCGCCGAGATGAAGAGACTCGCCGGCACCGACGCGCGGGTTCTCGCCGACGAGGAGATCGTCCGGATGATCCTGCCGGAGGTGCGCGGCGACTACCGGGCCGCCGAGACCTACCGGTGGCAGCCCGCCGCTCCGCTGCGCACCGCGATTCATGTCCACATCGGACAGACGGACCCGAAGGTGTCGCTCGACGAGGCAGAGGCATGGCGGGACCACACCGTCGGGGAGTTCAGCCTCACCACCTATCCGGGCGGCCACTTCTACCTCAACGACCAGCTGTCCCCGATGGTGCGGTCGATGACGGCCGCGATAAGGGAGGACCTGCGATGACACCACCGTTTTCCCTGGTCTGGGTGTTCGGCCTGGGCGAGGTCGGGGCCACGCTGGTCGCGCAGCTGGCCAAGGCGGGCCACCGGGTGGTCGGGACGGAGGTGGACGCGGACGCACTGGCGAGAGGACGGGAAAAGGTCCGCGCAGCGGTGGCCGACGACTCAGCCCGCGACCGGATCACCTGCACGACGGACCCGAGCCTGCTGTCGCAAGCCGATCTGGTCGTCGAGGCGGTCCCGGAAGCGCTCGACGTCAAGGTGGACGTCCTGCGCACCGCAGTCGCGCGGTGCACCCCGGACGCCGTGTTCGTGGCGACGACGACCGGGTTCTCCGTCACGGAGATCGGCGCCAAGATCGGTGCCCTGGAACGCACGGTCGGCCTGCAACTGGACGTTCCTGCGGCGGGGGAGACGATCGGCGGCACCGAGCTGGTGTCGACGCCGGTGACAGACCAAGGCGTTCGTCAGCGAGTGGACGACCTGGTGCGCTCGCTCGGCTGCGTTCCCTTGTGGCAGAACGACCAGCCCGGGTTCACCGGGGCCGGCCTGCTGCTGCGCTACCTCAACGACGCGGCCCGGATGTACGGCTCCGGGTACGCGTCGTGCGAGGACATCGACACCGCGATGGAACTCGGGTGCGGCCTGCGCCATGGGCCGCTGCGGCGGATCGACCTGATCGGGGTCGACAACGTGGTCCGCTCGCTCACCGCGCTCGCCGACCGCACCGGCGACGCGAGTTTCGCACCGGCCCCGATCCTCGCCCGGATGCACCGCGAGGGCGTACTTGGCCGCAAATCCGGGCAGGGATTCCACTCGTACGACCGAGAAACTCCGCCGAAACCGGCCGCCGCCCCACGACACCCGCCCCTGCGGATCGGCGTGGTCGGCGCGGGAACGATGGGCACCGGAATCGCGTCGGTGTTCGCGCAGCACGGCCATTCGACCACGCTGCTGGGCCGAAGCGGGACGCGGGTAAACGAGGCGAGGGCGGCCATCGAGCGCTCGCTGTCCAAGCGGGTGGCCGCCGGCAAGCTTTCCGCCGAGGACATGGCAGCCGCGGTGGGACGGCTCGCCGGAGCGGTCGACTACGACGCGCTCGCCGACTGCGACCTGGTGGTGGAAGCCGTCTCGGAGGACATCGAGACGAAGCGCTCGGTGTTCGCCGCACTGGACAAGGTGGTGCAGCCGGAAGCCGTGCTGGCCACCTCGACCTCCAGCCTGCCCGTGCTCGACAGCGCCCTCGCCACGACCCGCCCCGAACAAGTGCTGGGAATGCACTTCTTCAACCCCGCGCCCGCCATGAAGCTCGTCGAAGTAGTGCACACCGTCCTCACCGACAAGGCGGTGACCGCCGCGGCGGGCGACCTCGTGCGGTCCCTCGGCAAGGTGCCGGTGCACTGCTCCGACCGGGCCGGGTTCATCGTCAACGCGCTGTTGTTCCCGTACCTCAACCGCGCGGTGACCCTGATCCAGGACCGGCAGGCCACCCTGGACGCGCTCGACGACGTGATGACCCAGGCCTACGGCTACCCGCTCGGCCCGATCCGGCTGCTGGACGTCGTCGGCCTCGACGTCTCGCTGGCGATCCAGCAACGCCTGCACGAGTCCTTCGACAGCCCGGGCCTGGCGCCCGCCGGCCACCTCGCGGAGTTCGTGGCGGCCGGGTACTTCGGCGTCAAGACGGGGCGGGGGTTCCGGCCGCATTAGCGCCAGTGCCAGGAACTTAAGCCGCGTGGCGTCGCGCCCGCCTTTTTCCCCGAGTCCGTGAGGGGAACCCTGAGGGAATCAGATTCCCTCAGGGAGGCCCTCACAGCCCCGCACACCCGGTCACGCGGGGATTAATCGGGCGTTGGCGTCCTTTGTGGGCGGTCGACAGGTGCGGCGTCGCCTTAAGTTCCTGGCGTTGGGAATCAGAGTCCGTGAGGGTTCCCCTCACGGACTTTCCGCGGAATCACGCGGGCTGTTCGAGCTTGGGCGCGGACAGCCCGGTGAGCCGGATGCCGGCGTGGGTCCGGTAGCGCCGGTTGACTCCGATCAGCAAAGCGGTCATCCGCTCGCAGACTCCGCTCAGGTCCAGCGGGCCGCAGTCGATCGCCCGAAGACCCGGGATCCGGGCGATCAGCGCCGCCGCGGCCTCCTTGTCCGCCTTCTTGTCGCCACAGAGCAACACGTCCTCGTCAAGGTGCTGTGCGGTGTCCCGCAACGTCGCGGCGCTGACGGTCTGCAGCGCGGAGACGACGGAAGCACCGGCTGGCAACAGGTCCTGCGCCTGCTCCGCCGCCGAGCCCGCCCAGGGGGTGATGGGGCGTAGGCCACGCCGTCCGGGCACCATCGGCGCGGTCGTGTCGATCAGCAGCTGGCCCGGCTGAATGACGCCGGCGATCGTCCGGACGGTTTCGATGTGCGCGCTGAAGGGCACCGCGACGACGACAACGGGCGCGTCTTTGATCATCTCGGCGTTCTCGCCGCCGGACGCCCCGGGTAGGTGCGCCGCGGCGGCCTTCGCGGCGTCCGCGCGGCGAGAACCGATTTTCACCTGGACGCCGGCGTGCGCCCACCGGGTCGCGAGCCCGAAGCCGAGCGCTCCGGTGCCGCCGACGATGGCGACGGTTTCTAGGTTCGGCGAATGTGGATGCATGGGAGGTCGCTTTCGTCGGGGTGCGGGGGAGTTCATTCGCTGAGCGGGCTGTCCTGGCCGTTCTGGGCGGGCCCGACCCAGACGCTCTTGACGTTGGTGAACTGCCGGAGCCCGAAGGCACCGAGTTCGCGTCCGTAGCCGCTGCGCTTGACGCCGCCGAACGGCAGGCGGGGGTCGGAGGCGACGATCCCGTTGACGAAGACCGCTCCGGCGTCGAGGCGGGGAACGATGCGGTCGGCCCGGTCAAGGTCGCTCGTCCACAGCGCGGCGCCGAGACCGAACTCGGTGGCGTTGGCGAGGTCGACGGCTTCGGCCGCGTCCTTCGCGCGCACGACAGCGGCGACGGGGCCGAACGTTTCTTCCGCCGCGACTGCCATCTCCGGACTGACCTGATCGAGAACCGCTGGCTGGTAATAGAAACCGGGCCCGTCCGGGACGGTGCCGCCGGTCACGACGCGGGCTCCGGCCGCGACACTGCGGGCGACCTGGTCGATCAGGTCGGCGCGAATGCCAGCCCGGGCGAGCGGGCCGACGCGGGTCTCGCGATCGAAGGGATCGCCGACGGTCAATGCGGCGACACCGGCCGCGAACGCTTCGGTGAAATCGTCGGCGACGGCGTCTTCGACGATGAAACGCTTGGCGGAGATGCAGCTCTGCCCGGAGTTGAGCATGCGCGCGGTGACCGCTGCCGCGGCGGCGGCTGGCACGTCGGCGTCGGCGAGCACGATGAACGGGTCGGAGCCGCCGAGTTCGAGCACCTGCGGTTTGAGGTGCTGCGCTGCCATCGCGGCGACGGTGGCGCCGACCTCGGTGGAACCGGTGAGAGTCAGCGCGTGGACTCGGTCGTCGGCGATGAGGCCGGGCACGGCGTCCGGACCGACGAGCAGGGTGCTGAACAGACCCGGCGGGCAGCCGGCCCGGTCCCAGACGTCGGCGATCGCGAGCGCGCAGCGCGGGACGTTCGACGCGTGCTTCAGGACCGCACCGTTGCCCGCGAGCAGGGCCGGCGGCGCGAAGCGGAACACTTGCCAGAGCGGGAAGTTCCAGGGCATCACGGCGAGCACCAAGCCGAGCGGGTCGTAGGCGACGTGGCTACGCGCGGCAGCGGTCGCGACGGGCTGGCTGGCCAGCAGCGCCGGGCCTTCGGACGCGTAGTAGTCGCAGCACCACGCGCACTTCTCGACCTCGGCTTCCGCTTCGGCGATGGGCTTGCCCATCTCCTCGGTGATCAGCGCGGCAAGCCGGTCCCGGTCGGCGCGCAGCACGGCGGCGGCGCGCTGGAGGTGCTGGGCTCGGTCTTCGATCGGTGTTGCCCGCCATTGGCTGGCGGCGGTGGTGGCGCGGGCGAGTGCGGTTTCGATCTGTGCCGGGGTGTGCGGGTCGAACTGAGCTAGCACTTGCTCGGTAGCAGGGTTGACGGAGGTGATCTGGCGAGCGGGCATGGGGGTGCTCCTCGGGTCGGTGGGGGAAGTCAGGCGACGGCTTGGCTGTTCACCGCTTCGGGGTCCGGGCCGCTCCAGAGGACGTCGTCGGCGGCGACCCGGTCGTGCGCGGCCGGGTCGCCGAGCGCGTCGAGGACCTCGCGAGAGACCCGCAGGTACCAGTCCGCGACCTCGGCGGGGTAGTCCGCGTAGCTGCCGTTTTCGCGCAGCACCGGCCCTTCGACGGTCGGGATGTCGGTGCGGCCGTCGTAAGCGACGGTGTAGGGCTTCCCGAGCCGGGCCGCGGTGGGTGCGTCGATGGTGGCGTCGAGCTTGACCCAGCGGCCGTCGACGAAGGCTTCGCCGAGCGAGTGCCACGGCAGCGGGCGTCCGGCCGGCCCGCCCCACAGCACGCGGACCTCGGGGGAGAGGAACTCCATTTTCGGCGCGTCCAGTGCCTGGAAGGCGACGCGCGCCGGGATTCCCGCCGCGCGGGACAGGGCGACGAACGAGCTTGCTTTGCCCATGCAGAAGGCGACGCCGTGCTCGAGCACCGCGCTCGCGGCGGTGTGGCCCTGCGCGAGATAGCGGAACGAGGCGAGGATGTCGTAGGGCAGGTCGCGGACGTAGTGGTAGATGCGGCCG
Source organism: Amycolatopsis silviterrae (assembly GCF_042684085.1). NCBI lineage: Bacteria > Bacillati > Actinomycetota > Actinomycetes > Pseudonocardiales > Pseudonocardiaceae > Amycolatopsis > Amycolatopsis silviterrae. The sequence continues at coordinate 295,687 of NZ_JBHUKS010000006.1, forward strand.
AGTCGTTCGACCTCGGTCGTCGCGCCCGCGGTGAGTTCGCGGGCGGTGGCGACGACGAGCGGGTGGTCCGAGTCGATGTACGCGGTCGGGCGGAGGTATTCCTCGGAAGGCATGATGGGGCTCGCTTTCTGCGGTGCGGGCGGGCTCAGGCGGACAGGTGCGGCAGGATCTGCTCGCCGACGACGTCGAGACGGTCCGATTCCGCCACGTCGGGAATCGTGAAGAGGAAGTGGTTGATTCCCGCGTCCTGGTATTCGCGAAGCCGTTCGAGACAGGCTTCGGGAGAGCCGGTGATGAGACCGCTTTCGGGGATCGACTTGAACCGCGCGCGCAGCTGTTCCTGCTCCGCGGCCGACTCGGTGGGGGCGATCAGCGTCGTCAGCGACAGCTCAAGAGTGGCCGGGTCGCGGCCGATCGCCTCGCACTCGCGGTCGAGCAGCGCACGGCGTTCGGCGCATTTCGCGGCAGCCCACCACCGGACGTTGATCCCGTTCGCGTGCCGGACGGCGATGCGGCTGACCCGCGCGCCTTCCCCGCCGATCCACAAGGGAGGGTGCGGCCGCTGCACCGGCGGCGGGTCGCAGATCGCGCCGTCGATCTCGTAGAACTTCCCGTGGAAGCGGGGGTTCGGCTCGGTCCAGACGCTGCGCAGCACCTGGAGCGACTCGGCAAGCGCGGAGACCCGGTCGCCGGTCGACGGGAACGGGATTCCGTAGGCTTCGAATTCCTGCTGGAACCAGCCCGCGCCGAGGCCGAGGTCCAGCCGCCCGTCCGAGATCACGTCGAGGGTGGCGGCCATCTTGGCGAGGACGGCGGGGTGGCGGTAGGAGTTGCACAGCACGCTGGTGCCCAGCCGCAGCGTCGTGGTGTCCCGGGACAGCGCGGACAAGGCCGTCCAGCATTCGAGCAGGGGGATCGAGGAGGGGCCTTCGGCGGGCGCGTCCGCTTCGGCACTGTCGGCGATCCCGGCGTCCCGGACGTAGTCGTCCGGGCTGAGGGTCAGGAAGTGGTCGCACAGCCACACCGAGCCGAACCCGTGGGACTCCGCGGTTTTGGCCACGCGGGCCATGTCCGGGTAAGCGCCCACGGACAGGCCGCGGATGGTCAGGGCGAGGATCAGCCCGGCGTGCGGGCGGACGGGATCGGTCATGGGGACTGCCTTTCTGTTCGGTCGGTCATCCCGGCCGGGCTGCCGGACAGGACCCGGGGGAGGGTCACGGCGAAGCCGTAGCGTTCCGGCCGGTAGTGGAAGACCACGACCTCCAGCGGACGGTTCTCGTGGTCGAAGCTGACCCGGTCGAGGACGAGGACCGGGGCGCCCTCGTCGATTTCCAGTGCCGCCGCGACTTCCGCGGAGGCGCCGGCCGCGTGGATCTCGTGCCGGGCTTCGGCGATGCGGGTGCCCAGGCGCTGTTCCCACATCGTGTACGTGGTTTCGGTCGCGGGCTCGGCCGACCGCAGGGGTTCCGCGGCCTCGGCGACCCGGGCCGGGAGGTGGATCGTCACCAGCGCCACCGGCTGTTCGCTGTCGCTGTATCGGCGGCGGATGGTGAGCACTTCCGGTTCGCCAAGGACCTGGGCGACGGGAGCCGGCGCGGGTTCGATCCCGAAGCTCAGGACGTCGATGCGCGGGGTGACGCCGCGGTCGAGCAGGACCTCGGTGATCGTGCGGACACCGGAGGACAGCTCCTGGTCGCGCGGTTCGGACACGAACGTGCCCAGCCCTTGTTTGCGCACCACCCAGCCCTGGGATTCGAGGACGCCCACCGCGGCCCGGACGGTGATCCGGCTCAGCCCGGACTCCGCGATCAGCTCCTTCTCGGTGGGCATCCGCGCGCCGGGCGGCAGCTGCTGCTTGACGATCTGGGCCTTGATCTGCTCCGCGAGCTGCACGGTGGCCGGGGTGCGGCCCCGTTCGATGCGCAGACCGGCGGCCGACAGGTCGAGGCGGGACTCGGCGTCCTGATGGGATGTCATAAGTCGTATTGAACCGGCCGGCGGCCTGGTGCCGCACGGCGACCGGCGCGAGGGACCGGGCAGCGGGTTCGCCGCGAGCCGCGGAGCCTTGACACTGTGCATAAGACGTTTTATAACGTCTTATCGAAGGGGATGCAAGAGGCGCCCCGGCAGAACCCGAAGAGTGGAGACACCGTGACCGACGAAAACCCCGTGACCGTGATCGCCCGTTTCGCCCCGACGCCCGAGCGCGCCGCGCAGCTGAAGGCGCTGCTCGGCGGCATGGTCGAGCCGACCCGCGCCGAACCGGGCTGCCGCCGCTACGACCTGTTCACCGCCAGGGAAGGCGACACGGAGTTCGTGCTCGTCGAGCGCTACGAGGACACGCCCGCGCTCGAGGCGCACCGCGCCTCCGCGCACTACAAGAACTACCGGGCCCAGCTGCCGGAAATGCTGGCCAAACCGATCGAGGTCACTGTCCTCGCTCCGGTCGACGTGGTCGACTGATCTCGGCACCCATCCCCGGCGTCGCGCTGAACGCTCAACGAAGAGCAGCTCAAAGGAGAGCACTGTGTCCGACCTGGAAAGCGGCCTGCCACCGCGCAAAACCGTTGCTCGACCCCTGACCGTGCGCAGTATCGACAAGACCAGCCGCCGCGCGCTCACGGCGTCCTGGCTCGGATGGACGTTCGACGGCTTCGAGACCTACGCGCTCGTCCTGGCGGGGCCGGCCGCCGTCGCCGGGCTGGGCACCAGCGGCCAGCTGGACCGGCTTCCCGCGTACGTCGCGGCGCTGGTGGCCGCGACCCTCGCGGGATGGGCGTTAGGAGGGATCGTCGCCGGGTTCGCCGCGGACTACCTCGGACGGCGGCGCACCCTCCTGATTTCGATCCTCTGGTACGCGTTGTTCACCGGCATGACCGCCTTGGCGCCGAACTACTGGTGGTTGCTGGCCCTGCGTTTCGTCACCGGCATGGGGCTGGGCGCCGAGTGGGGCAGCGCGACGACGCTCATCGGCGAACTGTGGCCCGATCGCAGCCGCGGGCGCGCCGCGGCGGTGCTGCAATCCGGTTTCGGGGTGGGCGCGGTGCTCGCCGCGGTCGCCTGGTTCCTGGTGCAGCCGATCGGGAACCAGGCCTGGCGGTGCCTTTTCCTCATCGGCACGCTGCCGGCGCTGGTGGTGCTTTACGTGCGCCGCGCGGTGCGCGATCCGGAGATCTGGACGACGGTTCGCGACCGCCGGCGCAGGGCCAAAGCAACCGTTGCCAACGGCGGGGAGGTATCCGAGGAGGACCGCGAGCTGTTGCGTTCCCCGTTCGTCTCGGTGTTCAGCCAGCGTCATCTCCGCCGCCGCGCGGTCCGGCTGCTGGTGATCACCGTGGTGTCGGTGATCGGCCTCTACGGCGTGTCCGCGTGGATCCCGCAGTACACCGCGCAGCTCGCCGGGCCCGGCGGGAGCGGGTGGGCGGCGAACGCGGGGCTGGTGTTCAACGCCGCTTCGGTGCCCGGTTATCTGCTGCTGGGCTACCTGGCGGACCGGTGGGGCCGAAAACCCACCATGGTGCTGTACTACGTCGGGTCCGCGGTGATCCTTCCGGTCTTCTTTTTCGCTGTGCACACGCCGGAAATCGCGCTGGTCGCGGCTGGGGTCGCCGGGTTCTTCGTCCTGGGACAGTTCGCCTGGATGCCGATCTACATGCCCGAGCTGTTCCCGACCACGGGCCGCGCCACCGCGATCTCGGCGGTGTTCAATTCCGCCCGGATCGCGGGCGCGGCGGTCACGCTCTTCACCGGCGTGCTCATCAGCCTGCTGGGCGGCATCTCGACGGCGGCGACCACAGTCGGGGTGGCGGCGTATGTCATCGCGCTGGCCGTGATCTGGTTCGTGGGGCCGGAAACCAAGGGCCGGCCGCTTCCGCGCTGAGGCCGGGCGGTGTCGTGGCTTGACGGGGCACGACACCGCCCGGGTGCGGTGGGGTCAGCCGGAGCTGTCCGGATCTACCGCTGTCGTGCTCGCTGTGGTACGGGACCATGCCGACGCCGATCGTGGTGGTGCTGAGCGCTTTCTGGGGTTCTGGGCGATCGCCGGCTCGGCCCAGTTCTCCGCGCTGGTGACCGAGGCCGACGACCCGGTGCTGGCGTTGGTCGCGTTCCGGCGGACTGCCGTTGTCCAGCGGGAAGCCGGCTGAGCTGAACGCGGGTCAGGCTGACGCAGCCACCTTGACTCCGAACCCGATGAGGACGACGCCGGTAATGCGGTTCATGGCCCGGCGCACGGCGGGCTTCTCGAAGAACGCGCGGGCTTTCGCCAGCAACAGCACGTAGCCGCCGAGCCAGGCGAGGGTGAGAGCGGCGTGGATCAGGACCAGCAACGCCATCCCCACCTGCGGCGGAAGCCCGGACGGCGCGAGCGCCGGAAGCAAGCCGGTGTAGAAGACGGCGATCTTCGGATTGAAGAGGTTGCTGATCAGCCCGGTCCGCCACGGGCTCCCGGACGTCTTTGTGCCGGACTCCGCCGGTCGCTTCCGGCTGTGGAGCAGCGCCTGAACGCCGAGCACGAGCAGAAAGACCGCTCCGGCGAGCTTGACGACGGTGTAGGCCGTGGCAGACGCGGCCAGGACGGCAGCCAAGCCGACCACCGTGAGCACACCCCACACCAGCAGCCCCGCGGTGATGCCGCCGACCGTCCTCAGCCCGTCTTGCCAGCCGGAGCCGATGGCCCGCTTCGTCACTACCGCCATGTCGGGCCCGGGCACCACGGTCAGCAGGGCGAGCACGCCCGCCGCCGCGAGGAACTGGATCACCATGCGCCCTACTCTCGCATCGTCGGCCAGCGTTGCCTACCTCGTTTTCGCTGTGGTCCGGGAGTTGTGCGGAGTTGGTTGTAAGGTGCGCGTCCGCGATGCCGGACAACCCGCGAACGGCTAGAAGTGGACGTCTGGACCTCTTCGAACCGATTGACTGCCCGTCCGACCCCAGCGGGCGGGTGCCGTCGCATCCCAGACCGCGGCGGCGCGAAGAGGCGGGACTCCGGCGCGGCCGCGAGGGAGGGCGCGATGTCCGCGCCGGAGTCCCGTGTCCAGGAGACGGCCGTGCCGTTGGAGAAGGTCATGACAGCGGTGCAATCCGGTCCGTAGTCTGCGGAAACGATCACGCACCTGGAGGACCCCATGCCCGTCCCGGTCATCATCGACTGCGATCCAGGCCACGACGACGTCTTCGCCCTCTGGCTCGCCGCCGGGAACCCGGCGATCGACCTGCTCGGCGTCACGACCGTCGGCGGGAACGGCCGGCTGGAGCACACGACGAACAACGCCCGCGTCGCGCTCACCGTCGCCGGTGTCGACGGGGTGCCGGTCGCCGCCGGGGCGGACAAGCCGTTGCGGCGCGAACTCACCCCGGCGACCTGGATCCACGGCGACAACGCCCTCGGCGGTCCGGTGCTGCCCGCTCCGACGGTCCCGCTGGACGGACGAAGCGCGCTCGAGCTGATCGCGGACCTGCTGGAGGGGGCGGCGGAGCCGGTCACGCTGATCCCGACCGGACCGCTCACCAACATCGCGATGCTCCTGGAGCAGCGGCCCGACTTCCGCGAAAAGATCACGGAGATCATCTGGATGGGCGGCTCGACCGGGCGCGGGAATGTCGGCGCCTATGCGGAGTTCAACGCCTGGGCCGACCCGGAAGCGGCCGACCTCGTCGTGAAAGCCGGTCTGCCGTTCACGATGGTGGGGCTGAACATTTCGCACCAGGCGCTGATCACCGAGGAGGTGATCCGGTCGATCGGCGCGATCGGGAACGAGACCAGCGCGTTCGGGGTCGAGCTGCTCCGGTTCTTCTGCGCCGCCTACGACGCGGCCGAGGGTATGCCGGAAGGCCCGCTGCACGATCCCATCACGGTGGCGATCGCGATCGACCGGAGTGTCGCGACCGTCCAGCGCAGTCACCTTGACGTCGAGACCAAGGGCGAATTCACGTCCGGGGCCACGGCGGTGGACCTGCACGACATGCTCGGCAAGGAGCCGAACGCGGACATCGCGATCACGCTGGACGTGCCGAAGTTCTGGCTGCTTATCCGTGAGGCGGTCGCGAACCTGAAGTGAAGCCGCTGCCGGGACCGTTCCCCGCCGCCGGGACTACCCTCCCCGCGCTAGTCGCGGACCCCGGCAAACGGAGGCACGATCATGACGACGTTCGTTCTCGTGCACGGCTCCTGGCACGACGGCTCGGCCTGGGACGAGGTCGTTCCCCGGCTGGAAGAACTCGGTCACGTCGCCCACCGCCCGACGATCGCCGGGCACGGCAAGGGCGCGGACAAGGCGGTCAGCCACGAGGACTGCGTGCGGTCGATCCAGCAGTACATCGTGGGCAAGGACCTGGCGGACGTGGTGCTGCTCGGCCACAGCTTCGGCGGGACGGTGATCGCGCGGGTCGCCGAGGAGATCCCGGAGCGGCTGCGCAGGCTGGTCTTCTGGAACGCGTTCGTACTGCGGCCGGGCACCAGCGTCGAGGACGATCTCCCGCCGAACTACCGCGAACTGTTCGCGCGCCTGGCAGGAGAATCGGCCGACAACACGGTGACGCTGCCGTTCCCGATCTGGCGGGAGGCGTTCATCCAGGACGCCGACCTCGACCACGCGACGGCCGCCTACCAGCGGTTGTCGTCGACGCCGTACCAGCCTTTCCTCGATCGGCTCGACCTGTCGAGGTTCTACCGGCTGGAGATCGCCAAGAGCTACCTGAACGGCACCGACGACACGGCACTCCCGCCCGGCGAATGGGGGTGGCACCCGCGGATGTCCGGACGGCTCGGGCTGCATCGGCTGGTGCAGCTGCCCGGCAGCCATGAGGTCGTCTTCACCAATCCCGGGCTGCTCGCCGAGAAGATCGTCCACGCCGGGAGAGACTGAGCCCGCGACGCCGAGGGTCGTAACCGCGTTTTCGTCATCGAATCTGCCACTGGCCGACTGAATTCGTCGTGAGTACTTCGGCACGGGCTGAAACTCGGGAGAATCATCGGAAAACGGTTCGAACTCGGTGCGCGGAGACTATCCGTGTGCCTTGGCAGGGCTGTCTCATTACGATTTCCGGAGAAAGCCAAGAAGGCGAGAAAAGTTCGCAAAGTCGCCGGGACGAATATGCACTCTCTGTGCACGAAAAACCGATTATCTCCCGTCAATCCGCCGCTAACGTCGAACCCGGGCGAGAACCGCCCGAAGAGGGACGACAAGGAGGATCCGCACATGCGTACGCTTACTGCGGTGGTGGCCGGTGCGACGGTCGCCAGTGCTCTGCTGGCGGGAACCACGACCGCGAACGCGCAGCCCCGGCAAACCGGTGCTCACATCGCCGCGATCCAGGTCTTTTCCAGCGGCGAAATCTACCGCGTCGAACTGCTCAAGCAGGCTGACGCGGACCAGGCCGTCAGACTCATGAACGGAGAGGTCGACCACCCGGGCATCCCGATCGGCGACATCGTCCGGGGTTCCTCCGGGGTCAACACCGGATACGACTGGCACATCGACCCCGCCACGTTCAGCTGGGCGGACGTCACCGCCGAGGCGTGCGACGGCCAGCCGCACGAGGTCAGCAACGCCGGCGAATGGAAGATCAAGCAGTACTGCCCGTGGACCATCAAGGTCCTCTCGGTCACTCCGGAAAGCTGACCGCCAAAACAGGCGCTGCCGTCCTTCGGCGGCATTGAGACGAGCGCGGGGCGGCCACGACGGCGGCCCCGCGCTCAGTCCTGAGCAGCGAACCTCCCGGAAGCCTGCGGCCCGGGGGAGTGGAAGACGCGGTCCCGCAACGGGTTTAACCGGCGGCACGGGCCGTCGAAGACCGTCTCAAGTGGACACTCGCGCCCGGCGCGGTCAGCTGAGCACGCCGCGCCTGTCACCGCCGCTGCGCCGTTCGGGCGCGCGATTGCGACAAACGGGAACCTACCTTCGTCGGTGTCGCGGTCGGCCGGACCTGTTCGAGAATCACGAACCTGAGGTTGATCACGTTCCGTTTCAACGACGAGACGGTCCGGACCGCCCGAACTGGAGGCCCATGGTCCCCATCCGGTCACCCGGCGCCCAGGGAGGAGACCGCGCCGGGCCCGGCATCGAATCCGGAAGCCCGGATGCAGGCTCCCCACGTCCTTTCTCTCCCGTTCCGCGCAGGAGGAAACACATGCGATCGACACGTTTCAGGCTGAGCGCTCTCGCCGTCGGCTCGTTCGGCACGCTGGCGCTGGCCATGACCGCCGTGCCAGCCGCGTCGGCGGCGGCGACCCCGGCCGCGGTCATGAGCAGCCTCGGTTCCGCCACCGGCGGGCACTACCTCGACGACAGCGGCGCCTCGGTCGTCACGGTGCTGAACGACAACGACGCGGCCAAGGTGCGCGCTTCCGGCCTGAAGGCCGAAGTGGTGCGGTACAGCCTGGGCCAGCTCGGCTCGGTGAAACAGCGCCTCGACGCCACCGGCGGCGTGCACAGCGCCGGCTGGGGCCTCGACCTCGCCCACAACCAGGTCGTCGTCGACGTCTACGACGCCACCCCGACGGCGGAGAAGGCCAAGCTGCTCGAGACCGCCGGCCAGTACGGCGACATGGTCCGCGTCGAGCACCACCCCGGCGCCATGTCGTTGTTCATCAAGGGCGGCGACAAGATCAGCAACGGCCAGGCGTCCTGCTCCAACGGGTTCAACGTGGAGAAGGACGGCAAGAAGCTGCTCCTCTCGGCCGGCCACTGCGAGAAGCTCGGCGGCGGCGGTCCGTGGAACGACGGCAAGACCGTCGACGCGGTGTTCCCCGACGAGGACAACATGCTCGTGGAGAACGCTTCGGGCGAGGGACCGAGCGAGATCAACGACGGCACCAAGATCACCGAGTTCGCCGACGCGACGGTGGGCGAGCAGATCAAGCGGGCCGGGATCACCTCCGGCGTGACGTCGGGCGAGGTCACCAAGGTCGACTACACCTTCGAAGCCGAGGGCTACACGGTCTACCACGAGTTCTGCACGACCGCGCGCTCCGACCACGGCGACTCCGGCGGTCCGGCCTACGACGGGGGCAAGGGTCTCGGCACCCTCTCCGGCGGAGACACCCAGACCTCGTGCTTCTTCCCGGCGACGTTGTCGGCCAAGCGGTACGGCGTGACGCTGCCCCAGTCCTGACCCGCACGCGCCGCCGGGAGGAGCCGGTCCTCCCGGCGACGCGCCCGTGGAGGTCAGCCGGTGATCGCGGCGACCAGTTCGTCCCGGCCGCTCGCCGCGGTCTTGCGGAAGACCGCCTTCAGATGCTCGTTGACGGTGTGCACCGACAGGTCGAGACGGCGGGCGATGTGCTTGGCCGCCGCTCCGTCGCACAGGTGCTCGACGACCTGGCGCTCGCGGGGAGTGATCCCGTACCAGTCGCAGAACGACGGCAGCAGCCGTTTGCCGGTGATGGCTTCGATGACCACGGCTACGTCCCCGGAAGCGTCGTCAAGCGGTTGCGCGTGGCAGCCGACCCAGCGGCCGTGGCTGGCGGGCGGCGCGGTCAGCACTGGCGTGCGGGCACCCGGGTCTCCCAAGCAGCGACGTGTCTGCAGTGACAAGCCCGCCAAGTGCGCGGCATCGGTGAAGTCCGGGGTGCGGTGGCTGGCTCGCAGGCGTTCCTGCCAGGCACGGGCTTGCGGCGTGGCCGCCCGCAACCGGTGATCCGGCCCCACGACGAGCACGCCCGGGGCCAGCATCGGCGTCTGCGGCGCCAGCGGCCCCGCGGTGACGTACTGACGCAGCACGGCGGCCAGCGCCGGGCCCAGCCGTGCCGCCCGGCGTCCGTCCTCGTCGTCGAACTGCCTGCCGCCCTGGGACCGCAGCAATTCCAGCGCGCCCCACGTGCCGCGACGGTCGCGCAGGAGGACCAGCAGTGCACTGCCGACGCCGTACGCGCGATACAAATCGTCGCCCAGCACGACGGCGGGTCTCGCCCGTGCCAACGGTGAGCACTCGCCGCTCGGGGCGTACGTGCGGTGCAGCAGCGCCAGCCCGAGGCCGGGGTCGAACTTGTGCCAGAAGCTGAAGGCCGCCGGTCCGAACTCGGCGGCCGGGTTCGTCGCGGCCAGACGCAGCGCGTCGTGCGCCACCAACGGTGCCAGTGCCCGGGACAGCGCTTCTCCCGCGGCGTCCGAGCCGGCGCCCTGCCCGACCGCCTCGTGCACGTCGCCCAGCGAACACCCCGCCGCCCCGCCCATGCGATCAAGCATGGCCGTCCCGTACCGGACCGGCAACGACATTCCCCCCAATTCTCGGTATGTCCGGCCCGCCGGAGGAGTGCCAGCCTGAGCACAGCTGAACTCTGGAGGCGTCTCGATGCGTGTGCTGCTGACCGGTTTGCCGATTCGCTCGCATCTCGTACCGGCCGTAGTCCCGGTCGCGAACGCGCTGCGGCGGGCCGGGCACGAGGTCGCGATCGCCACCGGCGGCGCGATGCGCGGGGAGATCGAACGGCTCGGCGTGCCGGTGCTCGTGCTGCCGGATGTCCTTGCGCCCGAACAGGTCCAGGCGAAAATGCCCCGGCCGCCCGGGGGGACGGTGCACGGGTGGCGGCCGGAGGTGACCGGTCCGGTCAACGTTCCGCTCTTTGACGAGCAGATGACCGCGGCCTTCACCGCCAACCTGCTCGACGTCGCGAAGCCGTGGCGGCCGGACCTGATCGTCCGGGAGACCAACGAGTACGGCGGGTTCCTGGCCGCGGAGGTGCTCGGCGTCGACCTGGCGGTGCTCGACATCGCGCCGCTGATCGCCGGGCTGGTGCCGGATCTCGTCGAGCAGCTCAACGTCGTGCGCGCGAAATTCGGCCTCGCCGCGATCGGGTCCCTGACACCTGCGTACGGGAAGCTCGCGGCCGGCCTGCTGCCCGAATCGTGGTACCCGCAGGCGCTGCGCACGCCCCAGCACCGCTACTACCGCGTGCCCGACGTCCCTGGTGACCCGCTCGACGCCGCGATCGCCGCGGTCCCCGCCGACGCGCCGCTGGTGCTGATGAGCCTCGGCTCGAACGTGCGCATGCTGCTGTCCGCCGAGTCGCGGCTGCTGACGATCGCGGTCGAGGCCCTGGGCACGTTGCCGGTCCGCGCGGTCGTCGCACTCGGCCACGACCCGGCGGCCTGGACCGGTCCGCGTCCGGCGAACGTGCATTTCGTGTCGTTCGTTCAGCAGCGCCTGCTGCTGGGCGCGTGCGACGCCTTCCTCACCCATGCCGGATTCAGCGGGGTTCGAGAAGCGCTCGACCACGGGGTTCCGATGGCAGCGTTGCCGCTGTTCGCCGACCAGCCCGCGAACGCCGCCCGCGTCGAGGAGCTGGGCGCGGGCGTTCAGGTGGACGTCGCGGGGCTGACGCCGGACAAGCTGGCCGCCGCGCTCAAGCAGGTGCTGGACGAACCGTCCGCCAGGCTGGCCGCACGCGGCTTTCAACGCCGGATCCTCGCCCTGCCTTCGCTCACTCGGTTCGCCGCGGACCTGGAAGACCTCCGCTGAGGCGGTTCACCGGCCGGGACAGCCGCAGTTCGATCAGCTCCGCGCCCCGCCGCAGCAGGTCCACCCACTGCTCCGGGTCGTGGTCGAAGCGCGAGGCGGACCAGCCGACGGACAGGCTGCCGTACGGTTCGCCGCGCAGGAAGACCGGCACCGCGAGCGTCGCCACGCCGGTGTCGTACTCGCCGGTGGTGAACGCCCAGCCCCGGGAAGCGACCTCGGCCAGTTGCTCGCGCAAGACGGCGAGGTCGGTGACCGTGTCCGGCGTGAACCGCGCCATCGGGCGGTCGGCGAACAGCCGGTCGCGCTCCGCTTCGGGCAGGAACGCGAAGTACGCCTTGCTGGTCGCGCCCGCGTGCGCCGGGTACAGCTCGCCGACCAGGGAGTAGCCGCGCAGCCGTCCGTCCGCGCCTTCCGCGGCCAGGACGCATCGCGTGTGCGCGCCGTCGGGCAGGGACAGCAGGGCGGCGTGCCCGGTCTGTGCGGCGAGGTCGGACAGGACCGGGACGACCAGCAGGTCCAGCGCGCCGGCCCGGTCCCACAACCGGCCGAGGTGCAGGGCGGCGGGGCCGATCCGGTACTTGCGGGTGCTGTCGTCGCGGACGAGGAAACCGCGGTGGGCCAGCACCGCCAGGATCCGCTGGGCGATCGACGTGTGCAGCCCGAACTCGCGGGCCACCGCGGTGACGCCCCATTCCGGGCGGGCGCGGTCGAAGGCGAGCAGCACCTGCAGCGCGCGGTCGGCGGTCTGCGGCAGGCCGGGCGGGGTGGCGCGGTCGTCGGGGTCCGGCATCCGGCCATTGTGCGAATAACGGGAAATGTTTGTAAAGCCGGGGCGCGCGGACGGAGTCTGGTCGGACCAATCCCGGCGGCCTTGACTTCTCCAGAGGAACCACATGCTCAAACACGTCCTGGAACTGCTCGAAATCCTCGACGACCCGGCGGTGACCGGGAAAGAGGCCGTCGCCTACCTCGACGCCGTCGCCGGCCCGGACGGCAGCGGCGCGGAGATCACGACGGTGCCCGGCCCGGCCGGGAAGACCGACTTCGTCCGGGTCCGGGTGGCCGGCAGCCGCGGCCGTGCCGCGGGCGGCGACGCGCCCACCCTCGGCGTGGTGGGGCGGCTTGGCGGAGTCGGCGCCCGGCCGGAGGTGACCGGGTTCGTGTCCGACGGCGACGGCGCCGCCGCCGCGCTCGCCGCCGCGGCCAAGCTGCTGTCGATGCGCGCTCGCGGGGACGTGCTGGCCGGCGACGTGCTGATCGGGACGCACATCTGCCCGGACGCGCCGACCCTGCCGCACGATCCGGTCCCGTTCATGAACTCGCCGGTCGACATCGCCACGATGAACAGCTACGAGCTGTCCGGCGAGATGGCCGCCGTGCTGTCGATCGACACCACGAAGGGCAACCGGGTGATCAACCACCGCGGGCTCGCCCTGTCGCCGACCGTGCGCAGCGGCTACATCCTGCGGGTCTCCGAGGGCCTTGGCGAACTGCTGGAGGCGGTGACCGGCGCGCCGCTGGTGACCTACCCGATCACCACGCAGGACATCACTCCCTACGGCAACGGCGTCTACCACCTGAACTCGATCCTGCAGCCGGCGACCGCGACCGACGCGCCGGTCGTCGGACTCGCGATCACCTCGGCGGCGACCGTGGCGGGCTGCGCGACCGGCGCCAGCCACGAGACGGACATCGCGGCCGCCGCGCGGTACGCGGTCGAGGTCGCGAAGCAGTTCGGCGCGGGCACGCTGCACTTCCACGACGAGGCGGAGTTCGCGGCGCTGCAGGCTCGCTACGGCTCGATGGCGCACCTGCAGACGCTGGGCACGGAGGTGGCCGGATGAGCACCGCGACGAAAACCGCGAAGCAGACCCGGAAACGGATCGGCAACGACGACTACTCGCTGCGCCGCGTCCCGCAAGAGGCCCGGTACGGGTTCGGCTCGATGCTGCTGCAGTGGCTCGCGCAGTCCGGCTCGCTGTCGCAGTTCGTGCTCGGCGCGACGCTCGGCGTGGGAATGCGGTTCTCCGACGCGTTCTGGGCGTTCACCCTCGGCGCGGTGATCCTGGAGGTGGTGATCTTCCTGATCGGCCTGGCCGGCCAGCGGGAAGGCCTCACCATGACCATGCTGACCCGGTTCACCGGCTTCGGCCGCAACGGCTCCGCGCTGGTGAGCCTGGTGATCGCGATCAGCCTGGTGGGCTGGTTCGGCGTGCAGAACGGCATCTTCGGCAAGAGCATGAACGCCCTCGTCGGCGGGCCGCCGTGGCTGTGGTGCGCGGTGTCCGGCGTGGTCTTGACGCTGCTGGTGATCTACGGCTTCAAGTACATGATGTGGCTGGCGAAGATCGCGGTGCCGCTGTTCTTCGGGCTGGTGGCGTGGAGCGTCATCTCGACCCTGTCCGACCATTCGGTGGGCGCGCTGATGTCGGCCGCGCCGACCGCGACGGCGATCTCCATCCCGGCCGCGGCGACGATCATCGCCGGCGGCTACATGACCGGAGCCGTGGTCGCCCCGGACATGACCCGGTTCAACCGCAAGGGCTGGCACGTCCTGCTGCAGAGTTCCGCGTCGATCGTGCTGTCGGAGTACATCGTCGGCATGACCGGCGTGCTGCTCGGGCACCTGGTCGGCAGTTCCGACGTCACGCACATCGTGCTGTCCACGTCGGGCTTCGTCGGGCTGATCGTGGTGGTGCTGGCCACCGCGAAGATCAACGACTGGAACCTGTACGGCTCTTCGCTGGGCGTCGTGAACTTCGTGCGGACCGTGTTCGGCCGCCCGCTGCACCGCGGCGTCGTCACGCTGGTGATCGGGATCGCCGGGACGGTGCTGTCCGCGATTGGCTTCCTGCAGCACTTCACCGCGTTCCTGTCGGTGCTGGGCGTCGCGATCCCGCCAGTGGGCGGGATCATCGTGGCCGAGTACTTCCTGGTGCGCCGGCTGTCCACGCCGCTGCGGGAGACGCGGGCCGCCGGACGGGTCCCGGCGACGATGCCAGTGTGGGTGCCCGCGACGCTCGCGGTGTGGGCGGCGGCGTTCTGCGTCGGCGAGTTCGTGCACTGGGGCATCCCCGCGCTGAACTCGCTGCTCACCGCCGCGATCCTGTACACGGTGCTGGGCCGGGCCGGGCTGATCCGGCCGATGGGCTCGGCGGAACTCGAGGAGGTGGCCCGGTGACCAGCGCACAGGACGAGGTGGTCGACCTCTGCCGGGACCTGATCCGGATCGACACGTCCAACCCGGGCGCGGCCGAACGGCCCGCCGCCGAGTATGTCGCGGAGAAACTCTCGGACGCCGGTCTGGAACCGACTCTCGTGGAAAGCGAGCCCGGCCGCGCCAGCGTGTTCGCCCGACTGTCCGGAGTGGACTCTTCGCGGCCGGCGCTGCTCCTGCACGGGCACCTGGACGTGGTGCCCGCCGACGCCAGCGAGTGGAGCGTCCCGCCGTTCTCCGGCGAGATCGCCGACGGCCTGCTGTGGGGCCGCGGCGCGATCGACATGAAGGACTTCGACGCGGCGATCCTCGCGCTGGCAAGGCAATTCGGCCGCACCGGCGAGAAACCGCCGCGGGACATCGTGTTCGGCTTCCTCGCCGACGAGGAGGGCGGCGGGAAGTTCGGCTCGCACTGGCTGGCCGAGCACCGCCCGGACCTGTTCGACGGCGTGGGGGAGGCGATCACCGAGGGCGGCGGGGTGTCGTTCGACCTCGGCAACGGCAGCAGGCTGTACCCGATCGAATGCGCGCAGCGCGGGCAGGCCTGGCTGCGGCTGGTCGCCACCGGCCGCGCCGGGCACGGCTCCTCGCCGAACGACGAGAACGCGGTCACCGATCTCGCCGAATCGCTGGCGCGGATCGGGCGGCACCGGTTCCCGGTCCGGCTGATCGAACCGGTGCGGGCGCTGCTGGAACGCGCGGCGGAACTGCTCGGCGTCCCGTTCGATCCGTCCGATGTGGACGGAAGCCTGGCGCGGATGGGCCCGGTGGCCGGCCTGGTGGACGTGATCCTGCGCAATTCGGCGAACCCCACCATGATCTCCGGCGGCTACCAGGTCAACGTCATCCCCGGCCGGGCCACCGCGGCGGTGGACGGCCGCTTCCTGCCCGGGTACGAGCAGGAACTGCTGGACACGATCGACGAACTGCTGCTGCCGTCGGTGCGCCGCGAGTTCATCCACCGGGACATCGCGATGGAAAGCGGCTTCGACGGCCCGCTGGTGGACGCGATGTGCGCCGCCATCACCGCGGAGGACCCGGACGGACACCCCGCGCCGTACTGCAACGCGGGCGGCACCGACAACAAGGCGCTGTCCGCGCTGGGCATCCGCGGCTTCGGGTTCAAAGCGCTGCGCGTCCCGCCGGAACTGCCGTACAACCGGCTGTTCCACGGCGTCGACGAACGGGTGCCGCTGGAGTCGCTGCGGTTCTCCGTCCGGGTGCTGGAGCGGCTGCTGCGGACTTGCTGAACAATGGCGGGCGAACCAAGGAGAATCGCGTGACTGACTTGCTGTTGCTGTCCAACTCGGCCAACCACGGCCGCGAACCGCTGGAACACGCGCTGGACGCGGTGGCCGAGGTGCTGGCCGGCCACACCGAGCTGGTGTTCGTCCCGTTCGCGCTGGCCGACCACGACGGCTACACCGAACGCATCGCGGCCGCGGCGGCCCCGCTCGGCGTGCGGGTGCGCGGGCTGCACACCTTTGCCGACCCGGTCGCCGCGGTGCGTTCGGCGCCCGCGGTGTTCACCGGCGGCGGCAACACGTTCCGCCTGCTGTCCGAACTGTACCGCCGGAAGCTGCTGGAACCGTTGCGGGACAGGGTGTCCGAGGGAATGCCCTACCTCGGCGCCAGCGCGGGAACCAACATCGCCGGCCCGACCGTGCGCACCACCAACGACATGCCGATCGTGGAGCCGCCCAGCCTGACGTCGCTGGGCCTGGTGCCGTTCCAGCTCAACCCGCACTACGTCGACCCCGACCCGGCCAGCACGCACATGGGGGAGACCCGGGAGAAGCGGCTCGCGGAATTCCACGAATGCAACGACATTCCGGTGCTGGGCCTGCGCGAGGGCGCGTGGCTGCGCGTGCGCGGCGGCTGGGCGGAACTGGCGGGCGTGTCCACGAGCGGCGGCGCGCCCGGCAGGCTGTTCCGGCGCGGCGTGCCCGGCGAGGACGTCTCGGGCGATGTCAGCGATCTGCTTACTCCGGCGAGCGCGCCGGAGTGGGGCTGACGCCGGTCTGTCGGGTGGCGTAAGGGAAGGGCTGGGCCTGCGGGCCCAGCCCTTTTCTTTGTGCGGTCTTCTCCGCGGCGCGGTGTGCGACGGGCCGGGCAGTCCCGCTCCCGCCGACGTCCGTGAGGGGAACCTTCACGGACTCTGATTCCCAATGCCAGGAACTTAAGCTGTGTGGCGTCGCGCCGGTCGACCGTCCATAAAGGACGCCTGTGCTGTCGAAATGCCCGATTGATGTCCGCGTGACCGGGTGCACGGGGCTGTGAGGGCCGCCCTGGGGGAATCTGATTCCCCCAGGGTTCCCCTCACGGACCTTCCGCGTCGCGCACCGGACTCTGGCGGGAAACCTTGACATAAGCATCTTAGGACAAAGATACTTCCGGGCGACCCCGCCGGCCGAGGCGGCCGGTCCGGCGCTGCGGCGGCCGGGCAGCCTCGCGATGGTCCGGCCCGGAAAGGACTCGCGGTGACCGTGTCGAGGGAAGCGCGGCGGCCCGGCGCGCCGCTGTCCGCGTGGCTGGGCGTGCTGGCGCTGCTGGCGGTCGTGGCGATCTCCTACATCGACCGGGTCAACGTGTCCGTGCTCATCACCGATCCCGCCTTCGCCGAGCACTTCGGGATCGCGGGCAACCGGGCCGCGCAGGGCGCTCTCATGACGCTTTTCCTGGCTGGCTACGGAATCGCGGCCATGCTGATCACCCCGTGGTACGAAGCGGTTTTCGGGGTGCGGCGCGGGTTGCTCGTCAGCCTGGGGTGCTGGGCGCTGTTCACTCTCGTGTCCCCGTACGCCGGAAGTGCGATGCTGCTGCTCACGCTGCGGTTCCTGCTCGGGGCCAGCGAGGGTCCGCTGTTCTCGCTGAAAACCATGTACGTCAAGGACAATTTCGCCGAAGGCGCGTGGGGCAAGCCCAACGCGGTCAGCTCGATGGGCGTTTCCCTCGGCACGGCGCTGGGCATCCCGGTGATCACCTTCGCCCTGGTGCACTTCGGCTGGCACGGCTCGTTCCTGCTGCTCGCGGCCCTCAATGTCGTGGTCGGGCTGCCGCTGGTCGCCGTCTTCGTCCGGACCCGGCGCCGGACCGCCGAACGGCAGCCCGCGGCACGCCGGTTCGCCAGCGCGCTGCGCACACCCAAACTGGGCTGGATCCTGCTGATCGAGGTCGCCACACTCGGCTATCTGTGGGGCAGCACGTCCTGGCTTCCGTCGTATTTGCTGCAGGCACGGCATTTCTCGCTCGCGCAGATGAGCGCGCTGTCGGCACTGCCGTTCGTGGTCAGCCTCGGGTCCGGCTTCCTCGGCGGCTACCTCATCGACCGGATGCCGGGCCGCCGAGCGCCACTCGTCCTGGTGATCGGCAGCATCGGCACCGCACTGTGCGCGACGACCGCGACCTTCGCCGATTCACGCTGGCTCGCCGCGGCGGCGCTCATTCTCGCCAACGCGTTCTGGGGCCTGCAGGGACCGGCGATCCCGACGCTGGTGCAGCAATACGCTCCGGCGGGCACAGTCGGCAGCGCCTACGGCCTGATCAATGGAGTCGGCAACCTCGTGTCCGCGCTGCTCCCCACGTTGATGGGCGTGGCGATCGCGGCAGGCGGCAACCACGGATTCGCCGCCGGATACGCGCTGCTGGCCGCGACGCAACTGCTCACGCTGCTCGGTGCGCTCGTGCTGCTCCGCGGTCGCGCACCGGCCGGAACGGCTCCCTCGGCACGCCGCGGAGCCGGGGTCCGATGACTTCGCTTATTCGCTAGGCAGGGCAGCGCGACGCGCGATCACCTCCGCGGTTCCCCCTGTCACGTCAAGCAGCCGAGCCAGTACTGACCGGGCCGCTTCTGCCGCGTCCTTGCCCGCCGACCTCGTCAGCCGCTGATTCAGCCGCTTCCGGATCCGGCGGCTGTCGTCGACGAGCCGCCAGCCGTGGTCGGTGAGCTGGGCACGGCGCACCCGGCTGTCGGCCGGATCCGGCACCCTCGCGACGTAGCCGAGCCGCTCCAGTTCGCGAAGGTGCTTCGACGCCGCCTGCTGGGTGACGCCGAGCAGCCCGGCGAGTTCGGACACTGTGGGCGCCCGGTCGATCAGATGCTGGACGACGTACCCGTGGGAGTTGCGTACGCCGGGGTGGCCCGCCTCGTGCAGCTCCGCGAGGATCGCGCGGTTCGCGGAACTGCCCGCCAGCCAGGCGAGGGTGGCGAGGTCGAGGTCGGCCGGGTCCAATGCAGTCACGGTGCCACCATGCAATTGACAACCTAGATTGTACAACTTAAGTTGTGCTTATGGGTGAGCCGGTTGCCGTCGCGACGTCCCTGCTGTGCGCCCTTGAGGCCGGACAGTGCGGCGAGGACCTCCGGAAGTACTTCGCCCCGACGGCGTCGACCGTCGAGCATCCGAACCGGCTCAAGCCCGAGGGTGCCCGTGCCAGCCTGGACCAGATGCTCGCGGCGTCGGAGGCCGGTGCCGGGCTGATGTCCAGCCAGCGATACGACGTACGGTCGGCCGCGGCGGTCGGGGACACCGCGATCCTGCGCCTCACCTGGCGCGGGGTGATCGCGCGCGACACGGGCCCTTTCCGCCGCGGCGACGAACTCGTCGCGCACATTGCCCAGTTCGTCGAGACCGCGGACGGCTTGATCGCCTCGATCGAGACCTTCGACTGCTACGAGCCATTCGACACGCAGCGGTGAACGCCGTCAGATGCTGACCGGGGTGAGGTGCTCTCCGGCCCAGCGCGCGATCGCGACGGTGCGGGCATCCGTCCCAGGCTGGCCCATCACCTGCAGCCCGAACGGGAGCCCGCCGACGCTCATCAGCGGGACGTTCACCGCGGGCGCGCCCAGCAGCGAGCTGGGGAAGTTGAACCCCGGATCCCCGGTCGGCCAGCGGACCGGCGGCTCTCCCGGCACGTCCCCGGCCCAGACCGGCGCGGGCCCGGTCGAGGTCGGGAGCAGGACCGCGTCCGCACGAGGGCCGAGGAGCGCGTAGGCGGCCGTCACCGCCGCGCGGGTGCGGAGAGCTTCCTCGTAGCCCGCCGCGCCAAGACGGTCGGCAGTGTCGAAGAAGAACCGCTTGACCCGCGCGCTGAAGTCGCCGGGACGGTCCGCGGCGAGGTCGCGGAACGCCCAGGAGTGTTCCCAGGCCAGGATGTCGCTGCCGAGGTCAGACACGCCGACGAGGGCTTGTTCGAAGCGCTCGACGACGGCGTCGTCGCGACGGCGCAGGATCGTCACTCCGGCGGCCTCGACCTGGGCGACTACCTGCTCGAAAGCGTTGCGGCTCAACGGGTCCAGGCGCGTCCACGCCTCCGTCTCGACCACCGCGACCGTGCTCGGCACGCGGGCGGGCGGCGGGGCGGCGGGACCGTGCAGGGCGGGCCGGCCCGGGTCGCCTCCGGCGCGTGCGGCGATCTCGATCGCGACCTGCCACATGTCGCTCGCCGACCCGGCGTGCACGCCGTGGGTGGTCATGCTCGCGGTCTGGCGCTCCCCGCGGTTGATCGCGCCCTGGGACGGCTTGAATCCCCACGTGCCGTTGAAGCTCGCCGGCCGCATCAGGGAACCGCCGGTCTGGGTCGCGATCGCCGCCGGGACCATCCGCGCGCCGACCGCGGCGCCGGAACCGGACGAGGAGCCGCCGGGGGTGCGGCGCGGGTCGAAGGGATTCGTCGTGGGGCTGGGCTCCGGGCCGCCCAGCTCCGTCGTCACCGTCTTGCCGAGGACGACCGCCCCGGCCTGCCGCAGCGCCCACACGGCGGCGTTGTCCCGCTTGGGGAAATTGCCCGCGAACGCGGCACATCCCATCTGAGTGGGCATATCCCGAGTCTGCAGGAGGTCCTTTACTCCGATCGGCATGCCGTCGATCGGCGACAAGGGCTCGCCCCGGCGCCAGCGTTCGGTGCTTCGGTCGGCCTGCTCTCGCGCCCCGTCCTCGTTGAGCACGACCCACGCCTGAACGACCGGTTCGCGCTCCGCGATCGTCGCCAGGCATCGTTCGAGGTATTCGCGCGGGGAATCGGAGCCGTCGCGGAAGGCGGCGGTCGCGGGGTGGAAGCGCAAGGCTTCGAAGGTTCCGGGGCGGTAGGCCGGTTGGTCGTGGGTCTTCGGCACGGACTCTCCTCAGTGTTTTTGGTGGCTCAGCGGGGTCTTCTGGAGCGCGGGCTCGTCGGCACGGGTGCGCCGGAGCGTCTCCGGCAAGGCGACGACCACGACGACCAGCGCGATCACCGCGAGCGCGGCGATGTAGCCACCCGGGGCGAGCCGCCCGAACCATCCGGTCAGCAGCGCTCCGAGCAGCGGGGCAGTGCCGCCGAAGATCGCGTAGGCGACGTTGTAGGCCAGTGCGGTGCTGGTAGCGCGAATCCGCGCCGAGACCAGCTCGACCGCGACGACCGTCGATCCGACGGTGACGAGCGCGGCCGGGACGACCAGGAGGACTTCGGTCGCGAATGTCGTCGCCAGCGTCCCGCCGCCGGCCAGCAGGTAGGCGGGCAGCGAACCGGCGACGGCGACCGCGATCCCGGCGATCAGCAGCGGCTTGCGCCCGATCCGGTCGGCGAGCATCCCGGCCGGGACGCAGAGCGCCGCGCAGAGCAGCAGCGCGAGGCCGCCCGACACGAGCACGGTGTCGCCGCGGACGTGACCGGTCGTCGCCAGATAGGTGGGCAGGTAGCCGAGGAGGTTGTGGACCACGACGGCCAGCAGGGCGAAAAGCGCGAACAGCAGCAGGAAAACCCGCCAGTCGCGGAAGGTGTCGCGGATCGGCTTGGCCGCGGTTTCGTTCGCGGACTTCAGTTCGCGGAAGGCCGGCGACTCGTCGAGCCGGAGCCGCATGTAGAGCCCGACGAGCGCCATCAGCCCGCCCGCCAGGAAGGCGAGCCGCCAGCTCCAGCTCTCATACGCCGGGACGGAGATCGACCGGAGACCCAGCAGTGCGAACGAAGCGAGCGCGGACCCGACGTAGGTCGCGCTGCCCACCGCGCTGAGCCACAACCCGCGCCGCTCCGGCGGTGCTTGCTCCATCACGTACGACGCGGCGCTGGTGTACTCGGCCCCCATCGAGATGCCTTGGGCCAAGCGGCAGCACAGCAACAGGATCGGGGCCAGGACTCCCACACTCTCGTAGCCGGGCAGCACCGCGATCGCGGCCGTCGAGACGGCCATGATCAGCACCACCGCCGACAGCGCGGTCCGCCGGCCGAGCCGGTCGCCGATGCTGCCGAAGATCGCGGCGCCGAGGGGACGCACCACGAACGCCAGCCCGTACACGGCGAGTGCGGACAGGACCGCCAGAGCGGGGTTGCCCGCCGGGAAGAAGTGCTTCGCGATGATCGTCGCCGAGGCGCCGTAGACGACGAAATCGTAGGACTCGACCCCGTGGCCGATCATCGCGGCGCTGAGCACCTTGTTGGCCTTCATGGGTTCCTCACCAGATCTTCTCGAGCGCGCGGAGGACGTTCCCGCCGATGACGGCGGCGATCTCGTGATCGGGGTAGCCGTGCTTCACCAGCCACCGGGTGATGTTGCGGAAGCACTCGCCGGGGTTCTCCAGCCCGGCGACCGCGTCGACCGGCTCGAACTCCGGACCGGAGCGGATCGTCTCCTCGACACCCCACTTCCGGCTCATCACGTGGTGCATGTCGAGGTGGTCGCCGAAGAAGGTGTCCGGCCCGAACGCGACGTGCTCGATCCCGACGAGGTCCACGCAGTGCCGGAAGTGGTCCATCACCGATTCGATGGTGTGCCGGCGATGGCTGGTGCTCACGGTGGTGTACGGGGCGGCCTCGATCCCGATGACGCCGCCGGATTCGGCGCAGGCCCGGATGACCTCGTCGGGCTTCATCCTCGGGGTGTCCCAGACCGCCCGCGCCCCGGCGTGCGTGATGAGCACCGGCCGCTCGCTCGCCTCGATCACCTCGAGCGCGGTCCGGTCTCCGGAGTGGGACACGTCGATCGCCATCCCGAGCTGGTTCATGCGCCGGACGGCACGGCGGCCGAACGCGGTCAGTCCGCCGTCGCCGCGCTCGCGCAAGCCGCTCCCGAGGGAATTCGCGTCGCTGTAGGCGACGCCGATCTGCCGCACCCCGAGCCCGTAGAGCACGTCGAGGCGGTCGACCTCGTTCTCGATCAGCGCGGCGCCCTCCAGCCCCGCGACGACGGCGAGCCGTCCCTCGGCGTGCGCCCGCCGGATGTCCGCGACGGACTCGGCCCGGATCACGTAGTCCTGGTGGGCGAAATCGCAGAACCGCATGCCGAGGTCGGTGATGACGTCGTCCCACTTCCAGCCGTTGCGCGACTCGCACGCACCCCAGCCGAGGTTGTCGAACACCGCGTCGAGCCCGGACCGGCTCAGCCCCTCGTAGCCGTAGGCCAGCCGCGCGCCCCGGTTCCACTCGACCAGTTCGGTCCGGGCGTGCCGGGGCAGCCGCACCGGATGGTCGTGCAGCGACACCACCACGTTTTCGGCCAGCAGGCGTTCGGCCCGCGCCGACTCCGCGCCGGTCAGCCCGAGGTCGTGCGGCGGGAGCCGGCCGACGTCCGCCGACGGCTCGAACTCGGTGAAGTCCGTCCCCGGCTCGAGGTACGAGAAGGAGCGGTATCCGCGGTAACGGGTGGGTGGCATCGGTCGCCTCCAAGACTGCGCTGTCGTTCGCTATTGCGGCACGCCGTGCTACTTTGCGGCACGAACAGGCCGCCGTCAACTGCCTGTTCATTCCGGGTTTATTAAGGAAGATCGTTCTGGCGTCCCTTCTCGATGTGCCGCCATCCGGCACGGTGGGCTCCGTTGGTTGACACTCCACGGAGGGCGTTTTACCGTGCCGTTATGCGAGACGATGTGCACCATTGCGGCACGACGACCGGTGCTCGCGCGGCTTGGACGCCGCTGCGCCTGCGAGACGTGACGCTGCCCAACCGGGTGTGGATGTCCCCGATGTGCCAGTACTCAGCGGAGGGCGACGGCACTCCGACCGACTGGCACCTCGCGCATTACGGAGCGCGAGCGGCGGGCGGCCTCGGCTTGGTGACGGTCGAGTGCACGGCCGTCGCGCCCGACATGCGCACCACGGTCCGGGACCTCGGTTTGTGGAACGACCAGCAGATCGCGGGGCACCGCAGGCTGACCGAGATGATCACGACGATCGGATCGGTGCCCGCGGTCCAGCTAGGCGTGGCCGGGCGGAAGAGTTCGCACGGCGTGCCCTGGGACAACGCCGGGACCCGCAGTGCGATCCCTCCGGACGAGGGCGGCTGGCAGCCGCTCGCGCCGTCCCCGGTGCCGTTCGCCGGCCTGGCCGTCCCGGCCGAGATGTCCTCCGCGGACGGGGAAAGGCTGCTAGATGACCTCGAACGGGCCGCACGGGCCGCCCACCGCGCCGGCTACCAGCTCCTGGAACTGCACGGCGCCAACGGCTACCTTTTCCACGAATTCCTGTCGCCACTGGCGAATCACCGCACCGACGAATGGGGCGGCGACCTCCGGGCCCGGATGCGCTTCCCCCTGGCGATGGTGCGGGCCCTGCGCGCGGGATGGCCGGAGGAAAAACCGCTCGCGGTCCGCATCCCGGCCGAGGATCTGCTGGACGGCGGGCTCACCGTCGAGGACATGACCGTCGTTGCCGCAGGACTGTCCGCATGCGGCGTCGACCTGATCGACCTCTCCTCCGGCGCTCTCGTCCCGGAAGCCCGGCGTCTCTCCGAACCGCTGCACAATGCACAGTACGGACCGCTGTTCCGCGCGTCCGGAGCGGCCATCGCCGCGTCCGGCGAGATCTCCTCGGCCGCACACCTCGACGAAGCCGTCCCCGCTCTCGTCGACGCCGTGTTCGTCGGCCGCGCGCTGCTGCGCGATCCCTATTGGGCGTTGCGCGCCAAGGATTCCTCCCCGGCCGAATCCTGGCCGCGCCAATACCGCCGCGCCTTCTGACCCGGCTCAGGCCGAGGAGATCAGCCCGCTGATTTCCTCGGCAGCCGACACGATCAACCGCGCCAGCCGCTCCTCGTCGGCGGGGGAGAAGCGCGTCTCCGGAATCGCCAGAGTCAGCGCCGCGAAAGGCCGCCCCGTCGCATCGGCGACCGCCGCGGCGAACGAGGTCACCTGCGGCCGGAACCACGCCGACCCGTTGAGCGCGTAACCCCGCTCCGCGGTGCGGGCGATCTCCGCGCGCAGCTCCTTCGCCTTCGGGACCGGCCCAGCAAAGCCCTTCACCGGCCGCCCGAGGACCTCGCCCGCCTCGGCCGGCTCCAGCCCGGCCAGGATCGCGACCCCCGCGGACGACGCGCGCAACGGCACCCGGGTGCCGACCTCGACGAACACCCGGACGACCTGAGTGCTGTCCTCGCGCGCGACGACGAGGATGTCGTCCCCGTCGCGCAGCGAGAAATGCACGGTCTCGTCCGTCTCCGCCGCGAGCCGCTTGACCACCGGACGGGCAAGGTCGCGCAGATCCTGCTCGCCACTGCAGCGCAACCCGATGGTGAGCGCCTTCATCGTCACGCCCCACCGGGTGCGGTCGGGGTCGACGATCCGCAGCCAGCCCGCCTCCCGGAGCGTGACCAGGCAGCGCTGGACCGAGCTTTTCGGCATCGCCGTGATCCGCGCGAGTTCGGAAACGCCGATCGGCTGCCGCGCGGCGACCTCGTCCAGGATGCGAAGCGTGCTCAACGCACTGCTCAACGGCCGCACGCTGCTGGCCGGCTTGTCGGTCGCCGTCACGTCCGCGCTCTCGTAGTGCCTGGTCGGGGAATTGAGCTTAGCATCGCCGGTCTCACCGGAGCGCTTCGTCAGCTGGCGCCCCCGCCCTTGAATCCTTCGCGGCGAGGTGGGTGATCACGAGACCGAAGGCGGCGACAATGAGGTTCTGCAGGGCTGCCTGGAGACCGTTCCACTTGCTGGATTGCCACATTTGAAACCATTCTCCGCCGATTGCCATGAAGCCGACCCCGAAAAGCGCGAACTGCATCGCCCAGCCAAGGACGGGCAGGTGGTTCGCCAGCGAAAGCGGGCGTCCGGTCAGGTGGTTCCGGATACGCGCGACCAAACCGGCGATGAGCACCAGTGCGGTGAGCGCCTCCCATACGATGATGGCAATGTATGCGGCGTCGGCAATTCCGGGATTGGTGATGGCGCGCCACATCATGTTCGGCGACTGGAATGTGGTGTCCATCGCCAGGACATGACGGACGAACTCTTGATTTGTCCCGAAGTCCGTGATGTTGCCGACGGCGACCAGGGTCATTTGCACGGCGGTCATGCCGGTGAGAACCGTGGCTGCTGCGGAAAGGGTTCCGAGTCTGCGGAAGATATTCATGCGTGAACCTCAATGGTCGAGAATGTCACGGACAGGGCGGATCGTAAGTGATGTGCGGGAGATGCAGTTGCGATTGCTGGGAAGTCAGCACGTTGTTGGTCGACGCGCATATTCGCTGGATAGCCCGCTCCTCGTCGAGGTTCCAGATGCGGACCGCGCCGTCTTCACCGCCGGTCGCCAGGATTTTCCGGCGCGGATCGAAGGGGTGAAAGGAGCTTATGTGGACGATGCCCGCGTCCGTGTCGATGGGTTGCCCCATGGGTGTCGCGGACGTCGCCGAGACGGCCCATAGGTGAAGTTTTCGATCGGTACTGCCGGTCGCAAGCATCGCGCCATCGGGGCTGAAAGCAATGGCGTTCACGGCCTCGGTGTACCCGGAGAGAGGCTGGCCTAATGGGGCGGAGGGATCGTCAATGTTCCACAGCCGGAGTGTTTGATCTTCGCCGCCGGTGGCGAGAAGACGACCGGTTGGGCTGAACGCGACGGACAGCACTGGCTTGCTGTGCCCGGCAAGAGGGTGTCCGAGGCGGGATGCGTGTGCGGGATCGGCGAGGCTCCAGAGTTGCACTGTGCTGTCCTCGTTGCCGGCGGCGAGGATACGGCCGTCGGGACTGAATGCCGCCGAGTTCACGTTCGACGGGTTGCCGGGAATCGGCTGGCCGATCCGCACGGGCTCCGCCGGGTCGCGGACGTCCCAGAGCTGCAGGGTGCGATCGTCGTGGGCGGTGACGAGAAGACGACCGTCCGGGCTGAACAGAACGGGGCTGCCGTATTTCGTTTTCAGCCGGAGAGGAGGCCCGATCGGAGCCGGGTTCGCCGGAGCGGCGACATTCCAGAGTTGAATTGTGCTGTCGTAGTTGCTGGTGGCGAGGACGCGGCTGTCGGGACTGAAGGCAATCGAGCTGACGGCCCCGCGGTGTCCCGTCTTCGAGAGCCAAAGCGGACGCGGACGCGTTACGTCGGTGACGTCCCAGAGCTGGCCTGCGTTGTCTTCGGAACCAGCGGCCAGGAGACGGCCGTTCGGGCTGAAAGCCAAAGAGGAGATGGCTGATTCGTGCCCCAGCAGGACGAGATCGGGTATCGACCACAGCCGGGCGACGCCGTCCCCGCTGCCGACTGCGAGCGTATGTCCGTCCGCGCCGAACATGACTGAGAACACGTTGCCGTTGCTGGCTGACAGCGGCTTGCCGAGCGGCACCGCATTGGAGGGGCCGGAAAGATTCCAGAGCCGCGCGGTGCTGTCGCCTCCTGACGCGAGCATGCGGCCGTCCCGGCTGAACGCGACCTGCCAGACCTCCCCGACGTGCCCGAGGAGAGGCTTGCCGAGAACGGCCGGCGCGGCGACGTCCCAGAGACGCACCGTCTTGTCCTCGCTCCCACTGGCCAGAGTGCGGCCGTCGGGACTGAACGCCACCGAATGCACGATGCCGGCATGGCCGAGGAGCGGCTGTCCCCGGGGCGATGCCCGGGCAGGGTCGGCGACGTCCCACAGCCGGATCGTATGGTCGTTGCCGCCGGAAGCGAGGGTGCGCCCGTCCGGGCTGAACGCGACGGTCCGCACGAGTCCGGTGTGGCCGGCGAGCGGGCTCCCGAGCGGGACCGGGTGTGCGAGGTCGGCGATGTTCCAGAGTCTTACGGTGCGATCGCTGGTGGCGGTGGCGAGCGTGCGGCCGTCCGGGCTGACGGTGGCGGTGTAAATGGTGCCGCCGCCGTCGGTCGGAGGTCCCAGCGGACGCGGGCGGGCGGGATCGGAGACGTCCCACAGCCGGAACGCATGGTCGTCTCCGGCGGTGATCAGCGTGCGGGCGTCCGGGGTGAAGACCGCCGAAGCGACCCAGCTGCCGAATCCGGTCAAGGGAACCCCGAGCTGGCGCGGCCGTCCTCGGTCGCGCAGGTCCCAAAGGCGGACCGTACGGTCGGCGCTGGCGGTGGCCAGGACAGTTCCGTCGGGACTGAAGCCGGTCCAATACACCGCGCCGTGGTGGCCGGTGAGCGGGGTGGCCAGCGGGGCCTGCTGGGTAGAGAGCAGCCGGGTCACTACGTTCTGATCGTCGGGACGCAGCTGGTGCGCGACGAGATCGAGCTGGGCCGCCAGCGAGGGGTCGGACGCCTGCAGCCGGTCGGCTTCCGCGACGACCTGCTGGAACTGGGCTTCGTCCCGTTGCCGGACGGCGACCACCGCCGTTGATGCCGCGACAAGGGCGAAGACGACCACCGCGGCCATGGCGGCGCGCCGGGCCCAGCTGTTTCGGCGGCGGTGCCGGGAAGACGCCGCGAGGAATTCCTGGGCGGTGACTGTTGCGTCGGCGGGGTCGGCCGCCTTCATCCACTGCGCTGCCGCCTCCAGGCGCGCGCCCCGGTAGAGCAAGGACGCGTCGCGTTCCTGGCTGTCCCAGGAGGTCGAGTCCTCTTCAAGCCGCTGCCGCAGGAGGTTGCCCGCTCGGTCCTGGTCGAGCCAGCTCCGCAGCCGTGGCCAGGCTTGAAGCAGGGCTTCGTGCGTGATCTCGACCGATCGCTCGTCGAGCGTGACCAGCCGGGCCGCGGCCAGCATCTCCAGCGCCTTTCCCGCGGACGCGGGATCCTCGGCCTGATCGGCCAGCTGGTGCCGGGTCGAGCGCCTCCGCGTGTCGCGCATGTCCTCGCTGACGCGCACCAGCCGCAGGAGAATGGCACGTGCGGCGGTTTGGCCGGGCCGATCCAGGTCGGCCCACACGCGTTCCGCGGTTGCCGCCACCGCACCCCGGATTCCGCGGGCTGCCTGATACGCCTCGATCGTCAGCTTGCCGGGCTGGCGATGCTGCCAGGTCGCCAGCAACGCGTGCGACAGCAGAGGCAGAACTCCGGCGTCGTGGAGGCTTTCCGTCGAACCGGTGCGAGTCCGCGCCGCTCCGGCGCCGACGTCGCGGACGATCAGATCGACGAGCCCCGGTTCCAGTTGCAGGCCGACCGACTTCGCCGGGCCGGTGATGGCGTCGCGTAGCTCGCCGGTCGTCATCGGGCCGAGAACCTGCAGATCGCCGCTTTGCGAGGCGGCCGTGAGTTCCGGGTATTCCAGGCAGTGAACGAAGAAATCAGCCCGCAACCCGAGCAGCACGGCAGCGGGCCGTCCAGCGCCGGCTGAAGCGGAGCTGCTGATGGCGTGAAGAGTGCGAACGAATAGCCTTCGCTGGGATTCGTCCGCGCACAGCGTAAAAGTTTCCTCGAATTGGTCCACGACCAATACAAGCCGAGTCTTCGATCGCGCTCGCCGGTCGAGGTGGTCCGCTATAGCGACCTGAACCGCGGCCAGGAAATCCTCCTCGACGCCATCAGACAAGAGTTTTACCGCATTCTCAAGCTCTGGCACCCGGGCGGTGAGTTCGCGGATCGGATTGTCGCGCGGAGTCAGCGTGATCGTCGTCCAGCCACCGCCCGATGCGGCCTCTTCCAGCCTCGGGAGCAGACCGGCGGCGATCAGCGACGACTTCCCAGCACCGGACGCTCCGATCAGCAGGACCACGCCGGGGCTTGCCTTGGCCGTCAACCTGGCCACGAGGGCGTCAGTGCTGCGACTGCGCCCGAAGAAGGAGCCAGCGTCCTCTTGCCGGAACGAGGCGAGACCCCGGTAGGGACATGCGGATCCGGGCTGCTCGGCAGGGGTTTCACCGGCCGGGGGAGCGCCGGGAATCGGACTGCCGAGAGCCAGCTTCCACAGCTCTCGCCAGGCAGTCAGGTCGTACAGGTCGGGCACGATCGGAGTGGCGCGCAGCTGGCGCGCCTGTCCGATCAGGATCTCCAGGACGACGGCCAACGAGGCGAAGCTGGCAGGGACGTTCCGTCCGCGTCGCCAGTCGCTGACCCGCTGCGCCGCGACTCTGACCGGACGACCCCGTTCGTCGGCCCGGCGCGTGCGCAAAACCGATTCTGTCACCCGCTTCAGCGGAGGATCGCCCGCCTCGGCGTAGAGCAGCGCGAAGCGCTCCGCGAATAGCCCACGCGGCTCGAAGCCCATTCCATCGTCCTCCCCAAGCCGATGTCGTCGCCGCGGTCAGGCGCCGTGAAGCGGCTGCTCCCTGGCGGGCGGAGATTCATCCTGGTCACCGAGACTCAAGAATGCAAGGTGATCTTTGCCGGAGTTTCCCGCCGTGGTCGCCGCTTATGCCGGCCCCGACATTCAAGGCGGGTCGACTGTCCGGACCGGAAAACCCGATCAGGCCGCTGGCCTCGGCTTATGGAGAGTGAACGGTCCGGGAAGATCCACTCGGCACGGAGGGGCGGCAGACTGAACGGAGAAGATCACGGCAGCGATGTCGTGGTGTCCGGCACCATGCCGCGGGCTTTCGTCAGCTCGTTCCGGACACCGGGTTCGACGGTGCACGACCTGTCGAGGGGGCAGTTCGTGCAACGTCGAGGGGAGATAGAGAGGAAGCGATGTCGAACCAGGATCCGCGGGCGATCGGCTGCCTGCTTGGCTCCGGCATCCGCCTCGGACAACTGAGGGAGCAGCGAGAAGCCGGAGGCGCTGTCCCCCTGTGGCCTGACTGATGATGCGGCTCGACTCGGCCAGTCAGGCATCGCCAGACACCCGTGTTGTCGAGGACGGCGCGGGATCGTCAGATCGTACTTATTGCGAGAGCCGGCCCCCAGCGGCTTCACGATCTGGCGAGGAAAGAGGCGGCGGGGCGGCGGGTGCCCACTGCTAAGCGTCCGCTCAGCCCCGCTGCCTCTTTTGGCGCTTTTCGGCCTGTCCGTACGGCCTTGCTGGGATGGCACGGAATTACTCGATGTATGTGCTTTGCTCGGCGATGAACTGCCGGTATTCACCGTGCCTTCGGCGAATACCGGAAATCGTCCGTTCGGGTGTATGGGGTGCCTGGAAACGGGAACGCGGTCCCGCTGCCGGGAATACCGGCCCGGTGGCAGGCCGTCCGTCCCCGACGGTCAGCCACCGGCTGCCGCCAAGATCCGGATCTACGCCGTCCGGTGCGAGCCCGGACTGCCATCCCAGATCGACAATGCGCCAATAAGTGATGCGGTCTCCCGGAGCTTCGGCCATTCACCCCCTGTGCCAACCACGACAGTGCCAGGATGGCGGGATGCGCGAAGTCGACGACACGTCGTTGCTGATCGAGGTCCCGCCGGTGCACGTCTTCGCCCTCCGGGACTGGCTCGCGGCCGAGGACTCGCTGCGCGGCAGGGTCGTTCCCCGGGCCGCAGCGCCGAAGCCGGACCAGATGGGCGGCGCGGTCGAGGTGCTGACTGTCGCAGTTGGTTCCGGCGGCGCCGCCACGGTGCTGGTCCGTTCGCTGTGCACCTGGCTGGTGCATCGTCGGGCTGACGTCACGGTCACCATCACCGCGTCCGACGGGCGGCGGATCCAGGTCGATGTCAAACGGGCCGGTGACCCCGAGTCGGTGATCCGCGAGGTCGGAGCCCTTGCCGCCGGTGACCCGGAGTGACTGATGCCCGGACCGTGGTTCCCGGACCGGCAGCTGTCGAGGGCGGTGCTGATCGGCACCGCTGCCTTCCGGTCCGCCGACCTGCCCGACCTGCCCGCGGTGGCGCACAACCTCGACGCCCTCCGACAGGTGCTCACCGACGCCCAGCACGGTGTGGTCGAGCAGTGCACGGTCCTAGCGGATGACGAGGTCACCGATGCCAAGGTCGGCGCCGCCATCGCGGAAGCGGCCCGGGAAGCGACCGATCTGCTGCTGGTCTACTACGCCGGACACGGCGTGCTGGACGAGGACGGCCGGCTGCATCTGGCCCGCCCGGACACCAGCCTGGACCACATCGGCTGGACGAGCGTGTCCGTCGACCTGCTCAAGCGGGACGTGGTCCGGGCCAGAGCACGAGCGCGGGTGCTGGTGCTGGATTGCTGCTTCTCCGGCCGTGCGGTCGCGGCGATGTCCGATCCGCGCAGCCTGCTCGCCGGTCAGCTCGCCTTGGCCGATCCGCGCGGTCCGGTCGTCGGCCAACGCGCCTTGTCCGGCACCTACACCCTGACCTCCACCACGGCGACCGCACCCAGCCACGCTCCGCCGGGCATGCGGTACACCTCCTTCACCAACGCGCTGCTCGGCGCATTGGCGCAACCCAATCCGCTCACGCTGGACGAGATCTACCAACGGATCTCTGCCGAACTGGACGGCCTCGGCCTGCCCCTGCCACAACACAACGCCACCGGCGACGCCGCCACCCTCGCGCTCGCTCGCGGCCTGGTGCCGGCCTCCGGCACCCCATTGCCGCCACCGGCCGCCCCACCAGTCGCCCAGCGCGTGTTCCTCGCTGCGCGTCCACCGTCACGAGCGCGAATGACAGCCACCTGGGCCGTCTTCGTGCTCGGGCTAGCCGCGATCGGCACGGCCAGCGCGGTCCTGGCCTCCGGCCGGTGGGGCGCGGTCTTCAGCTGGATCCTGCTCCTGCTGGGGCCCGCGCTGCTGCTCGCACCGTTTCGCGCGGCGAGGGGAAAGCTGGAAATCCAGCGGCACCATCTGAGCGTCCAGTGGCAGTACGGCCGGCGAACCGACATTGCGTGGCAACGGATCCACCAGATTCGCGTGGTCCCTGTCGACCGCCCGGAACTGCGGATGCCACGCTGCGATATCGAAATAGAACTCGGCAACGCCAGCTACCTCCCGCTCGACGGCGGGCCGCTCAAACGGGTGCCTGACTGCGAACGGCCTACCTACTGGTTCGGCGAGATCGACACGTCACCGCGCCGGCTGGTCGCGGCGCTGCGGCAGTATCTGCCGCAGCAAGCCCGGATGGGCTGACCCGAAAGCCTGGCCATCGTTGATTTCGCCGTAACGCCGAAGCGGCGATCGGCTGGACACGGTTCCAGGGTGTTCAGGTGAGTTCCGGCTTTCGCCGATCAACATCGACGCTGGACTGGCAGGCCAGGTCGGTTGCAGCGGTGCGTGTGGTGCGCGACCCAAAGCGACGCTTGCGGTGCGGAGTGGCGCGGTGCAAGACCCTTTCGGCTGGTCGCCGACCACCACCTCTGTCGGGCTGTACAGCGATCCGTCGTCGTGCGCGGTGCCGACCGTTGTCCCCTTTCTGTCCCGTTGACTGGCCAGTTGTCCGGGTAATTTCCATTATCTGTCGATTTTCGCCCGTTGTTCGCCGCATATCATCGTTGGCGTGTCCGAGTACGAGTTCGATCTGTTCATCAGCTACAGCCGTCACGGCAGCGTGCAGAAATGGCTGCTCAACCACTTCTACGGCAGACTGCGGGAATGCCTCGCCGACGAGTACGGCAGCCTGAGCGTGTACCTGGATCGGCAGATGCCCAGTGCGGTGCACTGGCCGTCCAATCTGCGGGATGCGTTGCAGCGCAGCAAGATCATGGTTCAGTTGCTCACCCCGCCGTACTTTCAGTCATCCTGGTGCATGGCTGAGATGCGCAGCATGCAGGCGAGGGAGGAGATGCTCGGACTCGCGGGAAGCGGTGTTTCTTCCCAAGGGTTGATCTACCCGATCCTGTACGCGGACTCGGAAAATTTTCCCGAAGAGGGAAAGGTGCGGGCCTGGCGGGATTTCAAGGATGTCGCTTATCCGGATCCGTGCTATCAGCAGAGCGTTGAATACAACAAGTTCCACCAGAAGGTCAAGGAGCTCGCCAGGGACCTGGCGCAACTGGTGGCCCAGGCGCCGCCGTGGCAGCCGGACTGGCCGCTCGTCGAAGTACCGCAACCGGTGCTGATGCCGACTCCTCCGCTGCCGAGGTTCGAATGACGACCGGCACCGTGCTCACCTTCTACTCGTACAAGGGCGGGGTGGGCCGCAGTTTCACACTGGCGAACGTGGCCGTGCTGCTGGCGCGCTGGGGATACCGGGTGCTCACGGTGGACTGGGATCTCGAAGCGCCCGGGCTGCACCACTACTTCGGGCCGAAGCTGGTCGAACAGCCGGAACGCGGGATCGTCGACCTCGCGCACGACTTCCTGCGCGATGCCGGATCACCGGAGGCCCCGCGGAACCTGGAGTCCTACGCCGTCCGGGTCGGCGTCGAAGGCGGTCGGCTCGATCTGCTGGCCGCCGGACGCGTGGTTTCCGGCAAGCTCGAAGACTCCTATTCGAAGCGGATGCAGGCGCTGAACTGGGAGGAGCTGTACCGGCGCGGGTTCGCCGCGTACCTGGAGCGGTGCCGGGCGGCGTGGACCGAGGACTACGACTTCGTACTGCTCGACAGCCGGACCGGCGTGTCCGACATCGCCGGCATCTGCACCGCGCATCTGCCGGACCGCTTGGTCGTGGTGTTCACCGCCAACGACCAGAACCTCGACGACGTGGTGGACGTCGCCCGGCGGGCCGACCGCGCTCGCGACCGCCTGCCCTACGACCGGCCCCGGCACTCGGTGCTCCCCATTCTGTCCAGATTGGACAATCGGGTCGAGTACGAGCGCGCCGAGCTGTGGCAGCGCAAATGCGCCGAGACCGTGGCGCCGCTGTTCGGCAACTGGCTGGCGCAGACCGTTCCGGTGGACCTGATGATGCGCCACCTCACCGTGCCCTACGTCTCCTACTGGAGCTTCGGCGAGCAGTTGCCGGTCCTGGACGAGGAGGTGCCCAAGGCGGACCAGATCTCCTACGCGCTGGAGACGGTCGCGTCGGTCATCGCGCAGGACTTCGACCGCACCGACGTGCTGGCCGACAACCGCGACGCCTACGTGGCCGCGGCACGGGACCGGTGCCGTGAGTTCGACCTGGACGTGCTGGTGTCGAGCGCACGGCAGTCCAAGGTCGCGGCGGAACTGATCGAAGAACTGCATCTGCTCGGAGTGCGCGCCGACCGGTCGTTGTCCGGCGACCCGGGATTCCTGGCCGAGGCCACCGATTCTGCCCAGCACCTGTGCCTGGTCGTCGAGGGGCCGCTGAGCCGCTGGCAGATCACCGAGTCCGAACGGTTCCTGCGGCACACGCTCGGGCCGGAGGGCAGGCATCGGCAACTGTTCTGCCTGCTCGCCCGCGGCATCGACCGCAACGAGCTGCCGGGCTTCGTGCGCAATCTGCACCATCTGGAATTCACGCCGGACGCGCGGCCCGTCCGGGTGGCCAGGCAACTGCACGACCTGCTTACCGCCACCGGGGCAGGGCCGGACCAGGAGGCGCTGCGGACCGCGGCGGACGCGCTTCGCGCGCTGCCGGACACCCTGCCCTACGCCGAACGCTCCGTGCTGGTCGAGGACACCGTGCGCGGGATGGCCACCGCGCTGGACCACGGCGACCTGGCCCTGCTGCTCGACCGGTCGGCGGACCTGGCCTTCCTCAGCAGGGCCCGCGTCGACGGCGCCGGGGTGCCCGCACCCCCCGCGCTCCTCGACGCGACGAGGGCGCTGCTGAGCCGGATCGATCGACGGATCAACGCGTTCACCGAATGAAAGGCGGCGAAATGCCGGAGCAGTACTCCACGAATGCCAGAGCCGCACTGCTGGCGCTGGTGCTGGCCAACCGGGACATGCTCAACACCGAACTGGTCAACGACCACAAGATCCGGCTCGGCCGGGACGACCGCGACCGGCTGAACGCCGCCGGGCTGCTGGAGAGCTTGACGAACCTCCGGCCGATGGTGCACCGGATCACCGACGAGGGGATCGACTGGTGCATGACCGACCTGGTCCGGGCGGAACTGCCGTCCCGCTCGGGGCCGCAGGCCCGGCAGCAGCTCGACCTGCTGCGCCGGCTGGTGCCGTTCCTGCGCCAGCGCGGTCTGCTGGCCGAGGCGCTGCGGTCCGGCGACCTGGAGGCGCTCATCCGCGGCGTCTACGCCGAGCTGTCGGTGGGCGTGCAGGACTGGATCCGCCTGGCCCGGCTGCGGCCGAAGCTCAACGGCGCGGACAAGGACGAGGTGGACGCCGTGCTGGTCGAGATGGCGAAGACGGGCACGGTCCACCTGGCCCCCGACTCCAACCGCAAGGTGCTCACCGACGCCGACCACGACGCCGCCGTCCGGGTCGGCGGCGAGGACAAGCACCTCATCGTGATCGAGGAATCATGACCGACGACTTGCGCGAGGTCCTGGCCGTCCTGCGGTTCAACTCCGCCGAGACCCCGGACGACGTCTGGCACACTTCGCCCTCGCACGTCGACGGACTGCACGCCAGGGTCGAGCACAACATCAAGGCAGGCATCGAGGACGCCAGGGCCAGCACCGGCCCGAGCCCGGTGGGCGTGGCCGTGCAGGGGGAGAAGGGAGTGGGCAAGACCCACCTGCTCGGCACGGTGCGCCGCATGGCGCAGCGCGAGGGCGGCTACTTCTTCCTGGTCGAGCTCACCACCGGGGACGCGTTCTGGGACGACATCGCCGAGGCGATGCGCAGCGAACTGCACCGGGCCAACGACGACGGCGAGCGCCAGCTCACCGTGCTGCTGCGGCAGTTGTGCGCCGGCGCCGCGGTGTCCGAAGAGGTCAGCCGAGCCATCGTGGGCGAATCGGCACTGGAGCCCGACCATGTGCGGGCATTGCTCAACGGCCTGCGGAAGGCCGACGGCCGCATCGCGGTCGAATGCGGCGACACCATCCGGGCTCTGGTGCTCTACGGGTCCGACGCCGCGGACATCGGCCTGGAATACCTCCAGGGCCACGAAGGCAGCGAAGACGACCGCCGGTTCTGGGGCATGCAGCACCGCGCCAAGCCACCCCGCGTGCTGGTGCGCGACATCTCCCGCGTCCTCGCCCTGACGGGACCGTGCGTCGTAGGGGTCGACCAGCTGGACACCCTGGTCAGCAAGGGGCAGGACGCCCTCGACACCCGGGAGACCGACGCCGAGGCGACTCGGGAAATCGCGCTGATCTCCGACGGGCTGATGGCCCTGCGCGAATCCACTCAGCGGACGCTGACCATCGTGGCGTGCCTGCCCAACACCTGGATGCGGTTGAAGGACGTGGCCAGCGACACGGTGGCCGACCGGTTCACCCAGACCTCCTTCCTGGGAGCGATCCAGGATCCGGCGCTGGGCAAGAAGCTGGTCGAGAAATGGCTTCGGGTGATCTACGAAAAGCAGGGAGTCACACCACCGCACTCGACCTGGCCCGTAGCCGCCAGCGCGTTCGGGGAGAGCTGGACGAGCCGCACGCCGCGGCAGTTGCTCAAGAGGATCCACGCCCACGCCGAAGCCTGTTTGCACGGGGAGATCCGGGAACTGGGTTCCTTCGACGAGAAAGTGGTCGAGACCGTGCCCATGGCCGTACTGCCGGATCATTCTCTCGGCGAACTCGACGAGGAGTTCGCCCGGCTGCGCGCTGAGGTCGACCTCAGCGCGCTGGACATCAGCAAGGACAACGAAAACGACATCGCCCCGCCCTTGCTGCTGGCCGGTCTGAAGGCGTGGATCACCGAGATCGGCAACGACGACCTGAAGTGGCAGCCGGAGTCGCTGTCGGACGAGAAGAGGCTGCACGCCAGCCTGCGCCGGCTCCTCGACGACGCGCTCGACATCCAGGAGCAGTGGACCTTCCGGGTCATCTCCGGGGGCCACGGCACGACGGTGCTGCGCCGGCTGCGCAGCGCCCGCGACGCGGCGGGCATCCGGGCGGGGGCCAAGGACCGGCACCTCGTGCTCATCCGCTGGGGCGACCGCGGCTGGACCGGGCCGACCACCCGCAAGGAGTTCACCGCGCTGGAGCGGCTGGGGGTGCGGCGCCTCGACATGTCGGACGAGGATCTGCGGACCTTCAGCGCGCTCCGGGAAATGCTGGCCAGGCCGAGCCACCGGTTGATCACCTGGCTGGTGGCGCGCAAACCCGCCAGCGGCCGGACGCTGCTGCGCCACGTCCTGCCCCAGCCCACCCAGCGCAGGAGCGGCCATCAGGAAACGCGGCCGCCGCCGGGACCCGCCGTCCCGCCCCCCGCCGAGCCGAATCCCGCCCCGCCGAAGGCCCCGGTTGCCGAACCGGCTGAACCCCCGCCCGCGGAACCGTCCGCATCGGCGGGCGACGAACTCGTGCTCGGGCTCAAGGGAGAAATCCGCATCGAACTGGAGTCGCTGCGCAAGCACGTCATCGTGTTCGCGGGGTCCGGCAGCGGGAAAACCGTGCTGCTGCGCCGGATCGTCGAGGAGTGCGCGCTGCGCGGGGTGTCGGCGATCGTGCTGGACCCCAACAACGACTTGGCACGCCTTGGCGACGCCTGGCCCGAACCTCCTGCCGACTGGCTGCCCGGGGACGCGGGCAGGTCGGCGGAGTACCTGGCCGGCACCGAGGTCGTGGTGTGGACACCCGGCCGGGCGGGCGGACGTCCGCTCAGCTTCCACCCGTTGCCCGACTTCGCCGACGTCCGCGAGGACGCCGACGAGTTCGCGGCCTCGGTCGAAGCCGCCGTGGCGCGGCTGGTGCCGCACGCCAGGGTCGCCAACGGGACCAAGGGCGCCGTTCGCGGCCGGGCGGTGCTGCGCGAGGCGTTGACGCACTACGCCCGTTCCGGGAAGCGGGACCTCGACCGGTTCATCGAATTGCTCGCCGAATTGCCGGAGGGGGTGAGCAATCTCAGCACCGGCGTCGCGATGGCCGCCGATCTCGCGGAAACCCTGCGGGCGGCGGTGGTCAACGACCCGCTCCTCGGCGGGCAGGGGGAAGCGACCGACCCGGGGAAGCTGCTCACGCCGTCGGCGGGCAAACGGGCCCGGATCTCGGTGATCAGCTTCATCGGGTTGCCGTCGGAGGAGCAGCGGCAGGGCTTCGTCAGCCAGCTCCAGTGGGAGGTGTTCGCCTGGATCAAACGCCATCCGGCCGTGGACCGGCCGCTCGGCGGGCTGTTCGTGATGGACGAAGCGCAGACTATCGCGCCTTCGACGGCGTTGACGGCCAGCACGCAGAGCACCATCCTGCTGGCTTCCCAGGCACGCAAGTACGGGCTCGGCCTGGTGCTGGCCACTCAGGCGCCGAAGGGCGTGCACAACCAGGTGGTCGGCAACGCCACTACGCAGTTCTTCGGCAGGCTGAACAGCCCGGCGCAGGTGGCCGCCGCGACCGAGATGGCCAGGGCGAAGGGCAGTTCGGTGGGCAACATCGCGCGGCTGGAACGCGGGCAGTTCTACGCCGCCGGCGAGAACTTCGCCTTCCGCCGGATGCGGGTGCCGCTGTGCCTGAGCCACCACCCGCCGAGTCCGCTGCGGCTCGAAGAAGTGCTCGACCGGGCCCGCGGGAACCGGTGACCGACGGCGAAAAGCGCCCCTCACCCGCTTCAGGTGAGGGGCGCTTTTCGCGTGGGGTCAGCGCACCACGGCCGCGACCTCGGTGTTGATGCGCTGCCACAGCGCGGCGAACAGGTCTTCCCTGCGATAGACACGGGGCTCGCCGGTGCTGCGGCCGAGCACCGAGAAGTCGTGCAGTTCGAGCACGGCGGCCCCGGTCTCAGTGCTGTACACCGGGCGGGCCCAGCCGTTGCTGCACACGCTGCCGGTGTCGGTCTGGTGCCTGCCGACCACGAAGTTCACCGTCTCGTCCCCGCCGATGCCCCCGCGCTGGATGTCCAGCGCGTATACGGTGTCACCGGCCTGCTCGACCCGGATGCTGATGCGCGAGTCACCGCGGTGCACGGTGCCGACGAACCCGCTGCGCTCCAGGCCCGGCATCGCCGCGGTGAGCTGGTCGCCCAGGTAGCGGAGGGTGGCCTCCTGTTCGGCGTACCGGCTGAACGTGGCGGGCACGGCTGGTGAGCTGATGAGCCGCCGGGCGCCGGTCACTACCTCGGCGACCGATGCCCGCTCGGCCCCCGCCGACTCGGCGGCCTCGACCCGGGCAGCCAGCGCGTCCGTGAGCAGGTCGGGCCGCGCAGGGTCGAACCGCAGGTAGCTCACGTGCGGGTGCAGCAGTTCGGCGGGCACGGCGAGCTCGCCGACGAGCACCGGCAGCACGTGCTCGTCCCCGTTCTTGACCGCGCGCAGCATCGCGGCGCCGAAATCGTCCACAGCGGAGACGAAGGGCAGGAAGAAGCGCACCGGTGCGGTCGGCAGGTCTCCCCGGTCTTTGTGTCCCCACCACTCGTGGGTCTGGTCGGGCCCGTGCAGGACCGTCAGCCCGCGCTGCCGGCTCGTCTCGACCACCTCGCCGACCGCGGACCGCGACTGCTCGGTGAACGAAACGGCGACGTCATAGACCGCGTTTTCCTTCATAACCCACCTTCCTGGTCGTCGCCGGCGCCACGCCGGCGAGTACCGGGGGAGGCTTCACCGCCGCTGTCGACCAGAAGTGGACGCGGTGTGGATCCCCTCCCGTTTCCCGTTGACCGCGGCGGGGGAAACGGTCACCTCCTTGTTGGCCGTCCGGGCTCTGATGAATCCTCGATATGGGCGCCGGAACAGATCCGGAAAAGCCCGAAATCAATTCGCCAATTCCCCGGGAGGATTTGTCATGTCCAAATTCGTCTCCGCTTTCGCTGCCGTCGCCGCTCCGGTCGCGGCCGTGCTGTGCCTGGCCGTGACCGGTTCCGCCGGCGGTTCCGCCCTGTCCTCGGACGAGCCGCCCGCA
This sequence comes from Amycolatopsis silviterrae, assembly GCF_042684085.1. Taxonomy (NCBI): domain Bacteria; kingdom Bacillati; phylum Actinomycetota; class Actinomycetes; order Pseudonocardiales; family Pseudonocardiaceae; genus Amycolatopsis; species Amycolatopsis silviterrae. Next base: position 336,129 of record NZ_JBHUKS010000006.1, read on the forward strand.
GCGCCGCCGACCGCCACCTCCGCGTCGAATCCGGACGGAAACCCCTGGCACGACTGAGCTGCCGCGAAAGCGACCACCCGGTCGCCCGCGATCACCTCGCGGGCGACCGGGTGATTGCGCGGGTTCGGGGCAGGTGCTGTACTCGAAGCCAGTCGGAGCGGGAGGCTTTGGTGGTCGGAAAATTTGGGGAATTGCTGCGTGAATACCGCATCGCCGCCGGTCTGTCGATGGGTCAGCTGGCCAAGCGAATCCACTACAGCAAGGGATATCTCAGCAAGATCGAAAACGGGCTGAAACCGCCGCACGATTCGATGGCCCGGCTCTGCGACGGGGAACTCGGCGCGGGCGGCGCGCTGCTGGCGGCGGCGCGGTCGGCGAGGGAGGCCGAGGTGACCCTCGACCGTCGCCAGGTGCTGGTGGCCGGCACCGTGCTCGGCGTGACGCTCGCGGGCGGGCCGCGGCCGGTGCCGGACGAACGGGTGGTCTTCGGGATCCGCACCACCTTCGAGGACCTGCGGCGCCTCGGCATGCAGACCAGTCCGGTGGTGGTGCTGGAATCGCTGACAGCGCAGGTGCGGATGCTCTGCGCGCTGGCGGGGGAGAACCCGGAGCCGAGCAGGTCGCGCCTGTTGCTGCTGGCCGCGCGGATCGCCGAGTACACCGGGTGGATGCAGCAGGAAGCCGGCGACGACCGGCGCGCGCTGTCCTGGACGAGGAAGGCCGCGGAACTGGCCGTCGCGGGCGGGGACCACGAGATCGTGAGCTACGCCTTCGTGCGGGAAGCCGGGCTCGCGCTTTACCGGCACGATCCGATCGCCACGATCGAGCTGGCGCGCCGGGCGCAGCGGGCGGGGCCGGCCGGTTCACGCACCCTCGCCCTGGCCGCGCGGCGGGAGGCGCAGGGCCACGCACTGGCCGGCGATCGCAGCGAGTACGACCGCGCGCTGGACAGCGCACTGCTTCACGCCGACGCGGCGGGCACGGACCCGTCGGCGTACCCGGTGCTCGGCTCCACGGCCCCCGATCCGATCGGGCTGGCCCGGGGCTGGTCGCTCTGCGACCTCGGCCGGCCCGGCGAAGCGGCCGAACTCCTGGACCGGGAGCTGACCCGGCTGCCCGCGGACTCGCGGCGCACGCGGGCGCGGTTCGGCGTCCGCAGGTCGCTGGCCTACGCCCTCGCGGGCGAGGTCGAGCAGAGCTGCCAGACCCTGACCGAAACCCTGGAGGACGCGGCCCACGTCGATTCGGCGACGATCCGGCTGGACCTGCGGGAACTGGCCAGGAATGTCGGCCGGTGGCATAACCACGCCTCGGTCCGCGAGGTCTACCCGGAACTGCGGCGCGTGCTGCACCAGCGAGTCTGAAGCTCAGCGCACTCCTTCGCGGCAGGCGCAGGTCAGTTCCGCCCGTTCGGTCCGCACCTGGCCGGCCTCGGGCAATTCCAGAGCGGTGAACTCCTTCTCGGCCGCCTCCCAGTTCGCGAGGGCGTCTCCGCATCGGCCCAGCCGGTGCAGGGTCTGGGCGATACCCCGATCGGCGTGCGCCCGGTGCCCCTGGTTCCCTGACGTGGCCGCCAGCTCCAGTGCGGCCTCGTAGAGGCGCAGCGCTTCGACGTGGTCGCCCTTGGCCTGGGCGGTCGCCGCGCGGTCGCGGAAGAGCTGGGTGCGGAGGTCCGCGTCGAAGACCCCGGCCGCGATGCCGGCGGCTTTTTCCTGGTAGCGCTCGGCTTCGGGGATCCGGCCCGCCGACCGGTGCACGTTGCCGATGTTGGACAGCGCGTAGGCCATGACGCACGCGTCGCCCAGTTCGGCGGCGAGGTGGTGTGCCTCCCGGTGGTCGACCAGCGCTTCGCTCGGGAGCCCGAGGCGCTGCCGGACCGAGCCGAGGTTGTTCAGCACGTGCGCCAGCCCCTGCATGTGGTGGATTTCGCGCAGGATCGGCACCGCGGCGCGGTGCTGGCGCAGCGCGACGTCCAGCTTTCCGTGCAGTTCGTTGAGGTAGCCCAGATTGCTCAGCGCGTGTGCCTGCCCGCGCAGGTCACCGACTTCCTCGTACTTCTCCAGTGCCGTCTCGAAGTGGGTGATCGCTTCCGCGTGCCTGCCGAGTTCCATGGTCGGGATGGCGATGGCGCACCACGTCGTGGCCTCGCCCCTGGCGTCGCCCAGCCGCGTCCAGCAGGACAGCGCCCGCCGCGCCAGTTCCAGGGCCTCGGCCAGCTCGCCGCGGCGGTTGTGCACGGTGGCCAGCCTGAGCAGCACGTGCGCCTGGCCGACCGTGTTGTCCTTGTCGGCGGTCACCAGCCGCCGGGCCAGTTCCATGGTCTCGGCCCAGTCGTCGAACTGGCTCGTCGTGTGGAAGTAGCGCCAGATGAGCACTGCCAGCCGCCAGGCGTGCTCAGGCAAGCCATGCGTGGCGGCGTAACGGATAGCGGCCACCAGGTTGTCCCGCTCGGCGGTGATCCACGCCACCGCGGCGCCGGTGGTCTCGAAGGTGCGGGCCACCGGCGACGTGCAGGTCACCGCGGGCAGCCGAGCGCGCTCGAACGGATAGGCCGTCCCCGCCGCGTCCGCGAGGGTGACCAGGTAGAAGTCGAGCAGCCGCAGCACGGCACCGGAGTGCTCGCCGGGCTCGGCCGCGGCGAACTCCTTGAGCGGGTCCAGCATCTGGTACCGCTCCGGCGTGAGCTCCTCGACCAGGCACACCTCGTGCAGTTCGTCGAGCACCAGCCGGGCGCGGGCAAGCGCGCTGTCCGCCAGCGCGGCGGCGCCTGCCACGGTGATGTGCGGTCCCGGCGTGTGCCCGAGCAGGCGGAACATCTTCTGCTGAGATTCGCCCAGCTGCTGGTAGGAGACCCGGACGGCCGCGGCGCCCGCGTCGTCGCCGGCGTCGGCGTGCCAGGGCCCGCTTTCGGCCAGCAACCGGAGCAGGTGCTCGAGCGGCCACCGGTCGTGCCGGCGGAACAACGCGGCGGAAACGCGGATCGGCATCGGCAGGCGACCGCACCGTGTGACCACCTCGGCCACCTCGGCGGCACGGCCGGCGACCCGCAGCGGCCCGGCCAGCGTGCGGAACAACGCGGCGGCGTCGTCCGGGGGCAGCGGAGCCAGCCGCACCTGCTGCCCGGTGTCCGGTTCGCCCACCCGCCTGCTGGTCACGATGGCGAAGCAGCCCGGGGCGTCCGGAAGCAGGGCGCGGACCTGCTCGGCGGACTTCGCGTTGTCCAGCAGGATCAACGTCCGGGTGCCGTACAACTCGTTCTGGTACATCGTGATCTTGCGCCCCGGCGAGGCGGGGATCTGCTCGGCGGGCACCCCGAGCTCGAGCAGGAGCTGGGTGAGTGCGTCGCCCATGGTCATCGCGGTGACGTTCGGGGTGAACCCGTTGAGCCGCAACAGCAACTGCCCGTCGGGGAATCGTTCCCGCAGCCGGTGCGCGGCTTCCACGGCCAAGCCGGTCTTGCCCGCTCCCGGTGCGCCGCTGACCCACACGGCTTTCTCGCCGGCGCCCGCCGCCGCGGCGATCAGGCCGAGTTCGCTTTCGCGGCCGGTGAAACCGCCGGGCCGGGACGGCAGAGAACTGGCGGGCTCGCCGCGTTCGGCCCGGGCGGCGATGTTGCGCAGCCTCGGTTCCGGCTCGAGACCGAGTTCGGCGAGCGCGTCGCGGGTGCTGTGGAACACCCGGATCGCCTCCACCCGGTCGCCGTTGGCGAGCAGCGCGCGCATCAGCAGCTCGGCGTGCCGCTGCCGATCCGGTTCCTTGCCGACGATGCGGCGCAACCGGTCGCGCGCCGACCGATGGTCCCCCGTGGTCAGCTCCAGTTCGGCGAGATCGCCGACGGTGTCGAAATAGCTGTCGGACGGCGAGATCACGTCCGTGCCGCCCACCCGGTCGATGTCGATGTCCTCGAGGAAGCGCCCGCGCCACAGGTCGACCGCGGCGCGGAGCAGTTCGATCTGGCGGCGCGGATCCTGCTCCTGACGCGCCTGCTCACGCCACCGGTCGAAGCGGTGGAGGTCGACCTGTTCCCGGGAAACCCGCAGCAAGTAGCCGGTCGCGGTGGTCTCGATCGCGACGTCGTCGGCCGCGCCGAAGGCCTTGCGCAACTTGTTGATGTAGCCGCGGACCAGGGTCCGGCGCTCGGGGTTGGCTCCCCAGACGATTTCGGTCAGCCGGTCGGCGGAAAGCGGTTTGTTGGCGTGCAGCAAAAGCACGATGAGCACGAAGCGCTGCTGCTGGTCGCCGAGATGCACCGGAGCGCCGTCGTGCCACGCCTCCAGCGGGCCCAGCATTCGAAAATCCACTCCGCCTCCCTGTTCGCGAGCCTATGTCCATCACTATGTCGTGCAAGCGGCCATTCGTGTGTCACCGAAAGCGACCATTTTTCGGCCGGTATGCGCGTCGTGCGCGGACACCTTCGTTTCCGGGGAGCGCGAGCTGGGGAAACGAGTGCCGGGGTGCCGGTGTGCGGACCGATCCACGACATGTCCACTTCTGGTCCACTCACCCGTCGCAAGCTGCCGGTCATCGGAGATCGGCGGGGAGGCTGGCTGGTGAACACCCATGCGGAACTGGTGCGGGAACTCAAGTCGTTGCGCAAGGGCCGAGGGGTGCACGCCGGGAGGATCGGCGAGCGGATCGGCCCGACGCTGCGCCTGCTGTGCGGTGTGACGGAGGACGACGGTCCGGTCGCCATCCGGGAGAAGCTCGTGGCGCGGCTGACCGGATTGGCCGAGCAGTTGCCGGAGGACATGCGCCTGGCCACCGTGGCAGCCTTCGGGCTCACCGCCGACGTGCGCATGCCGCTGTACCGGGACCGCGTCAGCTGGGCCGCGCCCCGGATCGATCGTGACGCGCGGACCGTGCGCCGCCGGGTCGACGATGCCATCGACCAGCTCGCGGAACTGGTCGTGACCGTCCCGCTCCGGCCGGACAGGGCCTGGCACATCGCGGAACTGCACGCAGTGGCGACGCTGGACCGGCCGCGGCACGAGGTGCTGGAGCAGTACCGCATCGTCGCCGACCACGACGGGCTGCACGAACTCGACTTCACCTCGCCGGCGTTCGAACTGCGGGGCCCGCTCGACGTTGACGTGCTCTACGGGGGCACCCTGTGCCCCGGCGGCACAGCACGGGGCGGCTTGTCCCTCACGCTGCCCGAACCGCTCGCGCAAGGCGACATGCATGCCTTCGCCGTGAGTTACCGCTTTCCCCGGCCGCGGGTGCTGCGGTCGTACGTGGTGCATGAACTGGAACAGTCCTGTGATCTGTTCGATCTGCGCGTGCGTTTCGCCAGATATCGCATTCCGCGCCAGGTGTGGACATTGCGCGATGTCACCGGTCCGCACGGTGGTCACCAACAACCGGTGGACCGCGCGGGGGAAATACATCAGCGATTCCAGAGACTTTTGCCGGGCCGCTCCTACGGTGCGCGCTGGGACGGTGAGGAAGCGGGGAACGAATTCTGCGGGCATCATTGTTCGTGTGCGGATCGGAGCGCGCCCGGAACACCAGTTCCGCCGAAAAGCGGGCTTGGAATGTGAGCTGGCCGGGCAGTGTCGTTCCCATCGGTGGTCCACATCTGATCCACACTCCGTGCACGCAACGAGTTCATGCTTCCAGAAGGCGCCGCCACAGTGCTGAAAGGACGGCAATGCGATGGACATCGACAAATCCCTTGTGGACTCCCCAGCGCCCCGGCTGGAGGGCCTGGCCGAGTTGACGCCGACCTTCTCGGTGGCCGTGCTGCACTGCAACCCGGACGCGGACCCGAAGGCCGCGTTCCGCTCGCTCGTCACCTTCCTCCGAACCACACTGGAGTCGCGGGGCCAGGCGCGATCGGTTCGCTGCCTCGGCGAGGTCGTGCTCGCCGAGCCCGACCAGATCGAAGGCGTCGGATCGCTGTTGGAGCTGGGCATCGATGGCCTGTACGCATCCGTTCGCGAGCGTCGCACGATGCCGAGCTGGGCCGGAGAAGACCAGCAGGTATTCGACGTCGCCAACCAGTTGACGGTCGTGGTGCGCTGCGGAGCCTTCGTGGTGCTGCACACGCCGGTGAGCGACGAGGCGTTGCGCAAGTGGCTGCAGAAGTTCAAGGGGCTCTACCGGTACCTGCCGAGCGCGATCCTGCGGAGAACGCTCCAGGGCGACGGGAAGACCGTATGGCTGCGTGGAGTACATCGCCGCCGCGCCACCAAGGCCGACAGCAAAACGTTGGGCGGGCTGCGGATCCAGGAGGTGCTCGACGACGAGGACGGCAGCTTCGCGTTGAGCGCGGCTGTGATTGATTACCTGCCCCTGGACGAATCCGCCGTAGTGCGCGGCAGGCTGACCGTCAGCCCCGCGAAGTCGCACCTCTACTGGAAATTCCGCGTCGATCTGCTGACGTTCCTCGCCGCCGCCACCGAAACCGTGACCCTGTTCGAGAAGTCTTTCGCCGTCGAACCGCCGGAGGAGCCGTTCTGGCAACTGGCGGTGCCGGAGACCGAACTGGCCAACGTGTACGGAGCGTACGACGTCACCATCGCCGAACCGGATGAACTCCCCGGCGCGGCGGACCCGGACGGGGAACTGGCGGAACGGGCGGAGCTGTTGCGGAACTCGTTCCTCGAAGTCCGCGGGCACTCCGGGTCCCCGGCGTTCACCGCGGTCGTCGGTCGCGAAGGGGCTGAGGTCGGCTCACTGTCGATCAAACCGGCCGCCCGGGGAGACGGCTTCGAACTGGACGTCCGCTTCGCCGGAACGCCGTCGAATGAGGCGGTGGCACGGCAGATCCGGGACGCCGTCGGCAACGGTGAATTGCTGAGGATCTACTACGAGTCCGGGCACACGTTCGGCGAGTGCCAAATCAACCTGCAGAACCAGACCGCACCGCCGTTCGCCAACCTGGAATTCGCCGATTTCGGTCGTTACCGGGTGAACCAGGAAAAGCCGTCGGTGCGCGGCGACCAGGCCATCCACGACGCGATCGGCCTGATCAACGACTGCTCGTTGTTCGCTTGGGTCGCAACGGCTTACCCCACCGGCTGGCTCGTCTGTGACGATGGCGCGGGCGAGGTCGCCGACTTCCTGCACCTGGCCGACGGCACGCTGACCGCCATTCACGTCAAGGGCGCACAAAGCACGTCGTCGACCAGGCAGGTCGCGGTGACGGCGTACCAGGAGGTTGTTGCGCAAGCCGTGAAGAACTTGCGCTTGCTGGACAACCGGTCGCTCATCGAACGCTTCACCACCCCGCGGATCGCGCGCCCGGCGGCCTGGCTCGACGGCACCCGGCAGACGGAACTGTCGGAGTTCCTGACCGCGCTGCGGGCGCGCACCACCCTGAACAAGACCAAGGTGGTGATCGTGCAACCGCACCTGCTGCGCCCCGTGCACGATGCGGCGCGAAAAGCAGCCGAAGAGGGCAAGCCGACCCGCGACTCGCGCAGCCTGACCCTGCTGGACGGCCTGCTCCGAAGCGCGCGGAGAACTGTCATCTCGCACTGGGACGACCTGACGGTCATCGGCAGCGAGTAACTTCAGGCCCGCGTGGGCCGAGCCCGCTGGGGATACGGGGTGTGCCGCCGACCTGCTCGCGGTTGAGGCGCGCCCTCCGGTCTTCCGCCTCTGCGGACGGACCTTCCAAGTCGGCTCGCGGGTCGGGCTGGGTGGTGTCGACCTTGCAGAACATCACCCCGGCGGCGGCACCGGCACAGCGTCCTGGTTCGTGCGATCGGTCGATTCCGGACGTCAGGGGAGTGGGGTTGGTTGCAGAAGTCCCCGGGACAGCTGATGGGACGTGCTATTGGATCCGAAGGACGTGGCGGCCGGGAACGTCGTGCGACTCCGGCGGGCAGTGCGGGACCGTGTCGTCCGCTCTCAATCTCGCTCGTGGACGTCGCTCAGCGTTCGCAGACCCACTGAAGAGCGCCTGGAGGGGCGGATGCTGCGGCAGAAGATCTGGCGGATGACTCCGGCCGGCGCAGCGTCTGGGAGCGCAGAGGTCGATCAGTGCGGCCCTGACCAGGTTGCAGAATCTGCGCGAGGGGGATCGGCATGGAACTGCTTTGTGCGACGGACGAGCGAGGGTGTTGCAGCAGGTCGAGGACATTCGGACGCTATCGCGGCCGTGTCGGACGCAGAACTGTCAGTGGCCGTCTCTAGAGTGGCGGGGTGACCCGGACCGCTTCCACGCTGACGATCAACTACGGCGAGTTCTTCACTCGACGTTGGGTCGTCGACGTTCTGCTCGACATCACCGGCTATACTGTCGATCGCGACCTTGGCTCGATGCATCTGCTCGAACCGTCGTGCGGATCTGGGGCGTTCCTCGGCCCGGCGGTTGAACGCCTGATCTCGTCAGCACGAGCCCGAGGCCGGGACTTGGCACTGCTCGGCGACGCTGTCCGTGCGTATGACCTGCAGCCGGAGCATGTGAAGACTGCCCGCGGCCTTTGCCGCGACTTGCTGGTCGCCGCAGGCGTACGCGAAGAGACGGCTACTAGCCTCGCATCGACCTGGGTGCGTCATCAGGACTTCCTGCTGCCGGGCGTCGCCGACCTGGCGGCGGACGTCGCCATTGGAAACCCTCCGTACATCCGCTACGACGACCTCGACGCCAGCACTGCGGCCGAGTACCGCCGCGCTTGGACGACGATGAAGGGCCGCGGAGACATCTACGTCGGTTTCTACGAGCGCTGCCTCGCGATGCTGAAACCTGGCGGACGAGTCGGCTTCATCTGCGCCGACCGCTGGATGAGGAACCAATACGGTGGGGTGTTGCGCGACCTGGTGGCCTCCCGGTATTCGGTCCAGCACGTCTGGACTATGCACGATGTCGACGCTTTCGAGTCTCCGGTCTCCGCATACCCGGCGATTACGGTGCTGGCGAATCAAGCGCAGGGTACGGCGGTCGTAGCGGACACGACCGCCGCCTTCGGTGAGTCCTCCGCGCAGGCGCTGGCGAAGTGGTCGCGCGACGAATCTCTGACGCACTTCGCCGACTCCGGGGTGACTGCTCACCGCCTCCCGCATTGGTTCCCATCCGGCGAGATGTGGCCCACCGGTTCGCCGGCGCGCCTCGCGCTGATCGAGCGGCTCAACGACGGCTTCGCCTCGCTGCACAACGAGGCCACTGGTACTCGCGTTTCCATCGGCATCGCCACCGGCGCCGACAAGGCCTACGTCACCAAGGACGCTGACGCGGCGGAGCGGGATCGAATGCTGCCGCTCTCGATGCGACGAGACCTGATGTCGGGCTCGTTCAAGTGGCAAGGCAACTACCTGGTGAACCCGTGGGACGCAGACGGCAACCTTGTCGATCTTGCAGACTACCCACGCCTCGCCGCCCACTTGAGTGCGCACCCGGCGATCAAAGATCGATTCGTCGCGAAGAAGAACCCGGATCGTTGGCATCGCACCATCGACAAGGTGAACGCATCGATCATCGACAGGCCCAAGCTACTGGTGCAGGACATGAAGGCGCGTATCCACCCGGTTCTGGAACCGGGTGGATACTACCCCCATCACAACCTCTATTATGTCGTCTCGGACACCTGGGACATGGAAGTCCTTGGCGGAATCCTGTTGTCCCGGATCGCGCAGGCCTTTATCGAGGCATACTGCGTGCGGATGCGCGGCGGGACCTTGCGCTTCCAGGCTCAGTACCTGAAGAAGATCCGCGTGCCTGCGCCAACTGCGATACCCGGCGAGCTGGCTGACGAGCTACGCCTTGCCTTCCACGCGCGCGACGTCGAAGCCGCTACGCGGGCGGCGGCGCGAGCTTACGGAATCGACACTTCGGACTACGAGCTAACCGATATGGTTCCGGACTATGACGCGTGATATCGAACCGCTCTTGGTCAACTGGTGGAAAGAGAAAAACGAAGCCGTCGCCCGGCTGGTTGCCGACGGTAAGTCGGACACCGGCGCGCAGGCGCGCAATGCGCGACACATGCAGAGTATTGCGATGTTCGTCAAGCAGATGTTCGTTGACGCAGGGCTCGACGAGTCGGACGTCAGCTTGGACTGCGTAGTTCCGGGCTACTACCGGCGCTCGAAGAACTGGGACGTGGTGGCAATGCACAAGGGCCACCTGGTGGGCGTGGTGGAGCTGAAGTCGCAGGCCTCGAGTTCGGGTAACAACGCGAACAACCGGATCGAAGAGGCGATCGGAAGCGCCGTCGACGCGAAGGCTGTGCAGGAACTCACGGGAGTGTTCGGCAATCTCGGGGTCTGGGCCGCGTGGTGCATGACGTTCAACCGAGACGCGGAGAGCGGCAAGCCTATTCGTTTGAGGGTCGTGCAGAAGTCGAGGAGCCGCTTTCCCCTCAACGACTCTGCGTTCGAAAATATGACGTACGCGAGCCAGTACGCCACCGCGATCGAGCGGCTCATCTCGCAGAGGGTCTATGACGCGGGCTGGATGCTGACGACCTGGGTCAGGGCCGACGGCACCATCGGCCACGACGAGCCGATCCCGACTGCGACAGCCGAAACGCTGGCTACTCAGATCGAGGCGCGGGTTAAGTTTGCGATTCAAGCCCTGCGCAACGAATAGCCGGATCGGCGGAGCCTCCGCGGGTGGCAAACGGGTTTGAAGCAAGCTGGTTCGTGCGCTGCCATCCGCGGTGCGGCCGGGAAGACTCCGCGCCCCGAGTGTCCACACCGGACTCGGGGACCCGTGGAATGCCAGTGCCCGCACGGACGACGGCACTCCAGGCTCACACCACCTCGACCGAGATTCCGCCCACTTCGCTGATCTCCGCTCCAGCCGGTCGCCGGTCTGGATCGGGGCGTTGAGCGTTCCGCTGAGCACGATGTCGCCTGCCTCCAAAGACGCGATCCTCCGGCTGGAGTCGTCCGTCCCTGTCATCGCGGCGATGAGCTCGGCCTTCCCGGACGAGATGGGCATCGAACCCGGCGGTGTAGCCAGCACGGACGAGTGCTCGGGTATGCCCGGAAGCCGCAGCCGGACCGTCCGTGAACGTCGAGCAGGACGCATCGTTCCTGATTCATTTCTTGTCCTTCCAGTGTCCGGCGCGGATCGGGTGGCCGTCTTCGCCGAGCAGGGGCGCGCGATGCGACGGCCGGGCTGGGGTGCGCTAGAACTTCAGCGGCTGTCCTGCCACCTGGTAGCTGCGCCCGGTACCGGGTGGTCGAGTTCGACGAATGTTTCGCGGGCCTTGACATGCGGATCGGCGGCGGGGTCTTGCCGGTTGCCTCCCGCATCGCCGATGGGCCGTCGGTGCTGGCCGTTGCCGTGGCAGCAACGGCCAGCACCGGTCGTCGTCAACGTCCGATCACTCTCAACGGGCCGAGTTCGACGTTCACTCGCAGCAGCCAGATACCCGTGATGACCATGCCCAGCACGGTGACGGTGATCGCGATCAGCCGCCAGGTATGGCTCCAGCTCGACAACGCGTTGTGCAGGGTCCGATTAGTCTCGCTGGTCGCCTCGGACTCCTCGGGCAACCGTCCATCGCTGTCGGGCGACTGGTCGTCGTCCGGCTCTGGTTCCGGTTTGGTGGTGGGCCGTAGTGTCACTGGCGTGTCCTTTCACACGGGACAATCGGTGCCGGGGCGACGACAACGTCAGCAGCGACGTCGGCCCGGCGATGGGCGGTTGCCCGTGGCACGAGGACACACCGGTGATCGAGAGACGAGAACGATCACCGCGGGGCGGTTCCCCTGGCCGGGGGAGCCGCCCACCTTTTTGGTCTGGAGCGCCAGACGGGCGTGGTGAACGCTAAGCGGTCGGCAGGCCGGAACAGAAGCGAAACCGGCGTCAGATCGGTGACCGCTGGCGGTTCCACGGTGAGTGGTCAGTGGAGTTCGGCCCGCCTGAACGGCTAACTGCACAATGCGCGGATAATCCAACGGAATAGGCTCTGAGCAGCGTAGATGGAATCCTGCGCGACAGCGGCGGTGGGAGGCGACACTCGGTGGCGACCCGGTTCTTCTCGGCGGGCGAGATACGCGAGCTGGAGTCCTGGCCCGCGGAGGCGGGGTGGGCTGAGCTGGTGCGCCGCTTCCGGATGACGACCGCGGACGTGCAGTGGGTTCATCGCTCAACCCGGGGTGCGCCGAACAAGGTCGGGCTGGCGCTGCAGCTGTGCGCGTTGCCATGGCTGGGATTCGTTCCCGCCGACGTGCGGGCGGCGCCGACGGCCGCAGTGACCGATGTGGCCGCGCAGTTGGGGCTGGAGGCCGGGGCGCTGGCCTATTACGGCCACCGCGAGCAGACCCGCTCGGATCATCTGCGCCTGGTCATGAAGCGTCTGGGATGGCGGACCGCCGAGGAGGATGAACGGGCCGGGTGGAAAACGCTGCGCGAGTTCCTGGCCGACCTCGCCGTCGAGCGCGACCTGCCCGGCGAACTGTTTCGGCGGGCGACTGTCCACCTGGCCTCGGACCGGGTGCGGATAGTGCGGCCTGGCGTGGTCTCGCTGATGGAGGAGGTCGCGGCCGCTCGGAAGATCGCCGAGCGGGAGGTGTTCCGCCGGATCGAGCCTCTGCTGACCGAGCCGCGGCTCGCGGATCTGGACGGGCTGCTCGAGATGGCGCCGGAGATGCCGATGACTCGGCTGACGTGGCTGCACCGCCGCCCGACGAAGTACTTGCCCACGGCGATCCGCGCCGGTGCGGACAGACTGGTGTTCCTGCGCGACCTCGACGTGCACACATTGGATCTGTCGACGATCCCGGATTCCCGGCGGCGGCGACTGGTCGAGTTGGGCCGCCAGTTGCGCAGCCAGCCGCTGCGGGCGCGACAGCGGATGTCGAAATATCCGATCCTGCTGGCCACGGTGGTCGAGTGTTACGCGGAACTGCTCGACGAACTGGTGGAGATGTTCGGCCAGGCAATGTCGGATGCCGAGGATCAGGTGGCGGAGAAACGGGAGCGGCTGGAAGAGAAGTGGTACCGCAAGCATTCGTGGAATTGGTTCCCGTACCGCGGTCCCGGGACTGTGGACCTCATCAGCGACGGGGATCCGTTCACGTACCTGCGGCGATTCGCGCCGGTGGTGCTCGGGGAGATCGAGTTCGCCGGCAGCCGGGAAGCCCAGCCGCTGCTTCAAGCGGTGGAGATCCTGCGCGCCCTCTACAGCCAAGGCCGGCTCTGCGTCCCAGACGGGGCGGAAACCTCGTTCCTGTCCTGGTCCTGGCGGTATCATCTGGAGAGGGCCGCTGAAGCGGGAAAGCCGGTGCGGTATCGGTACCTCTGGGAGTGGAGCACCTTGATCAACCTTCGGGACGCACTGCGGCGGGGAGAGGTATCGGTGCCCGGTTCTCGTCGGCATGCGAACCGCTCGCATTCCTGAGCTTGCTTCGCGAGGACGGTCTGCGGCAGTGAACGATCGACCGATCGAGTACACCCAGGCCACGGATCTCGTCGAACGCGGGTCGATGATTTCGGAGTAGACACCCGCATTCCCCTGAGCGAATGGTTGAAGTGGAGAACGTGGAACAAGCCGTGACAAATGTCCAGGTGCCAGGCCTTCGGGCCTTGGTCGTCGAAGCCGTGCAGGCCCTGTCCGATCGCGAGCACCAGGAGCGCGTGTGGATACGGCTGGAGAGGCCGCATCCGGGTTATGAAGACAACCTGGACATGAACATCAGCATCCTGTTCGACGACACCAGCATTCTTCCGGACCCGCTGTCGGGTGTCGGCTGGTACATATATCCTGACGAAGTGGAGCCGTTGCGCGAGCTTGGCTCCGTCCTCGATCCGATGATCGATGAAATCGGCGATGCTGCCGACAGCGCCTATCTGGCTCATCCTCGGTGGAATGAGGTCGTTCGTCTCGCGGGCGTTGCATTGCAGGTCATGCGAACGCACGAGGGCGCGGTGTGACACACGGCGGTCCGCTGCTGCTGGACGTCAGGGTCCCGTGGACCGGGACATGGCTGAAGCTGGGTGCGCGCTTGGCCTTGATGCGATGCCGAACGGAAGGCGATCGAAGCGCAAGCCCCGCCGATCTGCTCGGTGGTCGCGCACAACCTTCCGCAAGGGTGCCGCGTACTCAGATCACGGTCGACGGTGTATCGGATCGCCGCAGCGCGACCAGACTCTTGTCGTCGTGCCGCTTGGCGCGGGGGAGTTGTTGGGCGGAGGGATCACCATAGCGTTCCCAATCCTCGGGCCGGGCGAGAAGCCGGTACGGCCCGCTTTCGTCCATCGTCGCCAGCCGCGGCCCAGGCGCCGCAAGGGTTTGCAGGCACCGTCGGTGGCGAGCATGGCCCATGGGATCTCGTCGGCGGGGAAGCGGTGCACGAGGGCGTGTCGGCGACCCCCTCCTTGCCTGCCCGTCCTTCTCAACAGCGTGGCTCTGAAGCCCGCTCGTGGGAGAGCGTCGAGTACAGCACGGAATCTCGCCAGTCCCCGACGAACTCGCCGGATTCCGCGTCATCGGGGAGAAACGCAACGCCGGATACTCGCTCGGCCGACCCAACTCGAAACCGGTCCCAGCGATCGAGCCGCGGCGGGTGAGGCACTGCCAGACCGCCCGTTGGTCTCGCCGACCGCGTGCCCCTCCGCATCTGGACATCCGCGCCACCCTGCATCGCTGATCGGGTTATTGCCGCCGTGACAGCGATCTGCCCGGGATCGTGGCATTCGACCGTCCGCGTCCGGCCCGATCAGAACAGAGATCTCCGCGTACACACGATCGAGCCAGTCGCTGAACGGTTATTGCTTCGTCTCGTGCCAGAGCGAACTGCGCCGAGGTGGGTTACAACGTGGCTGATCCTTGTCCTCGGCACGCTGCTGTTGCTCGGTTGGCTTGGCGGCCCCTGGCTTCCGGCAGTTTCGCGGGCGGTTCGCTCGCCGTCAGCGGACGCGTCTTGGCTCACTCACGTTCGAAGCGCTGATTTCCCGGCACCGCACGGGGCCGGTTTGAGAAAGACATCTTCTCCGAAGCACACGGACGCAGCGAGGTCGTGTGTCTTCCTCCGAGCGGGGTTGCCTCCGCGATCGTGTGGCGGAGAATGTCCCCGTCGGAGCGCGACGAACTGGGCGACCGCACGGAGATCCTCGCCAAGGTTGCCGAACTCTCACGCGAGTCCGCGCAGGTGCCGATCGAAGGCGAACATGGGCGCACATACGGCAAGTCCCGCGGTGGCTTCAGTACGGCGCGTGGCGGGCACTCCTGCGGAAGGCGCGTTCGGGCAGTCCTCTGAATCCGGATACCCGCGCCGTGCCGGTGTGGCTGCTTGCGGCAGATGATCAGACCCCGGCTCGCATGCAGCAGGTTGTCATACATCACCCGGCAGGCACGATGTACCTGGCGGAGCGTTCGGTGCGATGCACGGCGTGAGGCGGGGGTGGCTCGGGTGCCGCGTGAAGAGAACCCGTTGGCTGCGGGGGACGGGCCGCTGGTGGAGTTCGCGCGCGATTTGCGGTTGTTGCGGGAGAAGGCGGGCAAGCCTCCTTACCGGGTGCTGAGTGCGCGGGCGCATTACTCGGAGGCGGCGCTGTCGCAGGCCGCTGCGGGGCGGAAACTGCCCAGCCTGGACGTGACGCTGGCGTATGTGCGGGCGTGCGGCGGCGATCGCGGCGAGTGGGAGCGCCGGTGGCGCGAGGCGTCCGGAGCGTTGCAGCCGTCCATGCCGCCGGACGAGGCCGAGTCGCCGTACTCCGGACTCGCGCCGTTCGGGGTTGCGGACGCGGCACGGTTCTTCGGCCGGGAAAAACTGGTCGAGGACGTGCTCGCCTGCCTGTCCGCGCAGCGGGTGGCGGTCGTCGTCGGTGCCTCGGGCACCGGCAAGACGTCGTTGCTGCGGGCGGGAGTGGTGCCGAAGCTGACCGGGCCGGCGGTGGTGCTGACGCCGGGCGCGCATCCGTTGGAGGAGTGCCATATCCACTTGGCGCGCCTCGCTGGCACGCCCGTGGCAGCGCAGTCCACGGAACCCAGAGGACTGCATCAGGCCGTGCGGCGGTGCGTCGCGGAGGGCAGCGAACTGGTGCTGGTCGTCGATCAGTTCGAAGAGGCGTTCACGCTCTGCGCCGACCACGCCGAGCGGGCCCGGTTCATCGACCAACTGCTCACGGCGGCCACGACTGCACACAGCGGCTGCCGAGTGATCCTCAGCGTGCGCGCGGACTTCTACGGGGACTGCGTCGAGCATCCCGCTCTCTCGCGAGCTTTGCGCGACGGACAGGTGACGGTGGCCCCGATGACGGCCGACGAATTGCGCGTGGCCGTTGTCAAACCCGCAGTGCGGGCGGGCTGTGTTGTGGAGACCGCACTGGTCGCCCGCATTGTCTCGGACGCCGGTGGGCAGCACGGCGTGCTGCCCTTGGTTTCCCATGTGCTGATGGAGACGTGGCGGCGTCGCCGTGGTACGACGCTGACCTTGAAGGGCTACGAGGCCGCGGGCGGGATCGAGCACGCTGTGGCGCACACGGCCGAAGTCGCGTTTACCGCGCTTTCCGCCGAGCGCCGCAACACCGCTCAGCAAGTGTTGCTGCGGCTGTGCACGCTCGGTGAGGGGATCGAGGACACCAAGCGGCGGGCAAGGCGGGACGAACTGGACCAGCTCGGCGGCGACGTCCGTCCGGTGCTGGAACACCTGGCGGCCGCGCGGCTGGTGGTGCTGGGCGAGGACAGCGTGGAGATCGCGCACGAGGCTCTCATCCGCTCGTGGCCGCGCCTGCGCGCATGGCTGGCCGAAGATCGCGAAGGGCTGCGGGTGCACCGCGACCTCACCGACGCCGCAGCCGCCTGGCGGGCGCTGGACAAGGACCCGGGCGCGCTGTACCGCGGTGTGCGGTTGGCTCTGGCCCGGTCGTGGGCCGAGGACCGCGACCGGGCCCTCAGCAAGCCCGAGCGGGACTTCCTGACCGCCTCGGTGGCTGAAAACACGCGCGCCGAGGCTGCCGTTCGGCGGCGGGCGTCCCAGTTGCGCGGACTGGTGGCGTTGCTGATCGTTCTGCTCCTGATCGCGGCGGGTGCTACCTGGTATGCCCTGCGAGCCGCGCAGATCACCGCGGCGCAGCGCAACTCCGCGCTCGCGCAGAAGGTGGCCACGCAGGCACCGGCGCTGCGCACGGCCGATCCGGCGCTGGCGGGACAACTCGCTGTCGCGGCCTTCCGGTTCGACCCGACCGCCGATACCCGCGGCAGTCTGCTCAGCACCGTCCTCGGGCCCCGCACCACGGTCCTGACCGGCGACGCGGCCCGGCGGGCGGTGGCGTTCGGGCAGGGCGGCAGGGTGGTGGCCAGCGCCGGGGACAGCCGCACGGTCCGGCTGTGGCGGCTGCCCTCGCCGCACGCCCCCGAACTCGCCGCGGAGATCACCGGCAGGTCGGAGCGAGTGGAGTCGCTGGCCTTCAGCCCCGACGGAGCACGGCTGGCCGCCGCCGGGCACGACGGCGTGCTGTCGCTGTGGAATGTGGAGAATCCCGCCGCGCCCCGCCTGCTCGCCGCGGTGCAGGCTCACCGCGAAGCGGTGTACCACGTCGCTTTCAGCCCCGACGGCACCGCGCTGCTCACCGCGAGCAACGACGGCACCGCTGCGCTGTGGAACGTCCGCGACCCGAGCACACCCACCCGCGTCTCCGCGCTGACCGGTCACCACGGCTCGGTCGCCTGGGCCGAGTTCGCCCCTGGCGGACGCCGTGCGGTCACCGCGTCCGACGACGGCACCGTCGGCCTGTGGGACGTCACCGACCTTGCCCGGCCCGCCCTCACAACCCGGTTTCCGGCCCACTCGCCGATGGTCACTTCGGCGGTGTTCAGCCCCGACGGCACGCTGCTGCTCACCGCTGGGTTCGACGCCAGCGCCCGCCTGTGGGACCTGCGCGCCGAAGGCGAGCCCCGGCTGCTGAGCCGCCTGGCCCAGCAGCGGGACTCGGTTCAGGCGGCGCGGTTCTCGCCCGACGGCAGGACCGTCGTCACGACCGGTTGGGACTACACCGCGCTGTTGTGGGACGTGTCCGCCCCGGCCGCGCCCACTGTGCTTGACACCATCGCCGGCCACACCAACGTCGTGTGGACCGCCGATTTCAGCCCCGACGGCCGGGTGGTCGCCACCGGAGGCAACGACGGCACAGTCCGGCTCGCCGACGTGCCCGGCCGGGTCCTGGGCGGGCACACCGACACCGTCCGCGCCTCCGTCGTCTCGGCCGACGGGCGCACCGCCGCGACCGGCTCCCGCGACGGAACCGTGCGGCTGTGGGACGTGCACGACCCCGACCGGCCGCGTCGGCTGGCCTTGCCCGCGTCGGCCATGAACCAGGTCCGGTCCCTGGCACTGAACCGGAACGTGCTGGCGGCCGGGGACACCGACGGGCTCGTCCGGCTGTGGGACGTTTCCGACCCGGCGCACGCCCGCCTGCTGCCGCGCACGATCAAACATCCCGGCACCGCCCGGACGATCGGGTTCAGCCCAGACGGCGCGCTGCTCGCCGTCGGCGGCGACGATCCCGAACACGTGATCCGGCTGTGGTCACTGCGGGAGCCGTCCGCGCCGGTTCTCGCCGGGGAAGTCACGGGGGCCACCGACTTCGCTCCGGCCCTCGCGTTCTCCCCGCGCGGTGGCCTGCTCGCCGCCGCCATGTCGAACACCGTGCGCCTGACCGACGTGTCGGATCCCGCCCGGCCCCGGCTGGTGGCGACGCTGCAGGGCCACACCGACCGCGTGCTCGCGCTGGACTTCGCTCCCGACGGCCGGCACTTGGTCTCCTCCGGCCTCGACCGCACCGCACGCATCTGGGACGTGCACGACCCGCGTGCACCGGTGCCAGTGTCCACGCTGACCGGACACCAGGGCGCGGTGCCCGCGGTGGCCTACTCGCCCGACGGTTCCCGCATCGCCACCGCCGGGTACGACCACACCGCCCGGCTGTGGGAGGTGCGCGACCTCCGCGCACCCACGCCCTGGGCAACGTTGTCCGGGCACACCGACGAGGTGCACACGGTGGCGTTCTTCCCGGACGGCCGGAACCTGCTCACCGGCGGTCGCGACGGGTCCGGTCTGCTGTGGCGGATCGACCAGGACGACGCCGCGGCCGAGGCGTGCGCTCTCGCCCATCCGCTCGCCACAGCCGAGCAACTCAGCTCCTATTTCCCCGACGCCGACGTGTCCGCGCCCTGCCGATGACGCCCCGCTGAGAGCAGCACAGCCACGACGCGCCTGCCCGGCCTCCGGACACAGCGGGCCGCCCCTCGCCGAAATCCGGGTCGTCTTGCCTGGTCAGGCTTTTTCCATTCTTCACTGGTCATTCTTGACCGCTCGGCCGCCGATCGTGAACAACCTCGCGTCGCTACACCTGAGACATCCGCCTCGATGCGACCGGCCGCGCAGCCCGGCAGACGACCGCCGGATCCGCGGCGCACGGCCGCACCGGGGCGAGGCATCACGGGAATCCTCGTGCGATCGAGCGCACGAGATCCACCCAAGGTTGAGGAGGGAACCATGCGTTCGTCTGTTGTCGTGCGATCCCTGGCCGCGCTCGCGGTGGTGGTCGCCAGTGTCGGGTCCGGGCTCGCTGCCGCGTCGGCCGCGCCCGCGCAGGCATCGCCGTCGAGCGGATCCTGCGAGGATGGAATCGACCCGACGCGCTACCCGCCAGGCGAGAACTTCACGGTGGATTCGGTCTTGTTGCGCGGCAAGCCCGACAACACGCTGATCGAGCTGCGCGCCCACGACATCTTCAAGGAGCACTGCGAGTGGGGCAAACTGACCAGCGGCAGAGTGGGCGATCTGGTGTGGGTCGACCGCAGCTATGACGGCGGCACGACCTGGGCCCAACTCGGCATCACCCGGGTGGACACCGGGAAGTCCAACCACACGCCGGGATACGCCCCCGGTCTGATGAGAGCCTGCGGCCTGCCTGCCGGCGGGCGTCCACAGGACGTTCGCTGCACTCCGTGGTCGTGAAAATCAGCGCACCGAGAGATCCCCGGGCGCTCGTGGAAGTTCCTGAGGGCGACGGAACCCGGGTGGGGTGGCCGAGCCGGTGGTGACGTCGGCCCAGGACGTCGGCAGCATCCCGGGACGACTGCCTGACAGCTGATCCGGTGAGATCGCTGGCCTCGGCGTTCTCAACGCCCTGCGGCCCCCTTCGGCAACGCCGCCGGAGGGGGCCTTTGGCTGGGCTCGCGTCAGTCGGCGATACAGACGTGCCGAAGGCGAACGTGTCGAGGCTTCGCGCCGACTGCCGCCGACCTCCATGACCACGGACGGCACCGCTCGCACCAATTTCATGTTAAGCTTACTAACATGAATTCTGCGCGGCCGTACCGGATGCGGGCCAGGGCGGAAGCGGCCGAGGACACCCGGAGGCGGGTGTTCGACGCGGCGGCCGGTCTGCTGCGGCAGCGGCTGCGCGCGGACATCCGGCTGGAGGACGTCGCGACCGGCGCGGGGGTGACGGTGCAGACCGTGCTGCGGGTGGCCGGCAGCAAGGCAGAGCTGTTCCGGGTGGCCTTCGAGCACATCCTCGCGGAGATCGCCGGGCAGTTGCAGGGCGCGGAGCCGGGTGATGTCGACGCCGCCGTGCGGACCTGGTTCGACCACTACGAGCAGTTCGGCGACGTGGTCGTCCGCACCCTGGCCGACGAAACGGATCCGGCTGTCGGCCCGATCGTCGAAGTCGGCCGAGCCAAACACCGGCAGCGGGTGGACCACGTGCTGGGGCCGCTGCTGGCCAACCGGGCGGCGGACGAGCGGGCCCGCGTCCTCGACGCCCTGGTCTGCGCCTCCGACGTCTACACCTGGAAGCTGCTGCGGCGTGACTTCGGCCGTTCGCGTGCCGACGCCGAAGCGGCCATGCGGCTGATGATCGAGTCCATCGCGGGGAGCCGGCGATGACCCGGTTCCTCTTCTTGACGTGGCCCGGTGCGGGCAACCAGGTGCCCGCGATCGGTGTAGCCGCCGCGCTGCGGGAGGCCGGGCATCAGGTGACTTTTGCCGGGTACGCGGCACAGCGTGAACGGTTCGCCTCGTTCCCATTCCGTGTGCTGCCCGCGGCCCAGCGACGATGGCCGGCGCAGCCGCCGCGGGATTGGATGCCGGTCCTGGCCGACGCGGTGTGGGCGTGTCGCGAGCACCTGGACGACCTCGGGCAGCTGCTCGTCGACGAGCCGGTCGACATGCTGGTCGTCGACTGCCTGATGTTCGGCGCACTCGCCGCCGCCGAACGCGCCGGTATCCCGACGGCGGTGCTGGTGCACAGCTGCCCGAGCGCGTTGCTGCCGCCGACCGGCCCGTGGGAGCAGTCGCTTCTGCCCGCCGTCAACAAGGTGCGCGCGGCTGGGGGTCGCGCGCACCTCCAGCGGTTGTGGGAAGCCTGGAGTCCCTTCCGCACGCTGTGCACCAGTGTGTCGGAGCTGGATCCGCTGGCCGGGCGACTGCCCGCCGGGTTCACCTTCGTCGGCCCCGTCGACGAGCCGTGCGAGCCGTCCGGCTGGACGCCGCCGTGGCCGGTCGACGACCCGCGCCCGCTGATCGTGGCCAGCTTCTCCACCGGCCCGGCATGGGACCAGACCACCCGCGTGCAACGCACCCTCGACGCCCTCGATGACGGCTCGCACCGGGTACTGGTCAACGCCGGGATGGTCGACCTGCGTCGGGTTCGCGTGCCGGGCGACGCCGCGGTCGTTCCGTTCATCCCGCACGCCGAGGTGCTCCCGGACGCGGCTGCCGTGGTCACCCACGCAGGCCACGGCACAGTGGCGGCGGCCATGCGACACGCCGTGCCCGTGGTCGCGTTGCCCAACCAAGCCGCCGATCAACCGGCACTGGCCGCACACCTCGCCGAGCGGGGTGCCGGAATTGCGCTCGACGGCGAGCGAGCCAGCCCGGCGGACATCCGCGCCGCCGTCGGCAAAGTGCTGGGAGACAACGGCTACCGGGACGCGGCCGCGGTCATCGCCGCGGCAATCGCCGCCGCGCCTGGTGCGGCCGGGGCCGCCAGCCTGCTCGCGAGCTGAGAGCTTCCGGCCCGGGGACGGTTGTCTGACGGGCAACCAGAGTGGTGGGCGGAAAGGGAGGCCGCCCACCACCGCTTCGCCCGGCTTGTCCCCGCTGAACCGCTACCTTCGGAGCCGTTCCAGGTCGAACCAGTAGACATCGAGCAGTGCGAGGAAGGCATCGTACGGCGGCCGCCCCCGACGCCGGAGGTTCGCTTCCAGCTCGCTAACGACGGGCCGCTTATCGTCCACTGTGGACACGTGAGGTCAAGTCACCTCCGCGACACCGAGCGACGAAGGCATTCGACAGTCGCGACGGTGGAAGCGGGACGGTGCCGTCGATATCCGGAGGTGCCCTCATGGGCGCGCCGGGCGGCTGGCCACACCTCCGGCCCGGTCGGTCCGGCTTTCCGTTGTCGTGGCCGCTCTTCGCGAGGTTTGGCGTGTGCGGCAAGCGCGCACCGCCGACTGCCTGCCGTGTACCGACGGGAGCGGCGGCCGACGTCGGTCATACCCCCGTCGGGAGCCGCTCTGACGGCGGTGCGCGGAGAAGGCCTGTCCTCGGCTGTCAGCAAGCGAAATCAAGAGGGCCGCGAGAATGCTGGATCTCCGCTCCCGCCCGCCTGCGGTCAGCTCGGATCGAACGTCCATCGCTGGTAGCGTCCGTCATTGCAGGAAAGCGGAGCGCATTGGCCCGCACGGTCCGTTGAAGCCGTTTCTTCGCCGGGAAATGCCGCAAAAGACGGGCTGAGCGGTTTCGGTCGCGCTTCGTCAGGATCGCCGGAGGAACAGGTTGAGCGCGGCGGACACGTTGTCGCGCACGAATTCCTCCGGTTCGGCGGCCAGCACGGCCCGCATCGGCTCGACGCTGCTTTCCGCGCCCGGCACGTCGAACACGGCGCAGCCGGCGGCGTTGCGGACGTCCCAGTCGTCGTCCTCGCGGGCGAGCCGGAGCAGCGTGTCCCGGCATCGGCCGGCGAGGTCCGGTTCGGTGAAGTCCAGCAGCGGGATCGCCCGGATGGCCTCGACGCGGACCAGGTCGTCCTCGGCGGCGTCGTTCGCCGTCGCGATCAGGAACGGGCCGAGCACCGGCGAATCTCCCGTGCCGGGGACCAGCAGCCGCAACGTCTGGAAACGGTCGTCGTCGGCCATCTGGCCGAAGCGGTCGACCAGTTCGCGGGCGGTCGGCTCGGCGGGCATGGTCCTGATCGTATCGAGACGTCCGGCTCGGGGAAGCGCGCGGTCGCGCCGATGTGCCATGATGGTGCCGGTCCCGTGGGCGTTGCGGACGCCCGCGAGACAGCCGCGGTGTGGCTAGTGGAACCCACTAATCCCCGGGGACACACCCGGGCGATGGCTGCGGGCGGCTCCCTATTTGGTTCGGCCGGGGGAGCCGTATGCCCAAACGCGATATCGCCGATCGGCGTCGGTGCTAGCGTGCGGCGGGTGTCCAGCGACAGGAAGTTCTCGCGAATCTACCGCGAGTTCGGCGTCGTCCAGTTCCCGATCGCTGATCTTCGCGGGCTCGCCGAGGCGCCGACCGGACGGCTGAGCAGGCCGAGCTGGCCGGATCCGATCGCGGGCGCCGAGTTCGTGCGCGGCGCCGGCGCGGTGCGGGACCGGCCGGGCGGCGCGATCCGCGACTGGTCGGGGGAGCGCGCGTTCTGCGACGCGGCCGGGCTCCTGCGGTTCCCCGCACCGCATTCCCGGATGGCCAGCCGCCCGGGATTCTCCCCGCAGGGGGACGACGACGCGATCGCGATGATCCCGTGTTACCGGCGGCTGTACAGCGATCGGCTGTCGACGCGGATCGACGTCGCGTTCACCTCGCGGTGGCCCTTCATGACCTGGGCGTTCGCGCACCGCACGGACCTCGACTACCTGTCCGTCCCGGTCGGGCTGCCCTGGCGAGGCGACGGCACGTCGCCGCTCGGGTCGGTCGGCCGACGGCTGGCGCGGCGATTCGCCGAGATCACCACCCGGCACGGCAGCGAGGTGCGCTACGACCTGGTCGAGGCGGGCACGCCGATGGTGCTCACCGAATGGCACACCGACAAAGGACTCCCGCCGACCGCCGCGCGGCGGGACGGGGTCCACTTCCGCTGCCGGCCCGTGCAGTTCAAGGGGCAGCGGATGCCGTCCTGGAGGATCACCTTCCTCCCGCACTGCGACGGCAACCGGGCCCGGCAGGTCCGGGGAAACCTGTGGCGGCTGCACACCGAACGCGAGTCGCTCCGCGCGGCGATCCGGGCGTGGCGACGGGGCGAGACGGCGCTGGACCGCGAGCGCCTGCGGGACTACCTCGCGGAGCGGCTGAAGCTCCTCAACCGCGAGCACCGGGCCGGGGTCGAACAGGCCCCTCTGCTGGACATGGCGCAGCGGATCGAGTCGCTCGCACCGCCGGACGTGATCGACGACCTCCGCCGGGAATTGCGCCGCGAAAGCCTGGGTCTCCTGCGGTCGCTGGACCGCGTCATCGAGAAGACCATCGGCCACGACTACGCAGTGCCGGTCGAGCCGAGCCTCACCATCCACGTCGAGCACGGAGGACACATCACCATGAGCACCGGCGACACCTACAACGTCCACGGCGGAGCCTACGGAAGCGCGTTCGGCCCGCACGCCCAAGTGCACAACCGGGACTTCACCGTCGCACCGATCAGCAGCGAGGAGCTTCGCGGCTTGTCGGAGCGTGTTTCCGAACTGTCCAGGCTGGTGCCGGACGAGCAGCGGCAGGAACTGGCCGAGGCGCATGCCGAGCTTGAACAGGCCGCCAGCACGGATGATCAGAACCCGGGGAGGATTCGCGCTGCTGCTGAACGGCTTACGCGCGTCGCGTCGACTCTCGGCACTGTCGGGGTTCCGCTGCTGGAAGCGGTCACGAAGCTGCTCAACGCGTCCGGTCTGACCTGAGGGACTCGCCCCGCGGGTACCCGGCGGGATGCCCTTGCTCCGGGGGATAAGCCGCACTCCTCTCGCGGCCCCTTCGGCTACACGACTGGCGTAATTGCGTTAACCGGTCACCGAGTCCCGGACTCGCTGAAACCGCTGCAAGACACCGCATTCGGCCCCACGGCCGAGGCACGGCCTCCACCAGGTTGGGTGATCGTGACGACGCGACACCCTCTCCGGCCGATGCGAAGGTGATCTTGCCAGGGGTGTTCAGGGGAGGGGTGCCGGGATGGACTCGGTGGTCGGACGCATCATTCCGGTGACGGTCGTCGCGCTGCCGTTGTCGCAGATCCTGTGGGTCGTGCTGGCGGTGCGCCGCGGCCGGCGCTGGCCGGCCTCGATCGCGACGTTCACCGCCGCGATCGACACCGCGATCCTGCTCTGCGGCGGGCTGCTCGTCGTCCTGGTCACGGCACCCGCCGGGGATGCCGAAGGCAGCACGCTGCATGTGATTCCGGGCCAGGACGTCGCCGCCCTGGGCGACGATGCGAGCTGGCAGATCGCGGGGAACCTGGTTCTGCTGGCACCGCTCGCGGCGCTGGTTCCGTTTCGGTTGCGCTGGTTGCAGTCGCTCGCACGGGTAGCAGCGGCGGCGGCGCTCGTCTCGATCGGAATCGAAGCCGTGCAGTACCTGTTGGACGCTGGCCGGGTCAGTGCCACTGACGACGTCCTGTTGAACACCATCGGTGCGACCGCCAGCGCGAGCCTGACTCGCGGTCTCTGGGGTGCGCTTTCCCCGACGATCCCTCGTCCGCGCGAGGGTGTCGGGACCGTAGCCTCCATCCCGGCAGCACGCACTGGTGGGTCGGCGGATTTTCGGGCTGCGGCTCGGTCGGGGAACTCGGACTCGCGTGTCACCGATCAGCGTTAGAGCCTGGCCGCGCGGCCGTGCCGGGGCGTAACGCCGGCAAAAGCGCGGCCGACAAGAGATGGTGGGTCCGCGGACGAATGCGCGGCGGGCAAGCTGAGGTGTCTTTGACGCCGCGTGGGGAGTCTCCATGGTGGGTCGGATCCTGTGCAGTGCGGTATGTGCCGTCGGTGCGGCCTATCTGGTGCCACCGGCGCAGCCATGCTCTGGTTTTCGAGAACCGGAGCCGCCGCTGATCGCTGGTATTCGACTCCAGGCGCGGTAGGCATTCTCCTGGTGGCCGTGTTCTGCGTCTGGATCTCCGTGAATTCCTGGTGGACGATCTACTACTGGGCGGAGTTCGCTCCGGCGTACCTGGAAATATCGTTCCGGAAGGGCCGGCGTACCGAACGCGAGCACATCACCATTCCGTGGGCGCACCTCGCGAACATCTGGTCCGAAGACTCGGGAGGGCTCTGGGTGAAAGCGAATGCCGACGCGCCGGAGTTCCGGTGGAAGGGCGAGTCGAGCAGCTTTGCCGGAAGCCCCCAACGCGTGCAAATACTGGACAATTGGAACTTCCGCGATTCGGTGCGTATTCGGCGCGCGATCAACACCTATGCGAGCGAGATCCACCGCCGGGCATGAGGCATAAGTTTCCACAGTGGACTCTTGGAGCCGCGGAATGCCAGTGGCCACACTGGACTCCAGCACCCCGGACTCACACCACCTCGACCGAGATCCCGCCCACGCCGCTGATCTCCGCCTCCAGCCGGTCGCCCGCGTGAATCGGTGCGGGAGTGCTGAGCGTTCCGCTAAGCACGATGTCCCCTGCCTCCAACCGGTTTCCCGACCGGGCCAGGTGGCGGGCCAGCCACGCGACCGCTTCGGCGGGGTCGCCCATGACGGCGGTCGCGGCGCCCGGCACTGTCTGTGTCCCGATTCGCAGGATGCTGGTCTGCGCGGGCAAATCGGCGGGCAGCGGGACCTGCGCGCCGACGACCGCGGCGGCTGCGTTTGTGTTGTCGGCTACCAGCATCGGCAGGCTCGTCGGGCCGCCGCGCCAGCGGGTGTCCACGATTTCGAACGCCGGGGCCACCGCGGCAGTGGCGTCGCGGACGTCGGCGGCGGTGACGTTCGGGCCGCCGATCGGCGATGCCAGTACGAACGCGATTTCCACCTCCGCTTTCGGTCGGAAGAGGCCGGTCGCGGTGACTGGCTTGCCGGGCTCTAGCAGGCGGCTCGCGACGAGGTGCCCGGCGGTCGGCTCGGTCGCGGCGAAGGCCTTGCGGGCTGGGCCCGACGTCAGGCCGATCTTGTACCCGATCACTCGGTCGCCGGTCGCTTCGGACAGGTGCCGCTGGGCTTGGGCGACGGCGTATGCCTCGGCTAGGCCGGGAATGTCGGCGGGATCGGCCGGAACGCCGGTGCGGGCGGCGTGCTGCAAGCGCTCGGCGAGGTCGGTGACGGACGGGTTCTGCATGGTGTGCTCCTCACGCGCTCGGCGGCGTGCCCGGCCGGCGCCCGGCTATTGTCGGGGTCATGTCGCGCCCTGGAGATGTGCCGCCGGAGATCCTGGACCAGCTGCGCCGGATCTGCCGGGAGCTTCCCGAGGCGTATGAGGAACCGGCCTGGATCGGGGTCCGCTGGCGGATCCGGGCCAGGACGGTCGCCCATGTCTACACCCCGGACGCGGACCGGTTCGAGGTCTACGCCGCGCACGCGGTCGACGGCGAGGCGCCTACCGTGCTGACGGTTCGGGTGCCCATCGAGGACCTGTACGGCCTGACCGCCGGCGGCTTTCCGTTCTTCCGCGCGCCGTGGGGGAACAACGTTCTCGCCGTCGTGCTCGGCGACCACACCGACTGGACCGAGGTCGCCGAGCTTGTCACCGACAGCTACTGCGAGATGGCTCCGAAGTTCCTCGCCGCCCGGGTCATGGGTCCGCCGACCGCCGGCTGATCCGCGAGAGCACACAACAGCAGTGAATCGGCAGGATCAGAGCTGGGCCAGGCACTCCCGCAGCGTGTCCAATCCCATCGAGCCGAGTTCCAGGGCCTGCCGGTGGAACTCCTTGATGTCGAAGGAGTTCCCGTACCGCGCCTGCGCGTCGGCCCTCGCCGCGAGCCATTGCTGCTCGCCCAGCTTGTACGAAGGCGCCTGCCCGGGCCAGCCTAGGTAGCGGTCGATCTCGTCGGGAACGTGGTCCGGGTCGGTGAGGGTCCTGGTCGACAGGAACTCCAGGCCCAGTTCGGCCGTCCAGCGTTCGCCGTCGTGGAAGCCGGCGCCGGCCGGGATCGGCAGTTCCAGGTGCATGCCGATGTCCAGCACTACGCGGGCGGCGCGGAACAGCTGGGCGTCGAGCATGCCGAGCAGGTCGCCGTCCTCGTCGAGGTAGCCCAGTTCGCGCACCAGCCGCTCGGCGTAGAGCGCCCAGCCCTCGGCGTGCCCGGGCACCCAGCACAGCAGCCGCTGGAACCGGTTGAGCCGGGCGGCGCTGGTCACCGCGGTGCCCATCTGCAGGTGGTGGCCCGGCACCCCCTCGTGGTAGATGGTGGTGGTTTCCCGCCAGGTGGAGAACGTCTCGCGGTCGGCGGCCACCGACCACCACATCGTCCCGTTGCGGGACTGGTCGTCGCTCGGGCCGATGTAGTAGGCCCCGACGCTGCCGCCGGGCGGGGCGATCTTGCAGTCCAGCGTCATCAGGGCGTCCGGGATGTCGAAGTGCACCCCGCGCATGTCCGACAGCGCTTTGTCCGACAGCGTCTGCATCCAGTCGCGCAGCGCGTCCTGGCCGTTCACCTGGTAGCGCGGGTCCGCGTCGAGCAGGGCGGCGGCCTCGGCAGGCGTGGCGCCGGGCTTGATCCGGCCGGCCACCTCCTTCATCTCCGCCTCGATGCGGAGGAACTCGGCCCAGCCCCACTCGTAGCATTCGGCGAGGTCGAGCTCGGCGCCGGTGAAGTAACGCGACTTGAGCCGGTACTCCGCTTCGCCGACGGCGTCCCGGACCGGTGCCTGGGGGGCGAGTTCGGTGCGCAGGAAAGCGGCGAAGTCGGCGTAGCCCTGGCTGGCGGCCTCCGCGCCGGCCACGAGCTCGGCGCGCAGCCCGTCGCCCACCTTGGCACCGTCGACGAGCGCGGCGAAGAAGGGCTGGTTGCCGGTGCCGCCCGACCAGTTCTCGCACTGCCCGATCGCCTTCTCGACCTGGCGTACGGCCGCGATGTTGCCGTCGACGGCTGCCTTGGCCAGCGAAGCACGCAGCCCGGCCAGCGAAGCGGGCACCTTGGCCAGCCGGGCGGCGACGGCCTGCCAGTGCTCGGTGGTCTCGGTCGGCATCAGGTCGAACAGGACGCGCAGTTCCTGCACCGGACTGGAGATGCCGTTGAGCAAGGACAAGTCGAGCCCGGCGTCGTGCAGCTCGAGCGAGATTCTGTTGCGCTCCAGGAACACCGCCTTCGCGGCGTGTTCGGAGTCGTCGGAGGGGGCGCTGGCTTCGACCTCCCGCACGGCGCGCGCGGTCAGGTCCGCCCTCTCCTGGCAGCCCTCGGGGGACAGGTCAGTCAACTCGTGCTCGAAGCCGGAAATGCCGACGAAAGTCGCGGTGGTCGGGTCATGGGCGGCGTAGTCGTCGACGAAGGCGTCGCTGATCTCGTGCACGGATGGACTGGTGTTTGACATATAGCGTGATCCTCCAGGGCAATAGGCCGACGTTGCGCAACGCCTTGGACGCGGTCTTCAGCAGCGGTTTTCCGGGTTCTCCTTACCTCGCGGTGGTCGAGCAGCGGTGTTCGTGGTGGCTCCCGGCGGCGCCGTGACAGGGCAGGTGGCTCGGCTGCCCGCCCCGGTGCCGGAGGCCGGGGAGCCTGCCGAGAAGCGCGAGCCGGGTGAGTTCGGCCTTGTTCCCGACGCCGAGCTTGGCGCGGATGCGTTTGACGTAGGTGTCGACGGTGTGCGGGCTGATGCGGAGCCGCGTGGCGATCTGCCCGTGGGTCAGCCCGTGGGAGATCT
Organism: Amycolatopsis silviterrae; assembly: GCF_042684085.1. Classification (NCBI taxonomy): domain Bacteria; kingdom Bacillati; phylum Actinomycetota; class Actinomycetes; order Pseudonocardiales; family Pseudonocardiaceae; genus Amycolatopsis; species Amycolatopsis silviterrae. The sequence continues at coordinate 365,832 of NZ_JBHUKS010000006.1, forward strand.
GCCGGAGCACCTGCTCCTCGCGTTCGGAGAGGTTCGGCCCTGGCGCTTCGGAGCATTCCGCCGGGGGCGGGACCAGCTGCCCGTCGGGGATCACCCTCGTGCCGGCGATCACGGCCCGCAACGCCGCGATCACGTTCTCGCCGGTCTCGCGCTTGTCGATGACTCCGGTGGTGCCGGCGCGCAGGTACTCCTCGACGGGAAGGCACGGGTCGCCGAGCAGAACCAGGACCGTGGTCGTGCGGGCGGTCTCGGCGATGTACTCCAGGCTTTCGAGCCGGGGCAGGGCATCGACGTCCAGCACGGCCGCGTCGGCGAGCCAGGACAGTTCCTCGTCCGGCGTGGTTCTGGCCGAGACAACGGTCATGCCTTCTTTGTGGAGAATCTGGACGAGCCCGACGAGGTAGATAGGGCAACTGCTCAGAGCGTCGATCCGTATCACCGATACCCCCAGAGGCCGCTAACTCTGACGTGGCGTCCATCGCCGACCCGACTCGCCGATGCGATGGCCGCTTGTTCGAAACTGCACCCCCTCAGTTCGAACTGCACCCCCTACATGGGAAACTGCCCCCCTCTCCGTTCGAACCTGCCCCCTGAGGCATCCTCTAACACCTCCGGGTAGGTTGCCGGTCCCGTTAACGAGGGACATGAACAAGTCTTTGCGGTACCCCTAGCAGAGATCTTCGCGGCCGGCGGGCGATCACGGTGTCGTTGGAGTGACACTGGTTTTGTCCTTCCTGGACGCTGCGACGATCAGCTTGGCGCACTTTCGGCGGTGTCGGGAGAGCGTCTCGTGTCTTAGAGTGGCGAAGAACGACTCCGGGTCTTTCCTTGCACAGGGCCGTACTCTGACGTATGACAGAACTGTCAGCCATTGACGCACCTGGGACAGATCCAGAACACTGTGCCGATGCCTGCTGCGTACGTCGAAACTGACCAATTCCGTGATGCCCGCATCCACCTCTGCGACCTTGCCGGTCTTGAGATCCGCGATTGCGAGGTCAGCGGTCTGAAGATCGTGGATTGCTACGGGGGCGACGTCTCGCTCAGCGGCGCCTTCCAGCGCGTCCTGGTCAACGACATCGACGTCACCGCCTATGTCGAAGCCGAACTCGACCGGCACAATCCCACGCGGGCGCTGGCGCGCGAAGCCAAGTCCGCCGCCGAATACCGCGCCGCCTGGGACGCCGTCGAGGCGCAATGGAAAGCGACGCTCGACCGCGCCCGGCTCCTGCCCGAGGCCAAGCTGCACGAGCAGGTCGACGGCGAGTGGTCGTTCGTCGAGACCCAGCGGCATCTGCTGATGGCAAGCGATTCCTGGCTCGGCCGCGCGGTGCTCGAAGAGGATTCGCCGTATCACCCGCTGGGCCTTCCGTACAGCGGGATGCCGCGCGAGGCAACGGAGAAGCTCGGGGTAACCCTCGACGCGACCCCGACGCTCGACGAGGTGCTCGAGCCGCGGCTCGCCCGGATGGCCGCGATGCGGCGGGTCGTCGACGGGCTCACCGACGCCGAGCTCGACCGGGTGTGCGGCAGCAAGCCGGGGGAGTCCTATCCCGACCGGGAGTATCTCGTGCGCGGCTGCCTCACGGTGGTGCTGAAGGAAGAAGCCGAACACCACCGTTACGCGGTACGCGACCTCGCCGTGCTCGAAGCCGGTTCCTGAAGCCGGTTCCTGAGTTCACTGCCTGAAGTCACTGCCTGAATTCGGTGCCTGACTTCGGAAATTGCCCGCTGAGCGGGACTGCTCGCTGATCCGGTTGTCAGTTTTTGTCAGAAGCCGTTGGCCACCATCCCCGATTTGCGTGACATCTCGCAGTACAGCCTCGCCCGTAGCATCGGCGAAGAGCGGCGCCCACGGTCTTGGCGCCCGCCAGTCGCTTCTGTCCGGACGGGACGCATTGCTGCTGAGGAGGTACGCATGGTCGGCACGGAGGTGGCCAACGGCGACCGGCACGGGCTTGACCCGGCACCGCTGCCGTCCGTCTCGTACGGCGTGACGCTGCTGGGCAAGGCAACGGTCACCAACCCGTCGGGCGCCGGTCTCCGGCGGCACATCGCGGACGTGGCCGCGTACGGCGACTACGCGTTTCTCACGGTTTACCGGGAGCCGACGTGCGAGCGGACCGGCGCCTACGTCATGAACATCAGCGACCCGAAGGCTCCGTTCGAGGTCGAGAGCGCGTTCATCGAGACCACCGCGGGCAACTACGTCGGCGAGGGTCCGTGCGTGATCGAGATGGCCAACGAGCACTTCACCGGCGCGTTGTTCATCCACCCCAACGAAATGTACGCCAAGGCTGACGCGCCCGACCCGACCGGGCCGCGCCAGCGCGGCGGCATCAACATCTGGGACATTTCCGATCCGGAGAACGCCCGTCTCCTCGTCGCCCACGCCGGCGACTACACGGACGCGGACGACAAGCCCGCGGACCAGGCCCTGGCGGCGTACTACACCTGCGCCTGGACGGACAGCTCCACCGGCCGCACCTACGTCAGCTTCGTGACCGACAAGCCCACCACCGACATCGTCATCATGGAGATCACCGATCCCCGCAACCCGGTGCTGGTCAACGCTCTCGACCTGAGGGTGGCCCCGTTCGACGTGACCGGCGCGCCGTCGCGCGGCCTCACCTCGATGTTCGGGCACGCCGTCGAGGTGCGCCAGGTCGGCGGCCGGTACGTCATGAGCGCGACGTACTGGGACGGCGGGTACGTGCTGCTCGACGTCACCGACCCGACGCCGGGCAACGTCTCGTTGATCGCCCGGACCGAGTACGCCGAATTCGACGAGGAGCGCGCCAAGCGCGGGCAGCAGGTCTCGCCGGAGGGCAACGCCGAACACTGCGCTCTCTCGCCCGACGCCGAGTACCTGGTCGGCGCCGACGAGAGCATCGAATCCTATCGCCTGATCGGCACGATCACGTCGGGTCCGCACGCGGGCGTCGAGTACGTCGCGGACTGGAGCCCGGGCACCGCGCCGGTCGATGATGACCACCCCGTGTCCGGCACGCCGACCTTCGTCGGCTCCGGCTGCCCGGGCACCGTGCCGCCCGGGCGCGGGATTGCGCTCATCGAGCGGGACGCCTCGATCCTGACCGGCGGGTCGGCCCAGGGGTGCGCGTTCCAGGAGAAGCTGGACGCCGTCGTCGCGGCCGGCTACGACGCGGGCATCATCTTCAACCATCAGGGGCCGGACGCGCTGCAGCAGTTTCCCACGGCGTCCAAGGGAAAGATCCCGCTGATGTTCGTCAACCGCCTGACGGGGCTGCGGCTTCTCGGCGTGCCCGGCGTGACCGCGGAGACGGCTGGAACCACCCCGACCCCGGCCGCTCCGGCGGTCTGCGCGACCGACGTCCGGTCGGAGTTCGTCGGCTGGGGCTACCTCCGGCTGTTCAAGACGGACCTCGACGGCGGCCGGGCCACGCAACTCGACACCTACGCCATCTCCGAGGCGCAGGACCCGCGATACGCCACCGGCTTCGGCGACTTCTCGGCGTCGCACGTGGCAATCGACCCCGAGCGCCAGCTGGTGTACGCGACCTTCTTCGACGGCGGCCTCCGGGTGCTGAGCTACGGCGACGACGGCCTGCGGGAGGTCGGTGCCTTCCGTGAGCCCGGCACCGACTTCCTCGGCGTCGTAATCCACAAGATCGGCGAGAAGAACTATGTACTGGTCGCCGACCGGAATTTCGGCCTCTACCTCTTCGACAGCTGATCGCGCACTGATCCGCATCGTCTAAAACTGGGAGTCTGGTGTGTCTGATCCGACCGCGAAGTCCACTGAACCCGAATTCGCCGCCGGCGCCGAGCGGCCGGCCGACGCCAGCGTGGTGATCGTCGGAAACGGCGCCCTCGGCCTTTTCCTCGCCGACGAGCTGATCGAGCGCCAGATGGGCTCAGTGGTGGTGGTCGGTCCCAGCCATCGCGACACGGGCGCGAGCCACGCGGCCGGCGCGATGCTCGGCTGTTTCGGCGAGACCACCGCCGAATCGCTGCGCACCGAAGCCGCGCGGACCAGGTTCGAGCTGGGCGTCACCGCCCACGACAAATGGCCGGCGGCGCTGCGGCGGCTCCAGGAGTTCGCGCCGTCGAACCGTCCACTGCAGACTGCGACGGAATCGCACGTCATTTTGAACTCCATCGGCGCCGAGCTGGACAACGTGAACTTCGCCGCGATGATCGACGCCCTCGACCAGTACGAAAAACCGTGGACGGAAATCGACCCGAACGACATTCCCGGTTACCGCCCCCGCACCGAACAGCGGGCATTGCGTGCCATTCACCTGCCCGCCGAAGGGGCGGTGGATGCCCGCGGAGTGCTGGCGGCGCTGGAACGACGGCTGCGGCAGCGCGGAGCGATCTTCATCGATCAGACGGTGCGGAAGCTGATCGGCAGCGACGAGGAGGTGACCGCGGTCGAATTGGCCGACGGTCACCGCATCGAAGCCGGCAACGTCGTGGTGGCCGCCGGCGTCCACAGCGAATCGCTGGTGCGAACCGTCCTCGACGTGCCCGAGCTGATGCCGATCTTCCCGGGGCTCGGCTTCGCCATGATCGCCCGGCGGACCGAGGGCGACCCGTTCACCAGCGTGGTCCGGACGCCGAACCGGGGGTTCGCCTGCGGGCTGCACGTGGTGCCGCAAGGCGACGGGCTGGAGTACTACGGCGCGACGAACCGCTTGGTGCACACCATTTCCAGCGTCACCTGGATGGCCGACGTCCGCTTCCTGGCCCAGTACTCGATGCACCAGCTCGACGAAGCGGTCGCCACCCACGAAGTCGTGAACTGGTGCAGCGGCAACCGCCCCGTCACGCTGGACGGATTCCCCACGATCGGCTGGATGCCGCTCTCCGGCCTGTACCTGATGACCGGGACCTACCGCGACGGCTTCCACTGCGCGCCGCTGCTCGCCGAGCACGTCGCCAACGAATTGCAGGGCAAGTCCGGGATCATCGACCCGATTTTCCAGCCGATGCGCAAGCCGGTGGAGACCAGGACCGTCGAAGGGTCGATCGGCGAATACGTCGAGCACAGCCTCGCCGCCTGGTTCGAGACCGGCGCGCAGGCCGCGCCGCAGATGACGACCGCGCACCTCACCGACTACTACCGGACCATGGCCGTGCGGGTCTACGAACAGCTCGGCACCGATTACGCCCTCGGTCCCGACATTCTCTTGTACGCACAGGGAAATCTGCATGGAGCGCGTCGTGTCGCGCGCTATCTGCGGACCTCCGGGAGCGCAGGCGAAGCGGCCCGGCCGGCCGGGGTCGGGACGGGTACCGGGGGGAAGCAGTAGCCATGACCGTCACCCAACCGTCTCTCGGGGACAACATCCGCCGGCTCGTGCTGACCCAGCTCGACATCACCGGCCCCGAACCTCGTCCGGACGAGGATCTCCGGCGCTGGGGCATGACGTCCTTGACCTGCCTTGGCCTGATGCTGTCCATTGAGGACACTTTCGGGATCGAATTGCCGGAGGACGCGCTCCAGCAGTCGACGTTCCGCAGTATCGACTCGATCTCCGCGGCGGTCGAGAGTGCCCGGAAGCAGGCGGCGCAGCCCGCCGGGGAGTAGGGGAGAGGCGACCCGCGAGGCGGCCGAAAACACGAGGGAGTTGCGGTGCAGGATTCTCGGCGGTCGGCCCGGACCGCGGGCGCGCAGACCTTGGTCGATCTGTTGGAGCGCGAGTTTCGCGAACGGCCCGCGGCTACGGCTATCCGCACCGCGGCCCGCTCGTGGACCTACGCCGACCTCGACCGGCTTTCGGCGCGGCTGGCGCGGCGGCTGGTGGCCGAAGACGCCGGGTCGGTCATCGGCCTGCTCTCGCGCCGCAGCCCGGCCGCGCTGATCTGCATCGTCGCGATCCTGCGCAGCGGGGCGGCGTGCCTGCCGATGAACCCCGACGATCCGCCGCTGCGCAACAGCGGCGTGCTCGACGAGGTCGGCTGCAAGCGGGTGCTCGCCACCGAGCCGGTGGAATGGCTGCCCGACGCCCAGTTCGTCGACGAAACCGGCCTGGATCCGGGCGACGACGGCCGCGCCACGGCGGAGCTCCCTTCGCCACGGCCGCTCGACCTGGCCTACGCGCTCACCACGTCCGGGTCGACCGGACGCCCCAAGATCGTCGGCGTTCCGCACGAGGGGCTGCTGAACCTGATCGTCGCCTCGTTCGAGGACATGGACCTGATCCGGACTGACGACGTCATGCTGTGGACGACCGCGCTCACGGTGGACAGCACGATGCACGACTGCCTGATGCCGCTGTGCTTCGGCGCCTGCGTCGCTGTCGACGACGGCGGCGACCTGCCCGCCAACCGCATCCTGCACGCCGTCCGCGCGCTGGGCGTGACCGCGCTGGAAGTCCCGGCCGCCGTGCTCGGGCCGTACGGGCAGGCGCTGCTTCCCCGGCTGGCGGCCGAGGGCGTCCGGCTCGTCCTCACCGGCGGGTCTCAGCTCGACGGGCCGGGCTTGGGCAGCAACGACTCGCTGGTCGTCTACAACGGCTACGGCCCGACCGAGGCGTCGGTGGCCGCGACGTGGTATCCCTGCGACAGAACGACTCCGCGGTGGGTCCCGATCGGACGCCCGATCCGCAACGTCCGGACCTACGTCCTCGACGGGGAGCTGAACCCGGTCCCGGCCGGCGACACCGGCCAGCTGTACCTCGCCGGAGCCGGTCTCGCCCGGGGCTATCTCGGTCGTCCCGGGCGCACGGCGGCGGCTTTTCTCCCGGACCCGTTCGCCAGCAAGCCGGGCGAGCGCATGTACGCCACCGGGGACAATGTGCGGCTTCAGCCGGACGGGAATTTCGTGTACGTCGGCCGGATCGACGACCAGGTCAAGATCAGCGGATACCGGGTCGAGATCGGCGAGGTGGAACACCATCTGCGGGCTTGCCGGGGCGTGCTCGACGCGGCGGCCCTGCTGCGCGCGGACATTCCCGGCGCCGCGGCGATCGTCGCCTATCTGGTCGGCGAGCGGCAGACTGACGAGGAGCTCACGAGCCAGCTGACCGCCTGGCTGCCCGCGCCGATGATTCCGCGGTTCTTTGTCTGGCTGGAAGAAATGCCGCTCAACCGGTCGGGAAAGATCGACCGGCGGGCGCTCGCCGCGATCCCGCTCGGCCAGCCGGATCCGGTATGAACCGGCGCTTGCCTCTCCCCGCCGGGGGAGAAGCAACAATGCCAGGGACTTAAGGCGTCATGGGTGCGGCCGGGTGGTGTCCGCCCAGGCCGAGACACGGCTGGCGGGAGCTGAGCGTGCCGTCTGTGAGGGACTCCCTGAGGGAATCAGATTCCCTCAGGGAGTCCCTCACAGACTTGAAGAAACGGTCGTTCCTGGATTAATGGGGTATTTCACCGGCCTGGCGGATCGTGCGTCCGATCAGAACATCGGGTAGATGGACGCGTCGTTCTTCTTTTTCTTCTTCTTGCGCCGGAAAAACTTGGCTATCGCCCGCAGAAGCGCCACGGCGAAGTCACCTCCCCTCGCCCGCGAGTCGACGTCCGTGCCTTACGACAGTTCGAGGCTTTCGGCGAGCAGAGCCGCCGAAAGGTCGTAGCCGTCGTCGGTGCAGTGCCCACGATCGACGAAGAGCCAGTCCGACGGGGCCGCCGCCTCGGACATCCGGGAGTTGATGTCGACGAACCGGACGCCCCTTGGCGCGCAGGCCGCGCCGAGGGCGGCGGCGTAGGCGGCTCCGGTCTCGATGCTTCCTACCTCGCCGTAGCGCTCCTCCCAAGCCCCGAATTCGGAGAACTCGTCGAACTCGTCGAAGAGCAGTTTCTCTTGGCGGGACGGCGGTTTGCTCAGCCAGGTGGCCAGCGGCTGCAGGACGAAGCTCACCCGGGCGCCGGTCGCGCCCGCCACCACGAGCCAGCTGTCGAGGTGCCGCATCGTCAGGTCGACGGCGGACTCGATCATGGTCGCCGCCTGCGGGGCGGCGGGAGCAGGCTCCTCGTGTTTCGCCCCGGTCCGCCACCGCAGGCCCTTGACCGGCTTCGCGTACCGCTTCCGCAGTTCCTCCATTTTCTCGAAGTACTCGTTGCAGAAGAAGAACGGGCCCTGTCCCTGCAGCGGCAATCCGGCGAGCTGCGCCATGACGAGGGTGTTGAAACCGCTGAAGATGACGATCTCCTCGACCGGCGGAAGCAGGTGCCGGTAGAGCATGAACAGCATCAATTCCTGAGTGGAGTTGAAGTACGGGGCGCCGAAGTTGAGCCAGGGCTTGCTCGGCGCGTGTTTCGTCCAGAGGCGGGAGGACAGAGTCGTCGCGTCGCTCGTCGCGCCGTAGCTCAGCACCCCCGAACCGCCCACCAGCAGGCGCACCGGCCCGCCGGGATGCTCCCCGCCCACCGACGCCTTGCCGTCCAGGCCGTGCGAGATCCGGAAGCCGAACTCGTCGGTGTTGATCACGGCCGAGCGGAAATTCGGCCGGTTGAAGTACATGAGATAGGGCAGGTAATTCGTTTTCCCCCGGTCCAGGAATTCGAGATAGTCGGAGGTCTGGGGAGTCAACTGCTCGCTCGGCCGTACCACGTGGTCTCCTTCGCTGGTCACCGTTCGGCTCGACGCCGGCATCGCAAGCGGAAAAGGGCAGTGCGGCAAGAACCGGCCGGACCTCCTGCCAAGGAACCTAGCGCCGTGTCCTTCGCCGTCCGCGTCCCGTAAAACGGCCCCCGCCCGGCGTGTCGCCGGTTCACGTGACTGCGCCCGCACAGTCGGCGCTGCGTACGGTCGGTCTGTCTTCACGAGCGGCATTCACCCCGCCCGGACCGGGCCCGCCGCGTCGAAGAATACCCACGAAAGGTGATGGTGAAATGATCGAGCGCGAGCGACGACTATGGCGCAACAGCCCGGCCGACGCCATTCTGCTCGGGCTCAGCATCGCGCAGTTCGCCGTGACGATCGCGCTGGCCGCGCTGACGCCGGACGGACTGTGGTGGCGGATCGGCTCGGCGGCCGTGGTCGTCGCCATGATCACGTACTCGGTGCTCATCGTCAATCACATGTTCGTGCACCAGCCCTGGTTCGCCGACGAACGGCTGAACCGGGTGGTGTCGCTGATGATCTCGGCGAACATCGCGCAGTCGGCGATGGCGTACCACCTGAGCCACGTCCGCAACCACCACCGGTACAACAACGACCGCAAGCACGACGGGGTCACCGCGGACTTCAGCTCCACCTACCGCTACAGCCGCGACGACGACCACGCCCCGCTGTTCCGATATCTCGCTTACAGTCTCGTCGCCTCGATCCGGGAATTCGCGGGCACCGTGGCGTCTCTGCGCCGGCTGTGCGGCGTCGGCCCCCGGGAGACCACGCTCCGCACACTGGCCACCCGGCACCCCGTCCGGCGCGCGTCCGAGCTGTCCCAGGTTCGCTACGACCGCTTGGCACAGCTGATTTTCACCGCGCTGATCGGCGTCCTTTCCTGGCAGTGGCTGGTGATGTGCTACCTGCCGTCGGTGGCCATCGCCTTCACGTTGGTCAACGTGCAGAACTACTACCGGCACTTCGGCGCGGAGCCGGAAAGCCGGTACGCGAACTCGGTGAGCTATTACGGCCGGCTGTACAACCGGCTGACCTTCAACGACGGCTACCACCAGGAGCACCACCTGCGCCCCACGACGCACTGGACCCGGCTGCCGAAGGTCGCGGCGCAGTACCAGCAGCAGCTCGACGAGGCAGGCCGCGTCGTTTCGCCGGTGCCGCCGGTGATCGGCTTCCTGGACACCGGCCGCGTCGAACGCGTCGCCGAACGCTCCGCAGCGACCCGGGCCACCCAATGAGGCCGCGCGGACGTCGAGGAAGGAGCGGCACGTGAACGATCTCGGCACGCCGGACGAGCCCTACGACCTGATCGGACTGGGCTTCGGACCGTCGAACGTCGCGCTCGCGATCGCCGCGCAGGAGATCGCGCCGGACCGCCGCTGCCTGTTCCTGGAGCGCTCCCCGGACACGCGCTGGCACGAGGGCATGCTCATCGACGGCACGCGGATGCAGATCTCGTTCCTCAAGGACCTGGTGTCCCTGCGGAACCTGGCCAGCCCCTTCACCTTCCTGCAGTACGAGAAAGCCAAGGGGCGGCTGGAAAAGTTCGTGAACCTCGCCGAGTTCCGGCCGAGCAGGCTGGAGTTCCAGGACTACCTGCGGTGGGTCGCGGCGCAGTTCGCCGACATGGTGCGCTACGGCTCCGCTGTCCGAGCGGTGACTCCGGTCCGCGACGACGACGGCGCGCTGTCGCTGTTCCGGGTGAGCGCGACCGACACCGCGACCGGCGAAGCCGTCGAATACCACGCCCGCAACGTGGTGCACGCGCTCGGCGGAGTGCCCCGCGTGCCGGAGGCGGTGACGCTTGGCCCGAATGTCGTGCACTCCAGCGCTTTCTTGCCGACGGTTCCCCGGACCTACACCGACCACGACCGCGAGTGGGAGTTCGCGGTCGTCGGCGACGGGCAGAGCGCGGGCGAGATCGCGCACTACTTCCTCGACCACTACCGCAACGCCCGCGTCCACCTGATCCTGCCGGGATATTCGTTGCGCGCCACCGACAACAACCCGTTCGCCAACGAGCAGTACTTCGAGGCCAACGCCGACGACTTCTACTCTCGCGGCGAGGAGGACCGGCGCGTGTCCGGCGCCAGCCTGCGCACCACCAACTACGGCGTGGTGGAGGAAGGCTTTCTCGACGACCTGTACCGGCTGGCGTATGCCGACGAGGTGCGCGGCCGCACCCGGCTCCTGGTGCACGGCGGCTCCCGGGTGACCAGCTCCGAAGCCGAGGGCGAGGGCATCCGGATCGGGGTCGAGAGCCGCTTCGGCAGCGAGACCAGCGTCCTTCGCGCCGACGGCATGGTGCTGGCCACCGGGTACCGGCGGCGGTTGGACCCGGAGATGTACCGCGACGTCCTGCCGTATCTGAAGACCGACGGCGACAGCCGGCCGGTGGTCTCCCGGGAGCACCGGGTGCGCGCCACCGCGGAGCTGACTTGCGGCCTGTACGTGCAGGGCTTCGCCGAGGCGACGCACGGGCTCGGCGACACGCTGCTGTCGCTGCTTCCCTTCCGCTCCAAGCAGATCATCACCGCGATCGCCAAGGACGGCGGGTCACAGGCCCGCGCGTTTTCGCCGGCGCGGCGCGACGGCGGGCCGGACGCCGCGACGCTGGCGGAGCTGATCGACCGGTGCGGCTCCGGCACTTTGGTGAGTGCTGGTCCGCGGGAATTCCCGGTCGCGACGCGGCTGCCGCTGGTGCTGGACCGCGATCGCGGACGCAACGGCGTCCTGTTCGGCGTGCTCGACCGGACTGACCCGCAGCTGCGGCTGCTGGACGGCGGCAAGGTGCTGGCGGTGTTCCAGCCGGACGGAGCTTCGGCAGGCGAGCCGCTGTCGATCGACGTCCGCGGCTGCGCCCGGCTGGTGACCGACCGGGACCGGCTGGTGGCGCACGAAGCCCGCGTCGGCCCGGTGCCGCGCCCCGGCGGGTCGGTCGGGATCGAGATCGAGATCGAGGCCCTTTCCGGCCGGTTCCCCCTGTCCCCGGAGCCGCGCGCGGCCCGTGCCGAAAGCGAGAGCGAGAAATGACCGAAAGCGACGAGACATATCTGATCGTCCGCAACGAAGAGGAGCAGTACTCGATCTGGCGGTCGGACCGCCCGGTGCCCGCCGGGTGGGAGCCGGTCGGCGAGCCGGCGCCGCGGGACGACTGCCTGTCGCGCATCGCCGAGCTGTGGACGGACATGCGCCCGGCCAGCCTCCGGAACGCGATGAGCGCGTCCGCCGAAGAACAACGGACACACAGTGGCTGAGCGCGCGGACGCAGCCGGGTCCTGCGTCCCGGGTCCGCTCCGGACCCATGCCGGCTCATTCCGTGTTTCCGAGCAGCGATGACGACGGCGAAGAACGGGGGAGACGCGATGGCGGAACGGCCCCGGCTCCTGCGCCGCTCGTGCGCGCTGCTGCTCTTCGCCTTCCGCGCCCACCCGGGTTCGATGAGCCTGGGACTGACCGCCTCGATCCTGCACGGGACGGGGCTGGCGGTCTGGTCCGTCGCGCTCGGCGAGCTGGTCAGCGGCGTCGTGATCCCGAGGTTCGAGACCGGCCGCGTGGCCGCCGGCGCCGCCCTCGCGGTGGTGCTGGCCGTGCTCACGATCGGCTTGGTCCGGGGTGCGGCGGGGATCGTCCTGCGCTGCACCGCCGTCGCGACGCGGACCCGGTTCGACGCCACCCTGCGCGAAGCCGTCACCGAGAAGTACGACGCGCTGCCGATGGCGTATCACCGGGCCCACCCGACCGGGGAGAAGCTGGCGCACGCCACCACCGACACCGAGGCGGCCTCGGACCTGCCCGCCCGGCTGCCGCAGGCGCTCGGCATGTCCCTGGTCTTCCTGGTCACCGCGGGCTGGATGCTGACCGTGGACCCGATCCTGGCGGTGATCGGCGTCGCCATGGTCCCGGCGCTGTCGCTGGTCAACCACGGGTACCAGAAACGGTGCGCCGGGCCTGCCGCACAGGCGCAGGAGCAGCTGGGGCGCGTGGCCGCAGTCGCGCACGAGAGCTTCGACGGCGCGTTCCTGGTGAAGACGCTCGGCCGGGACGGCGCCGAGCGGGACCGGTTCGCTGCTGAGTCCGTGCGGCTCCGCGACGCGAAGATCAAGCTGGCCGTCCGGGAATGGCTGATGGACTCGCTGGTCGACCTGATCCCGAACGCCACGACGCTGGTCATCCTGGTGGTCGGGGCGTGGCGGGTGAACAGCGGCGCGCTCACCGTCGGCCCGCTGGTCAGCTTCGTGACCTTGTTCGCGGTACTGGGGGTGCCGCTGAGCTTGATCGGCAATGTCCTGGCGCACGTGCCGAGCGTGCTCGCCGGGTACGGCCGGGTCCAGACGGTGCTTCGCGAGACTCCGCCGCCGGAGGTCGCGGATCCGCAGCCGCTGCCGGACGGACCGCTCGGCCTGCGCGTCGACGGCCTCGGCTTCGCCTATCCAGACAGCCCGGCGGTCCTTTCCGACGTGAGCTTCGACGTCCCGGCCGGCACGACCGTCGCGATCGCCGGGAGCACCGGGTCGGGCAAGAGCACGCTGCTGCTGGCGCTGGCCGGCCTGCTGCCCCCGACCGGCGGCACGGTGCTGCTGAACGGGGTCGACCTGTACCGGGTCGCCGAAGCCGACCGGGCGGCGGCCTGCGCGGCCGTCTTCCAGCAGCCGTTCCTGTTCGCCGGCACGCTCGCCCAGAACGTCCTGCTCGACTTCGGCACCGACTCGGCGGAAGGTCTTTCCGACGCCGACCGGGAACGGCTGGACGAAGCGCTCCGGCTGGCCCGGATCAAGGCGCTGGTGGACAGCCAGCCGGACGGGCTGGCGACCCGGGTCGGCGAGCGCGGGATGACGCTGTCGGGCGGCGAACAGCAACGGGTCGCACTGGCCCGCGCCCTGGTCCGGCGGCCGCGAGTGCTGCTGCTGGACGAGGCGACGTCCGCCGTCGACGCCACCACCCGCCAGGAGATCATGAGCGGGCTCGCCGAAAGCCTGCCGTCCACCACCACGATCGTCGTCACCAGCAGCGCCGCGACGCTGGCGCTGGCCGACTCGGTCGTCTACCTCGACGGCGGCCGGGTCGCGGGCATCGGCACCCACGCGGAGCTGCTGCGGCTCGACGGCTATGACCGGCTGACCCGGGCCTACGAACGAGAGCGGGTGGCGTCGTGAACGCGGTGCCCGCCGACTCCGACACCCTCGCCGGGTCGACGTGGGCGGTGCTCCGCCGGGGCTTCGCCGTGATGCCGGAGATCCGCGAAGGACTGGCCCTGACGATCACCCTCGCCATGGCGGGCGGGTTCGGCAAGCTGGCCATCCCGGTCCTCATCCAGCTGCTTTTCGACCAGGGCCTCAGTTCCGGGCACCTCGACACCGGCCTGCTGCTTCGCCTGGGCGCGCTGGTGGCGGTGGTCGTGGTGGGCACCACCCTGATCAACTGGCTGAGCCTGGTGCGGCTCGCGAGCGCCAGCGAACGCGCGCTGTGCGGGCTGCGGGTCGGCGCCTTCGCCCACGTGCACCGGCTCAGCGTGGCCTACCACTCGGCCGAGACGCGCGGGAAGCTGGTGTCCCGGGTGACCTCCGACGTCGAGACCCTCAGCCAGTTCCTGCAGTGGGGCGGCGTCGCCTGGGTGGTGAACGGTGCCGCGATGCTGGCCGCCCTCGTCGGCATGGCGTACTACGACCTCTGGCTGACGCTGGTCGTGGTGGTGCTGATCGTGCCGCTGGTGGTCCTCATCGTCGTGCTGACCAAACGCCTCGGCGTCGCGCATTCCGCGGTCCGGAGCCGTGTCGCCGATCTGCTCACGGTGCTCTCGGAGACGATCCAGGGCGCGGCCGTCATCCGCGCCTACGGCATCACCGCGCCGAGCCTGCGGCGGACCCGGTCGACCATCCACCGGTGGCGGGACACGAAGACCCGCGCCGGCTATCTGGGCGGCGTGCTGTTCTCGCTCGCCGAGCTGTTCGCCGCGATCGTGGTGGTCGGCGTCGTCGCGGTGGGGCTGGCGATCGGCCCGTCGGGCGGGCACACCGCGGGCGAACTAGTCGCGTTCCTCCTGCTGGTGACCGTGTTCCTCGGGCCGGTCACGCAGTTCACCCAGGTCATCGACTACACGCAGAACGCCGCCGCGGGCTGGCGGCGCGTGCTGGCGCTGCTGGACATCGCCGAGGACGTCGCCGAGCCCGCCGACGGACGGCAGCTGCCCTCAGGCCCGCCCGCGGTGGCCGTCCGGGAGGTCACCTTCGGCTACCCGGACGCGGCCCCGGCCCTGACCGACGTGTCGTTCGAGGTGCCGGCCGGCCGCCAGGTCGTGCTGGTCGGCGCCACCGGCTCGGGCAAGACGACGCTGACGAAGCTGATCGCCCGGCTGGCCGACCCGGACCAGGGCGTCGTCCTGATCGGCGGCGTGGACGTCCGGGAGATCGCGACCGCGTCGCTGCGCTCGCGCGTGGTGGTCGTGCCGCAGGACCCGTTCCTTTTCGACACCACGATCGAGGAGAACGTCCGGTACGGGCGGCCGTCGGCCACTCGCGCCGACATCGAGCGCGCCTTCCGCGACCTGGGCGCGGGCGCGTTCCTCGACAGCCTGCCGCGCGGCCTGGACACCCCGGTCGGGCAGCGCGGCGAGAGCCTGTCCGCGGGCGAGCGGCAGCTGGTCGCACTGGCCCGCGCGCATCTGGCCGACCCGGCCTGCCTGATCCTCGACGAGGCGACCTCGGCCGTCGACCCGCGGATCGAGCTGACGCTCATCGAGGCGCTGCGCCGGCTCACCGCGGGCCGCACGTCGCTGACCGTCGCGCACCGGCTCGCCACCGCCGAACGGGCCGACGAGGTGATCGTGCTCGACGGCGGACGGCTGGTCGAACGCGGCCGCCACGACGAGCTGTTCGCGGCGGGCGGCGTCTATGCGGGCCTGTACGACAGCTGGCGGCGGGCCACGGCGGGCGGCGCGGCCGCCTGAACGCAATTCGTCCCTACGGCACGGATGGAGGTAGGCGATCGATGTCCGATCTCTGCGTACATCAGTTGATCGAGGCCCAAGCGGCGCGCACCCCGGACGCGCCGGCGATCTTTTCCGCGGAGGGGGTCCTGACCTTCCGCCAGCTCGACGACCGGGCGAGCGCGCTGGCCGCCCGGCTCGCCGCGCGCGGGGTGCGGCCGGAGGTCCGGGTCGGGGTCGCCGTGGAGCAGCGGGCCGCCCGCTGGCTCGTGACCGTGCTGGCGGTGTGGAAGGCGGGCGGCGTCTACCTTCCGCTGGACCCCTCGCTGCCGCCGAAGGTCGTGGCGGGGATGCTGGCCGACGCGGACGCCGAGCTGGTGCTCCGCGACGACCCGGAGCGCGAGTTCGAGGGTTCCGGCTTCGAGGTGGTCGACCTGGCCGACCTGGCCGACCTGACCGGCCCGGCCGACCGGCCCGCGGCTCCGGTGCTGTGGCCGGCCAACCTCGCCTACTGCTTCTTCACCTCCGGCT
Source organism: Amycolatopsis silviterrae (assembly GCF_042684085.1). Classification (NCBI taxonomy): domain Bacteria; kingdom Bacillati; phylum Actinomycetota; class Actinomycetes; order Pseudonocardiales; family Pseudonocardiaceae; genus Amycolatopsis; species Amycolatopsis silviterrae. The sequence continues at coordinate 381,842 of NZ_JBHUKS010000006.1, forward strand.
CGACCGGCAGGCCGAAGGCGGTCGGGATCTCGCACGCCAGCCTGATCGGGCACGCCACCGCGATCCGGGCGGAGCTGGGCATGCGGGCCGATGACCGGTTCCTCCAGTTCACCTCGATGCACATCGACGCCTCGCTGGAGGAGGTGCTGCCGGCGTGGCTGGCCGGGGCCGCGGTCGTGCTGCCGGACATGGCCCGGCCGACCAGCGTCGAGCTGACCGAGCTGATCGCCGCCCGCGAGGCGACGATGGTGAGCCTTCCGAGCAACTACTGGCACCAGTGGACCGACGACCTCGTCGCCGGGATCGTGTCGCTGCCCGCCAGCCTGCGCACGGTGTTCGCCGGCGGCGACAAGATGCGGATGGACCGGCTCGCCGCGTGGCTGGAGGTCGTCGGCTCGCGGCCGGTGGGCTTCGTCGCCGACTACGGGCCGACCGAGACCACGATCAGCTGCACCACCTACCGGCCGGACCCGGCGGATCTGCCGGACATCGGGCTCGTGCCGATCGGGCGGCCGCTGCCCGGGGTGACCCTGCACCTGCTCGACGAAGACCTGCGGCCGGTGCCCGACGGCGAACCCGGGGACGTGTGGATCGCCGGCTTCGGCCTGGCCCGCGGCTATCTCGGCGCGCCGTCCACCACCGCCGACCGGTTCTGGCCCAACCCGTTCGGGCCGCCCGGCTCGCGGATGTACCAGACCGGCGACCGGGCCAGCCTGCTGCCGGACGGGAACATCCAGTTCCTCGGCCGGTCCGACCGCCAGGTCAAGATCCGCGGCTTCCGGGTCGAGCCCGGCCAGGTGGAGAACGAGGTGCGGGCCTGCGCTGGCGTCCACGACGCTGTCGTGGTCACGGCCGACGACCCGGTGTCCGGCAACCGGCTGATCGCCTACGTCGAGGGGGAGCAGACGCCCGAGGCCGACGCCGCGCTGCGCGCCGAGCTGGCCGAGCGGCTGACCGCCGTCATGGTGCCGCAGACCGTCGTCTGGATGGACCGGATGCCGCGGTCCCCGCTGAACGGCAAGGTGGTGCCGAGCCAGCTGCCGCCGCCGCCCGCCCCGGCCGACGCCGACGAGTCCGAGTCGGTCACGTCGCCCGGTCTGGAAGGCGTCGTCGCGCGGCTCGTCGCCGACGTGCTTGGCCGCCCGGCCGGTGCCGAGGAGGACTTCTTCGCGGCTGGCGGCGATTCGCTGCGCGGGCTGCAACTGCTCAGCGGCATCGCCCAAGCCACCGGTGCCGCGCTGACGTTCAACCGGCTGCGCTCCGCGCCGACCGTGACCGCCCTCGCCGCGGTGGTCAAGGGAACCCGGCGGCAAGACGCCAGCGGCGGAATCGCCGCGGCGGCTGGCGAGCACGGCGAGTGGCGTCCGGCCTCGCGCGGCCAGGCCGCGCTGTGGTACCTGGACCAGCTGCAGCAGGGCGCCGCGACCTACGCCGTTCCCCTCGGCTACTGGATTTCCGGACCGCTCGACTTCGCGCGGATGGACGCCGCGCTCACTGCGCTGGTGGAGCGGCACGAGGCGTTGCGGACCACGCTCGCGGACCGGGACGGCCGCGTCTGGTCCCGGCTCCGGCCGCCGGAACCGGTCCGCACCGCGGTGGTTTCCGCCGCCGGCCACGCGGACGCGGTGCGCCTGGCCGAGGCCGAGGCGGCGCGGCCGTTCGACCTGTCCGCCGGGCCGCTGCTGCGGTCCTCCTGCTACCGGGTCGGCGACGAGGAGCACCTGTGGCTGCTCGACGTGCACCACAGCGCCTTCGACGCCTGGTCGCTGGGAGTGTTCTGGCGGGAGTTCGCCGCGCTGTACCAGGACCGGCCGCTGCCCGCTCCGTCCATCCGGTTCGCCGACTACGTGGCCTGGCAGGAGAACTGGCTGGGCTCGGAGGAAGCGGACGCCCAGCGCCAGTACTGGACCGAGCAGCTCGACGGCGGCGCACCGGCGCCGGAGCCCGGCAAGCCGACCGGAGCCGAAGGACAGTCCGGGTTCGCGATCCCGCTCGGGCTCGCCGGCGTCGAGCTGGACGCGGTGGAGCGGGTCGCGGGCGCGTGCGGATCCACCCGGTTCGGCGTGCTGCTGGCCGGTTTCCTCGCCGCGCTGCACCGGATGCCGGGCGGCGCCGACGACGTGGTGGTCGGGGTCCCGATGGCGGGCCGGGTCCGGCCCGGGACCGAGGACCTGGTCGGGTACCTGGTCAACACCGTGCCGCTGCGGATGCGGTTCGCCCCCGGCATGCGGTTCCGGGAGCTGGTGGAGCGCACGGACGCGGAGCTGGCCGAAGCGCTGTCGCGGCAGGACCTGCCGTTCGCGGAGATGGTCGGCGGCCTGGACCGCGGCGGGGACGCCGCGGGCAACCCCGTCTTCCAGACCATGTTCGTCTTCGAGTCCACCCCGATGGACGGCGGCGGCGAGATCGCCGGCCTGGAGATCGCCGAGCAGCAGCTCCACTCCGGCACCGCCAAGGTCGCGCTGACCTGCACGCTGCGGACGGACGGCGGGACGCTCACCGGCGAGGTGGAGTATGCCGACCGCCGGTTCGACCGCCCGTCCGCCGACCGCTGGCAGGACGGCTTGGTGACGCTCCTCGAAGCCGCGCTGGCGGACCCGTCGGCGTCGCTCGCGGAGCTGCCGCTGCTTCCCGCCGAGTCGGCCGCCGCGCAGATGGCCGCGATCAACGCTGGCCACGAGGACCGCGCTGCCGCCGAAACGCTCCTGCACGACGGTTTCGCCGCCGCGCTGGCTCGCGACCCGGACGCGGTGGCCGTGCAGGCGTGGACGAGTTCGGTCAGCTACGCCGAACTGGACGCCCGCGCCGAGGCGATTGCGACCGCGCTGGCGGCGGCGGGTGCCGGGCCGGAATCAGTGGTCGGAGTGTGCGTCCCGCGCTCGGTGGAGTCGATCGCCGCCGTTCTCGGGGTGCTTCGCACGGGTGCCGGCTTCGTGCCGCTCGACGCGGGCTACCCGGCCGAACGCCTCCGCTGGATGGCCGCCGACTGCGAGATGACGGCGGTCGTCGCGGCGGGGACGCCACCGGCCGGGCTGGAGGGCCTGCCGGTCGTCGACCCGGGCGCGCCGAACGGGGGAGAAGGCCGCGGTGCGGTCCGGATCCACCCGCGGAACACGGCCTTCGTCTATTACACGTCGGGGTCCACCGGCCGGCCCAAGGGCGTCGTGATCGACCACGGCTGCGCGGCGTCCCGGGTGGAGTGGATCGCCCGGCGGTACGAGCTTGAGCCTGGCAAGCACGTGGTGCACAAGACGCCGTTGATCTTCGACGTCGCGATCTGGGAGATCTTCTCGACGCTCGCCGCCGGAGCCACCATCGAGCTGGCCGAAGCGGGCTCGGAGACCGACGTGCCGTACCTGGCCGAGCTGCTCGCCGAGCCGGGCACGGTGCTGGCCCACTTCGTCCCGTCGATGCTGGACATGTACCTGGCCACCGTTCCGGCCGCCAAGTACCCGGACCTCGCCTGCGTGCAGACCTCCGGCGAGGCGGTGCCGGCGGCGCTCTTGGAGCGCTTCGCCGCGCACTTCGACGTCGACCTGCACAATGCGTACGGCCAGACGGAGACCTCGGAAGTCGCGCTCTGGACCGGGCGCTCCTGGCCGGACGGCGGCGTCCCGATGGGCCGTGCGGTGAACGGCTACCGGCTGTACGTCCTCGACGGGGCGCTGGCTCCGGTGCCGCCGGGCGTGGTCGGCGAGCTGTACGTCGCCGGGGTGAACGGCCTGGCCCGCGGCTACCTCGGCCAGCCGGAGCTGACGGCGCAACGGTTCCTGCCGCATCCCTGCCCGGTGGTGCCGGGCGAGCGGCTGTACCGCACGGGCGACCTGTCCTGGCTCGACGACGAGGGCGTGCTGCACTACGCCGGGCGCGCGGACGGCCAGGCCAAGGTCAGGGGAGTGCGGGTCGAGCCCGGCGAGATCGAGGCGGTCGCGGAGCGCCATCCGGCGGTCGAGCGGGCGGTCGTGGTGGTCCGCGAGGACGAGCCCGGCGCCAAGGAGATCGTGGCCTACCTGGTCGCCCCGGACGCGTTCGTCCCCGAGGTGGCCGACTACGTGGCCGGCTACCTGTCCCAGTACCTGCTGCCCGCGGTGTACGTGAAGGTGGACGCCCTGCCGCTGACCCCGTCCGGCAAGGTGGACCGGCGGGCGCTGCCCGTGCCGACCATCCGGGACCGGGAGGCGCGCACCAGCGCCTCGGAGGTCGCCTCGCTGATCGAGGCGGAGGTCGCCGAGGTGTGGTGCGACCTGCTGCAGGTCAGCCAGCTCGGGCGCAACCAGAACTTCTTCACCGTCGGCGGCACCTCGCTGTCGGCCCTGCAGTTGCTGCAGCGCATCAAGACCCGGTTCGGGGTGGCGATCTCCGTCCGGCAGTTCTTCGACGCACCGACGATCGCGGGCGTCGCCTCCTGCCTGGAGACGGCGCTGGCCGCCGAAGTGGCCACGCTGTCCGACGACGACGTCGCCGAGCGGCTCGGCGACGCGGACGGAGCACTCTGATGGCACCTTTGGACACCAACAAACAGCGCCTGCTCCTGAAGATGCTGCGCGAACGGGGCGGCGCGGCCGAAGCACCGCGCATCGCCCCGGTGCCGCGCGGCACCGCCGTTCCGCTCAACCCGTCGCAGGCGCGGATCTGGTTCTCCTGCCGGCAATACCCGGACAGCAGCGAGTACAGCATCCCGGACCTGCGGACCCTGGAACGCGCACTGGACTTCGAGACCCTGCGCGCCGCCACGGCGGAGCTGATGGCCCGGCACGACGTCCTGCGGGTGCGGATGTTCGAGCGCGACGGGGTGCCGATGCAGCAGGACTGCGGGCGGCTGGAGCCGCCGGTGACCTGGCACGACCTGCGGCACCTGCCGGCGGACGAGGCGGCGGAGAAGGCCGCCGAGACCGCGGGCCAGGCGGTCGAGCGCCCGATCCCGCTCGACGAGCCGTGTTTCTTCGCGATCATCGGCTTCGCGCTGCCCGGCGAGCGCACGATGCTGGCGGCCAACTTCCACCACCTGGTCGCCGACGGGCTGTCCCGGCAGCACGTCATGGCGGAGCTGGAAGCGCTGCTGGCCGGCCGGGCGCTCGACCCGCCCCCGCCGGTCGGCTTCCTCGACTACGCGGCCTGGGAACGCGAGCACACCGACGAGGCGCGGATCGAACGCGACCTGGCCTACTGGACCGGCAAGCTGTCCGGCGACCTGCCGGTGCTGGACCTGCCGCGGGACCGTCCCCGCCCGGCCAGGGCCAGCCGCGCCGGCTACACCGTGCCGGTCACGATCCCCGCTCCGCTGCTGACGCGGCTGCAGCGGCTGGCCGCCGACGACGGGGTCACCCTGTTCGTCGTCGTATTGGCCGCGTACAAGCTTTTCCTGGCCCGGATGGCGGGGCAGCGGGACATCCACGTCGGCGTCCCGCTGGCCGGCCGGGACGAGGAGGTCGCCGAGTCGATCGTGGGCTGCTTCGTGCGGTCGGTGCCGCTGCGCACCGACCTGTCCGGCGACCCGACGTTCCGCGAGGTCGTCCGCCGGGTGCACGAGGGACTCCTGGAGGCCCACGACCATCAGGCCGTGCCGTACGACCGGGTGGTGGCCGAACTGGGGCTGCCCCGGCTTTCCGGCGTGCACCAGGTGTTCCAGACCATGATCACGCTGGCGCACCCGGTCGGCGGAGGCGGGTCGGCAGGGAAGAGCGTCGGGCTGAACACGAACTCCGTGATGTGGGACCTGGCACTGAGCCTGTTCCCGGACGGCGACGGCCTGGGCGGGCTCCTGGTGTACGCGGCCGACCTGTTCGATCGGGAGACCGCGCTCCGGTTCGCCGGCGTTCTCGAGCATCTGCTGGCCGAGGCCGCCGAGCAGCCGGACGCGCGAGCGTTCGAGCTGCCGTTGCTGCCGTTGGCAGAGCCGGAGCACCGGCCAGTCCCGGACCTCCCGTATCGCACGCTGGCGCAGCCGTTCGAGGAACAGGTCCGGCGCACTCCGGACGCGATCGCGGTGCGCGGCGCGGAAGGCCAGCTCACCTGCGCGGAGCTGAACGCGCGGGCCAACCGGCTGGCGCGGTTCCTTCGCGACGTGGATCCCGTTGTGGCGCTTTGCCTTTCCCCGGGGACAGACCAGACGGTCGCGCTGGTTGCCGCGGCCAAGGCTGGCACGCCGTACGTAATGCTTGACCCGGAGGACGTCCGGCTCCGGGCGATGCTGGACGAGGCCGCCCCGGCGGTGGTGCTCGTCGACGGAGCGACAGCGGGCCGTGTGCCAGCCGGACCATGGCGGGTGCTTTCGTTCGCGGAGCCCGGCCCGTGGGCCAGCGGGTCCGCCGACGACCTGCCGGTCGAGGAAACTGGGCGGGACCTGTTCTGCCTGCGGTACGCGGAGGACGGCACCGACCGGCCGCCCGCGATCGCGTACCCGGTCGAAGGGGCGCTTGCCGAGCTGATGCAGCTTCAGCAAGACCATCCGCTCGACATCGGCGACGTGACGCTCCTGGCGAAGCCCGAGGACTGCTTCTGGCCGCTGTCGCAGGGTGTGACGGTCGCGCTGGCCCCGCCGGAGGTGCTCCGCGATCCGCGACTGCTGCCGGATTACGTTGAGACGTACGGAGTGACGACACTTTCGGTCGTGCCGTCGATGGCACCGGACCTGGCCGGGTTCCCGGGCAGCCTGGTCGCCGGGTACGGGCCCGCCGAGACCGGACGGATCACCGAGCACGGCAGGCCGGTCGCGCACCGCGCCCTCTACGTGCTGGACGAGGCACTGGCTCCGGTGCCGATCGGTGTGGCCGGCGAGCTTTACGTCGGCGGCGAGATCGGCCTCGCCCGCGGATACCACCGGCGGCCGGCGCTGACCGCGGACCGGTTCGTGCCAGACCCGTTCGGTGCCCCCGGCACCCGCATGTTCCGGACCGGCGAGCTGTGCCGGCGCCGGGCGGACGGCGTGCTCGAACACCTCGGCCCGATCGATCGGCAGGTCCGGATCCACGGTCTGCGCGTCGCGCTGGCCGAGATCGAGGCGGCCTTCGCCGACCAGGACGAGGTATGGCGTGCCGTCGTGGCCGCGACCCCGGAGGGTGGCCTCGCCGCTTTCGTGGTGCCGGACGGGGAACGCGAGCTGTCCGTGAAGAGACTCGTCGACGGTGCCGCCGTGCGACTGCCGGAGTACCTGATGCCGGAGACCGTCACGGTGGTGGAGGAGATCCCCCGGAAGGGCGGCGGCGAGATAGACGTGGCCGCACTGCTCGACCTCCGGGACCGCGACGCGGACGCCACCGACGCCGACCGCACCGACGCGCCGGAGACCGAACTGGAGGCGCGGCTGGCCGCGATCTTCAGCCGCATCCTGCGCCGGGACACGGTTTCGGTCACCGAGAGCTTCTTCGACATGGGCGGCCACTCGCTGCTGGTCTTCAAGCTGATCGAGGAATGCGCGAAGGAACTCGGGCTGGAGCCGAGCGTCCAGGACGTGTTCACCGGCCCGACAGTCCGCGCGCTGGCGGCGACGCTGGGCGCGATGCGCACCGCGGCGGGCGTCGAGCCGCTGGTGAAACTGGTCGAGCATCCCGGCGCTTTGCTGGTGGTCTTCGTGCACGCCGCGAGCGGTTCCGTGCTGCCGTTCTACCAGGTGGCCAAACGGCTCGGGCGAGAGTTCGCGGTGTACGCGCTCCAGTCGCCGCCCGACGCTCCGCCGTCGTCGATCGAGGAGATCGCGGCCCGCTACGTGGCCGAAGTCGACGCGGTGCGCGGCGTCGCCCCGGTCGTGGTCGCCGGCTGGTCGATGGGCGGCGGCGTCGCGCTGGAGATGTCCCGCCGCTGGCTGGACCGCGGCGAGCAGGTCGCCGCGACCCTGATGCTGGACACCTGGGCGCCGCCCGCGTTCATGTCCACGGCCGAGGATGCCGAGCAAGTCCGCCGTTCAGTCCTGGAACTCGACGTGCTGCGTTTGGAGGGAGCTGACGCCGCCACCGCCCGCATGGACGAGCTGACCGCGACGGTTGAGCGCAACCGCGCGGCGTTCCTCGACTACCGGCCGAAGCCCTACCCGGCGGAGGTGGACCTGCTGCGCGCGAGCGACCCGCTGCCCGCCGACGCGCCGCCGTTCCCGGCCGGCTACCTCGACGGCGACCGCGGCTGGTCCGCTGTCGCCGACGTGACGGCCAGCGAGATCACGGGAAACCACCTGAGCCTTTTCGACGAGGAGCACGCCGACCAGCTGGCCGAGGCGATCAGCGCTGCGATCGCCCGGAGGGCGGGCTACGAGGAAATCTGAACCGGGCCCGGCCGCCCCCGCCGGGGTGGCCGGGCGCGGCCCTGTCGCCGATGCCAGGGACGCAGAGCAGCGCCGTGGGTGCCGTGGCGGCTGGTCTGCTCAGGTCGAAGGGGCTGGCCAGGGCCGGTGCGGCTCGTGACGGGTCGGCGGGCGCAGGACTCGTGGTCCGTGAGGGGAACCTTCACAGACGCTGATTCCCTCAGGGTTCCCTTCACGGACCTTCGGGCAGGGGCGTGCGGGTATCAATCGGGCACTTCGGCGGCCCTGGCGTCCTTTGTGGACAGTCAGCGGACCGTGCCCGCGCGGCTGATGCCCCTGGCGGTACCGGGTTCAGCAGGGGCAGGCGGGCGACCCTCCTGCCTGCCCCATCCCGGTTTCCCGCATCAGCCGCGCCAGCGGCCAGCCCGTGCCGCTCGCGTCGGACTCGTAGCGGCGGATCACCGACTCCCGCACGGACTCCGGCTGCTCCTGGCTGAGCTTGAATAGAGCCTCCACCGAGTCGACCGTCATCCGGAACGCGCCGACGGCGGGCACGATCCGGCGGAAGTAGTCGACCGACGCGGCCTGGTCCCAGCCCGCCCCGAAACGGCCCTCCAGGCGCGCGGCTGTCCACCGGACCACGTCCAGCGTCGCCTCCAGCCCGTCGACCAGCCGGAGGCGGCCGCAGACGTGCACGGCCGCGAAGTTCCACGTCGGCGCGGCCGGGTCGCCGGGGTAGACCGCGGGCGTGACGAAGCCGCCCGGCCCGTCGAACATCAGCCGGGCGTGCATGCCGTCCGCCAGCGCCTTCCAGTGCGGGTTGGCGCGGTTGAGGTGGCCGACCAGTTCGGTGCCCGGCAGGGGACCGGACTCGGGCTCGCCCGGTGCGACGAGCGCGGGCAGGCGCGTGGCCAGCGGCGCGTGCTCGCCGTTGGTGGTGAACGTCGCCAGCGGGTGGCCGTCGATGATCCGGCGGTGCCACACCTCGTCTTCGATCCGGTAGTGGCTGGGCACGAACATGGCTTACCGCCTCACTAGCGACAGACCGCGTATGCCTGGCGCCCGCGCGGGCCCGCCGCGACCCGGACGAAGCCGGTCGCGGGGTCCACGCCGGCGGCACAGACCTTGCTGAGGGTGCCCGGGGGCACCGCGGCGACCCGGTGGCCCCGCCGTTCCAGCTCGGCGAGCACCTCCGGGCCGAACGAGCGCTCCGCGATCACCGAGCCCGGGTTCGACAGGCGCGGCGCGAACGACTGCGCGAAGTGGCCGATGTTGCAGGCCGGAATCTCGGTCGCCTCCTGCGGTTCGACCCCGAACTCGGCGATCGCGAGGAACGCGTGGAGGGTCCACTGGTCCTGCTGGTCGCCGCCCGGCGTGCCGAACGCCAGGAACGGCTCGCCGTCGCGCAGCACGACCGTGGGGCTCAGCGTCGTGCGGGGACGCCGTCCGGGGGCCAGCGAATTCGGGTGCCCCTCGGTGAGCCAGGCCGTCTGGCCGCGGGTGCCCAGCGCGAAGCCGAGCTCCGGGATCACCGGCGAACTCTTGAGCCAGCCGCCGCTCGGCACGGCGACCGCCAGGTTGCCCCAGCGGTCCACGACCGCGACGGTGCAGGTGTTTCCGGCGCCGGCGCGGGGCACGGCAGTGGTCACGGTGGGCAGGCCGCTGCGCAGCTGGGTCAGCCAGTCCGGCTCGTCGGCTCCCGGCTCCTCCGGCGGTTCGGCCTGCGGGATCCACGGCTCGCCGCTGCCGACCCGGCCGGGTTCGGGGTCGAGGTTCGCGCGGTCGCCGATCAGCGCGCGACGCTGCGCGGTGTATTCGGGGGCCAGGAGTTCGTCCAGCGGAACCGGCGTCTGCAGCGGATCCCCGTACCAGGCCTCGCGGTCGGCGAACGCGAGCTTGGCCGCCTCCGCGAGAGTGTGGATGTACTCGACGCTGCCCAGCCCCATGCCGCGCAGGTCGCAGCCGGAGAGAATGGCCAGCTGCTGAAGGAAAACCGGTCCCTGCGACCACGGCCCCGGCTTGTGGACGGTGTAATCCCCGTACGCCAAGGAGTACGGCTCTTCGACGCTCGGCTGCCAGGCCGCCAGGTCGTCGCCGGTGAGCAGGCCGCGGTGCGGGCCGCCGGTCGAGTCGAACACGTCGGTGGTCCGCGAGAAGCGGTCGATCTCATCGGCGACGAAGCCCTCGTAGAAGGCGCGGTGGGCCGCTTCGAGCTGGGCCACCCGGTCGTTCGACGCGGCCTGCGCCTCGCGGATCAGCCGCTCGTAAGTCTTGGCCAGCGTCGTGTTCCGCATCCGGGAGCCGGGCAGCGGAGCCTCGCCGCCGGGCAGGTAGGTGCGGCCCGACGCGGCCCACTCGGTGCGGAACAGCGGGGCCATCGTCGCGATCGTCGACGCGGCGGCGGGCAGCAGCGGATAGCCGCTGGAGGCATAGCCGATCGCCGGTTCGAGGACGGTGGCCAGCGGCATCGAGCCGAACTCCGCGAGCAGGCGCGTCCACGCCCCGAAGGCACCCGGCACGGTCGCGGGGAGCAGGCCCGCCGCGGGCATCTGCTTGATGCCCAGCGCGGCGAACCGGTCGATGGTCGCCGCCTGCGGCATGGGGCCCTGGCCGCAGATGACGCGGACCTTGCCGGTCGCGCGCTCGTAGACGGAGATCACGACGTCGCCGCCGGGCCCGTTCGAGTGCGGCTCGACCAGTTGGAGGGCGAAGCCCGCGGCGGCCGCCGCATCGAAGGCGTTGCCGCCGCGGTCGAGGATGTCCATGCCGACACCGGACGCGAGCCAGTGGGTCGCGGCCACGGCGCCGAAGGTCCCGGTGAGCTGAGGGCGCATTACGGTCATCGCGCGGCCGTCCCGGTCAGCAGCAGGCCGAGGCAGTACGTGCCGGGTTCGGCCTTGCGCGTCACGAAGTGGTGCACGGTCCCGGCCGGGATGAAGAACGTCGCGGGGGAGCTGAGCAGGTGGTGTTCGCCGTCGGCGACCACCTCGATGACGCCGCCGCCCGGGTTCGGGGACAGCAGGAGGTAGATCTCGGGGACCTCGTGGGTGTGCGGGGCGGCGACCGGCTTGTCCACCTTGTCGCTCAGCTCGCCGCCGGCCAGCTCGAACGCCAGCCCGCCGTACATGTCGTCGGTCAGGTAGAAGGGCGTCGGCGCGTGATGGCCCGGAACCTCCTTGAACAGCGGGAGATCGGTCCGGGAGGAGGGTGCGGCGGCGGGTGCGGGACGGGAGTCCATGGACGTTCCTCCGGGTACGGCGGGGATCGGGCCGGGTCAGGCCGGGGTCAGGTGGAAGATGAAGCTGGACGCGGGAAGGTCGATGAGCCGCTGGTCGGCGAGGTGCCAGCCGCTTTCGGCGATGACCGAGTACCACTCGTCGAGCGTCGGCAGATACTGGTCCATGATCGCGTGCACGGTCTCGAACCCGACCGTGAACATCGGCAGGTCCGGGCCTTCGACGCCCACCGACCGGCACGTGTCGCCGAGGATGAGGCCGCGCAGGTTGGGGAAGATCTCGCGCAGCCGCTGCAGGGTCTTCGCACAGGCGTCCCGCGGCCAGAAGTCGTGGCCCATCAGGAAGCAGGTGACCAGGTCGACGTCGGCGTACTCCGGCCGCGGCAGCATGTCCAGGACGTCGTCCTGGGTCAGCGTGATCCGGTCCTCGAGCTTCGCCTCCCGGACGGCCTCGCCGGCGACCGCCAGCGCGCCCCGCGCGATGTCGACGCCGATCGCCTGGACGCCGGGCCGCTCGCGCGCCAGCATGATGATCCGGTCGCCGCTGCCGCAGCCGAGGTCGGCGACGGTGGTGAAGTCGAGGCCGTCGAGGACCTCCCGCAGCGGCGGGTCGAAGAAGTTGCGGGCGATGCTCCGGCAGGCCACGCTGATCGCCCGCGCGTCCCGGCGCATCTGGCGGTCGGCGCCCTCCTCGACGCGGACCAGCGTGGTCAGGTCGGTGAACAGCTCGCCGCAGCCCCGGGTCAGCCAGTAGAAAAAGCCCCTGGTCCGGAACGCCTCGTCGAATCCCGGCCCGCGCCGGACGACTTCTCCTCCGGCGTCGAAGACCACGATCCGGCGGCTGGAGAGCGCGGCGAGGACCTGGCGGACCCCGTCCGGATGGGTGCTGGTGCGGGCGGTGAACTCGGGCAGCTCGACCGCGCCGCGCTCGGCGAGTTCCTCCAGCAGGCCGATGTCCCAGGCCGCGCTGAGGGCGGCCGCGGCCACGGCGCCGTTGAAGGTGTCCGCGCAATATCGCGATTCCTCGGGCGAGGTGTTCGGCACGACGGTCATGTAAACCTCAACTCTCGGATCGGGAGCTAGCCCGGACGGTCGTCGGTGGGTGGGACTGGCTCGCCGGCGCGCCCGCGAGGCACAGGATTTCCAGGACGCAGTCGGCCAGTGCGGCCTTGCGCTGCATCAGTTCCGGGGTGCGCAGCAGCGGCGGCTCGTCCTGTGCGCTCGATGCGAAGGCGGGGTACAGGCCGTTCGCGGTGACGTCGAGGAAAACGGCGTGCAGCCGGCGAACCAGCTGGCAGGCGAGCGTGTGCTGGGAGACGGCCGAGCGGGTGGTCAGGAAGATGCCGTCGTACAGCCACCGCAACGTGGTGCGGTGCAACTGCTTGCCGCCCTTCGGCCGGGGACTCCGCAGCAGCGAGGACACGCCCGTGGGCAGCACCTTGTCCGGGATGCCTTCGTGGACCTGCTCGTTGAGTTCGCACTCGCGGCGCAGGGCGTCCGTGGCTCCGCCGGGGGCGAACGCCGTCTTGCCCACGATCAACGGCCGCACCGGCGCGTAGTCCCGGGCCCATGCGCCGCTGAGATTGACGTGCTGGCGCGCCATCGGCATCCGGATGACCCGCGCGTAGATGTCGCGGGGCGCGGAGCTGGCGTAGAGCAGCAGCAGCGAATAGCCGCACACCAGCACGCGCGCCTGCTCGGCAAGCTCCGGGACTTCGCCCGGCGCGGCTTCGATCTCCTGGAGGACGGCCGCGAGCTGTTGCCAGATCAGGAAGGTGGTCTGATGGGCGGTGATCCACCGGAACCAGAACAGCCGGTCGATCTCTTCGTCGCCGTCCGGGCGCAGGTGGTCGAGAGCGGCGGGGGACACCTGGGCGAGCTGGCTCCGCAGCGCTCCGACCCGCGCCGGGTCGAGGACCGCGGTGCGCGGCAGCCACTGCGCGGGCAGGGCCAGCGGCTCCAACCCGTAGGGATGACCGCCGAACTCCCACTCCTTCCCGCCCGGGAAGTCCGTGACGACGGCCGGTGTCTCAAACGGATCCATCGGCGCTGTCCCGTCCCTCGGCGGCGTCCGGCTGGTAGGTGAACTCGACCTCCAGGCCGTTGACGTCGTAGGCGTAGAAGCTCTGCATGCCCTGCGCGTCGATGTCGATCTCGGTGGCCGGCTCGTCGCGGACGAAGGTGTAGCGGCCCGACTCGTACAGCTCCATCCACCGCAGCCGCCACAGCCGAAGCTGCTCGGCCGTGCCGACCCGGATGCACAGGTGCTGGAACTGGTTCGCTTCGCTGGCCGGCGGCGCGTGCTTCCCGGCGGTCCGGGTGAACAGGTGCAGCCGGATGTCTCCCGCGGCCACCTCGACCACGCGGGCCAGCCCGGGCAGCCGCTGCCTGCTGAGGGGGGAGAAACCGTCGTTCATCTCCCAGGAGACGGTGCCGCCCAGGAACTCCTGGTACCAGGCGACCGCGTTCTCCAGGTCCATCGTCTGGATGCCCACGTGGTCGATCGCCCCGGCCAGTGGCGCCGGGCGGACCACGTCAGATGTGGTGGTGGCCAAGGTGCTCTCCTGATTCGGCGGCCGTCGGGAACCGGCTCGCGCCGTTAGTCGTCGGCGGACCGTTCGATGGTGAAGTACCGGTGCAGCTCGTCGATGTGCCGGACTATTTCCGGATTCCCGGAATCGCGTGCGATGTCGGTCATCATGGTCCACACGAAATCGTCGCCGCCGTGGTAGCGGTAGTGCTTCTTGATGACGATGCTGAATATTTCCTCGACCGTGTCCATCGTGGCGACTCCGGCCAGTTTCCGCAGGGCGGCCCGGTCGGCGTCGGGCAGCGGCGGCCGGTTTACCTTCCGGTTTTCCGGGATGCCGGTTTCCGGGCTCCGGCCCTTGAGATTGACCAGCGGTTTGTCCGAAGGCGTGTCCACGAAGTCGAGCATCATGTGGATGCGTTGCTCGGTGGAGAGCACCGCCGCCGAATGGATCTGCGAGGCGTCGAGGAACCAGACCTCGCCCTTGCGCATCTGGAAGACCGTGTTGCCCTCGTTGAAGAAACAGTCCCCGTTGGTGACGAGCGGGATGTGCAGGCGGTGGACGCTGCGCGAGACGTCCGGGATTTCGGTGAATTCGAGCAGGTCCCGGTGCGGGATGATCACGCTGTTCTGCACCTTCGCCAGCCGCACGAAGTTCAGCCGCTCGAGGTCGACCAGGCCGCTGATCAGCTCGCGCAGATAGGGCATCTGGTTGGCGTACTCGGTGAACGCCGACGGCTGGCGGTGGTCGTAGGAGGTGACCACTCCGTCGCCGACCTGCCCGCCGCGGGTCCAGATCATGCAGCTTTTGTATGCGCCTTGGGAAAGGTAATCGCTGTGCGCCTCGGACCACGGGAACAACTCGGCCTGCGCGAGGTCTTTGGCGAGCCGGGCGTCGTCAAGCGGGGTGTCCGCCACATAGTGGGTTCGCATCGGATCACGCCATTCCGTTCAGTCGAATTTTGCACTCTCCTTCGAGCGTAGGCGACGGTCGTTCCGTCGCCGCGTCACGTGTTTCGGGGGCGATTCAGCTCCGCGGCCACTTTTTCCAGAATTTCCACCTCTCCGGAAAATGGCTCGCTCGTCCGCGGCCATTGCACGACGAAATCGGTGATGCCCGCTTCGGCGAATCGGCCGGCCGCGTCGAAGAACGCCGCCGGCGAAGCGAGGACCCCGCCCACGCTCGGGCCGCAGATCAGCAACCGGGCCACCGAATCCGGGTCGCGGCCGACTTCGACGCAGGCCTTTTCAAAAGCCTCCACCTGCTGTCGGACAATGGGCAGCGCCTCTTCGTACGGCGCGCTCTCGACCCGGCTGGTCACGCCTGTGGTCACCCAGTACGAGCCGTATTCGGCTGCCAGGCGCATGCCGCGGGGCCCGCCGGCGGCGATGGCGAACGGGACGCGGGGCTCCTGCTGACACAACGGGTGCGAGTGCACCTCGTTGGCCACGTAGTAGCGGCCGTCGAACGTGGTGACCGGTTGCCGCAGAAGCAGATCGGTGAGCCGCACGTACTCGTCGAAGCGCTCGGTGCGCTCGCGCCTGCTCCACGGGACGCGGCGCGTCATCGTGGCGTCGAAGCCCTCGGCACCGGAGCCGAGGCCGAGGATGAGGCGGCCGCCGGCGATGTCGTCGAGGGTGGTGACGTCTTTGGCCAGGTACGCCGGGTCGCGCAGATTGGGCGAGGCGACCAGGACGCCGAGCTTGATGCGCGAGGTTTCCACCGCGGCGGCGGTCAGCGTCGGGACGGCGGTGGCCCAGTCCTTCGCGCGGAACGCCCGCCAGTTCAGGTGGTCGTAGGTCCAGGCGTGGTCGAATCCCAGCTGCTCGGCCTGGCGCCACTTCTCGCGCGCGGTCCGCCAGGGGTCCTCCGGGACGATCTGGATGCCGAACTTCATGCGTCCTGCTCGTCCTGCTCGTCCCCGGTGCCGGGGTCGATGTTGAAGTTGTAGCGGAAGACGTTCTCCGGATCGAGCCGCCGTTTCAGCGCGACCAGGCGCTGCCACCGCCTGCCGTACGCCTCCCGCACGCCGTCGGCTCCCTCGTCGTTGAGGAAGTTGACGTACTTCCCGACGGCGTGCGGCGCCATCGCCTCGCTGAAGTCGCGGACCCAGGCGACGTGGCGGTCCCGGTCGTCCCGGTCGGGCACCCAGTGGCCGAACATGTTGATGTCGTGCGTGGCGTGGCGCGAGCCGAAGGCGGTGTCCTCGGGCGGGACCCGGCCGATCGCGCCGCCGAGGTGGTAGACCGGCACCGCCGACAGCGGCGAGGTGATCCGGGCGACGTGCTCGACGATGATCGCGATGATCTCGTCGGTGAGCGGCCCGAAGTCCACCGAACGCCAGTAGTAGTGGTCGCCGGCGCGCGAGGTGTCGTCGAGCATGCGCTGCAGGACCACGTACGGCATGGGGGCGACCGTGTCCAGCACCGGACGTCCGAACTCGCGCAGCGGGCGCAGGAATGCCTGTCCCTGTTCGTGATCGCCGGACCAGCACACGATGATCGCCACGACGGGGGTTCCGTGCAGCCGCTCGGGAATGGCGGCCACGGCGGGGCAGAGCCGGAGGTTGAGGATCGTCCCGAGCGCGTCGGGGGCGTCGGCGATGAGGTCGCGGTAGCGGGCCAGCACGGCGGGCGCGTCGTCGAGCGGGTAAATGAGCATCCCGGCCAGGACAGTCGGGTCCACCTCGTGCAGCCGGAGGCCGAAACGCACTACGGTGCCGAAGTTGCCGCCGCCGCCGCGCAGTCCCCACAGCAGCTCCGGGTCGCGCTCCGCGTCCACGGTGACGAGGCGGCCGTCGGCGGTCACCAGGTCGGCTTCGACGAGATTGTCGGTGGCCAGCCCGCAGCGGCGCATCAGGTGCCCAATGCCGCCGCCGAGCGTGAGCCCGCCGACGCCGGTCTCGCTGACGATCCCGCCGGTCGTGGCCAGGCCGTGCGCCTGGGTCGCCGGGTCGACGTCCTGCCACAGCGCGCCGCCCTGGACGTGGGCCAGCCGGCGCGCGGGATCCACGTCGACCGCGCGCATCGGCGAAAGGTCGACCACCACGCCGTCGTCGCACAGTCCTTGCCCGGCCACGCTGTGGCCGCCGCCGCGCACCGCGACGGGCATTCCCCGTCCGGCGGCGAACGTGACGGCCGCGGCCACGTCCGTCGCGTCGGCGCAGCGCGCGATCAGCGGCGGACGCCGGTCGATGTCTCCGTTCCAGACCTGGCGGGCCCGGTCGTAGCGGGGGTCCGCCGGGGTGATCAGCTCGCCGCGCAGCGCGTCGGCCAGCTTTTCGGTGTCACCGGTCGTCAGCGTGTCCAAAACCGTCCTCCGGTTGTCGTGCGGCGGTTCCGGCAGTGACGGAACTCTTCTTTTCGGGTGGCTGCCCTTCGCGGCGGATCGCCGTGGCGACGTCGCGCAGCGTCCCGTTCAGGAGCTGCGTGAGGTCGGGCGCGGTCCGCAGCGCCGCTTCGCACTCGTCCCGCAGCCGGAACGTGAGCATCGAATGGCCGCCGAGCGCGACGAACGTGTCCAGCGCGCTGACCGGTCTCGGGCCGAGGACCCGCCGGTAGATCTCGACCAGGCGCGCCTCCAGCTCGTCGGCGGGGGGCACGACCGCGCGCTCGCGCTCGGTCAGCTCCTGCCAGGTCTTGATCAGCGCGTCGTGGTCGAGCTTGCCGTTGACCGTCGCCGGCAGGCGGTCGACGGGCACGACCCGCTCGGGCCGCATCTGGCTGGGCAGGAGCCCGGCCAGGTACTCCAGCAGCGCGTCCGGGTCCAGGCGGGTGCTCGCGCGGGCGGGCACGACGAAGGCGAGGAGGCGCAGCGGCTGCCCGTGGGCGATCGCCGCGCAGTCGCCGACCGCCGGGTGGGCGGCCAGCGCCGACTCGATCTCGCCCGGTTCGACCCGCAGCCCGCGGATCTTGACCTGCCGGTCGATCCGGCCGAGGTGCTCCAGAGCGCCGTCCTCGCGGAGCCGGCAGAGGTCGCCGGTGCGGTACATCCGCGATCCCGGCGGCCCGTAGGGATCGGCGACGAACCGTTCGGCGGTCCGGGCGGGCTGCTGCCAGTAGCCGTCCGCCAGTCCGACGTCGCCGCTGAGGTAGACCTCCCCGGGCGTGCCGACCGGCACGAGGTCGAGGTTGGCGTCCAGCACGGTCGCCCGGAAGTTGTCGGCGGGCCTGCCGATCGGAACGGACACCCCGTCCCAGCCGGGCTTGATGACGTTGTCGGTGACCGGGCCGGCCTCGGTCGGGCCGAAGGCGTTGACGAGGGTGCTGGCGGGCAGCGCGGCGTAGAACTCCGCCGGGAGCCGCGGGCTCATCGACTCGCCGCCGCAGACGACCCAGCGCAGCGCGTCGGCGCCCACCGCGGAGATCTCGTCCAGGAAGGCCGGCAGCATGGTCGTCACCATGAAGACCTGTGTCACGTCGTAGTCGCGGACGACCCGGGCGAGATGCCTCGGGTCGCGCTCGCCGCCGGGACGGCAGATCACCACGCGCGCGCCGTGGTACAGCGGCCAGAAGATCTCCCAGATGTGGATGTCGAAGCCGGCGAAGGATTTGAACAGCGCCGTCTCGCCGGGGTGGAACGGGTACTGCCGCTGCATCCAGAAGACGTTGGCCAGCGCTGCGGCCGTGCGGGAGACCACTCCCTTGGGGCGGCCGGTCGTTCCCGACGTGTACAGCAGGTGGACCGGACCGCGGACGGCGCCGTCGTCGGGCGGATTCGTTGCGGGACAGTGCGTCCAGTTCCGCTCCGCGCGGGCGTCGTGGACCTCCCAGCCGCCGTCCGGGATGCGGGCGCGGCACGCCGGGTCGGTCAGCACGTGCTGCGGCGCGGAGTCGGCAAGGATCAGCGCGATGCGCTGGTCCGGCAGGTCGGCGTCGAGGGGGACGTAGGTGACGCCGGCCTTGGCCGCGGCGTAGGTCGCGACGATCAGATGGATGCCGCGCTGGAGACAGATGCCGAGCCGCGTGCCAGGGCCGGCGCCGCGCTCGCGCAGATAGTGCGCCAGCCGGTTGGAGCGCTCGTTCAGCTCCCGGTAGGTGACGGTGGTCCCGTCCTCGTCCTCCAGCGCGACGTCGTCCGGGGTGCGTTCCGCCTGCTCCTCGAACGGCTCCGCGAGGGTGCGGTACCGGATCTGCGGATCGCGCTGTGGGTTGAGGCCGTGCAGGATCCGAGCCCGCTCCTCGTCGCCGACCAGCGGATGGTCGAGCATCGGCAGATCGGGGTCCTTCGCCAGGGAAACCAGCAGCTGCAGGAAAGAGCTGGCCCAGGCCTGCGCGGAGGGCAGTTCGGCGGAGTCCGGCACGGTCTCCACATACAGATGCCGTCCGGCCCGGGCGATCAGGATCGTCACCGCGACCCGCGGGTCGTCGGAGCCGGGCGCGATGGCGGGCCCGGACGGGAGAGCCAGCCGGAGCGCCTCGCGGAAGCTGAGCGAGAGGTCCGGAGCCCCGCCCTGCGGGACGATCGCTTCGACCGGGCCCCGGGTGACCCGGACCCGGCAGCCGGCACCCGGGCGCGGAAGCCGTTGCGCCAGAACGCCTGCGCAGACCGACAACGCGACGAAGTCGTCCGCCCCGGCTTCCTCGGCGAGACCGTGCAAAGCGCCCATCACGCCGTACGGCACGGGGATCGGCCCGATGCAGTCCGTTGTGGACAGATCCCCGGTCACTGCGCTGTTCCTTCGAGAAGCCCGCAGGCATAGAACCCGGGCGCGAGGGACTGCGCTAAATACGTTTCGCCGGAACGGATGCCGAACCGCTCGTGGTAGTCGAGCAGATTGATCATCCAGTCGGCGTTTCCGCAGTGTCCGTACGCGGCGAGCGTGTCGGTGAAGTGCATCGCGTCCGGCAGCAGCCCGACGGACGTCGCGTTGAAAAGCGTCAGCGGCTTGTGCAGGTTGGCCGCGAACACCTTGGCCAGCTGTTCCGGCCGTCGGCCGCCAGCGCGCATCGCCGCCGCCAGCGTCCGTTCGGCGACGTCCTTCCGCGAAACGAAGGTGTCGCGGCCGCGCAGCCCCTCCGGGTCCGTCTTGATCGCGGACGAGAGCAGCCGCACCAGCCCCGATCCGGTCCGGGTCAGCAGGCAGCTGGTGGCCGCGTCGCCGAAGATGGCGTAGGAGCGCACCCGGTCGCGGTCCTCGGGCATGAAGTCGAAGGCGACCACTGCCACGTTTGTCACGTCCGGGTCGGCGAACAGCCGCTCGCCGTGCTGCAGCGCGGTCAGCGAGCTGCAGCACCGCTGGAAGGACACGACGTGCGGGACGCAGTCGTCCATGCCGAGGGCGAGCAGCACGCGGCTCGCGAAGTCCGGCGGCACGAGGGCGAGAGCCGGGTCGCTGGTCGCGAACACGAGGTGGTCGACCTCGGCCGCCGAAACGCCCGCGGCGCGCAGGGTCCGGCGCACGGCGTCGACGACGTAGTCCTCCACGGGGCCCGACATCTTCCGGTAGGTCGTGCATCCCATCTCGGCGAAGTCGGTTCCGAACGACACGGTCTCCCACAGCGCTTCGAAATCGGGGATGTTCTCCGGCTTGCACTCCACGTCGCCGAAGGCGCACGCGAACGAGCCGATGCCTATGTCTTCGTGATCCGGGATCATGCTTCCTTCCACCGGCCGAGGGGACAACGGAAATGCCGGGCCCAGCGCGGCGACGCCGTCAGCGCCGGACCGGATCGGCCGCGCTCGCGTCGATCTCGCGCAGCACGGAGGCGATGCCGTCGACGTCGTTGAGCCGCGGGACCCACTCCGGGCGGACGGTGACGCCGCCGTTCGTGTACTTCTTGATGTAGTTCATCAGCACGACGATGGTGGTGAGCGAGCTGAGGCCCAGCTCCTGCCGGGTCTGCGCGCCGACGATCTGCTCGTAGGTCAGGTCCGCGCCGGCGGGCTGCGTCGTGAGGAACTCGGCGAACTTGTGCCGGTAGCCGTCAGCGTCCATTGCTCTCGACCTTCGGGAAGGGGAAGCCGTTGAGGTTGGTCTCGTGCATCCGGTTGTAGCCGTACTTGTCCTCGCCGGAGACCATCACGCCGCCGTGGTAGTCGAGGTCGATCGCGTCGCCGAACCCGCTGAGCCGGTTGATGTGCTCGTAGACCCGCACGGACGGCGAGACGTAGCGCGAAGCCAGCCCGACCCGCTTGTCGCCGCTGACGTTCGGGTTGGAGCCGTGCACGCACTTGGCCAGGAAGATGACGAACTGGCCCGCTTTCAGCTCCATGTCGACGATCTCTTGCTTGTTCGGGTCCCAGTTCTTGTCGAGCTTGAGCTCCGCGTAGTCGTAGCCGAAGAAGTCGTGGGACTTGTTCTCCACGTTGTAGGACATCGGCTTCGTCTCGTCGTAGTACCACTGCTTGTGGCTGCCGGGCAGGAAGTGCAGGCAGCCGTGCTCCTTGTCCGCGTCGGAGAAGGCCGTCCAGACGGTCAGCTCCTGCGTGGCGGCCGTGGTCTCCTCGGTGTAGCGCAGCGAGGGGTAGGAGACGTCCTCCGACTCGAACACGGTGAACGCTTCGACCTGGTGCCAGCCCGTTCCCGAGTCGCCGGGCTCCTTCTCGAAGATGTGCGTCTTCCAGCACATGATGTCGTCGTCCATGAGGCTGCGGAGCTTGTGGACGATCGCGGGCTGGGCGATGTGCCGCGACAGCGTGTCGCAGTCGAGGTGCCGGTCGTAGTTGATGATGGTCGAGTCGTGCGGCTTGTTCTCCGAGGTGACCATGTCGATCATGGCCTGGCTCCAGACCAGCGGAGCCTCGTCCTCGGCGTAGAGGTCGAACGGCCCGAGGAAACCGTTCTCCTTGAACGACTCCACCTCTTCGGCCGTCAGCCCCCGGGTCACGGTATCGCTCATGCTTTCCGCCACCTTGATTCCCTTCTTCGAATGAGACGCCTGCCGGCCGGACATGCCTGGAATGAGGAATGCGAGGCCTCCCACGGTCAACGTAACGACCGTCGGGCGACGCGTCTTGTCACCGGAACCGGTGTCTCCGCACGGCTGCCGGAATTGCTTCTGCCGCGGCGAAGACCGCCGCGGCGAGGGAAAACCCGGGAATCGCGTGATCGTCCACAATGGACCATACGGAAAACGGACTGTTGCCCTGTCGAAGCCGGTGTGTGAATATCGATCGAAGCTTCCGCGGACATCGTCGGACACCAGCACGGGGACGCAGCTGTCGAGACGAGAGGATGGCACTCATGTGTCGTGTCAACCTGATTTTCCCCCGGATACGCCACGAATAGCGCTGCTGCCCGGCGCCGTGAACGGCGCGAAGCCTCCGTCGCTGCCTGCCGCGGCGACGGGCTGTTACGTCAGCTTGCCGGAGCGGTCCGCGGACGAGCCGTCCGAAGACCGGGTCGCGCTCGTCAGCGGCGCCAGCGGCGGTCTCGGGCTGAAAATCGTCCGGATGCTGGCCGCGAACGGCATGCGGGTCGTGCTGGCCAGCCGGTCGATCGCGGGCGGGCGGGCGGCGGTCGACCTCCTCGGCGACCTGGCGGACCGGGTCGCGGTCCGCGAACTCGACGTGAACGACGCGGACTCGATCGCCCGGCTGGCCGCCTGGCTGTTCCGCGCCCTCGGCCGGTGCGACGTGCTGGTGAACAACGAGGCGGTGCTCCTCGACGAGAACGGCGGCGCGAGCACGGCCGACCCGCAGCTGGTCCGGCGCACGGTCGAGACCAACCTCATCGGCGCCTGGCAGCTCACCCAGGCCGTCGTGCCGCTGATGCGCATCCACCGCTACGGCCGGATCGTCAACATCTCCAGCGAGCTGGGCAGTCTCGCCTCGATGCGCGCGGACCTGCCCGCCTACCGCGTTTCGAAGTGCGCGGTCAACGCGCTGACCCGCGTGCTCGCCGACGAGCTCGCCTGCTCCGGGATCCTGGTCAACGCCTGCGGTCCCGGGCCGGCCGGCGACGGCAGCGATGCGATCGGGCAGTCCGCGTCGCCTGCGGTCCCGGTGTGGCTGGCGAGTCTGCCGGACGACGGGCCGACCGGGTCGTTCTACGGCGAGCGCGACGTGCTCGACTGGTGAACGAACGGGCGCTACGGCAGGAATTGCCGGATGAGCAGGCTGACGAGTTCGGGCCGCTCGCAGACAAGGTCGTGCGTCGTCTTCGGGACGACGCACAGCTGCGCGCCCGGAATGGACGCGGCGATGAGCAGGCTGTGGTCGGGGCGGACCGTGTCGTGGTCGCCCGACATCACCAGGACGGGCGCGGCGATCCCGGCCAGGCCAGCCGGGTCGATGCGCGGCTGTCCCGCCCACATCCGGAGCAGCTTTCTCAGCACGACGTCCAGATGCCCCGGCCCGTCCGGCGAAAGCCGTTCGTAGTGCAGCCGTTCGGCATTCGCGGCCGGGCCGGGACTGTCCTCTTCGGACTGGGCGAGCATGGTGGCGGACTCCGCCTCCGGGCTGGTCGTGAACGCCGACTGGTCGAGGTTCGCGCTGATCGAGACCAGCGACCGCACCCTTGCCGGATGGTCGCGCGCCAGCAGCAGCCCGATGATCGCGCCGTCGCTGTAGCCGACGACGTGCGCCGATTCGAGGCCGACGGCGTCGAGGTACGCGAGGGTCTGGGCGACCCCGTGCTCGTACCGGTAATCCCCGTCCACGTCGGCCGAACGGCCGTGTCCAGGACGTTCGAAGGCGAACACGCGGTAGCGGAGCGCGAGCGCGTCGGCCTGAGGCCGCATCGTCTCGAGCGAGCAGAGTCCGCCGTGCAGCAACAGGACCGGATCTCCGTCGCCGGAGATTTCCGCGTACAGGGTGGCATCGCCGACTTGGAGGTAGGGCATCCCGTTTACCGGTGGCCGGTCACGGGACGACCCGGACCCAGTCGTGGGCGTCTTCCGCGCGTCCGTACTGCAAGTCGAGCAGCCGGGTCCGCAAGCCCGCGGTGACCGGGCCGACGCCGCCGTTCCCGACGGTGAACTCCGCGCCGAGGTACCGGACGCGGTCGATCCCGGCGATCGTCGCGGCGGTCCCGCAGGCGAACACCTCGCGCAGCTCGCCGGAGGCCGCGTCGTCCCGCCACTGTTCGACCGGGTACGGGGCTTCGGTCACCTGATGACCGGCGTCCTCGGCCAGCGTGATGACCGAGTCTCTGGTCACGCCGGCGAGCACCGTGTCGAGCAGCGGCGGGGTCGTGATCCGGCCGTCGCGGAAGACGAAGAAGATGTTCATGCCGCCGAGTTCCTCGACGTTGCGGTGCTGCGCGGCGTCCAGGAACACGACCTGGTCGTACCCCTCCGAGACGGCGCGGCGCAGTGCGGGCAACGCCGCGGCGTAGTTGCCGCCGCATTTGGCGGAGCCCGTGCCGCCCGGCGCCGCCCGCGCGTAGTCGTGGGAGACGTCCACCGAGATGGCTCCCGGCCCGCCGGCGAAGACTCCGCCAACGGGGGAGGCGATGACGCAGAAGAGGTACTCCTCGGCCGGCCGCATGCCGAGAAAGGGCTCGGTGGCGACCAGGAAAGGACGCAGGTAGAGACTGCCGCCGTCGGCCGAGGGCACCCATCTCCGGTCCGCGGCGACCAGTTCCTCCAGAGCCTGGACGAAGAGTTCGCCGGGAAGCTCGGGCATGGCCAGGCGCCGCGCCGACCGCTGGAACCGTGCGGCGTTCGCGTCCGGCCGGAACAGCAGAACTCGGCCGTCCGGCGCGCGATAGGCTTTGAGGCCCTCGAAAATCGTCTGTCCATAGTGGAGGCAGGCCGCCGCGGGCGACATCGCCGTCGGCCCGAACCGCTCCACTCGCGCGCCGTGCCATCCCTCGTCCGGCCGGTGCCGGACGGTGACCATGTGGTCGGTGAAGACGCTGCCGAAGGCCCCTGGACTCGAAGGCGGCCCGGCGGAATCCTCCGGTGCGGCCGGACCGGCCGTCCGGTCGAAAACCACAGCGGGGGCATACCTGGTGTTCGCCACGATCACGAACGTACGCACGCGGCCGGGGCGGGCGCAGTCGCCTGAACCGGGGACGGCCCCGCGGAGCCGTTTTACGGGACGCGGCACCGCTTCGGCCCGGCATTAGTGTGCTCGGCAGCAAAGGTGGACCCGCTTGCCGCGGGCACCGCACTTGCGCCGGCTGCGACAGGGAAGCGAGGGCACATGGCCCGTCCGCGCAGAGCGGTCGCCAAGCTCTTCGACGGAGGAGGAGGAAGACGCGCGATGCGTCCATTCACCCGAAGTTCAGACCAGGCGGCCGACGACGATCCCGCGGCGTTGTCGGTGCGGACGGTGTTCGCGCGGGCGTGCGAGCCGGAGAGCAGTTCGCTGCCCGACGCGCTGCGGTCCGAGATCGCGGCCGAGCTGAGCCTAGAAGACGGCGGCCCGCAGGACGCTGCGGCCGTGTCGGAGTGGGCTGCCGCGCAACGGGAACGCTTTGCTGCCCTCTTCGCGACTGCGGAAAGCGAGGGCTGCGCGGACGTGCTCGTCCGCCGGGCGGCGCTCGCGTGTGCACCCCTGGCTTCGGTGTCCGGTGCCTGGCTGCAATGGATGAGCGAGCCGGGCAACGCCGAGGAAGCGGTCACCATGCGGGTGCTCGCGCTGTACGCGGGCGACGTCGGCGCCGGGCATCCGCGGGCGTCGCGGGGGAGTGCCTACCTCTCGCTCCTGCAACACCTCCGGGTCGCGGTGCACGCGCATCCGGCGAGCCAGCTGGCGCAGGACCGCCGGATCGCCGACCGGTCTTTCCACCTGCCGGCCTTCGCGTTGACGATGAGCCGGCATCCGAACGCGTACCGGGGCGAGATCATCGGTCTGGACCTTTGCCTGCGCGAGGCTGGCATGCTCCCGCCGCTCGACGGCGTTCAGGCCCGGCATCCGCACGGGATCGGTTGGGACGCACTGGATCCGAGCCTCGCGCGCACGCCGGACGGGCCGTCGGCGGTCGACGATGCCCGGGCGCTGCGGGCCGCGTTCGTCGAAGAGGCCGGTGCGGCCGCCGTCGAACGCGGCTTCGCGTGGGCGTTCGCCGCGCTGCGACAGTGGTGCGACGAGGTGTACGACGAGCTGGACGCCGCGCGCGACCCCGGTTTCGAGATGGCGGAGCTGGTGCAGTCCCGGGCCCGTGAGGCGTCCGCCTACCACGACCGGTTCAACGTGCAGGGCCGGCTGCTGAAGGACTGGCTCGTCGAGGCGCGCACCGACCCGATCCCGTTCCTGGCCGCGCTGGCGAACAGCCGCCTCGTCCGGCCGGGCCGGTCCGAGGCCAGCCGCCTGACCGGATCCCTGGTGTCGGAGAAGGGCCGGATGTTCCGCGTGTTCCCGGACCAGGACCTGGACACGATCAAGCGCTGGATCGACGCGCTGCCCACGGATTCCGCGCAGCGGGCGGAGTGGCGGCCGCCCGCCCACCAGCCCCGGCGGATCACGCTCCGCCTGGCTCCGGACAGCGCCGACGGCGACGCTCCCGGGGACATCCGGCAGGCGTACACGGCCCTGCTGCAGCGCGCGACCACGCCCGCGGTCCGGCAGTACGCCCAGCGATACGTGGAAAAGCGGCTCGCCCGGTGCCGCAGCGACATGGAGCCGTCGCCCCGGACCCTGCCGGGGGAGCAACCGCCGGACGGGCTGCGGCCGTGGCTGCTCGACCAGCACGACCTGCACAACGACGAGTTCCACGACGGCATGGACGATCCCCTTCCCGACCGCGCCGACCTGATCGACTCGACCCTGCAGCTGGCGCCGCTCACCCTCATCGACGGTTCCTGGCTGGCCGGGTCCACCGACTACCAGCTCGCCTCGTCCGAGCGCGGGCACTTCCTGTTCGAGACCTACTGGGACGAACTCGGGAACGGCGACCTGAGCCTGAACCATCCGCTGATCTACCGCGCCATGCTGCGGGAGATGGGCATCGACCTCCCGCCGACCCGCTCGCCGGAGTTCGCGGCCTGGTCCGGGTTCCGGGACAAGTCGTTCGAAACGCCGGTGTACTGGCTGTCGATCGGCCGGTTCCCGCGCACGTTCGAGGCGGAGATCCTCGGCCTGAACCTGGCGATGGAGCTGTCCGGCGTCGGCGGCAGCTACCGCCGCGGCCGCCAGTCGCTGGAGAAGTACGGCTTCAGCACGGCGTTCCTCGACATCCACAACACCATCGACAACGTCGCGACCGGGCACTCGGCCTGGGCGGCCGACGCCATCGACGACTACCTGGCCCAGCAGACGCCGCAGGCGCGCCCGGACGTGTGGGACCGGATCCGGGCCGGCTACCGGTCGCTGAACCCGCCGCCCGGGCTGCTGTCCCGAAAAGGGGCCCGCCGGGCGCAATCCGAGAGGCGGTCCCATGCCTGATCTGGTCCTCGGCATCTCCGCCTACTACCACGACAGCGCGGCGGCGCTCGTCCTCGACGGGCGTCCCGTCGCGGCGGCCCAAGAAGAGCGCTTCACCCGCCGCCGCCACGATTCGGGTTTCCCGGCCCGCGCGGTGGCCTACACGCTCGACGAGGTCGGCGCCACGCTGGCGGACGTGTCGGCGATCGCCTACTACGAGGACTCGGAGCTGAAGTTCCGCCGTGTCCTGGCGACCTATCTCGGCGCGGCCCCGTACGGGCTGGCCTCGTTCCGGGACACGCTGCCCGCTTGGTGGTCGTCGAAGCGGCGCACCGACGACGTCGTACGCCGCGAGCTGGAGGGGCTGAACCTCGGTCCCGTGCCGGAGATCAGCCACCGGCGCCACCACGAATCGCATGCGGCGTCGGCGTTTTTCGCCAGCCCGTACGAGTCGGCCGCCGTGCTCTGCGTCGACGGCGTCGGCGAGTGGGCGACTACCACGATCTGGCACGGGCAGGGCACCCGGCTGAAGCCCGTCGTCGAGATCCAGTTCCCCCACTCGCTGGGACTGCTCTACTCGGCCTTCACCTACTTCTGCGGGTTCAAGGTCGACTCCGGCGAATACAAGCTGATGGGCCTCGCGCCGTACGGCGAACCCCGGTACGCCGACCTGATCCGCGAGCGGCTGATCGACCTCAAGCCGGACGGCTCGTTCCGCCTGAACATGCGCTATTTCGAGTACTTGCGCGGCCAGGTGATGACCGGTCGCGGCTTCGAGAAGCTGTTCGGCGGTCCGCGCCGCGAGCCGGAAGGGGAGCTGACCCGGCGCGAGTTCGATCTGGCCGCGTCCGTGCAGCTGGTGACCGAGGAGGCCGTGCTCAAGCTCGCGCGGACCGCGCGGGAGCTGACCGGCGAGTCGCGGCTGTGCATGGCTGGCGGTGTCGCCCTGAACTGTGTCGCCAACGGAAAAATCGTCGCTGACTCGGTTTTCGACGACATTTGGGTCCAGCCCGCGGCAGGCGACGCCGGCGGTGCGCTGGGTGCCGCACTCGCGGTCGCGATCGACCGAGGCTCCGGGCGCGCCCACGTCGGCACCGGGCACGACGCGATGTCCGGCGCGCTCCTGGGACCCGCCTACGACGACGACCGGATCGCCGAATACCTGACGGCGGGCGGAATCCCGCACCGTCGGCTGGAACCGGCGGCGCTGGCCGCCGAGGTCGCGAAGGCGATCGCCGAGGGCAAGGTCGTGGGCTGGTTCCAGGGCCGGATGGAGTTCGGCCCGCGCGCGCTCGGCGCCCGGTCGATCCTCGGCAACGCACGCGATCCGCGGACTCAGTCGGTGATGAACCTGAAGATCAAGTTCCGGGAGTCGTTCCGCCCGTTCGCGCCGTCCGTGCTCGCCGACGAGGCGAAGGACTTCTTCGACCTTCCGCAGGACAGCCCGTACATGCTCGTGGTCGCCCCGGTCGCCGAGGCGGCCCGTCGGACCGTCGCGGCGGACACCGGGCTGACCGGCCTCGATCTGCTGAAGGTGCCGCGGTCGGAGATCCCGGCGGTCACGCACGTGGACTACTCCGCGCGCGTGCAGACCGTCCGGGAGCGGGACAACCCCGCCTATCACCAGCTTCTCCTTGCCCTGAAAGAGGAAACCGGCAGCAGCGTCGTGGTGAACACCTCGTTCAACGTCCGCGGCGAACCGATCGTGAACACGCCGCACGAGGCCTACACGTGCTTCATGCGGACCGACATCGACCTGCTCGCGATCGGCGGATTCCTGCTGTCCAAGGCCGATCAGCCCGAGTGGAAAGAGGAACTGGACTGGCGCACCGAAGTGCCCCTCGACTGACGGCGCCGTCTCCCCGCACCGAAGGGTCCCTGATGCGCAAAGCGATGCTCACGCTCGTCTACGTCCTGTTCGTGGTCCCGGCCGGCCTGGTGATCCGGGTGCTGCGCGATCCGATGCGCCGGTCCTGGAAGCGGGGGAGCGACAGCTACTGGCAGCGCTCGGACAGCTCAGGTCTGTGAGGGGAACCCTGAGGGACTCTGAGTCCCTCAGGGTTCCCCTCGCAGACCATCCCGCACCCATAACGCCGCATTAAGTCCCTGGCATTGGCTGGCGGTCTCGCTGGTGTCCAACCGGCGAATTTCCCCACTCAGACATCCGGGCCGCTACGTCGGCGACCAGTTCGGCCTGGTGGGACCGAAGGTAGAAGTGATCGCCGTCGAACTGCCGCCAGTCGGCCGGTCCGGAGGTCAGCTCGCCCCAGGCGGCCGCCTCGGCCGCGCCCTCGTTGCCCGCGTAGGCGACGATCGGGCACCGCAGCCGCACCGGGTCGCGGCGGTAGTACGACAGCACCGCCCGGACGTCGGCCAGCAGTGCGGGCAGGATGAGTTCGCGCAGTTCCGGGTGCTCGAACACCGCCGGATCGCTCCAGCCGGACGCCCGGATGTCCGCCTCGACGGCGTCGTCGTCGAGCATTTCCCGGGGCGGCTTGCACTGGTGCGGGGCCAGCGAGTCGGAGGCGAACAGGCCCGCCGGAGCCGGCCCGGCACCGGCCTCCAGGCGGACTGCCACCTCGTACGCGACGAGGCCGCCCATGCTGTGCCCGAACAGATACAGCGGCCGGTCGGCGTAAGGCGCGAGCGCGGGGGCGAGCGCGTCCGCGATCTCGGGCACCGACTGTGCGCAGGGCTCGTCCAGCCGGTCCTGCCTGCCGGGGTACTGCACGGCGATCAGCTCTACCTGTGCGGGCAGCCGCGCGGCCCAGGGAAGGTATTCGCCCGCCGTGCCGCCGGCGTGCGGCAGGCAGACGAGGCGGGCCTCCGGATAGTGGCGCGGGCGCGGCCGGCGCAGCCAGCGCGCCGCCGCGCCGGAGGTGCCGGGTGTCGTGGATACGGTCATCGAAGGCTCCCGTCGATCGCCGGTGTGGGGCCAGAATCAAGCTGTGCTTCGCTGCGAAGGATGCGTGTGGGACGGACTCCCGGTGAATACTGCCCCGGGAGAGGAGCCGGTCGCGATCGGTGGCCGGCTCGACTCGGCCACGCTTCTCGGCGCGTACCGGCACGGCGCGTTCCCGATGCCGGCCGGCTCGGCCGCCGAGATCGAGGCGAACCATTTCCTCTACGAGGACGCGGTGGCCGCCGGGACGACCGTGGTGCTCGACTCGCCGCTGCCCGATCCCTACGCGCTGACTTGGTGGTCCCCGGACCCGCGGCCGGTCATCCCGTACGGGCGGCTGGCCAAGTCGCGCACCCTCATGCAGAAGCTGCGCAACCGGCTGCCCTGGACCACCACGGCGAACGAGAGCTTCGGCCAGGTGCTCGCCGAATGCCGCCGCGACCGCACGCCGGTGTGGCTCACCGAGGAGCTGTGCGAGTGCATGGCGGAGCTGCACAAGCTGGGCTGGGCGCACAGCGTCGAGGTGTGGGAGGGAGACGAGCTGGTGGGCGGGGCCATCGGGGTCGGCATCGGCAGGGTGTTCGCCATGGAGACCTGCTTCCATCGGCGAACCGACGCGTCGAAGGTGGCGCTGCTCGACCTGGAACACCGGCTGGCCGGCACCGGCGTGACGCTGCTGGACGTCGAGTGGGACAGCAAGGCGAGCCAGCGGCTCGGGGCCGGACCGGTGCCGCGCAACGAGTTCCTCGCGACTCTGGCCCACAGCAGCGATCCGGTCCTGGTGGCCGGTGGCGTGGAGGAGGCGCGCCGCCTCGGATTCCTGCCGCGCCCCGAGGTTGCCCCTTAAACAGGTGAGTCCCGCACGCCCGGCCGCCCGGCGAGGATGGTCCGAAGACCATGCCTTCGCTCGGGATCCGGGGCTGTGACCAAGAACGGGGCTGACCCAGTGGCAGTCGACACCTCTCGCTCCACAGTGGACTCGCGTCCCTGGGACAGCACTGTCGTCCGGCTGGCGGTCTCGTCGGTCCGCGAGGCCGACTCGCCGCGGTCCGCGGGCGTGGACATGGCGCACGCGAGATCGCTGGCGCAGACCGAAGCGGACCTGCCGCCGATCGTGGTGCACCGCGCGACCGGCCGCGTTATCGACGGCATGCACCGCCTCACCGCCGCCCGGCTGCGCGGCGAACCGGAGATCTCCGCCCAGCTGTTCGACGGCGACGAGGACGAGGCGTTCCTGCTCGCCGTCCGGCTCAACGTGTCGCACGGCATGCCCCTCACGATCGCCGACCGGCGGGCCGCGGCGGCCCGGATCATCCGTACTCATCCGCGGCTGTCCGACCGGGCCGTCGCCGTCTCCGCCGGGCTGTCCGCGAAGACCGTCGGATCGCTGCGCCGCAAGCTCGACGGTCCGCCGGAGCCGGCGCGGGTCGGCCGGGACGGCCGGGTCCGGCCGGTCAACGGCGCGGCCGGACGGCAGGCCGCGGCGGAGGTGATCGCCCGGCATCCGGACGCGACACTGCGCCACATCGCACGGGAGGCCGGCATCTCGGTGGAGACCGCGCGCAGTGTCCGCAGGCGTCTGCAGGCCGGCGAAGACCCGGTCCTGGACCGGCGGACCCGGCCGGCGCGCGACGACCAGACGACGAGGCAGCTGCTGACCGTGAAGCTGGCGCAGGACGATCCCTCCGAAGAACTGCGGTCGCTGCTCGAAGCTCTCCAACAGGATCCGGCTTTGCGCTGCACCGAGTCCGGCCGGGCGCTGCTGCGCTGGCTCGGCCCGCGGGTGCTGCTGTCCGACGAGATTCCGGTACCGCTGCACCGTATCCCGCCGCACTCGCGGATCAACCTCGCCGCGCTCGCGAGGTTCTGCGCGGCCGCCTGGATCCAGCTCGCCCTCGGGCTCGAGGACGTCGACCAGACCGGCTGACCGTGCCCGCTTTACCGCGGGCCTGCCCGGATCGAGCGGGCATCGGTCAGCACGGCTCGGCGTCGCCCATCCGGCCCGCGAGGTCGGCCACGGTCGGGGCCTCGAAGAGGGTGCGCAGGGTGATCGTCCGCCCGGTGACCTCGGCCAGCCGCGTGACGACGGCGACCGCCAGCAGCGAGTGGCCGCCCAGCTCGAAGAAGTTGTCCCGTCGTCCGACCCGGGGCACGGCCAGCACCTCGGCCCAGATCGCGGCGATGTCCTTCTCCAGCGCGGTTCTTGGTGCCTCGTACTCGGCCGCGCCTGCCCACTCGGCCTCGTCGTCCGGCTGCGGCAGCAGCCGCCGGCTCAGCTTCCCGCTCGGCGTCCGCGGCAGGTCCGGCACCGTCTGGTAGGCGACCGGCACCATGTAGTCCGGCAAGCGGGCGGCCAGGAAGGCGCGAAGCTCGGCGGCGGCGGGCGGGACGTCCGGATCCGGCACGACGTAGGCGATCAGCCGCCGGTCGCCCTCCCCGTACCGGTGGACGCCGACGGCGCATTCGCGCACCCCGGGGCAGCCGGTGAGGACCGCCTCGATCTCGGCGACCTCGACCCGGAACCCGCGGATCTTCACCTGGTCGTCGGCCCGGCCGAGGAACTCCAGCCGTCCGGCGGAGTTCCAGCGGACCTGGTCGCCGGTGCGGTACATCCGGGCGCCAGTGCCGAACGGGTCGGGCAGGAACCGCTCCGCGGTCAGGTCCGGGCGGCCCAGGTAGCCGCGCGCCAGCGCGATCCCGCCGACGAACAGCTCGCCGGCCACCCCGGGCGGCACCGGCCGCAGCTCGGCGTCGAGGACGTAGGCCCGCACGTTGTCGAAGGGCAAGCCGATGGGCGGAAGAGCCGGCCACCCGGCAGGGTCGTGGTCGAGCTGGTGGGAGGTGGCCAGGTGCACTTCGATCGGCCCGTACTGGTTGTACAGCGTGCAGTCCGGCAGCGCCTCGAAGAACGCCCGGATCGCGGGGGTGGCCTGAAGCTGCTCGCCCGCCGTGAGCACCGCGCGCAGCGACCGCGGGACCCGGCCGAGGCGCACGGCCAGCTCGGCCAGCCCGCGCAGGGCGACGAACGGCATGAAGATCCGCTCGATCCGCTGCTCCTCGACGACGTCGAGCAACCGCTCGAAGTCGTGCCGCACGTCCTCGCTGACCAGGACGAGCGTGTCGCCGGCCGACAGCGTGGTCATCATCTCCTGATAGAAGATGTCGAAGCTGAGCGCGGCCCACTGCAGCGTGCGCCCGCGGCCGCCGGGGCCTTGCCGTCGCTGCCACTGGACCTGGTTGTGCAGGGCCCGGTGCGGCATGGCCACGCCCTTGGGCCGCCCGGTGGAACCGGAGGTGTACAGCACCCAGGCGACGTTGGCCGGGTCGGCCAGATTCGGCGGGCCGGCGGCTGCGGAGGGGGCGCCGAACGCGTCGAGGGCCAGCACCGGGGCGGCCTCGTCCTCGCTGGCGGTCGGCCGGATGAGCAGCCGCAGCGCCGCGTCCTCGGCGATCAGCTGCTGGCGCGCTGCCGGGTAGGTCGGGTCGATCGGGACACAGGCCCCGCCTGCCTTGAGCACGGCCAGGTTGGCGACCAGCAGATCGAGCGAACGGGGGAGACCGATGCCGACCCGTTCGTCCGGGCCGACGCCGTGCTCGCGCAGGTGCCAGGCCAGCGCGTTCGCCCGCTCGTCCAGCTGGCGGTAGGTCAGCGCCTGGCCGTAGAACACCGCCGCGACGGCGTCCGGAGTAGCGGCGGCCTGCCGCTCGATCAGCTGGTGCAGGCAGGCACCGTCGTCGAACGGGCGAGCCGTGTCGTTCCAGACCTCGAGCATCTCGTGCCGCTGCGCGGCCGACATCAGGGGCAGGTCGTCCACCGGCGCGTCGGGCGCGGCGACGACCCCGGCCAGCAGCGTGACGAGATACCCGGCCAGCCGCTCGATGGTGGCCCGGTCGAACAGCGTGGTCTGGTAGTCGAGGTCGACGCTCAGGTCGCCCGCCTCGGTCTCCGAGGCGCCGAGCGTGAGGTCGAACATCGCCTTGTGCCCGGCCGCCTCGATCGGCGTGACGGCCAGCCCGTCGAGAAGGTCGAACTCGTTGATCACGAGGTGCGTGAACAGCACCTGGAACAGCGGGTGCACCGACAGGTCCCGCTGCGGCCGAAGTTCGGCCACCAGCCGGTCGAACGGCACGTGCCGGTGCTCCAGCGCCTCGAGCAGCCGCGGCCGGATCTGGCGCAGCAGCCCGGAAAACGTCGGCCGCCCGGCGAGATCGGCCCGCAGCACCACCGGATTGACGAAGTGGCCGATGCCGGCCGCGACGTCCGGATGCGCCCGCCCGTCGACGATCATCCCGATGCTGACGTCGGTCTGCCCGCTCCACCGGTACAGCAGCGTGTGGAACGCCGTGAGCAGCACCGTGAACATCGTGACGTTCTCCTGCCGGGCCAGCCGGCGCAGCCCGTCGGCGACTTCGGCGGGCACCGGCACCTGGACGAGATCGCCTGCCAGTTCGGCGACGGCGGGCCGCGGCCGGTCAGTAGGCAGCCCAAGGGAATGCGGCGCGTCGGCCAGCCGGTCCTTCCAGTACCGCAGGTGCCGCTTGGCCTCGGCGCCGTCCCGGGCCTGCTGCCACAGCGCGTAGTCCGCGTACTGCATGGTCAGCTCGGGCAGCGGGGACGGGGCTCCGCTCCGGTAGGCCGCGTAGAGCGTGCGCAGTTCGTGGAAGAGGATCGAGAACGAGGACCCGTCGATCACCAGGTGGTACGCGCGGAACACGAGCACGTGCTCCGCCGGGCCGAGGCGGACCAGTTCGGTGCCGAAGTTGCGGGCCACGGAAATGTCGAACCGGTACTCGCGGTACCGCTGCTTCCGCTCCTCCAGCCACCGGTCCTGTTCGGCCGCGGACAGGCCGGTCAGGTCGTGGGTGACGAAGCGGGGATCGCCCGCCGGCTCCACCACCTGGACGCCGACTCCGTCGCGCGCCGGGAAGGCGGTCCGCAGGATCTCGTGGCGCCGCATGATCTCCGCGATCGCGGAGCGCAGCGCCGGCACGTCCAGCTCGCCGGTGAGCCGGTACAGCGCGGTGTGGTTGTAGGCGGGCCCGAGCAGGTCCATCTGGTCGAGGAACCACATGCCCTGCTGGTGCTCGGACAACGGGATCGTGTCCGGCCGCTCCGCAGGCTGCTGGTCGGCGCGGATCGCGGCGATCACTTCGGCCCGTCGTTCGCGCAGCACCGCCAGCCGGTCGCCGTCGATGCCGCCGGCCGGCCGGTAGCGGAGCTTGCCGTCCTGCAGCCACAGCTGCACGCCGGCCAGGCGCAGTTCTTCCAGGAAATCCTGAATCGCAAGCACGGGCTGCCCGTTCCCCGGCGCGCTCAGCGGGCGCTGAGCGGACGCAGGTCGGTCCAGCGGCTCTCGACGTAGTCCAGGCACGCCTCCCGGCTGTTCTCGGGGTGCACGACCTGCCAGCCGTCCGGGACCTTCCGGCGGCTCGGCCACAGCGAGTACTGCTCCTCGTCGTTGACGAGCACCAGGAAACGGCCATCCGGCTCGGCGAACGGGTTCACGGCATCGACTCCTTGTTCGGTAGTGGCGCGGACTCGGCGACCGCTCGGGGCTCGCGGTCGCGGCGTGCCCGCCATCGTGGGTAGACGAAGGGCAGCAGCAGTCCCGGCGTGAGCGTGGTGACCACCGCCATCACGACCATCAGCGAGTACAGCCGCTGGTCGAGCAGGCCGATCTGGAGCCCGACCGCCAGGACGATCAACTCGGTGAGCCCGCGCGTGTTGATGAGCAGGGCGAGAGTGGCACTGTGCCGGACCGGCAGCCGCGACAACCGGGCGGCGCCGAACGCGCCGAACAGCTTGCCGCTGTTCGCGACCAGGAGGATCAGCAGCAGCAGGCCAAACTCCCGACCGTCCATTCCGGACAGATCGACCGAGAAGCCGGCCACCACGAAAAACGGCGGCAGCAACACGATCCGGTCGATCCGCTCGACCCAAGGCAGCACCCGCGCCCGGAGCGCGACGGCCCCCTCCCGGGGCATGACCGCGCCGAGCAGGAACGCCCCGAAGATGTTGTGCAACCCCATCCACGCGGTCGCGTAAGACGACAACGCCAGCCCGGCAGCGATCGCGACCAGCAACCCAGCACCGAGGATCGCCCGGGCACCCTTTCCCCGGGCCGCGGGCGGGCGGGCCGCCAACCGGGCCAGCAGCGGCCGCACCACCCCGGTCAGAAGACCCACGAACGGAAGCACGAGCAGAACGCGCCACGGCGTGTCCCCGTGGGAGAACGCCACCAGGACCGCGAGCATCGACCAGGCGAGCACGTCGCCGACCGCCGCCGTCGCGAGCGCCAGCCCGCCGATCGGGGTGTCGATGAGGTCGCGGTCGGTCAGGATCCGGGCCAGCACCGGAAACGCGGTGACCGACATCGCGATCCCCACGTAAAGGCAGAACAGAACCGCGCTGGAGCCCGACCGGTCGCCCACCAGCCCGATCGCGAGCAGGGTGCCGGCCACGAACGGCACGACCGTAGAGCCCAGCGACAGCACCACGGCGATCCGCCCCTGCCCGCGCAGCCCGCCGTCGGCCAGATGCAGGCCCACGAGGAACATGAAGACGCAGATCCCGACGGTGGAGAGCACCGACAGCGCCGGGCGGATGTCGGCGGGGAACAGCTCCCGGGTGAGCGCACCGTGGAAGAGGGTCGGGCCGAGCAGAATCCCGCCGGCGATCTCGCCGATCACCTCCGGCTGCCCGAGCCGCCGGCAGAGCAAACCCAGCAGCCGGGCGACCACGATGATCACGACCAGTGCGAGCAGGAACGCCACGACTGTGCTGCCGTCCACCGCCGTCCCTCCTTCACGCCGCTGCTGGGTCGACCGTAGGCAGGGGAGGGTAGTGCTGCGCAGTCACGTGAACTGGCTACGTTGCGGGGGAAGGGAAAGGTTCTTGCTGGAATCCTCCGGGCCTGGCCGAGTACGCCGACTCCTGCGCCGTCCGTCGTCGGCCGACGACGCAGCCGCGCGACGCGGGCTGTTGCTCTCGGCGATCGGGGCGTCAATCCTGCCTGCCCGAGCGAGGGAGGGGGGAACCTCTACTTGTCGAGTAGTGCCAGCCAGGTTTCGCGCAGGTCCCGGCAGGCGTGACAGTGGTCCGGCAAGGTTGTTTCTCGTCGCACGGGCGGAGAGGCCGCGAAGAAAGGAGTTCAAACGTGCGAAATCGCTGGACTGCAAGGGCCGTATTCGCGATGGCGGTTGTTTCCGGTGCCGCTTTGGCGCCGGCGCCGGGCGCGCAGGCCGCCGCCGTCGACAATCCGGTCTGCGCCCGTAACGACGACCCGGCTTTCGCCGGAGACGTGTGCCTGTTCGTCCTGGAGGGCACGGGTGACGGCGACTACGCGGAGGTATCGTGGAAGAACCTGTCCGCACACGACGAAGGAGTCGACCTTTCGTGGCTCAGCATGCCGGAGGGGACCGAGATTCCGGCGTGGCACGGAAACCTCCATCCAGGCGACAAGGTCGTCGGCAAGGTGGTCACTCCGGAAAACGTGTGCGGCAGCGGATTCGTGCTGCATTTCGGGGGCGTCGGCGGTCGGGGCACCACGCACCTTTGCCCGCCGGGGGCGTGAATTCAGGATCCGTTCCTCCGGCTTCCCGGTGCGTGCGGCCCCGTCGCGCGGTCCCGGGCTCAGGCTCGCTGCGGATGGTCGAGCGCCAGCAGCATCGCCGCCGACCAGCTGAAGCCGCGTGAGTTCATCGGTGCGCCGCTGGCGGGGTTGTAGTTCTCCATCAGCGGTCCGTTGCCCAGCATGCCCGCCGCGTTCGAGCGCAGCTGGTCGGCGAGTGCCGCCGAGTCGGTTCCGTATCCGTAGCGCCGCAAGCCTTCCAAGGCGAAGTACGCGTGGTCCAGCCACACCGCGCCGCGCCAGTAGCCGGTCGGCTGGTAGTACGGCGAACTCGCTGACGTGGTCGGGAACGGCATGCGGGTGTCGAATTCGCTGGGGGACAGGAGGTTCTTCCGCGCGGCTGCTGCCTGGCCGGGGGTGGCGACGCCGGCCCACAGGGGGATGGCGCCTTCGATTCCCTTGCCGCGTGCGGTCAGCCGCCGGCCGGTGCCCAGTTCCGTGTCGTAGAACCAGCCGGTGGCCGGGTCGAACATGGTGCGCTGGACGGTGGCCGCGACGCTGTCCGCCGAGGCGCGGTAGGACTGGGCGGCGCGGCGGTCGCCGAGCCGGTCGGCGATCAGTGCCAGGGTCTTCTTGTCCGTCACCAGGTAGGAGTTGAGGTCCACCGACTCCTGGGCGAGTGACGAGCCGACGACCTGTCCGGTCGGCGAAGTGTTGTCGACGACGGTGGTGCCGAGCTTCGCGTCGAAGCGCGGTGCGTTGTCCATTCCGCTTTCCCACGCCGCCGCCAGGCGCTTGTCCTCGGCGGTCGCGTTGGCCGGATCGACGGTGGCGCCGTACTCGGCGAGGCCGTTGTGGTCGTGGTCGCGGTTGCGGTACCACCAGGCGTGGTAGGCGGCCAGCTTCGGGTACATCTCGCGCAGGAATCCGAGATCGCCGTTGCGCTGGTAGACCGACCAGACAGCCCAGGCGGCGAGCGGCGGTTTGGAGTTGCGCTCGTTCCAGTTGGCGCCGCCGCGGGCGGGGTCGTTGTAGAAGACGGCGTCCGGGATCATTCCGGCGTCCTGCGGCCGGGTCGCGGACACCGTCGTCACCTGGTAGTCGAACATGGACCGGATCTGGGATTCGGCCAGCGCCGGGTCGAACACGGCGGTGCCGACCGCCTGTTTCCAGGTGTCCCACGCCCACAGGCCGTTGAACCACTTGTTGGAAATCGCGGGCGTGATGCCGTCGTGTTTCAACGCGCCCGCCGCGCTGCGCCAGTTGGTGATCAGCGTTTCGGCCGACTTCACCGCCAGCCGGCGCCGGTCCGGCGGCACCCCGCGAGTGGCCGCCGCGACGTAGCCGTGCCAGCGAGCGTTGTCCTCGGCGACGACGCGCCACGGCTGAGCCAGCGCGCGCCTCGCCGCCGATGCGTCGGCGGCGGCCTCGGCGGGAGTGAAGGTGTAGGACTCGGTCCAGTTGAGCGTTCGCCGGCCGTGCGGGCCGAGGATCAGGGGTGCGTCACGGGTGGTGGTGTACGCGTCGCCGGTGACCGTCGTGGTCACCGGGTCGGCGTGCGTGACCTGGAACCGTTCGGTGCCGTCGGTCAGGTAGTCGTTGGCTTCGCGGACCCTGGCGAAGCCGACCGCGACGCCGTCCTCGGTCGAGGAGAGGCGGGGAGCACTGTGCTCGGGTTCGGCGTCCGGCCGCAGGAGCGTGCCGCTCCAGCCTGCGCCGATCGACCGCCACCGGCGCTCGGTGTTCTCCACGGTGGCCTGGACCAGTGCGGTGCGATTGCTGGCGTAGCGCAGTTCCATGACGACGCGCAGACCGTCGACCTCCAAGCTCTGTCGCAGCGCGCCGGGCAGCGAGCTGAATGCCGGGTCGCGAGCGTCGGCGAGGTCGATCGGGCGCCCGGCTTCGCTCAGGTTGAGCCGGCTGAAACCGGAGCTCAGCCACCACGGGTACTCCTGGGCGAGGTACAGCGGCCCGGTGAACGCACCGTAGGACGAGGTGTCGCCGACCTTGGGCAGCGCGTAGGCGTGCCACGCGCCGCGGTCGGCGAACACGTTGATGTCGCTGACGTCGCCGCCGGCCGAGCCGGGCAGCGCCGACGTGGGCACGCCCTGCAGATCGAGCACGTCCGCGTAGGACGGGGCAGCCGCGGCCGCGGGAGTCGGGAGAAGGAGAGCGGTGCCGACGGTGGTCGCCGCGAGAGCTGTGCGCCAACGGAACATGAACACCTTCCTGAGCGAGAACCGGCCCGGCCGAAGCGCCGCGGCGCCTCGGGCAGCAGCGTTCGACATCAACGGGGCACGATATCGCCTGGCTGTCAGCACGCCGGGACCGGACACGATCTTGGTCGGTCCGGATGGTTCCGCGTCGTGGCCGGGCGAGTCCCCCGCGCGGTGGGGTGGCAATAAGCGGACAGCTCACCCAGCGCCAGGGCCGCCTGACCTCAGGCTGGTGCAAGGCGAGCGACCTGGAGGCGACGATCATGACCGGATCCGGTGGGTGGAGTCACGTGCAGGGAGCTGTGCGCAATCGCTGCACGCACTTGTCGGCCGCTCGGTGCCGCCGATGCTGTTGCTGAGCACGCCGGGTACCGGCGATGGACCGGCCGGACGTTCGGCGGAACTGTCCACAGTGGCCGGAAGGTTGCCCGCCACCGAACCTGCTGGCGCGGCATCGACCGGGGCGTCGTTGATCGCACCGACCGTCCACAAGGGACAGCAACCCGATCTGCAAGCACTGTTTCCAGATTAAGGCGACCGACGGCCAGGCCAAGCCAATGCGCGGTTTTCCGCCGACAGTCCTGCGATTTCGTGGGCGGGACCCCTCCCCGGCATTGAGGGTCAATGCCGGGAACTTAAGCTGCGTGGTACCGCGCCTGTCGACTGACCACAAAGGACGAAAGGCGCGACAAAATGCCCGATTGATACCCACCTGACCGGGTGTGCGGGGCTGTGAGGGGAACCCTGGGGGAATCAGATTCCCCCAGGGTTCCCCTCACGGACGATGATCCTGCTCTTGCGGCTCGTGCTGGGCCTGGAAAGAGCCCGCCGACCCCTTTGGCCTGGGCGGACGCGCCTCAAAC
Organism: Amycolatopsis silviterrae; assembly: GCF_042684085.1. Lineage (NCBI taxonomy): Bacteria > Bacillati > Actinomycetota > Actinomycetes > Pseudonocardiales > Pseudonocardiaceae > Amycolatopsis > Amycolatopsis silviterrae. The sequence continues at coordinate 422,647 of NZ_JBHUKS010000006.1, forward strand.
CGCACCCATGACCCAGTCTTAAGTTCCTGGCATTGGCATTGGCATTGAGAGGAGCATCAGGACAGGCCGCTCGCTTTCGAAGGAAACCTGGATGACAACGGGCCGGAAAACACCAGGACGGCACCGCGCGGCAGAAGTCAGCAAACTGCCATTCCCGTTGCCGTCGGCTGATTCGCCGACAATCCTGCAATAGCAACTGTCGAAAGAGGGGGTGTCTGCTCATGCTCAATGCGGTTTTCTTGTCCGCTCCTTTCGTGCCCCGCGAGGACGCGGGCATCCGGCAGCTTGCCGCGCTGGCCGCGCGGCTGTCGTTTGCCTTGACCTGCTTCGCGCTCTCCTGGGGAGTTTTCGTCAAGACGGGGTGGTTGCGGACGCTGAGCGGGCGGAAGGCGACAACGAACAGTCACCTGGTCTTGGCCACGCTCGCGCTCGCGTTCGGATGTATCCACGCCACCGCATTTCTGTTTCTGGCGAACGGACCGTTCAGCATCGTGCGGTTGATCGTGCCGTTCGCCGAAGGGGGAATGCTGCGGCACGCGCTCGGCATCGTCGGTCTCGAATTGATGCTCGCCATCGCGTTGTCCGTATCCGTGCGCCGGTTCCTGGCCTTGCGGCGGTGGTTGTGGCTGCACCGGCTGGCCTACACGGCACTCGTGCTGATCGCGGTGCACTCCGTGTTCGGCGCGGTGGTGAACGGACATCTCGTGGTCCTGGCGATCGGTGCCGCGGCGTTGTTGCTGCCGACCGCGGTGATAGCGGCCTTGCGCTTCACCCCCGCCCGGTGGCTGGGGGCCGGTGCCGCCGGAGAGCCCCCGCCGTGGTCCGGCCTGGCCGTCAGCGTCGACAGCCGCCGTTGCCACCAGTACGGGGTGTGCCAGCGCGAAGCGGCCGCGGTTTTCCAGATCACCACGGGGGGCCAGCTGCGGTACACCGTGCACCCGGAATCGGTGCACAACGAGGAGGTGCGGACAGCGGCCCGCTGCTGTCCGATGCAGGCGATCACGGTGGAGACGAGGCGATGACGGCGGAACGGATCGTGGTGGCCGGCACCGGGGTCGCCGGGCTGCGGGCGGCGGAACGCCTGCGCGAACTCGGTTTCGGCGGCGAACTGGTGATGGTGAACGGGGAACCGCACCGGCCGTATCACCGGCCCGCTCTGTCGAAGCAGCTGATCACCGGGGAACTGGCGCCGGCCGACCTTCAGCTGCGCAGCTATCTTCCGTTGGAGGCGACCTGGCGGGACTCGGTTTCCGGGCTGCGCGTGGACACCGCGTCGCATGTGCTCGAACTGCCCGGATCGGAGTATCTGCGGTATGACGGCTTGGTGATCGCCACCGGGGTGCACGCGCGGCAGATGCCCGGCGCTCCCGCGCACAACCCGAGGGTGCATGTCCTGCGCACCCTCGACGACGCCTTCGCGATGCACCGCACGCTGGCCGCCGACGCCAGCCCGGTGGCGGTGATCGGCAGCGGCTTCACCGCCTGCGAGGTGGCCGCGACCGCGCGCGAACTCGGCCGCGAGGTGACCATCGTGTCGCGCTCGAAAACGTTGCTCGGCCGCGCCGTGGGGTCGGCGATCGGGGAGCGCGTCACCCGGCTGCACCGGGAGAACGGGGTCGCCTTGGTCACCGGTGCCGAAGTGGTGCAATGGCTTTCGCAGCCGTTCGGCGTCACGATGCTGCTGTCCAACGGCCAGGCGTTGACGGCAGGCTGCGTCATCGTCGCGATCGGCGGAGCGCCGACGGTGGGCTGGTTGCGAGGCGGCAATCTCTATCTGAAGGACGGCGTGCTGTGCTGGCCGACCTGTCACGTGGTCGGCGCGAGCGACGCGGTGGCGGCCGGCGACGTGGCCGCGTGGCCGAACCATCGGTTCGACACCCGGCCGCGGCGGGTCGAACATTGGCTGAACGCGGTGGAAATGGGCCGCGCCGCCGCGGAAAGCCTGCTCGCCGGGCCGGCGCGGGCCCGGCCGTTCGAGCCGGTTCCCCGGTTCTGGTCCGAGCAGTTCGGCGTCCGCATCCAGGCGGCCGGAATGCCGTCCCTGGGCCAGTACACGGTCGATCTGCAGAACGACGGAACGTCGAGCGTCACCGGATATCTCGCCGGGCACCGGCTGGTCGGGGTGCTCAGCTGGGACAACCCGTCGGCGATGGTGGGCTGGGAGGCCGAGCTGGAACGTCAGCTGTCCGCCGAGCCAGCGCCACCGGCGGCCAACCCACGTCCGAACGGCGTCCCGTCGCACGATCCGAACGTCGCGCTGGTGCGCCCGCCTTCGCCGAACGCCATCGGGCCGGGCTTTCCGAAGGAGCACGACGACAGCACGCGGAACGGCATGCCGACGCGGCTTTGAGAACCATTACGGGAGGTCGAAGGGATCGGGGAAGTGGTCTTCCCAGATCTGGCGGGATGCTTGTTCGGGGTAGGGCAGAGTTTTCGACTCGGTGTCCAGGACGCGGGTGAGGCGTTCGCCGGGCCGGTGGGCGGGCCAGCCCGCGTCGCCGGTGGTGACGAAGCGGACCCATGCCTGCTGGAGTTCGCGGGAGAGCGTGACAGCCTCGGGAGTGGGCTCCTCGCCGATGAGCTGGGCGCCGACGGGGCTGTCCAGCGTGCCGAAGGCCAGGGGCACGTCGAGGCTGTGGCAGGCGCCCAGGATGCCGCCGAGGGCCGGGGCGGCCCAGCACAGTTCGAACAGGTACGAGGTGCCGCCGGCTGCGGCGTTCGCCTCGGCCAGCTTTTGTGACGGCATGCGGAAGAGGGCGTCGGAGTACAGCGTCTCCACCAGCTCCTCCGGGCCTGCCTGCGGGAACGCGGCACGGTAGGCCCGCGCGCCGTCCGGCCGCGGGGCGAGCAGTTCCAGGGCTGCGTGGGCGTCTTCGTCGGTGAAGGTGCCGTGCCGTCCGCTCACGACGCTGAAGTACCGGAATTCGTCCCGGGTGTGGCCGACGAGCAGTTCGGTCCCGCTCGCTCGCGCGCCGGTCAGCGCGGGCCAGGGCGTTTCCGGGAGGACCTCGCCGTCGACGACGGGGCACAGCGCGGTGCCGGTCTCGGTGAGGCGTCCCCAGCTCTCCCGGTGCGCGTGGAGGCCGGCGTTGAAGGAGGTGAGTTCGGCGGCCAGGCGCCATGGGTCGATGTCGCGCAGGGCCTCGGCGGTGGGGGCCGCCGCGCCGAGCCGGTCCGCGAACGCGGCGGTGACCTGCCGTGCCAGCGCGGGGGTGCTGTGCAGCCCCGGCACCGAATGGGCGATGGCGCGCCGGAACAGGCCGCGCGCGGACTTCATCGTCAGCAGGGCGGCGACCGAGCCCGCCCCGGCGGACACCCCGCCCACGGTGACCCGGCCGGGATCGCCTCCGAAGGCGGCGATGTTGCGCTGCACCCACTCCAGCGCCGCGATCTGGTCGAGGAACCCGCGGTTGGGCGGTGCGTCGTCGAGGAACGCGAACCCCTCCGCGCCCACGCGGCAGTTGATGGTCACCACGACGACTCCCGCCTCGGCCAGCGCTGCCGGGTCGTACATCGGGTCGCTCGACGCCGCCGAGAGGTAGCCGCCCACGGGAATCCACACCAGCACCGGCAGCCCCGCCGCGCCAGGATCGGGAGTGCCGACGTTGAGCGTCAGCCAGTCGGCGCCCTGCGGGGGCACGTCGATCGGCAGGGACAGCGGCGCCACGGGGCCGAACTCGACCGCCTGCCTCGTCCCTTCCCAGCGGTGCGGCGGCGCGGGCGCGGCGAAGCGGAGCGCTCCGACCGGGGGCCGGGCGTAGGGGATGCCGCGGAACACCGCGTGTCCCTCCCGCCGGAGCCCCTGCACCACGCCTTCCGCGGTCCGTACCGTTGGCTGCTCGGACATGACGATTCCTTCCCCTCGAGTGGCCCCAGGATTATGGGTCAGGTGTATTATGTCAACCGTATTGGAAAGGGAGGGCGATGCCGAAACAGGTGGATCACCGCGGACGCCGCGAAGCGATCGCCCGCGCACTGTGGCGGGTGGTGGAGCAGCGCGGCGTCACACAGCTGACGATGCGCGTGGTGGCGCAGGAAGCGGGCATGTCACTCGGGCAACTGCAGCACTACTTCGCCTCCCGGACCGCCATGCTCTCCTTCGCGATGGACTTCGCGTCCGAGCAGACCTCGGTGCGCGTACAGGAGGGGCTCGAAAAACTCGGTGCCCGTCCGCACCCCCGCGACGTGCTGCGGGTGACGCTCGCGGAAATGCTCCCCCTGCACGCCGACGCCCGCGCGACCAGCCGGATGAGCGCCGCCTACGTCCTGGAGGCGCTGCACGACGAGACCGTGCACGAGCGGGCGCGCCGCGGCCTCGTCCGAGGGCGGGCACGCGTGGAGCAGCTGGTCCGCCAGGCGATCGCCGACGGGCACATCGACTCCGGCCGCGACCCGGCGACCGAGACCGACCTGCTCCTCGCCCTCACCGGCTTCACCTCCCTGATCGAACTCGGCGTGATCGGGCCCCAGGACGCGCTCGCCGCGATCGACGTGCATCTGGACCGGCTGTTCCGGAGTACGTGACCGGCCCGCAGTGGAACAGTCCCTGAGCGACAAGGGGTTCTAGCGTTCCGAGGTGCGACGCCGGTGTTGCAGGGGTGTCGTGCCGTAGGTGCGTTTGAAGGTGGTGATGAAGGCGCTTTCCGAGGTGTAGCCGAGCTGTGCGGACAATTCGCCTACGGTCGCGTCGTCGTGGGTGAGTTCGTAGGCGGCGATCCGCATGCGCCATTCGGTCAGGTAGGCGAGTGGCGGGATCCCGGCGACGGCGCGGAATCGCGCGGCGAAACCGGTGCGGGACATCGTGGCGAGGCGGGCGAGTTCGTCGAGCCGCCACGCGTGGGCGGGGTTCTCGTGCAAGGCCCGCGCGGCCGGGGCCAGCCGCGGATCGGCCAGGACGCGCAGCCGGCCCGCGGGCAGGGCGTCCGGCCGAGCCAGGTACGCGCGCAGGACCTGGACGAGGAGCAGCTGCGCGAGCTGGTCCCGGGTGAAGCTGTGCCCGGGCCGGGCGCTGCCGATTTCCGCGTCCAGTTCCGGCAGCAGCCAGGTGAAGGCCGAAGCCTGCGGGTGTGTCGCCGAAATGTGCAGCAGCGGCGGCAAAGCCTGCGTCAGCAATGCCTCGCCGCCCGGTTCGACCGTCACTTCGCCGCCCACTCCGGCGAATTCGTCCGCCGTCCCGATGCGATGGTCGGGCACTGTCATCGTTTCGGCGTCGACCGGCAGCACGCCGGCGTGGGTGCGCAGGACGAAGGGTTCGGTCCCGTTCACCGCGATCGCCTCGCCGGCGCGCAGTTCGCCGGACTGCCCGCCGCGGACGAAGGCGCACCGCCCGCGCCGCACGGCGATGATCTTGAGCCGCCCGCGGGCCGGGAAGCGCAGCGCCCACCGGCCGCCCGCCGACAGCGTGCCGGTGAGGTGACAGCGAGCCCCGGCGAGGGCGAGCACCTGGGACAGCGGGTCGGGGTGCCGGTCGGCGAGCATGACTGTACTTTCGCGCTAAAAATCGGGACTCAACGCGGTTCACCGTACGCTTTCCCCGGCGCACGCTGGAGTCATGGACCTCGCTTCGTACCGCACCCTCGGCCGGACCGGCCTGCGGGTCAGCCCGTTGATCCTCGGCACGCTGACCTTCGACGATCCCGGCTGGGGCTGCGATCAGGACACCGCGCTGCACCTGCTTCGCCGCTACGTCGACGCCGGGGGGAACACGCTCGACACCGCCAACGGATACGCGGGAGGCCGGGCGGAACAGACCATCGCGAAGTTCCTCCGGGCCAGCCCGTCGGCGCGGGACGGGCTGGTGCTCGCCACGAAGTTCGCCGGGAACCTGCACCCCGGCGACCCCAACGGCGGCGGCGCCGGCCGCAAGGCGATCCTGCGGCAGCTCGACGCGTCGCTCGCCCGGCTCGGCACCGATCACGTGGACCTGTACTGGCAGCACTATTTCGACCGGCACACCCCGATCGAAGAGACGATCGGCACCCTGCAGGACCTCGTCACCGCGGGCAAAATCCGCTACTACGGCCTGTCCGACACCCCCGCGTGGGCCGTCGCCCGCGCGGCGAGCCTCGCCGAGTCCCGCGGCTGGTCCCCGGTCGCGGCGATCCAGGCGGAGTACTCGCTGCTGCAGCGGACCGTCGAAGGCGAGTTGTTCGGAGCGGCGCGGGCCCTGGGCATCGGCGTAACGCCGTGGGGCCCGCTCGCCGGCGGGGTGCTGTCCGGGAAATACACCCGGACCGGCGCCGCCGAGTCAGGCCGCGCGGACTGGGCGAGCACCCGTGCGCGGCTGACGGAGAACACCTTCGCCTTGCTCGACGCGCTGCACGAAATCGCCGCCGCACAACGTGTTCCGGTGTCCGCCGTCGCTCTCGCCTGGGTCAGCCACCGCCCCGAAGTGACCGCTACGATCATCGGCTGCCGCACGCCCGGGCAGCTGGAGGACAACCTGGCGTCCCTTGCCGTGACACTCTCCGCCGACCAGCTCGCCACGCTGAACGCCTTGACCGCCCCGTCGTTGCCCTTCCCCTTTCCCTTTCTGGACACCAGTGCGGCCGACCTCGCCCAAGGCGGCGCGACGATCAACGGGATCCCTTCCCGGAACTGGCATCCGGCCCGCTGACCGGCTGTCGGTGCCGGGCCGTTTCCTCCAGCAGGAACGACCTGTTGTGTCCGTGGACTCGGTGGTGTTCTAGGGAGTGAGCACGATCTTCCCGCGGGCGTGGCCGGTCTCGCTCAGCTGATGGGCAGCGGCCGCGTTCTCAAGGGGGAAGACGCCCGCGACCGGCACGGTGAAGCGGCCCTGCTGGGCGAGGTCGGCGGCCACGGCGAGTCCCTCGACTGCCTGTCGGTCCGCGTCGGGGCCGGTCAGGCGCGTGAGGTGGACTCCGTATTCCGCGGCGTTCATGTCAGCGAGGGTCACCACTCGGCCCGGGTTTCCGGCTAGCCGTACCAGATCGGGCAGGGAGCCGGACCCGGCGCAGTCGAGGACGGCGTCGACCCGGCCTGCGGCGAGGGCGGTGACCCGTTCGCCCAGCCCCGCTCCGTAGGCGGTGGGGGTCGCGCCCAGCTCAACGAGGAACTCGTGGTTGCGCGCACTGGCGGTCCCGATCACGGTCGCACCGCGGGCCACCGCGAGCTGGACGGCAACCGTGCCGACTCCACCGGCTGCGCCTTCGATCAGCAGGGACGTACCGCTGCCGACTTCGAGCCGGTCGAGGGCCCGCGTGGCGGTCTCGACGTTGGCGGCCGCGCCGCCAGCCTGCTCCCAGCTCAGCGCGTCCGGCTTCCGAGCCCAGGCGGACAGCACGGCGTACTCGGCGTTCGCGCCGCCGACCAGGCCGGGCGTCAGGTCGATCATGCCGAACACCGCGTCGCCCGGCCGGACGCCGGTGACTCCCGAGCCGACCTCGTCGACCACGCCCGCGGCGTCCACGCCGAGCGCGTAGGGAAGGTCCAGCGGGAACAGGTGGCGGAACAGGCCGGCGCGGAGCCGGCAGTCGGAGGGGGTAAGTCCCGATGCCCGCACGGCCACCCGGATCTGGCCTGCCGCCGCGTGCGGGTCCGGGATGTCGGTCACCTCGAGAACATCCGGAGGGCCGTACTGGGCGAAGGTCAAGGCGCGCATAACAGTGGATACCTCTTGGCTCGAAGGGTAATTCGGTCCGGCCTTGCCTGGCGGGTTTCTCCTGAGGGCGGAGGTGTGCGGCCAGGACCGGCCGCACACCTCGTAAGGTCAGGCCGCGACGTCGACGATCCAGGTGACCCCGAAGCGGTCGGCGAGCATCCCGAAGGCGGGTGCCCACTGCGCGGGACCGAACGCCTCGATCACGGTCGCGCCCTTGGCGAGGCCTTCCCACACGGGGGTGACCTCGTCGATGCTTTCGCCGCGGACGGAGAGGAAGAACGGCTCCTTGGTGATCGTGGTCCCGTTCTCGCGACGCGTGGTGGGCGCGCCAGGGGCGGCCGGCGTGTGCTCGCCGGGCACGTCGTAGGCCATGACCCGGAAGCCGTTGTCGGCGACGACCTGGCCGAACACGACGTTCGTGGCGCCGGGCAGTTCGGCGGGCATTCCGAAGTCGGCGTAGGTGGCGACGGTGAGCTGCCCGCCGAACACCGACTGGTAGAACTCCAGGGCTTCGCGGGCCTGGCCGTGGAAGTTCAGGTGCGCGACAGCGTTGAGCGACATGGTGTTCCGGTCCTTCACGAGTGGTTTCCGCTGCCGGGGGCTTCCGGCGGCGAGACCGACGATGCCAGCAGTACCGGTCAGAGAACGTCCGCTACTTGTGGCATGGTGAAAACCATGCCGAGTGCCTCTTCGACGACGACCTCCAGCCGGCTGCTGTCGTTGCTGTCGCTGCTGCAGGCCCGCCGGGACTGGCCGGGCGGCGTGCTCGCCGAGCGGCTGGGCGTCAGCGAGCGGACGGTGCGCCGCGACGTCGACCGGCTGCGGGAGCTGGGTTACCCGGTGCAAGCGGTCAAGGGCCCCGACGGCGGTTACCGGCTCGAAGCGGGCAGCCAGATGCCGCCGCTGCTGTTCGACGAGGAGCAGGCGGTCGCGCTGGCCGTGTCGCTGCGGATCGCGGTCGGGACGGGCGCGGGCATCGAGGAGGCGGCCGCGCGGGCACTGGCCACGGTGCGGCAGGTGCTGCCGTCGCGGTTGCGGCAGCGGGTCGACGCCCTCGAGATCAGCGCGGTCGGGCACGGGGTCGATCCGCAGGTCGACACCGGGATCCTGCTTACGCTGAGCGCCGCTGTCCGCGCGGGGGAGGAACTGCGGTTCGACTACCGCTCGCCGGGACGGCGGGAGGACGCCGAGCCGCGCCCGCCCCGCCGGGTGCAGCCGCACCACCTCGTGGTGCGGGCCGGGCGCTGGTACGTCGTCGGCTGGGACCCCGACCGCGACGACTGGCGGATCTACCGTGCCGACCGGATGACACCGCGGGTCCCCAACGGCCCGCGGTTCACGCCCCGGGAAGTGCCGGGCGGCGACGTGGCAGCCTTCCTTTCGGCCCGGTTCAAGGGTTCCGAGAGCGCGGACGCCTGGCCCTGCCGTGGCGAAGTAATCCTTGATCTGCCGGTTGCGGAGGTGGCGCCGTTCGCCGGCGACGGGATCGTCGAGGAACTCGGTGCCGCCCGGACCAGGTTGACGACGGGGTCCTGGTCCTGGGCCGCCCTCGCGGCGGCGTTGGCCCGCTTCGACACGGAGATCGAGGTGGTCGCCTCGCCGGAGCTGCGCGCGGCGTTCGCGGAGCTGTCCCGCCGCGCTGGCCGAGCTGCGGGGACCGGGTAGGGCGACCGGCCGCCTCTCGTGCTGGCCGACGCGTTCGGACGATCATGTGGGTCGTCGGCGTCTCTACTCAGGCGACGCCGCGGATCGCGTTCGTGCATCGCTGCCCGCCGATGGCGCCTCCGCCGCATCAGCAAGCAGGGTCGCGCGGCCGAGACGGTCCACCGGCACGTTGTAAGTCTCCGGTCCCGTCCAGACCGCAATCGCCGCGATGGCGATGCACACTCCGGTGAACCCCGCGACCGGGAGCCACCCGTACGGACCCGGACGCTGGAGGAGCGCTCCGATGACCGGGGCGAATCCGACGAGGACGAGGCCGATCTGCTGTCCGATAGCCATCCCGGAATAGCGCACCGGGGTGGCGAACAGTTCCGCGAAGTAGACCGGATAGACGGCGCTCCAGAACGAATACAGCACCGACATGAAAAGGAATGCGCCCAGCGAGATCAAGACGATGCTGCCGGTCGAGATGAACCAGAAGAACAAGAAGAGCGACAGGAGACTGCCGACGGCGCCGATCAGGAGGGTGGGTTTCCGGCCGATCCGGTCGGACAGCGACGCGGCGAGCGGCAGAACAGCGAGCGACAGCCCGAGCGTGACGGCGTTGACGACCAGCATCGACGATTTGCCCACGCCGGCCGTCTCGCTGGCGTAGGACAGGCTGAAAAAGCTGAAGATCGTTTGCGAGGAGGCCATCAGGGTCATCAGGACCACCCGCAACACCGCCGTCGGCTGTGTGCGCAGGACTTCGACGCCCGGAACGCGCGCGACGGTGTCGTTCTCCTGCTGTTTCTCGAACTCCGGCGGCTCGTCGAGGCGGGTGCGGACCCAGTAAGCGATCGCGAAGACCACGACCGACGACAGGAACGGGATCCGCCAGCCCCAGGCGAGCATTTGAGCGTCGGGGAGTGCGGCGACCGGGATGAACACGAGGGTCGCGAGGAGCAAACCCGCGGAGCAGCCTGTCGAGGCCCAGCTGGTGAAGAAGGACCGATGCCGGGCCGGCGCGTGCTCCAGGGTCAGGGTCGTCGCACCGGCCAGTTCGGCGCCGGCGGAGAAACCCTGGGCCAGCCGGGCCGTTACCAGCAAGATCGGGGCCAGAATCCCTACCGAGCCATACGTCGGCAGGAGTCCCACGGCGAACGACGAGGTGCCCATGATCGCGAGGGTGATCATCAGCACCCGCCGCCGTCCGATCCGATCGCCGAAGTGCGACATCACGATTCCGCCGACGGGCCGCGCGACGTAGGCGACTCCGAAGGTGGCGAAGGACAGAGCGAGACCGACGGCAGCGTTGCCAGACGGGAAGAACAGCCGGTCGAAGATGAGCGCTGCCGCGACGGCGTACAGGTAGAAGTCGTAGTACTCCAGCGTACTCCCGAGAAACGCCGCGATCGCGGCTCGTCTGGCGGACGTTTTCGTGCGCGTTTCGCTTGCGGTGTGGGGCATCGTTGCTCCCTTGGTCCGACGGAATTTCTCGGGTGGCCGTTCTCAGCCTCTGTCGATCCACTCAATGAGCGCGTACGTCAGCCGCCAGTGGGTGTTCCGGTTCTGCCAGGACGGCGGGCCTTCCGTGACCGGAGGTACGGGCAGGTTTGTCACGGTGGTGTGGTCCAGCTCGTAGATCGCCGCGTACCGGGGCGCAGCGGGTGCGGATGAGGGGAACGTCTGGCACAGCTCGTAACGTGTGACAAAGTGGGACTGGAGGGCGCCGCGTGCCTCGCGAAGATGTGTCTTGTCGTAGAACGCGTTGAACGCCGTCAGCTCTTCGTCCCGGGCGCCCGCCGCGGGGTCCATTCCGATGAGCCGTACGCCCCGGCTGGTTCCGGTGTCGTCTCCGTAGGAAGCGAGCGAGCGCCAGAGGAAGCGCCAGCGAACGGCGAAATCTCGCCGGCGCAACGGCATCGGGGTGAACGGCATGACGAATCCGGGGTCCGAGTTGACGGTTCGGTAATGGGCGGCCGCGTCCTCGTCCATTGTGTACCGCGCCAGCCACATCGGACCGCGGTCGCCGCGCTCGTCTTGTTCGGTCAGCCGGTACCGCGCACACGAGATCATGCCCGGGTAATAGGCCATTACTTCGGGTACGTGGACGGTCGAATAGAAGCGATTGAACTCGCGCACCGCGGAGTCCTCGGCCCCTGGGGTGTCCATTCCGACCCAGTACTCGAAACGACCAGGCACTACAGGCTCTCGACCGTGAGGCGCTCCCGGGTCGGCGGCGCGGTCGGGTACCGCTCCAGGAGGTGCTGGATCGCGCGGTCTTCCTCGGGGAGCAGCGGCGTGTCGATAGCGTTCACCGCGGGAGCGAAGCCGTCGACGACGCGGGGGCCGATGTTGAGTGCCGTCACCGCGGGCTGGGCCAGCGTCCATGCGTAGGCCAGGGAGCTGGGAGTGCGGTCGAAAGCCCCGGCGATCGAGACGAACTCTTCGATCAGGTCGAAATTCTCGTCGGTCCAATACATGTCGGCGTAGCGGCGGCGGAAGCCCATCGCGTCCCGCAGCGAGTCGTCGTTGCGCTTGTGGGCGCCCGCAAGCAGTTCTCCCGCCAGCGCGTTGAAAGCGAGCACGCTGACCCCGGCCGCCTCGGCGGCTGCCAGCTGCTCGCGCCGCGCGTCGCGCTCGAAGATGTTGTAGTGGATCTGCTGTGACTGATAGGAAACGAGATTGTTGACCTCGCTGGCCCACAGTGCCCGGTACAGCTGCCAGGCCGCGGTTTGCGAGCAGCCGACGTAGAGGACCTTGCCCTGGCGGACGAGGTCGTCCATGGCGTGCAGGGTCTCCTCGACCGGAGTCGACGGATCGAAGAAATGCGCGACGTAGACGTCGATGTAGTCGGTTCCCAGCCGCTTCAGCGACGCCTCGACTGCGGAGATGAGGTGCTTGCGGGTGAGACCGCGCGAGGTCGGCCCGATCCCGCGTTTCATGTAGTAGGCGTGGTCGACCTCGACCCGGCGAGGCGTCGCGTTCCAGTCCTGCATCGTGGTGGGCGCGTCCGCCGTCCCGACCCGCATGCCTGCCTTGATGAGCAGGTTCACCTCGTCGCGGCGCGGCCGGATCGCCTGTCCGAGCAGTTCTTCCGCCCGCCCGTTGTGGTAGGCGTCGGCCGAGTAGAACGTGTTGATCCCGGCGTCCCACGCCGCGTCGACGAGACGCCGCGTCGAGGCCTCGTCCTCGAACTCGCCGATGAACGTGCCGCCGAAGAATGCTTGCGACACAAGGAGTCCCGTGTGGCCGAGCGTGCGGTACTGCATTGCTTGCTCCTTATCTCGGTGCGGGTGGTACTACGGACGGGCCGGGTGGTAGACGTGTCCGCCGGACTCCGTCGTCGCGACGGTCCCCAGGGTGAGGATCGGCATGTGCACCGCCGTGACGACGGCGCCGAGCCGGGCTGCGCGATCGAACAGTTCGCGCCGCGTGGTGAACGACGATTCCGGTGCCACGTCGTAGCTCTGCAGCCACTGTGGATGCGTGAAGTGCGCGGTGTGGTGCACGACGTCGCCAAGCAGCATGGCGTGCGCGCCGGCAGAGCTCAGCAGCATCGCCGTGTGGCCGGGAGTGTGGCCCGGTGACGGGATCAGGCGGATCCCGGGGGAGAGTTCGAACTCGTCGGCGTAGGTGCGCAGAACGCTCGCTGACTCGAGCGCCTCAAGGTAGCGCTGGATCAGCGCGGGCTGGATGTTTTCCGCTGCTGCCCCGGACTGCCAGTACTCCAGTTCCCGGTGGTGCAGCCAGACTTCGGCGGACTCGAAGGTCAGGCTTCCGTCCGGTTTGAGCAGGTGCCCGCAGTGGTCGACGTGCAGATGGCTGATGACCACCCGGTCGACTTCGCCGGGAGCCACGCCGGCCTCTTCGAGCCGGTGCAGCAGGTTCCCGCCTTCGCGGATGCCGGGGGACATCGACCGGGCCCGCGGGCCCAGCCCGCAGTCGAACATCGTTGTGGCGTCCGGTGTCTGGACCAAGAATCCGCCGAAGGTCACCGGAAACGGCGTGTCGGGGGAGTCGACTCCGACGACGGGCATCCAGCAGGCGGGATCGACGCCGTGGAACCAGCTCGCTCGCGGCTCCACGACGACGCCGTCGCTGAGGTGCGTGACGAGCGTGCGGCCAACTCGGAAGGACCCGCTCAGGCGCAGATCCTGAAGTGCGGTCTCGGACATGGTGACTCCGATGCTCGTCGAGGTCGGACCGGTCGAAACGGGGCGCAGCGGAAACAGCCGGAACGGTTGCCCGGCTTGAGAATGCTCAGTCGCGGCGTGTGCGGAGGGTGACTGGCCACCGCGGGTGGCAGGCGTGGTGAAGACTATGCGCGCGGCAAGAAAGTGTCAACCAGCGAACTTCTGTTCGTATAGCGATACAAAATGACGCCGTTGGCCTCCGGTAGGATCCGCTGCCGTGACGGCTACGAGGAGCACGGGCGACGGTCCGGGTCCCAGTGATCAGTACGTGCAATCGCTGGTACGCGGGCTGAGCGTGATCCGGGCGTTCGACGAGGACCGCCCGGAGATGACGCTGAGCGAGATCGCCGCGGCGACGTCGCTGACGCGGGCGACCGCGCGTCGCTTCCTCTCGACCCTCGTCGAGGTCGGCTACATGAAGCAGGACGGTCGCTGGTACTCGCTCACGCCGCGTGTTCTCGAGCTGGGCTTCAGCTACCTCTCGTCGCTGAGCCTGCCCGAAGTCGCACAGCCTTATCTCGAGCGGCTGTCCCAGGAAATCGACGAATCGAGTTCGGTTTCCGTGCTCGACGGGGCCGACATCGTGTACGTCGCGCGCGCCACGATTCGTCGTCGCATCATGAGCGTGACCATCAACATCGGCACCCGCCTTCCCGCGCACTGGACGGCGATGGGACGCGTCCTGCTGGCGGCGCAAGCCCCCGAGGACCTCAGCGACTACGTCGGGACAATTCCGTCCGACGCCCCGACCGAGCGGGCGATCACCGACCCGGAGGCGCTCCGCGTCGAGCTGGACCTGGTGCGGGAGCAGGGTTTCTCGCTCATCGACCAAGAAGTCCAGGAGGGATTGCGATCGATCGCGGTGCCGATTTTCGGCCGCCGCCAGCATTCGGTGAGCCGCAACTCGGACACTCCGCCTCAGACCGTGATCGCGGCGGTCAACGTGTCCACCTCGGCGAGTTCGTTGTCCAGGGCGGACATCGTGGACCGCTTCCTCGGCCCGCTCCGGCGTACGTCGGCAGCGATAGCGGACGATCTGGAGGAAACGCGCCGCGGGCGGGGGTGAGAGTGCGCCCCGGGGATTGATTTACCCCGCCGTCCGCTGGGCCAGTGCGGTGTCCATGCCCGCGATGACCCGTTCGATCACCTCGGTCGCGGGTGCGTGCGCGTCGATGACCGTCCAGTGGTCCCGCTCGGCCCACGAGTCCAGCACCTGCTGGATTTTCCGTTGGTGCTTAAGGAAGTTCAGCCGGTCGCAGCCGGGATCCATCCCGCATTCGCAGGGCACGACGTCGCGGCCGGCTTTGCGCTCCCACGCGACCGCCGGATCGGCGCGCAGGTACAGCACGGCGGCCGACCGGGGCAGCCCGGCGGTCACCGACTCGACCCAGCCGCGCTCCAGGCCGTAGACGATCTCGCAGGCCGCGTGCTTCATCCAGCAGCCGTCGAGCAGCGTGATCTGGCCAGGGCGGTCGGCCGTCGGCTTGGCCTGCACGGCCATGCCGATCGACCACATCAGGAACAGGAACCGGTACGCCGGGTTGGCCACGATGGCCCAGCGGTCCACCCGGTCGACCGGACGGCCTGCCGCGACGAGCCGCTGCGCGGCCGCCTTGGTCACCGTGGACTTGCCGGCGCCGTCCGCGCCGACCATGGACACCAGCATGGCTCTCCGTCTGTCAGGCCCAGGCGGGCAGTTCAGGCAGTCCAGGGCCGCTTCGGCCCGACCAACCAGGCGAGCACTGCGTGATCCGGCAGCCCGGGCGGCACACTGACGCCCGGAGCCCGGGTTTCTTCGCCAGCTCGTGCGGCAGGTAGTACGGGACGAACCCGGCGGGCCAGTCCGGGCTGGCGTAGCCGAGGTCGAGGTCGACCCGGTGGATCTCGATCTCGCGCCAGCGGGACACGAGGATCATGGTCGCGGGCACGTCGCCGGCTATCTCGTCCGTCCAGCAGGAGGCCGGCAGCGCGCGCACCGGCCGGAGGGCTGTCGAATTCGGGCAGCTCCAGGCTTTCGTCTCCGCTGAGCGTCACCCTCTGAGTCGTGCCGCAAATGTACTGGAGTTCGGGCCGGGGACAAGGAAAGAGTGCTGCCCCTGCAAAACCATTGGTGAATCGACCTGCTCCGCTGATGTACTGAGGTGCGACCGTGAGTCTGCCGCGTGACGGAGGTAGCAGTTGTGACGGGTTATGGCGCGCTTGCCGAGGTGTACGAGTGGCTCATCTCCGATGCGAAGCTGGCTCCGGCCGAGTCCGCCGCGTCGTTCGATGACGTCCTCGGTCTCCTGCCGTCCGACGCTCACGTCCTCGATTGTTCGTGCGGGACCGGACAGCTGGCGGTTGGCCTCGCCGGTCGTGGCATCCAGGTTGTCGCGACTGACGCCAGCGACGCGATGGTCCGCCGGACCGCGGAGCTGTCTGAGGAGTTCGGGGCATCCGTCCGGACCGTGCGGGCGAGCTGGGAAGAGCTGCCCGAGCATTTCGAGGACGGCACGTTCGACATGGTGTTCTGCGTGGGCAACTCGCTGCACCATGCCGAGGGCGCGCGAGGCAGGGGTGCTGCTCTGGAGTCGATGTCCCGGCTTCTGCGCCGTGGCGGGCGCTTGGTGCTCACCTCCCGCACGTGGGAACTCGTGAGGTCCAGAGGTTCCCGGCTGGACATCAGCGACCGGCTCGTCCGCCGGAACGGCCGCGACGCCGTCGTGGTCTACCGCTGGGAGATCGCGCCGCGGTGGGAGGAGGAGCACCACATCGAGATCGCGATCGCCCAGGTCGATGCGACTGGATCGGTTGCTGTCCATTCGGAACTGCTGTCCTGCTGGCCCTACCGGCACGAGGAACTCGAAGCCGAACTGCACCGGGCCGGGCTTCGGACGGAAGCGAGCACGTTCGATGGCGCGGCCGAGAACTACCTGGTGGTGGCGAGCAAGGCATAGAGGTTCATTCGCGTCCGTCCAAAATGGACATTGTCGCGCCACGCCCGCATTTCATGGAAGCTCGGACCGCGGGATGGGCAAAGTGGTGACGACATGCCGGATAAGGCGGAGCCGGTCGGCTTGCTCGATGACCGTGTCGAGCTGGAGCGGACGGTGGTGGTCGGGGATGGCGAAGTGCCAAGCGGCGGTCTGGTTGGGCAGGAGGATGGCGAGGTTCGTCTGGCCGCTTGCGATCAGCTGAGGACTGCAGGTGCGAAACGGCGCTCGCACACTTCGGCCGCCTGTCGGTCTATAGCGCTGGGGGCGTGCGCGGATCGATAGGCCGACGAGCACGGGATGGTCGTCGGGATTGTGCAGCTCGGCGACAATTTCCTGGTAACTCCCGTGGCAGCGACGATCGGTGACGGTGAGGGTGGTGTCGTGCGGGCAGTCGCCGTTTCGGCTGCCGACCTCGGCCAGCAACAGCATCGCCGCGATCAAGACCGCGAGGGTGGCCAGGCAGACCAGCACCGCACTCATCGCGCCGTCCTATTCGCTGGTTGCCCCGGCACCGGTCGCCTCCCACGCCACCAGGTTGCGCATTCCGTCGGCGTCGCCGAGCCGGCGAACCGAGCGCGGCAGCCGTTGCGTCGCCCGGTGCACCTCGGACAGCATGTCGGCACCGGCTGAGTGGAGCACGCGGCCGATGATAACCCGGAATCATTTCCAGCTCAGTGGAAGTGTGCGAGCAGGCTTTCGTACTGGTCGCGGCGAAAACTTGCTCACGCCGGCAGGGGACATCGCGGCCAAGTTCACCCTGCGCGCCAAGGATCTGCGGGTGCCCGGCGAAACTCAGCCGCCGATCCGCTCCGGCACCTCGATGCCGAGCGCGCCCCGCAGTGCCGTGCTGCCGCTGGCGGTCAGCCGGACCGTGCGCTCGCGCGATTTCCTGGCCAGCCAACCGCGTTCGAGCATGGCCGCCAGCAGCTGGGTGCCCAGCGCGCCGGCCAGGTGCGGCTTGCGCACGCTCCAGTCCAGGCACGGACGCAGCGGCACATTCGGCGGATCGCCGTGGAGGAAGTCGGGCGCCACCCCGAGTTCGGTGAACACCGACCGGGCAGAAGGCCCGCTGGTCCACACGGCGTCGCCGAGTTCGGCCGCGGGCGTCGGCAGCGGGGTGACGGCCTGCCGCGCGATGAGCCCGTCGACGATGAGGACGGCGAGCCGTCCGGCGAGATGGTCGTAGCAGATCCGCGCGAAGTGCAGCGCCCGGTCGCGGTTGCTCTGCCGCAGCGACCGGCTCTGCTGCGCCGGGGCGATCCTGGCCAGCGCCTCCAGTGCCGCCACGACGTCCCGTCCGGCGACCCGGTAATAACGCCAGCGGCCGACTTGATCGACCACGACCAGCCCGCCGTCCAGCAGTTTCCGCAGGTGCGAACTGGTCGCCTGTGCGGAAAGGCCCGCTTCGGCCGCCAGTGCGGACGCGGGCAGCGTGTCGTTCGCCGACAGCGCGAGCAGGACGCGCGCACGAGCCGGATCGCCGATCAGCGCGGCGATCGCGGCGATGTTGGGCTGGTCGGTGGGCACACCCCAGGGTAACCGATACTTCCACCGGGCTGGAAATGATTCCGGGGCACAATCAGCGGGATGAAGGATTCCGCCAGCACAGACCGGGAAGCAGCCGGATCAGGCGAGGTCCCGGACCGGTCGGGCTGGGGGCTGGCCGGCGTGTGTGTCGGGTTCGCACTGGTCATTCTCGACGCGAACGCGCTCAACGTCGCCGTTCCCACGCTGCGGGCCGAATTGGCGGCAAGCAGCAACGAGCTGCTCTGGACCGTGGACGCCTACACCCTGACCTTCGCGGCGTTGTTGTTGTCCACCGGCTTGCTCGGCGACCGGTGGGGTGCTCGCCGCGGTTTCCAGACCGGTCTGGTGGTCTTCACCCTCGGCTCCGTCGGCTGTGCGCTCGCGCCAGCCGTCCAATGGCTGATCGTCGCGCGCGTGGTCCAGGGTTTCGGTGCCGCACTGCTGGCGCCGACGTCGCTCGCACTCATCTACACGATGTATCCCGATGGCCGCAGGCGCGTCACCGCGCTGAGCGCCTGGGCCGCGGTCTCCGGCGTCGCGTTCGCGGCGGGACCGTTGGTCGGCGGCGGCCTGGTGCAACTGGTGGGCTGGCGGGCGATCTTCTGGCTCAACGTGCCGGTCGGCGTCGCCGCGATCGTGCTGGCGGCCAAGTACGTCACGCACGCGGCGTCCCGGCCGGTGCGGTTGAACTGGACGAGCCAGGTGCTCGCCGCGCTGGCCCTGACCGCCTTGACCGCGGGGCTGATCGAGGCCGGCCGGTCGGGCTGGACCGGCCCTCTGGTGCTCGGCCTGTTCGCCGTGGCGTTAGCCGGACTGGTGCTTTTCCTGCTGCGGGAACGCCGCCTGCGCGAACCGCTGGTCCCGGCAGCGGCCGCGACCTCGCCGCCGTTGCGCGCCGGGCTGCTCGCCGGAGCGGCGTTCAACTTCTCGATGTACGGCTCGTTGTTCGTCTACACGCTGTACTTGCAGGACCAGCGCGGCTACTCGGCCTTCCTGACCGGACTGGCGTTCCTGCCGCTGACCCTCGTGCACACTCCGGTGGCGAGCTGGCTGGCCCGGCCGTGGACCGCCTCGCGGGGGCCGCGGCAGCCGCTGCTGGCCGGCCTGCTGTGCACCGCGGCGGGCTCGATCGGGTTCACGTTCGCGGCCTGGCAGCCGTACTGGGTGCTCGCGGTCGCCCTCGGCGTGTTCGGGGTCGGTTCCGGCCTGGTGACGACGTCGATGACCACGCTGGTGCTGGCGAACGTGCCGAGCGACAGCGTCGGGGTGTCCTGCGGACTGCTCAACGCGGCCCGTCAGCTGGGCGGGGTGTTCGGCATCGCCCTGCTCGGCTCGCTGACCGCGAACCTGATGCCGGACCGCATCCCTCTCGCGGAAGTGCTGGCCGCGCTCGCGCTGATCGGCGCCGTGGCGGTCA
Source organism: Amycolatopsis silviterrae (assembly GCF_042684085.1). NCBI lineage: Bacteria > Bacillati > Actinomycetota > Actinomycetes > Pseudonocardiales > Pseudonocardiaceae > Amycolatopsis > Amycolatopsis silviterrae. Next base: position 442,027 of record NZ_JBHUKS010000006.1, read on the forward strand.
CTGCGACGGGCGTCCGGGCCGCGGCCCGGACCTGACCGGTCTCTCGGACAGCAGGTCGTCGTGGTTTCGCACCGGGATTGGCTCTTCGCTGAGTTCGTCCGGGAGGGCGACTGGCCGATTACGGCAGATTGGGGCGTTTGACGATTTTCTCTTCGATCGCCCGAGCCGCCGCGAGCGTGCGATTCGGGCAGTTGAGCTTGGCGAGAATGCTGGAGACCAGCCTTTTCACGCCGTGCGCGGAGATGAACAGGTTGCGGGCGATGAGTTTGTTGCTCATGCCGTCGGCGAGGAGGGCGAGGACGTCGAGTTCGCGCGGAGTCAGCGGCGGCGGCTCCCGTTCCCGCGCCGGGCGGGCCGGGCGTCCGGTGTCCAGGAGATGACGGACCATGACGTCGGAGGTGGGAGTCTTGCCCCGGTCGATCTGGACCAGGGCTTCCTGCAGCGTGTCCCGGGTGAGTTCGGCGAGGTCCAGGAAACCGACCGCGCCCGAACGCGCCGCCGTGGCGAGATCTTCGGGACGCGTCGAATCGAGGACAACCAGTGATCTCCGTGCCGGCCGGGGTCCGGCGGCGCCGGCCAGTTCGCTGACCAGCCTGATCGTGATGGTCCGGTCGATATCGGCGTCGTTTCCGGGGTCGTGCACGCGGGGAATCGACTGCAGCATGCGTTCCAGCCCGAATCGCACTACTTCATTGTCGATTGAGGTGTTCACCAGGAACGAATCGTCTCCGCCGGTACGCCACTTCGCCGATCCGATGGCGGGTGACTGGTCCATGTCGTCTGCCCCCCTAGGCATCATGCCCTGCATACCGGAACCCAGCATATTTAGAAAGTGGTGTTCCTAGATCCACCGTTTGGCGGAGTCGTCCGCCGCGGCATCGGACAGCGGGCGGCCCCGGATGTCCGGGGACCATGATCGTTCGCCCTGCCCAATTGGGCACGGCGGGCGGCTCTTACGTTCTGGCCCCGGACTTGAGAGGTTCGACTCATGATGGTGTGCGCGGCCGATACCGCGGTCCCCGGCGCGAACCGCGTGGCCCCGGGTCGTCGCGCCGGCCGCGCAGACCGGGGAGGGATCGAGTGAGCGAGGCGGAATTGTCGCGAACCGCGTCGTCGTGGCGCGTGTGGAAAACGATGAACGCGGATGTGTATGACACCGCGTTCTACCGGTTTCCCATTTTTCGCCAGGTCTACCAGGACGAACTCCGCTTTGTCCGTTCGCGGGACTGGACGGATTCCTGTTTGATCGAGGTGGGTTCCGGCCCCGGCGAATTCATGCTGTCGTTTCCGGATGTCTTCAAGATGATGGTGGGGGTCGACCGCTCGAAACGCTTGATCGACTACGCGGCCAGGCAGGCGGCCGGCGACCCGAGTGTGCACCTCATCTCCGGCGACGCGGCGCAGCTGCGCCAGTTGCTCGAGGAATGCGGGCCGGCGGAGGCGGAAAACCTGCCGAAGCTGGTCTCCTGCGTGATGAACACCCTGGGCATCCTGGAGCCCGATGTCCGGTCTTCGGTCATGGCGAACATGGCGGCGATCCTGCGGCCGGAGGATTCGTTCCTGATCGCCGTCTTCAACCGGGAGCACCTCGGCGCCGCGGTGGAGTCCTTCTACTCGGCGAATCCCGACCTGTGCGGGACGGTGGGCGACGGTGACTACGACCTCGCGGCCGGAGACCTTCGCGTCAAATCGACGGGATACTACTCCCACTGGTTCGACGAAGACGAACTGAGCAATGACCTCACCGCGGCCGGTTTCGGTGATTTCGGCATCGAGCGGCACGGAGTGGGGCTGTTCGCGTTCGGCGGGCGAATCCGCCCGTTGGTGAGCGCGTGAAGCATGCGGCGCGGGAAACCGCAGCGCGATGAACGCCGCACCGGCTGCCGGCACCGGCAGTTGCCTGATCCCGTTGAACGGGCGGGCGGGGGAGCTGACCAGCGTGCTGATCCACCCGGCGGGCGGCGGCCTCGGCGCTTGTCTCGGCCTCGCCGCCATGCTGTCCCGGCGCGGCACGGTGCACGGCCTGCGGGCGAGCGGGCTGCGCCCCGGCGAGGAACCGGACCGCACGGTCGAGGCACTGACGGCCCGGTACCTGCCGCTGATCGAGGCGCTTCCGGACCGGCCGGGCCTGCTTGCCGGCTGGTCGCTCGGCGGAATCCTGGCGTGGGAACTGGCCGTCCGGCTGGCGGCGACCGGCCCGCCACCGGCCGTGCTGCTCATCGACAGCGTGGCCGTACCCAGCCCGGGGCAACGGATCGCGCGGACCGACCTGCACGCCGCCGTGCTGTCCGAACTCGCCGGCGAACCTGATCCGGCCGTCCGGGAACGGGCGCTGCGGACCGCCGACGCGCACCTGAGCGCGGCCGCCGGCTACCTGGCCCGGTCCGTCCACTTAGGACCGGCGCTGCTCATCACGTGCGCGGGAGAAGAACGGGCCGGGCAGGTCGAACACTGGTCGCGGCATTGCCCGGGGCTGCGGGCCGGCGAGATACCCGGCGGACATTTCGACGTGTTCACCGGCGAGAACCTCGTACTGATCCGGCGTCACCTCGACGATTTCCTCTCCGGAAGGACCTGATGGACACCGATATCGCCAGTACCGGCGCCGGAGTCGGCCTGCCGCACGATTTTCCCGCCGAGCTGTACGACTGCGTCCAGGTGAACCTGGCGGTGCTCGCCGAGCGGTGGCACGGCCCCGGCGCCGGTCTCGCCCTCGGCGCGTGCCTGCGATTCCGGCCTGTCCCGGCAGGCGACGGCCTGCCGAGCGTCGAACCGGATCCGCTGCGGCAGCTCGCCGAGGCCCCGGCGGTCCTGGGGTTCACGGTGCGCGGGCCGGACCGGAGGCAGGCGGCGGACATCGAGCCAGGTCCGGGGCTCCTGGTCGTCGCCGACGCCTTCGGGCTGCCGTGGGTGCCCTATGCCGGCAAGCGGCATCTGGAGCACAGCTTCCTCGCCGAGCACGGCGACCCGGCGCGAATCGGCGGAATCGACGCCTACCACAACGAAACCCCGTGGGGCGCTGCCCGCCCGTGCCGGTGGACGCTGGACCGGTCCGAGTTCGCGGCGTTGCCCGGCCCGGTCGTGCTGGCCGAGTTCGCCCGCGCGGCGGCACCCCGTTCCCGGGCCTCGACCGACCTCGCGCCGGACAGCGTGATCGACGGCTACGTGCGGGCCTACGCGGAGCACCCGGACCGGGAACGGGCGCTGCAGCAGCTCACACTAGAGACCTGGCTGCTCACCAGAGCCCGCGCGCTGCACGCGGCGTTCCTGCGGCACACCAACGCATTCGACGGAGCGGCCGAGGACGCCGTCGCGCGGCATGTCCGCGACTGGGAATCGCTGACTGAACAGACCTACCTGGCGCACCGCAGGGTCGAACGCGGCCGTGCCGAGCCGACGGGCCCGCTGCCCCGCCTCGCGGAACTGCTGCGTCGTGACCATGAGGTATTCGAGCAGGGCACCGGTCCTGTCGAACCGGAAGGGCCCGGCCTGCCCGGCGAGGTGCGGCACGCGATCGCCTCGGTCGCCGCGGAGGTGCTTGGCATCGCTGAGGAAAGGCTGCTGGCGGGGGAGCCGCTCACCGGCACCCCCTCGTTCAACTCCTTCCGGATGGTCGAGATCGTCGAGCGGCTGGAGACCAGGCTCGGCGTCGAATTCGACCCGGACGCACTGGTTCCGGAGAACCTGCACGACGTGGACACGATCGCCAGGGTCCTGCTCCGTTCGTCGCCCCAGCTGGTGCGGGCCGTTCGAGGACCGGCTCGATGACCGCGCCGCCCGCCGGAAGCCTGCTCGCCGACTTGCTGTCCAGCGCGGCGGCCCGCTGGCCGGATCGGCCCGCCGTAACCGGGGAAGGCCAGACCTGGAACTATCGCGAACTGGCCTCGGCCGCGGGCTCGTTCGCCGCACGGCTGTCCGAACGCGGTCTCCGGCGTGGGTGCCGGCTGCTGATCCACCTGCCGGATTCGGTGCTGCTGCCCGCGCTGGTCTACGGCTCGGCCCGGCTCGGGGTCGCGTTCAGCGTGCTCAACGAACAGGTCCGGGGCACGCACCTGGAACACGTGCTGGACGACAGCGAACCCGCGCTGCTGATCAGCCACAGCGCGCAGGCCCGCGCCATGGCGGAAAGCCGGGGAATCACCGCGATCGACGGTGCGGCCGCCTACCGTGACGCGACCGGGTCCGCCTCGCCGGCCAACGGGATCCAGGCGTCGCCGCTGGCCGTCGACATCGCGTGCCTGATCTACACTTCCGGCACCACCGCGCTGCCCAAGGCCGTGGTCAGTACGCACGAGCAGGTCGTGGTCGCCGCGCGGCTGATCCAGTCGGTGCTCGGTTACCGGCACGACGATGTCGTCTACTGCCCGCTTCCGCTGTCCTTCGATTACGGGCTCTACCAACTGTTCCTGGCCACGCTGGCCGGTGCGCACGTATGGCTCGCCAAGGCAAACGAGATCGGGCCCCCGCTGCTGAACGGGCTGGCGCGTTCCGGCGGCACCGTGCTCGCCGCGGTGCCGTCCGTGGCGCAGGCGCTCGCGCGGCTGCTGCGCCGGTCCGGCGGCCGGGCCCTGCCGCTGCGCAAGCTGACCAGCACGGGCGCGGCCATGCCGGTCGAAACACTGGCGACACTGCGCGAGTTCCTGCCGGATCTGCGCGTGCAGCTCATGTTCGGCCTCACCGAGTGCAAGCGCGCGACAGTGATGCCCGAAGACGGCGATCTGCTCCGGCCGGGTTCGGCGGGCCGCGCCCTTCCCGGCACCGAGGTGTACGCCGCGGACCCGGGCGGGCGCCGGCTTCCGCCCGGCGAGATCGGGGAGATCGTGGTGCGCGGCCCGAACGTGATGGCCGGGTACTGGCGCCGCCCCGAGCTGACCGCACAGCGATTCCCCCGCGCCGAAGGGCTGCTTCCCGAACTGCGCACCGGCGACTACGGCTGGCTTGACGACGAGGGCTACCTCTACGTCAGCGGCCGCCGGGACGATCTCTACAAGGAGAACGGTTTCCGGGTCAGCTGCACCGAGGTCGAGGCCGCGGCCCGGCGGGTGGCCGGGGTCGATTCCGCCGCCGTGCTGGCCCCGGCGGGCACGGCGCCCGCCCGGCTGTTCGTCACCGGAAGCCTGGACGCGGCCGAGGTGCTGCGGGCGATGCGACAGGACCTGGAGGAGTTCAAGGTCCCGGGCGTCTGCTGGGTCCTGGACGCATTGCCGTTGACCGCCAACGGAAAGGTGGACCGTGCCCGGCTCGCGGCCGTTGCCGAGCAGGAGGAGACGACTCATGGCCGCTAGCACGTACGCCAGGCTGGGGCCGTCCGCCGCGCTGAAGGCCCTGCCCCGGCTGCCGACCCCGGCCTACGTCTACGACCTGGCTGAGGTCCGGCGCAACCATGCCCTGCTCCGCGCGGCCCTGCCCGAGGGCACCGGCCTTTACTACTCGCTCAAGGCCAACCCGCATCCCGGGATCGGCCGGGTGCTGGCCGAGGGCGGCGCAAGAGCGGAGGTGTGCTCCTCGGGCGAACTGGCCGCCGCGCTGGACGCGGGCTGGACCGGGGCCCAGATGCTGTACACCGGGCCGGGCAAACGCGACGCGGAGATCAGGACCGCGCTGCGGCACGGGGTCCGGCAGTTCTCGGTCGACTCGCCGCACGCCCTGGACCAGCTCGATCGGCTGGCCGCCGAGACGGGCGTCTCGGCGGCGGCGCTGTTGCGCGTCAACGACGATCACCCGGCGCCCGGCCAGGGCCTCGCGATGACCGGGGTGAGTTCGCAGTTCGGCGCCGACCTCGCCTGGGTGCTGGCCGAGCCGGAGCGGTTCGCCGGCCGGCCCCGGGTCGAGCTGGCCGGTCTGCATCTGTACATGGGCACCAACCTGACCGCGGTGGACGCCCTGCTCGGCCAGTTCGCCCATGCGCTTGCTTCGAGCCGGAAGGTCGCGGACGCACTGGCCGCGCACGGGGTCCGGCTCCGGATACTGGACCTCGGCGGCGGATTCGGCGCCCCGTTCGCGCGCGCGGGCGCGAACGCTGATCTCACCGCGTTGCGTGCTCCGTTGACCGCCCTGCTCGACGCGGACGCCCCCGGCTGGCGGGACGGCACACCGGAAGTCATGTTCGAGTCCGGGCGTTATCTGGTCGGCACCTCGGGCACCCTGCTGTGCACGGTGCTCGACGTCAAACGCTCGCAGGGCAAGGACGTCGTGGTGCTCGAGTCCGGGATCAACCACCTCGGCGGGAATTCCGGGCTGCGCCGGCTGCCGCCGCTGACCCCGCAGCTCCTGCACGACGGGGAGCCCGGCGAACCGATGCTGGACGCGCTGGTCGCCGGCCCGTTGTGCACGCCGCTGGACACCTGGAGCCGGAACGCGGCGCTGCCCGCGTTGCGGCCGGGCGACGTGGTCGGCGTCCCGAACGTCGGGGCGTACGGCTTGTCCGCGAGCCTGATCGGCTTCCTGGGGCATCCCCTGCCGGCCGAGGTCGTCATCGACGGCGACCGCCCCGCTGTCCCCGCAACCTGCACCCGGCTCGTCCTGAACAGGACGACTGTCTCCCTTCAGGAGTGACCGATGGATCCCCGCTTCACCGAACTGCTGGCCCCGTTTCTCCGGTTCCGGGGCGATCGCGTCCTCGAACGAGCCTCCGTACTGCGCGAACTCGGCCTCAACTCGATGCAGTCGATCGAGCTCCTGTTCGCCATCGAGGACGAGTTCGGCGTCACCCTGCCGGACGAGCAGATGAACGAGAAAACCTTTGCCACCGCGGGAAGTCTGTGGGACGTCGTGCACGCGGAACTGCGGAAGGCGCAGCTGCCGGAGGGCTCGGCGTGAGCGCCGCGGACGTCGGCGTCACGGCCGCCGGCGAGGGTCTCGAAGTGCCCGTGGCCGACCTGGCCGACCTGGATGCCCGGGTCGCCCGGGTCGCCGAGGTCGCGGGGGAGCACCGCGAACGGACCGACCGCGACGCGACCTTCCCCCAGGAAGCACTCGCTGAACTGCGCCGGGGCGGGCTGCTCGGCTTGCTCGTCCCGCGCGAGTACGGCGGTCTCAACGGGACGGTCGCGGACATGGTCGAGGCCAGCGTCGAACTCGGCCGGACCGACTTGTCCGTGGCGATGATCTTCGCCATGCACTGCCAGCAGGTCGCCGCCATCGCCTGGCACGGCGGGGATCGGCTGCGCGAGCTGGTTCTGCCCCAGGTCGCCGGGGGCCGCTGCTATCTGGCCTCAGTCACCACCGAGGCAGGCAACGGCGGAGACCTGCTCACCGCGCAGGCGGCGCTCGACGTCGCCGGGGACGACCTCGTCATCGACCGTTTCGCCCCGATCGTCACCGGGGGAGAGGCGGCGGACGGCTTCCTGGTCAAGATGCTCGGGGCGGCCGCCGCGTCCCCGAACGAGGTTTCGCTGGTCTACGCCGATCGCGCCCAACTGGAGATCGAGCGGTCCGGCGAGTGGCAGCCGCTCGGGATGCGCGCCAGCCACAGCGTCGCCCTGCGCCTGCGCGGGCGGGTCCCGGCGTACCAGGTCGTCGGGCAGCCCGGCGGGTTCGCGCAGATCACCTCGTCGGTCTTCGCGCCGATGGCGCACCTGGGCTGGTCGGCGGCCTGGCTGGGCACCGCGGCCGGCGCGCTGTCCCGGGTGCTGCGGATGTTGCGCTCGCCGAAGGAACGCGGCCGGATCGACTTCGGCTCGGAACTGCTGCTGACCCGGCTGTCCCGCGCCCGGCAGCGGCTGGACACGGTGCACGCGCTGCTGTCCGCCGCGACGACCTCCGTCACCGCTCACGCCGACCTCAGCACCCCGCGAATCCAGTTGCAGCTGAACGCTTTGAAGATCACCGCCGCCGACGAGTGCTACCGCGCGGTCGACGAACTCATCGACGCGGTCGGCATGCGGCACGGCTACCTCCGCGGTTCGCGGACCCGGCTCGAACAGGCCCTGCGGGACCTGCGCTCCGCGTCGCTGAACTACAGCAACGACCGGCTGCACCTCGCCGACGGCAGGCTCGCGCTGCTCGACCCGGAGGTCCGCTTTGCCTGACGAGGCCGCGATGTCCACTGTAGACGGTTATCAGGACCGGATCTCGGAGGCGCTGCGAGGACTGGGACCGGACGCCGGGATCGGCACGGTATGGCGCGCGCTCGGGGAAGCCGGGGCACTCGCCGGGCTGTACCCGGCGGGTGTCGTCGACCCCGCCCGGCTCGGCGCGCTGCTGCGGGCGATCGATGCCCGCGGCGACAACGGAATCACCTTGAGCGTGCTGGTTCACGCGGCGAGCGCGGTGCCCCTGCTCGGCGCCGAGGCGAAGCCAGGCACCGTGCTCGCGGCCGTACACGACCGTGCGCTCGCCGGAGGAACCATGCTCGCGCTGGCCGCGACCGATGCCGCCGCCCCCGGTTCCGACCTCGCCGGGCTCGGCACCGAGATCGCGGCCGACGGCGGCGAACTGCGGCTCTCCGGCGAGAAGCGCTGGATCACCTCGGCCGGCGCCGCCGACGAACTGCTGGTACTGGCCAAACACGGACCCGGACGGCACTTCACGAACTTCACCTGGGTGCTGGTTCCCGCGGACGCCCCCGGAGTGCGGATCACACCGGCCAGCACGACTCTGCTCGCCGGTTCGGCCACCGCGCACATCGAGTTCGACCAGGTTCGCCTGGACCCTGGACGTCTTGTCGGCCGCCGGGGCAGGGGATTGGCCTCGTTCGCCCGGATCATGGGCGGTGAACGGCTCGGCGGCGCGCTCTGGGCGGTCGCGATGACCAGCCGGGTGCTCGCCGACACCCGCGAGCGGTTGCGGGGACGGGAGATCGACGGCACCGCGTTGGCGGACAACGCAGCGGTTCGCCAGGATCTCGCCCGGTGCCTGGTCCGGGTGCATCAGGTGCGGGCGCTGGCCGAGGTCGTCGGCGAGGACGTCGTGACGGGCCAGGGCCTCGCCGAGGGCGCGCTGCTGAAGGCCGCCGTCGGCCCGGCGGTGGACGAAGTGCTGTCCCGGTGCGCGCAGCTGCAGGGCGCGGACGGCTACTCCCCGGGCGGCGCCCAGTGGATCCGAGCGGAGGCCGGGGTGTTCGGGATCGGCGGCGGCACCACCGAGCTGATGCTGGAGGCCGTCGCCGACGCGCTCGAGCCGCTGCTCGGCAAGGCCCGCTCGTGACCGGTTCCCGCGTACCGACTCGAACGCTGTACCGGCGTTTCGCGGACTCCGCCGAGAGATTCGGCGACCTGCCCGCGCTGGAGGCCGGCGACGAGCGGCTCAGCTACCGCGAACTCGCCGAGGCCGCCGAACGGATGGCCGCCGGGATCATGGCCGCGACCGGGGGAGCGCCACCGGGCCGAATCGGTCTCACCGCCGCGCGAACGCCCGCGACCTTCGCCGGATACCTTGCGGTGCAACGGCTTGGGCGGACAGTAGTGCCGCTCAACCCGGCCGCTCCGGCAACCCGGAACAAGCAGATCGTCCAAGCCGGCGCGGTCGGGCTGGTGCTCGGCGGCACCGACGACCTCGGCCCGCCGGCGATCCCGCTGGACGATCCCGCCCCGCAGTCCGTCCTGGTACCAGAGCACCGGGACGACCCCACGTCCACCGCGTACATCCTGTTCACCTCGGGTTCGACCGGCACCCCGAAAGGCGTGCCGATCACGCATGCCAACGTGTCCGCGTACCTGGACCACGTCATCGCACGCTACGATTTCGGGCCGGGCGCGAGGGTGTCGCAGACCTTCGACCTGACCTTCGATCTGTCGGTCTTCGACATGTTCACCGCGTGGAGCACCGGCGCGGCCCTGGTCGTGCCGGCCCGCGGCGACCTGCTGGCCCCGGTCCGGTTCGTGGTGCGGAAGGAGATCACCCACTGGTTCTCGGTGCCGTCCATGGTGTCCTTCGCCAAACGGATGCGGGCGCTGAAGCCGGGCAGCATGCCGACCTTGCGCTGGAGCCTGTTCTGCGGCGAACCGCTCACCCTGGCGCACGCCAGAGCCTGGGCGGCGGCCGCGCCGCACAGCGTCGTGGAGAATCTCTACGGCCCGACCGAATGCACCATCAGCTGCTCCGAGTACCGGCTTCCCCCGGACTCCGGCCAGTGGCCGACCCCGACGAACGGCACTGTCCCCATCGGACACTTGTACCCCGGGACCGAACATCGGATCCTGGACGCGGCAGGCAAACCCGCGGACAGCGGGGAACTGGTCGTCCGCGGCGCGCAGAGATTCAACGGCTACCTAGACCCGGCCGACAACGTCGGACGCTTCCTGACCATCGAGAACGGCCTGGCCCGAGTCCACGATGGCGAGCGGCCACTAACCCCGGAGCACTGGTACCGGACCGGTGATCGCGTCTCCCGTGAGGACGGGCTGCTCGTCCACCGGGGACGGCTGGACCACCAGGTGAAGATTCGCGGCTACCGGATCGAGCTCGGCGAAATCGAATCAGCGCTGCGCGATCTGCCGGGAGTCGTGGATGCGATCGTGGTGATGCTCGCCGCAGAGGGCGAAGAGCCCGTGCTTGAGGCGGCGTGCGCGGGAACGGGAATCGACCCCGAATCGGCGTTGGCCGCGTTGCGCACCCGGCTGCCCGAGTACATGGTCCCGCGCCGGATCACCGTCCTCGCCGAACTGCCGTTGAACGCCAACGGCAAGATCGACCGAGGCGCGGTGAGCACGAAGATCCTCGAACTACGCTGAGCGGTTGTTGCCCTTCATCAAGGCGGCCGAGGCCGGGTGCGGTGGGGAATCTCAAGGTGCCGGGGGAGTCGTTGCCTGTCTGACCTGCGGCGATGGCTTGTTCGGCGGGTAGGGCAGGATCGTCGGCCAGGTCGCTGCGTCTGCTCTGCCTGATCTTCCTCCTGCTGGTGGGCCTGCTGGTGTCGCTCGGTCGTTCGTCAGCGTCCGAGAACATCGAGTTGCTGGTGCTGCGCCACGAGGTCGCCGTACAGCGCGGAGGCAACCCGAAACCTCGTCTGGATGGGGCTGGCCGGGCTGTGTTCGCCGGGCTGATCGAACGGATGGCTGCAGGAACCACAGCTGGGGCCGCAAGAGGATCCAGGGTGAGCTGCTCAAGCTTGGCCACCGGGCCGGGTCCTCGACGGTCCGGCGGATTCTGCAGCGGGCGCGCATGCCTCCGGCGCCGGACCGACGTACCGACACGACCTGGCGGCAGTTCCTGCGCACGCCGGCCCCGACGATGACAGCAGATCCGCAACCTCGTGATGGAGCCCGGCGATCGAGGCGACGAGTTCAGAATTCTCATCCGCGACCGGGTTGGCCAGTTCGCGGCGTCCTTCGATGCCGTCCTGGCGGACGTGGGCATCGAAACAATCAGGATTCCGCCGCCCGGCGTGTGTCCATCCCCGGCGCGCCGGACAGCTCGTTCGAGGAGCTTCCGCCCGAGAGCGTCCGCCAGGCGATGCTCGCGCAAGGGCTCCCCGAAGAGGTTCCGCGCGGCTGCTGGGCTCGCCGGCCGACTATGCCCAGCGATCGGGCCCGACCGCGGACACGGTGGAACGGGTGCTGGACCGCCCTGCGCTCACCTTCGGCGCGTGGGCCGCCGAGCCTTCCGGAGCTGAGCGGATGACCACGATGGTGATGACTCCCTGCGGCGAGAACGTCGTGCCGCCTGACAATTCGGTGGGTTGCGTCGTCGGACTACTGAAACCACAGGGACCATCGCCGGCCGAAAGGGTCGCGGTCAGGGTTCTTGAACGGCGAAAGGGAGAACACGATGACGTCGATCGATACCGGCATCAGGGAATTCTTGGCGAGCCGAATCGAAGCCGCGAAGGTGAAAGACATCGATCGGCTCATGTCCCACTATTCGCCCGGCATTGTCTATTACGATGTCGTTCCCCCGCTCCGGTTCGCGGGAACCGACGAGGTCCGCGGCAACTTCGTGCGGTGGTTCGGCGGCTACGACGGACCCATCAGCCTGCGGACGCACGACCTTGAGGTCGCGGTGAGCGGCGACGTCGCGTTCGCGCACATGCTTCACCTGGATTCCGGGAAGCGCACGAACGGGCTGGAAACCTCGATCTGGGTGCGCTCGACCGTCGGTTGCCGGCGGTCGAACGGCGCGTGGCTGATCACGCACGAGCACATCTCGCTTCCGATCGACATGAAAACCCTGCGGGCCTGGTTCCCACCGGAGGGGTGAGCCAGGCCCGCAGGCAGCACCGGATCACGTGTCCCGGTCGATCTCGACGTCGACGACGACGCCGTAGTGGTCACTCGGCCAGATCCCATCGGCGGGCTGGTCGAAGGCGAGGCCGGCCGTGCGGATCTCGCAGCGTGCTTTCGGATGGGCGTGCCAGGAACCGGTGAACACGTAGTCGAGCCGGCGGCGGTGCCCTGGCTGGCGCACGACCTGGTCGAGCAGGGCGGCGGCGTTGCCGTTGTCGGCGCTCCAGGTATGGCCCGGCCCGTCGCCGGCGACTTCCCAGGCGTCGTGGTAGTGAACACTGCGCCCGCCGAGCGACTGGCGCCCGGTGAGAAAGCGGATGCTGGACGCGTCCGGACCGGCGTTGAAGTCGCCCGCGATGATCGTCGGCAGGTCGGTGCGGTGCCGGGCGTCGAGATCGGCGAGCGCGAGGGCCTGCTGCTCGCGAACGGCTTCGGCGTCCAGCCGCCAGGACGCGGTGGCGGAGATGAACAACAGCTCGCCCAGGTCCGGAAGCGCGACCTTGGCCGCCAGCGTGCACCAAGGAACGTCGCCGGCCCCCGCCAGGCGCAGATCGAGGACCTCCACGACCTGGTGGGGCCAGCGGGTGGCCACCGCGTTGCCGCCGTAGCGATCGGCGAACGGCGGCGCGTAGGCCAGCTCGGTGGCCTGATGGGTGCCGAGCAGCCCGGTGCCCTCCAGCAACTCGTCGAGCTGCCGCCGCCCGTCGCCCTCGACGACCTCCTGCAGGGCGACCAGGTCAGGAGCCAACCGGCGCAACTCCTGGTTGAGCAGGCCGGCGCGCCGGGGGTCACCCTCGGTGTTCTGAACGTTGATCGTGACGATGCGTACCCGCATACGTTCCCTCCGTCCTGGTCAGGCCTGCCGGACCACGGCGACGTCGAACTCGAGCCGCACCTTGCCGCCGACCGCGGCACTGGTCGCGACGTTCCAGTTCACCCCCCAGTCGCCGCGGCTGATCGTGACGCCGCCCCGGAAGGTGACCCGCAGGTCGCCCATCCGGTCGTTCTCGGCACCGGTCAGCTCGAAGTCCACGGCGACCGGCTTGGTCACGCCGCGGATGGCCAGGTCGCCGGCGACCTTGAAGGCGGTCTCGCCGACCTGGTCCACCGCGATCGAGGTGAACGTGATGGCCGGGTGGTCGCCGGCGCCCAGGAACTTGCTGCTCAGTTGCTCGTCGCGCCGCTCGTTGCCGGTCTGGATGCTTTGCGCCTGGATCGTGAGCCGTGCGCCGGATTTCGACGGGTCGCCGCCGTCCAGGTGCGCACTGCCTTCGAACTCGTCGAACCGGCCGCGCACTCTGGTGCCCATCGTGTGCCGGGCGACGAACCCGATCCGCGTACGGGCGGTGTCGAGAACGTAGTCGCCGGTCAGCTCGCTCAGCGCGGTCATCGTGGTCATGCTTGGTCGCTCCTAGCCGGGACGGTGTTTGGTTCAGTGGTACGACGAGACACCCTCGCCAAACGTGAGGCCGGCACGTCGCCTGACATTTCGGCAGGGTGTCTCGTCGGACCGCTGAGAGCGGACGCACCAGAGGAAAGCGGGACACCATGACCACCCCAGCCGAGCCGGCGGACAGCGGGCTCGATCCGAGCCTGAGCGCGATCATGGGTGAGCGACGGCAGCTGATCAACCTCGCCTATCGGCTGCTCGGTTCATTGGCCGACGCCGAGGATGTGGTGCAAGAGACCTACGCTCGCTGGTACGCCCTGTCCCGGCAAGAGCAGGAGGCCATCGAGTCCCCCGGAGCCTGGCTGACGACGGTCGCCAGCCGGATCTGCCTCGACCTGCTCGGGTCGGCACGGGCCCGGCGGGAGCGCTACGTGGGCGAATGGATCCCGGAGCCGGTGCCCGACCGCGCGGAGTGGGCCTCCGCGCGACCTGACGGTGACCCGGCCGACCGGGTCACCCTCGACGAGTCGATCACCATGGCCTTCCTCGTCGTGCTCGATACGATGACCCCGGCCGAGCGCGTCGCGTTCGTCCTGCACGATGTCTTTCGCTACTCCTTCGCCGAAGTATCCGGGATCGTCGGCCGTACGCCCGCCGCGTGCCGCCAGCTCGCCTCCTCGGCCCGGCGCCGCATCCGTGCGTCGCAGGCCCGCCCGGCCCCGGCGGCGCAGCTCGGCGGCATCGTCCGGGATTTCAGGCTGGCCTGGGAAGCCAAGAACATCGACGTCCTCATCGGCCTCCTCGACCCTGACGCTCTCGCGATCGGCGACGGCGGCGGCCTCATCAGCGCCGCGCTCCATCCGGTCGAAGGCGGCGAACGGATCGCGCGTTACCTGATCGATCTCGTCAGCGGCACCCCCGCACTGGCGATCCTGGAGCGCACGGTCAACAGCCAGCCCGGCTTGGTGCTCCAGGCGGACGGCGTCACCACGGCAGTACTGGCGTTCGAGATCGCAGCCGGCCGGATCAAGCACATCTGGGGAGTGCGCAACCCGGACAAACTCCGGCTTTGGACCGCGGGCTGACGCGCGCAGATCGCCCTGGAGACCAAATGGGGCGCACCCGACCGGCAGGGAGTCAGCAGAGAAGCGGCTGGCTGATGCGGAGTCGCGGTTGCGCCGCCATCAGGCGGCGATCGAGGCGGGCGTGGACCCGGCTGCTGTGGATCCGGCTGCTGTGGTCGAGGCGATCAACACGGCGAAGGCGGAGCGGGAGGCGGCGCGCGCCGAGTTGCAGCACTTGCCCAAGGCGACCGTGATCGAGGCGGCGGAGGTGTACGCGCGGCTGGATTCGGTGGACGACGTGGCCCGAGTGCTGAACTCGCGGACGCCGGAGCGGATCACGCGGGTCTACCGGGGTCTCGGCGCACAACTCCGCTATGACAATGAAAAAGAGGCGGTCGTAGTGACCGCCTCTCCCCACGTGTCTAACGTGTGTGTCCGAGGGGGGACACTATCCACACTGTTGCCGCTGCGACGTTGATCACCGATCAACGTCGATGCTGAACGGCAGAGCAGGCAGGTCGTAGCGGTGCGTGCGGAGCTGCTCGCCGAGGCTGAGCGGACCAGCTGAGCGGCGGCGGCGTCCGGTGGGACGGGACGTTCCGGAGATCCATGAGCTGAAGGAGGCTGTGCCGGACGGGTCGGCCGGGCCACGGAGAAACAGCGGTCCGGGCTGCGTCCGCAGCTGTCCGATGTGGACGAAGACTTGAGTGGCCGGACCGCCTTCCGGAGAACAAGTGCAGACGTATCGCCGGTTCCTGACACGGGCGCCGGCCGGGGAAGCCGCGGCTGTGTCCGGCAGCGCTCCCGTCGGTGGGACACCGTCAATGGGGGCGGTGTCCGGTGACAAGGACTTCGACCAGAGACGGCGCATCGGATGCGATCGCCCTGCCAAGAGCGTCAGTGAGGTGGGCAGTGTCGCGCACGCGGGTGGCCGAGATGCCGAAGAAGTCGGCGGCTTTGGTGAAGTCGAGGTGGGGCGGGGCAAGGTCGAGGCCGGGATAATGGCCCATCGCGGTAGCGCGGCTCTCCCACCGGTCGAGCGTCTCCTTGAGGGTGCGGTACTCGCCATTGTTCATGACGACGAACGTCACCGGGACCTGGTACCGGGCCGCCGACCAGAGTCCCTGCAGGCCGAACATCGTGCACCCGTCGCCGAGAACCGCCACGACGGGACGTTCCGGGTTGCCCATGCGGGGACCGGCTCCAGATGGCCCGGTCGCTGACCGACCTCAGCCACGTGTACTCCTTGCTCAAGGACTACTCGCGGGCGAGGACGCTGATCCGGCGGGCAGGCAACGTCGCCCGGGATTGCCACGCGGAGCTGCGCACCGTGCCGGACACCCCCGTCGCGACGGGCGGCGGCTCTCAGGAGTCGGTGCTCAGCGAGGCTGAACGGCGGGTCGCGGTGTTGGCCGGGGCCGGGCACACCAACAGGGAGATCGCCCGCACCCTCTACATCACGGTCAGTACTGTCGAGCAGCACTTGACCAAGGTTTACCGCAAGCTCAGGGTGACTCGCCGCACCGAGCTGCCCACGAAGATGGTGGGCCGCTGACAACCGGCCGCGTTGCGCGAGCGCTGTGCCGCGGCGGCAATGCCGGCAGGGTTTCGATCACCGCGGCGCACTCCGCCGCCGCGCCCGTCGCGGCCGCACCATCTTCGA
Source organism: Amycolatopsis silviterrae (assembly GCF_042684085.1). Lineage (NCBI taxonomy): Bacteria > Bacillati > Actinomycetota > Actinomycetes > Pseudonocardiales > Pseudonocardiaceae > Amycolatopsis > Amycolatopsis silviterrae. Next base: position 458,308 of record NZ_JBHUKS010000006.1, read on the forward strand.
TTCCGAACTCGGCTTCCCGCTAACCGGGCGGGATGTTGTGGTTGTGCCCCAGCAGGTTTCCCGGGTCGTGCCGACGTTTCAACGCGGTCAGGCGCCGATAGTCCTCCCGGGTGTATGCCGTTGCGGTGAGCCGCGGATCGGTGAGGAAGTTCAGCACTGCCCCGCCGGTCCGGTGCGGTGCCAGCTCGTTGGCGAGCATCAGATCGCCGATCCGCGAACTGGTCGCGGCGGACTTCAGCAACACCGAGAAAGGGACGTCGCGGTGGCCGACCGGGCCGGCTCCGGCGTCCGGCCGGGCCATCGCCCCGCCCCAGTGCCGGATGTTCACCGCTGTCGAAGCGTCGACGAGGTCGCCGGTCAACGCGGCGACGACCGGATCGGACAGCTCGGTGAACATGTCTATGCGTTCACGAGCGGCCTGCGACGGTTCCGGCGGCCCGAACATCCTCAGCAGCTCCGGATAGGTCATCGGGCCGAGCTCGCCCGTGAGCGGGCGTCCGCCGGCCGCCCACAGCGGCGCCAGCCACTGCTCGGTGACGGCGGGCGCGGCGAGCGAACACGCTCCGACGCAGACGACCTGCTTGCCGCCCAACGGCGCGGGTACCTCCGGCGGGAGGGTGAGGAGAAACACGGATGTGCTGAGGTCGTCCGGTTCGGTCGCGGCCCAGTCCCGGTAGGTCCGGAGAAGCGTTCCGGCGTTGCCGCCGTCGAAGAACTTGAGCCCGGCGTAGACGCGGGACACCGCGTAGAGCCGCATCGACAGCTCGGTCACCACGCCGAAGTTCCCGCCGCCGCCTCGCAACGCCCAGAACAGTTCGGCGTTCTGGGAGGCGTCCGCGGTGAGGACGTCCCCGTCGGCCGTCACGACCTCGGCCCGTAGCAGGCTGTCGGCCGCGTACCCGTGCTTCCGGGACAGCCAGCCGGAACCGCCGCCGAGCGTGTAGCCGGCGACTCCGACTTCCGGGCAGTACCCGGACAGCGGTGCGAGGCCCACCTTCGCCGCGGCGGCAACGACATCGCCCCACAGCGCTCCGGCTCCCACGCGCGCGACCCGGCGGGAGGGATCGATGTCGATGTGGTTCAGCCGCGGCGTGGCCAGCAACAGCCCGCCGTCGCAGGGCCGGACAGTGCCGTGACCTGTCGACTGCACAGCGAACGGCAGTTCATGGTCGCGTGCTGTCCGAACCGCCGCACGAACGTCCTGTGCGGTCGCGGCCTCCGCGACCACAAGCGGCCGCTGGTCGATCTCCCGACGCCAAGGCCGCCGCAGCGCGTCGTACCGCGCGCTGCCGGGAACGTGCACCGCACCGCTGAAGCCGAGCCCGAGCCCGTCCGCCACCAGGCGGCCGCGCGCGGCGCAGCGGCCGGTCTCCGAGGTACTCACAGCTCAGTGCCGCTGCGGTTGCGGTCGGGTGTTGATGAGAACTGCCGCCAGCACCGCCGCGACGACCAGGATGCCCGCCGCCCAGCCGCAGGCAGTCCGGTAGCCGTACACGTTTCCCTCGATCTGGCCGGCCGTCGCGTGCGCCGCCAGGTAGGACGCGGTGGTGCCGGCGGCGATGGTGTTGAGCAACGCGGTGCCGATCGACGCGCCGATCTGCTGGGACGTGCTGACGAACGCCGAGATTACGCCGGTGTCGCTGGGGGCGACCTCGCGAGTGGCGGTGTTCAGGCTCGGCGACATGACCGCGCCGGACCCGAGGCCGACCAGGATTTCTGCGGGCAGGATGTGCGCGAGGTACGAACTGTCCGGCGTCAGGAACGTCAGCAGGAACATGCCTCCCGCGGCGATCAGCAGGCCGGGGGAAATGAGCGCTCGCGGCGGGACCTTCGGCAGCAGCCGGGCGACGATCTGCGTTGCGGTGACCGCGCTCATCACCATCAGCGGCAGAAAGGCGCAGCCTGCCTGGATCGGCGAGTAGTGCATGACCGTCTGCAATTGGTAAGTGACGAACAGGAACATGCCGAACGTGCCGATGAAGTTCAGCGCGACCGACAGGAAAGCGCCGACCCGGTTGCGTGCCGAGACCACCTTCAGCGGCAGCAGAGGATGACGCACTTTGCTCTGCAGCACAATGAAAAGCGCGAGCAGCACCACGGCGGCGGCCAGCGTGCCGAGCACCAGGCCCGAGGTCCAGCCGGACGCGGCCGCCTGCCCGAAGCCGAACACCAGCGCGGCCATCCCGCCGCCGCCGGTGATCGCTCCTGCGATGTCGATCCGCGCTCCGGACTGGCCGGGGACATTGGGCAGCACCAAGGCCGCGCCGACGCCGGCGGCGACCGCGATGGGAACGTTGACGTAGAGGCACCAGCGCCAGTCCAGGTACTGGGTGAACACCCCGCCCAGGATCAGCCCCGCGGCTCCGCCGGAGATCAGCACCGCGCTGAAGATGCCGAACGCCTTGGCGCGTTCGCGATGGTCGGTGAACATCGTGACCAGCAGGGACATGGTGGACGGCGCGAGCAGCGCGGCGAACAGCCCCTGCAGCGCGCGGGAGCCGATCAGCATGCCCGGGTTCATCGCGGCCCCGCCGAGCGCGGAGGCCGCGGCGAACCCGGCCACCCCGACGAGCAGGGTCTTCTTGCGGCCGACCAGGTCGGCGATCCGGCCGCCCAGCAGCAGCAGGCCGCCGAAGGCGAGGGTGTAGGCCGTCACGACCCACTGTCTGCTCGCGTCCGACATGCCCAGGTCCTGCTGGGTCGTGGGAAGCGCGATGGTCACGATCGTGGTGTCCAGCACCACCACCAACTGGGCGAGCGCGATCACCACCAGGCCCCACCACCGGGTCGCGGGAGGGGGAGGACTGGTGGTGGGCACTGGCGTGGCCGTGGGGTTCGTCATGTGCGCGACGCCTTCTCGTGAGATCCGAGGCCGAAACCATATTCGGCGAAATACGGTTCGGTTATACTTCCTGTTACGGTCGCCGTCAACAACCGGGAGGGGAAGGAAGGCCATGAAGGGGTCGCAGAGTCAGGGGATCCGCAAGGCCAAGGCAGAACAGACCGTGCTCGCCCTCAAGGAAGCGGCCAGGAAACTGTTCGCCGAGCGCGGCTATCTGGCCACGAAGATCACGGACATCCTGGCCGAGGCGGGTCGTTCGGCCGGCGTGTTCTACGACCACTTCGCGAGCAAAGAGGAGCTGCTGGAGGCGTTGATCGCCGACTTCCAGTCCGACGCCGCCGCCGGGGCCGCCGCCATGGACTGCGCCGCGGACGAACACGACCTGTCCGACCGGTCGCAGCTGCGCGCGCACATCGAGGTCTTCTGGCGCACCTACACTTCGCACTTGCCGGTCATGGTCGCGATGTTCCAGGCGTCCATGGTGGACGAAGGGGTGACCGCAGGGTTCGGCGAATGGCTCAACACCACCATGTTGCACCAGCATCTGGAGCACCTGGAGAAACGCGGTGTCGCGCTCGCGGGCGAGCCGGCCTTGCTCGCGTCCGCTCTGAGCAGCATGCTGTTGCAGTTCGCCTACGTCTGGCTGGCGACCGACGGACGGGCCCCGGGGGGAACCGGAGCCCGTTCCGCGCCGTCCGCCGACGAGGCCGTCGACATGCTGACTTCGCTGATCCACAACGGAATCGTGGCCAAGAACTAGGACGGCACAGAGCAATCACTCCGGACGGCGAACGAACCATGTGCACCTACCTGGGCGCGTGCGCGGAACTGGGGCCTGAGGACATCGATGCCCGGCAGGTGGCGTCGGCGGCGGTGACCTACCTCGAGGGTTACCTCTGGGATCGCCCTCGGGCGAAAGACGCCTTCCGGTTGGCGATGTCCCTCACGCACCAGGCGGACCGCCGGGTCGCGCTCAGCTTGTCCGACGGCTTCTGCGTCGAACGCCACCGTGCCGAGTTCCTCGACCTGGTGCGTTCGGGAGTGGACGTGCTGTTCGCGAACGAGGACGAGATTCGCTCGCTGTGCCAAGTGTCCACAACGGACGCCGCGGTGGCACAGTTGCGCGGTGCCTGCGAGATTCTTGTGGTCACTCGCGGGGAGAAAGGTTCCGTGGTGGCCGGAGCGGGCGTGCAGTACGAGGTTCCCGCCGTCCCCGCCGCGGTCGTGGACACCACAGGCGCCGGGGACGCCTACGCCGCGGGCTTCCTGCACGGTCTCACGCGAGGAGCGGGCCTCCACGAATGCGCCCACCTCGGCTCGGCGGCTGCCGCCCGGATCATCTCGCACCTGGGGTCCCACGCGATTCCCGACATCACCATTCGCCGCGGCTGACGCACCGGTCGGCTCCGCACGGCGGGTCGTGAAACCGGGGGCGAATCTGCGGTCGCCCCCGGTTTCAGGACGCTTTCGGCGGACGGGCAAAGAGAGCTGGCGGTGTATGTCACGGCCGGCTCTCGAGCGGACAGCGAGTGCGCCGCGGGATGATCGCCCGCCGACACGCCGCGGTCGCCGTCGTGAGGAATCCGCCAGTGCTCAGCCGACCTCGCTCGTCCGGAGGGGGTGGTCGGAGCGGGGCGGTGCGGAGTCCCGCCAGAGGGCGCAGAGCTGCTCGACCGAGAGGCGGTCGAACGCACTCGCGACGCCTGGCCGGTCGTGCTGGATCAGTTCGGCCGCCAGCGCGCACTCAGTCCACCGCCCGCGCGCTCCCCAGCTGCGGAGGTCGCGAAGAGCCTGGTCCAGACCCACCACCTCGCCTCGCTCGTTTCGCGCTGCCAGCCGCGTCCGCATCTGCTCTCGTCCGCGCGGCGTCAGCTGGTCGAGAAGTGCCGTCAGGTTCAGATCGGTCCAGCCTCGCGGCGGAGCCTGGTCCGCGGGTGTCTCGGGCATCGACGGCGCCGCGAAGAGCAGTTCCACTGCGGGCAGACCACCGAGAACGTACATGTCGCGCAGGAGGTCCGCCGGCTCATCGGGACAGTGGACGAACGCGATCATGCGGTTCGTCATTCCCAGCACGGCGCGAAGCTGCCCGTCTGTCCGCCTGTTCCCGTTCGACGAGCCCTTGCGCTCGGCGAGCCACATCGTCAGCGGAGTGCGGCCGCCGCGCGCGTTCCGGCGGACGAGCAGGCACCTCGACGGTTCTCGTTCCGACATCATCACGTGGAGACGGATCCGATCGGTGGTCGCCTTGACCCACGGGTAGGACCACAGGGCATTCGACCGGGCCGCGTCCAGCTCGACGTCGAACGAGGACACGACCGACAGTCCATGTGCGTCGAGGAAACGGCGAACGGCCGCCATCCGCCCGCTCACCAGCGCCTCCGGCTTCACCACGACCAGGGCCAGGTCCCACAGCCGGGCGGCGACGTCGCCCGCGAGCCCGGCGGCGATGGCCATCGCCGTCCGGGGAAGCGGGTCGGCACCGTACGCGGCGGCCTTCTCCGGCAGCCTCGTGAGCGCTGTCCAGCCGGCTGTCCCGCTCACGTCAGCAACTCCTGGGCAAGCCCGGCGAGCTTGTCCGGGCCGATGCCGTAGTGGGAGAGGACGTCCAGCTGGGGACCGTTGACGATCGGCTCGTCCGGGATGCCGAGGCACCGGAACCGGACCGGGATCCCTCCGGTCATCAGCGCCGTCGCACAGGCTTCGCCCAGACCGCCGTGCACGCTGTGCTCCTCGACCGTCACGAGTGCGCGAACTCGCCGGGCGACCTCGAACAACGTGCCCGTGTCGAGCGGCCGCACGGTCGGCATGCTGACGACAGTCGTGTCGACCCCCTTGCGCTCCAACGCTTTCGCGGCTTCAAGTGCGATCGCCACGGTTTCGCCCGTCGCGATGATTCCGGCGTCGCCGCCTGCCCGCAGCTGTGTGGCGTGCTCGACCGTCACCGGCCCGGACCGGCTGGTGTGCACGCACGCCAATGCCCGCTTCCCGAGCCGGATGTACACGGGTCCGTCGGTTGCCGCCGCGGACCGGACAGCTGCCTCCGTCTCGCAGTTGTCCGCCGGCGCCACGATCGGGATGCCGGGCATCGCACGCAGCGCCGCGTAGTCTGCGATGGAGTGGTGCGAGGCGCCGAGGGCTCCGTAGCTGATCCCCGCGCTGATCCCGATGAGCCGGACCGGATTGCGGCCGTAGCTCACGTCCACTTTGAGCTGTTCGAGCGACCGGGCGGTCAGGAAACACGCGGGCGAGACGACGAACGGTTTCATGCCGCAGGCCGCGAGCCCGGCGGCATCGCCGACCAGATTCTGCTCGGCGATGCCGACCTCGACGATGTGATGCCGGCGAAGAACCCGGCGTTTCGGGCGGGGCGTCCGTGACACCGGACCGAGCGTTCCTGCACGCGGCGCTGTTCTACCGCAGTGCTGACGAGTTCCTGGCGGGCCTCGTCCCTTTTGCCCGCGACGGGCTGGCGGCGGGCGAACCGGTCGCAGTCGCCGTGCCGCCGGAGCACGTGCGCCTGGTGCGGGCCGAGCTGGGCGCGGACGCCGGGAGGGTGCTGCTGGTCGACATGACCGAGGCGGGCCGCAATCCGGGCCGGATCATCCCGGGCGTGCTGCGTGCGTTCGCCGACGGGCATCCGGACCGGCACGTGCGGATCGTCGGGGAGCCGGTCTTGGCGGGCCGGTCGCCGGCGGAGTACCCGGCGTGCGCGCAGCACGAGGCGTTGATCAACCTGGCGTTCGAGGGCCGCTGGGCGACCATCCTGTGCCCCTATGACGCTGCGGCTCTGGGACCCGTCGAGCTGGCGGACGCGGTCCGGACACACCCGTGTCTGATCGACGGCGCGGGAGCGTGCGTGAGCGGCGGGTACACGCCGGACGCGGTGGTCGCTGGCTACAACCGCGAACTGCCGCCACCGCCCGGTGCCCGGTCCTTCGTCGTCGCCGAGCCCGACCTCGTCGACCTCCGCGTGGTGACCGCCGAGACCGCGCGGCGGCACGGCCTCGCCGAGGATCGGGTCGAGAACGCGGTGATGGCGGTGCCGGAGCTGGCGGTCAACAGCGTCGAGCACGGGAGCGGATCCGCGGTGGTGCGGCTGGGCTTCGCCGGCGGGCAGTTGGTGTGCCAGGTTCGGGACAAGGGGTGGCTGGCGGATCCGATGGCCGGTCGCCTTCCGGCTCCTCCCCATCAGGTCCGCGGCCGGGGACTCCTGCCGGTGAACCATCTCGCGGACCTGGTGCGGATGCACTCGGACCCGTCCGGGTCGACGGTGGAGGCCCGGTTCGCCGCCGAATGAAGGCACCCGGCTTAGATTGTTCGTCGCTTCCGGCGAGGAAGGGGATGGGCCGCACCCTTGAACGGGCCGGTCAGGGCACCGCGTTGGCGGTGGCGGCGTCGATGCCGTGTGCGGCGACGATTTCGGCGCTGCCGTCGGCGAGGCGGTAGCGGAGGCCGACGACGGCGGCCTGGCCGTCGGCGACGCGGTCGGCGAGCACGCGGGAGCGGTCCAGCAGCAGGTCGACGGTGTGCTTGACGTGCTCGGCGAGGATTTCGTGCGGTTCGGTCAGGCCTGCTGCTCGTGCGGCGAGGACGCTGGGGGTGACCTTCTCGACGACGTCGCGGACGTAGCCGACGGGTGCGAGTCCGTCTTCGAGGGCTGCGGTGGCGGCGCCGACGGCGCCGCAGGAGTCGTGGCCGAGGACGACGACGAGGGGGCAGTCGAGCAGGTCGACGCCGTATTCGATGCTGCCGAGGACTTCTCCGCCGATGACCTGGCCTGCGGTGCGGACGACGAAGAGGTCGCCGAGGCCGCGGTCGAAGATGATTTCGGCGGCGAGGCGGGAGTCGGAGCATCCGAACAGGACGGCGAACGGGTGCTGGTTCGGCGCGATCGCGGCGCGGCGGGCGGCGTCCTGGTTGGGGTGTTCCGGGGCGCTGGTGACGAAGCGGTGGTTGCCTGCCATGAGCAGGTCGAAGGCTTCTTGCGGAGTCGGCGATGTCGTGTCGGCCATGCTCGCAGCTTAAGCCGGTGCGGGCGGCGACAGGTGTTGCCGTCGTCTCGCTTCCGTCCGGTGCCGTTCCGGCGGTGCGCGGACCGATGTGCTTCGGGGAGAACGCGTCCTCCCGCCCGCCGCTCTGGCACTCGTGCGGCAGCGGATCGGGGCGCGCGGCGAACTCTGGGGTTTTTCCGGTTGCCGCCAAGGCAAGCTGGGATGTGGGCAGCCCCGGCAGCGCCGAAACGAGCTGCCTCAGGCGAGGAGAGGATGTGTGCTGGCGTCGATCCGCGGTTCGGACCTCGTCCGGGTGCCGGGGAAACAGGTGCCCGGGGAGCGGAACGCGCGGGGTGGCCGAGCGCCCGGGGCGAGGGGCGGACTCGCGGGAGTCCGTTCTGCCGGAGGCGTTTCCGGCCGCCGAGGCACCGGCCTGGCTGCCGTGAGCGGCGGGTTCTCGCGTACGGGAAATGCGGTCGGCGCGGGCGTACGGGCATCGGTGATGACGGCGTGACCCGGTCGGCCGTGGTGCTCTTTCCCGGAATGGCGCCGGCGACGTTCGACGATCTCGGCCGGTTCCTGGTGCTCGACCGTTACGTCCGGCCCTGGCTGGCCGCCGCCGGCGAGGTGCTGGGCGAGCCGGTGCTGCCCGCGTTCCGGGCCGAATCCGCGCACTACGGGCCGTTTTCGCAGGTGGCCTTTCTGGCGAGTTCGCTCGCGCTGGCCGAGCGCGCCGAGCACGAATACGGGATGACGCCGGGTGTTTGCGTCGGTCCCAGCTTCGGCCAGCGCGCCGCGGCGGTGTACTCGGGTGCTGTCGGTTTCGCCGACGCGGTCCGGTTGACCGCTGCCTGGGCTCGGTGCGAGCGGGACTATTTCGCCGCGCAGCCCGAGGCTTTCGTGACGCAGTGCTTTGTCCGCGTGCCGGACCAGGCGATTCCGGAAGTGCTGGCCTGCCTCCGCGAACGGGGGGAGTGGGCGGAGGTCTCGGCCGACCTGGGCGACGGCGCGGTCATGGTGTCGGTGTGCGAGGCGGTTCTCGGCGAAGTGGTGTCGGCGGTTCGGCGGCGGGGCGGCTACGCCATGCGGGCGATGCGACCGGCCATGCACGCGAGGCGCTTCGCGCCGTTGCGGGAAGCGGCGGCCGAGGTGCTGGCCGGGTGCGCGGTGGCCGATCCGGAATTGCCGGTTGTCGCTGATCAGGACGGCCGGGTGGTGCGCACCGCGGCCGGGGTCCGCGGCATGCTGCTTGACGGCTTCGATCGTCCGGTGGATTGGCCGGCCGCGGTCGCCGGACTGGCTGAACTGGGCGTCGAAACCGTTTTCGTCACCGGTCCCGACCGACTGTTCCGGAAACTGGAGGCAACGCGGTCGCTTGGTGATGTTTTCGCGGTAACTCCGGATACGGTGGGCTGGGTGCGCAGGTGAGCACATATCGGCATCGTGGTTCCCGAAAGGTCGTTCTTTCCGGATCCGAAATGTGCACTGTTGCCGCGCTAAAGCGGTGAACTGACCTGCTTCGGCGCGCGGTGCCGGCAATGTGCTTCGAGGTGCGTCGCGAGCGGTCCGGTTGATCGTATTCGTCTGAGGTGCGGCGATGTCCGGTCTGCGGGAACGTGCGGAAACACTTGTGCCCCAGCTGAAGCTGGACACGGATGCGTGTCGAATTCTTGTGCGGCAACGATTTCCGCAGTGGGGAGGCGGCGGACGGGTGGCTGGAGTTTGGCGTGAGATTGCCGAAAGTTCATTGTATGGCAAAGAAAAGTCAGTGTTCGCGCTCGGGTGGTGTGGGCTTGTCCGAGATCGATGGCCGGATGGCCGCGACGGTTGCGCCGCGTGCCGGAGCGGCGGGTGGCCGAACGGGGCGCGGAATCCGGGGGGAACGCGATATCGGCATTGTGTCCGTGATCGCCGATCGAGCCGGAAACTGTAGTGCGAAAGGCTGGCGTGGTTCGGGCGGAGCTGCGGCCGGCGAGACGCAGTGTGCGTATTTTCGCACAAATGCGCACAAGTGAGCGGGGTTGGTTCGGTATCGGGTTCACTCATATGCATGATTGACGCTCATCTGGGCGCCTAATGGCTGCCTGTACTTACCTTGCGGACGGGCATGTTCGTGCTGGAAATCTTGCCGGGAAACCGTCCTCGACGGTAATGTTCAGCACCGGAGCACCACTGTTTACGCCACGAGGTCCGCATGACGGGAGGGGCCAATGCGGGGTCGTTGGTCTCCGAGGTTCGCCGGAGGCGAACCCGGGAGGTGCGAACCGCCGTGTCCGGGCGAACGGGCAGCCAGTCCCGAGTTTGCTCACCTGAGCGAGCCAGCGGGGCCGGAGTTCCGCGACGGCGAACTGTCGCGGCAGGCCCTTCGGGGGGTTCTCGTGGCCGCGGTCTCGTGCTGCTCCTCGCTCCACACCGGGATTCCGGCCGCTGCGGAGGGCTGGCGAGAGTCGGCGCATGCGGATCGGCGGTGGCGCCGGCCTGGCCGGTCCGCCAGGACAGACCGGGTCCGCGGCCACGGGCGACGGCCGGGAAGAGCCGGTGCGGGCAACGGCAGCCCCGTCCGCGCGACGCAGTTCCACGTCTCGCTTCCGGCTGTCTTGGGCGGCGTTGCCCGGTGCCCGGCACCGGGCGATGGCGCGAACAAGCAAGCAAACACTGTCGTTTGCCAGGAGTTGGTCTTCGGGCGGTTGGCCGGCGGCTCTTCGGCGGACTAGTTTTCGCCGCCGAGCCCTGGATTCCACGCCGGGAGCGGTGCGCCGCGCGGCGCATTCCCGGCGATTCCCCGAACGCGACTCCTGACGATGGAAAATCGAATGACGCAACGGCATGAGAGGGACGGTCTGTTCAGATGAGCTCGAATCCAGTGTCCCATCGCTCCGCGGCCATGGGGCGCTCTCCGGACGCCGCCGAACACGGCGACAGATACCGGTCGCTGTTCGACCAGTCCGGAATGTGCATCGCGAACCTCGACCTCGGGCTGCGGGTGACCGACGTCAACCGCTTCTTCTCCCGGCAGTTCGGCCGCAGCGTCCAGGATCTGCGCGGCCGCGGGTTCTGCGACGTCCTGCACCCGAGCGTGCACGGGAAGGTCCGGGACCAGCTGACCCGGCTGCGCGAGGGGGGCCGCTCGCGGTTCGCCGAACAGGTCGTGGCGCTCGGCGCGGGCGAAGGGACGTTCGTCGGCGAGCTGGTCGGCGTCGGCGTGCGCGGCGGCGCGGGCCGGGTCACCGGGCTGATGGCGCTGGTGCAGCCGGAAGACGCCGAGGGCGTCCCGCCGGCGGTCAGCGGCAAGCGGGTGCTGCTGAGCCCCGTCGACGCCCGGATCCTCGAAGGCGTCGCGACAGGCGAGTCCACGGTGCAACTGGCGGCGAAGCTGTTCCTGTCGCGAGGCGGAATCGAGTATCACGTCACCACCCTCCTGCGGATGTTGAAGGTGACCAACCGGCCGGCTCTGGTGTCGAAGGGCTATTCGATGGGAATCCTCAGCCTCGGGCACTGGCCGCCGCGGGTCCGGCCGGAATACATCCGTTCTTCGTGATCCCGGGTGCGGCGGCCGGTCCGCGGGGACCGGGCCGCCGAGTCGGCGACGCCCGGAGCCGGGGCCGGGCACGCCCGCGCTCCCGCCGAAGCGGTGCCGACGGCGCGGCACCGCGGCGGTTCAGCTCGAAGCGGCTGAGATGCCGGTGCGGGGCGCGGTGGCGCCGCGATCCTGCCGGGAGTGCGGAGCACGGCCGGCCCGGGCGAGTTCGCCGGAGATCTCCCGGTTCACCGCGGCCGCGTGTGCGGTGAGGTAGAAGTGCCCGCCGGGGAAGGCTTTCCGGCGGAAGGCTGCGGTGGTGTGCTCGCGCCAGCGGTCCACCTCGGCGAGTGTGGCTTTCGGGTCCGCGTCGCCGATCAGCGCGACGACAGGGCAATCGACCTGCGCTTCGGGCCGGCCTCGGTAGGTTTCGGCCGCGCGGTAGTCGTTGCGGATCGCGTGCAGCGCCAGCCGGCGCATTTCCGCGTCGTCCAGCATCGCGGTGTCGGTTCCGCCGAGCCGCTCGACTTCCCGAAGCAGTTCCGCGTCGGCAAGCCGGTGGAAGTGCTCCGCCCGGCGTGTCGCCGGCGCGCGGCGTCCGGAGACCACCAGCGCGGAAGCGCTGCCGGTGCGCAACGCGGTCTCGAACGCGACGGACGCGCCCATGCTGTGTCCGAAGTAGACTGTCGGCAGCTCGGGTTCGCCGCGGAGGATCTCCGCAATCTGGTCGGCGTAGGTTTCGACGGTGGGCAGGCATTGTTCGCGGTAACGGTCCTGCCGGCCGGGGTACTGCAGCACGACGACGTCGATGCCAGGCGGGTGTGCCGCCGCGACCGGCCGGTAGAAGCTGGCCGAGCCCCCGGCGTGCGGGAAGCAGACCAGCCGGCGGGCGGCGGCCGGAGCCGGCCGGAACCGGCGGAGCCAGCGGTCGGAGTTCGTCCCGGTGATGCTCATGGTCGGCGTTCCTTCGGACGGCGGAAGCGGAGCGGACCGGCGGCTCGTCGCCGGGTCGTGGCAGCAGTAGACACCCGTCGTGCCGAGGAAATCACTAGAGACCCGGCGGCTCGCCGCCGAGTCCGTGCCTCGGCCGATCTCGGGGATCTGGTGCTTTCCACACCCTTTCGTCAGGAGCTTTGACAGCGTGGCCGCGGCACTGGGATCTTCGGACCGAAGAGGGAACGTCGTCAATCCGCAATGGAGCCCGACCATGCCCAACTCCGCTGAGCACCTGCCCAGCCTGGCCGATTTGCCGATGCCTGTGCTCCAGCCCGCTCCGGACTGGCGGCGGCTGCAGGAATCCGGTGCGGTGGTCCGGGTGCGGACCTATGCCGGCGACGAAGCGTGGCTGATCACCCGGTACGCCGAGATCAAGAAGCTGCTGACCGACCCGAGGCTCGGGCGCACGCATCCGGACCCGGCGAACGCGCCGAAATTCATCGACAGCCCGATGTTCGACCTGGCCGTGGGCCAATCCGACCACACGACCGAACTCGCCGACCACCGCAGGCTGCGGACGGTGCTCGCGCCGTACTTCTCCCGCAATCGGATGGCCGCGCTCGAACCCGCGGTGGCGCGGATCGTGGACGAAGAGGTGGCCGCGCTGGCCGCGCACGGGCCGCCCGCCGATCTGCAGGAGGAATTCGCGAACCCGCTGTCACTGGCGGTCCTGTGCGAGCTGATCGGCATTCCGGCCGAGGAGCGCGGCGAACTGGGAAAGCGGCTGGCCGAGGCGAGCCTGCTCGGCAGCGAAGCCGGCGGGCAGGGCCCGCTGTCGGCGATGCTCGGCGGGCTGGCCGCCGAGCGGCGCGCGCGGCCGCGAGACGACCTGATGTCCGGGGTCTGCGCCGCCGGGCTGCCCGACGGCGAAGCCACCGGCATGGTGGCCGGCGTGATCTTCGCCGGGCACGGCAGCGTGGTCAGCCATCTCGGCTTCGGCGTCGCGCGGCTGTGCAGCGACGAACGGCTCCGCGCCGCGGTCGCCGCGGATCCCGGACTGCTCCCGGACGCCGTCGAGGAATTGCTCCGCACGTCCAGCGCGGGCGGCGGGTCCATGCCGCACTACGCGCTGGAGGACCTCGAAGTGGCCGGCGTCCGCATCGCGGCGGGCGATCTGGTGCTGCTGGACTTCGCGCTCGCCAACTTCGACCGGCGGGCCTTCGCCGACCCGGACCGGATCGACCCCGCCCGTACCCCGAATCAGCACCTGACCTTCGCCCACGGCCTGTGGCACTGCGTCGGCGCGCCGCTGGCGCGGATGGAGCTGCGGCTGGCGTTTTCCGCTCTGCTGCGGCGTTTTCCCGAGCTGCGGCTGGTCCGGCCGGTGGCGGAGCTGAGCACGCCGAGCGATCAGCTGGCCGGCGGGCTGTCCGCCCTGCTCGTCGCCTGGTGAACCCCGACCACCGCACCCCGCCCCTGTGCAAGGGAGACTGAAATGCCCTGTCCTGCCGAGGACCTGCCCAGCCTGGCCGCTCTGCCCATTCCCGTGCTCCAGCCCGCTCCGGACTGGCGGCGGCTGCAGGAATCCCGTGCGGTGGTCCGGGTGCGGACCTATGCCGGCGACGAAGCGTGGCTGATCACCCGGTACGCCGAGATCAAGGAACTGCTCGCCGGCGCGAAGCTCGGGCGGGCGCACCCGGATCCGGCCAACGCGCCCAAATTCATCGATTCGCCGATCCTCGACGCGGCCGCCGGCCAGACCGACTACGCGAACGAGGTCGCCGAGCACCGCCTGATGCGATCGGTGCTCACCCCGTACTTCTCCCGGAAGCGGATGCTCGCGATCGAACCCGCGGTGGCGGCGATCGTCGACGAAGCGGCGGACGTCATGGCCGCCCACGGGCCGCCTGCCGATCTGCAGGAGCTGTTCACCAACCCGGTGTCGATGGCGGTCGTGTGCGAGCTGATCGGGATTCCCGCCGAAGACCGGGAGGAAGTGGGGCGGCGGCTCGCGGACGTCAGCATGCTCGGCGGTGACACTGACGGGCTGGGTCCGGTAGCGGACGCGCTGGGGCGGCTGATCGCGCTGAGGCGGCGGGAACCGCGCGACGATCTCCTCTCCGGCGTTTGCGCGACCGAACTGTCCGGCGACGAGGTCGCGAACCTCGTCGCCGGGGTGATCTTCGGGTCCCGCGGCGTGGTGAACCATCTCGCGTTCGGCGTCGCGCGGCTGTGCAGCGACGACGACCTTCGCGCGAAGGTGACCGCTGATCCCGAGCTGATGTCCGCCGCGGTCGAGGAGTTGCTGCGCACCGCCAGCGCGGGCGGCGTGATCATGCCGCACTACGCGCGCGAAGACCTCGACGTCGGCGGAGTCCGCATCCCGGCGGGCGACCTGGTGCTGCTCGACCTGTCGCTCGCGAATACCGACTCGCGCGCCTTCGACGAGCCGGACCGGTTCGACCTCGCTCGGCCGTCGAACCCGCACCTGACCTTCTCCGCGGGCATCTGGCACTGCGTCGGCGCGCCGCTGGCGCGAGTGGAGCTGCGAGTGGCGTTTTCCGCGCTGCTGAAGCGGTTCCCCGGCCTGCGCCTGGTGCGGCCGGTGTCGGAACTGGTCGCACCGGACGACGAACTCGCCGCCGGGCTGACGGAACTGCTCGTCGCTTGGTGAAACGGCGTCGCCGTGCGGCGCCGGCGGCGATGCATGCCCGCTTGATACTCGCCTGCCCGTATCTTTACGTCCGTGAGGGGAACCCTGAGGGAATCTGATTCCCTCAGGGTTCCCCTCACGGACGTAGCCGGGCTTGTGGCTTGCGGGCCGCGCGGCTCCCGGTCAGAGCGGGCGGCGGAAGCCGGGAAGGGCGGCGAGGGCGCCGACGACGGCGAGCACGACGCAGATGCCGACGGTCAGCCCGGCGGCGCCCAGCCCGCCGCCGGGGATGCCGAGGGCGAGGGTCCGCATGGTGTCGACGGCGTAGGTGAGCGGGTTCAGCTGCGCGAGCGTGTGGGTCCAGCCCGGCAGCGCGGAGATCGGCACGTAGGCGCTGGAAATGAACATCAGCGGGAACACGGCGACGACACTGACGTTCTGCATGGTCTGCGCCCGCCGCAGCCACGCGCCCAGCGCGAGGAACGGCCAGCCGACGCCCCAGCTGACCACCAGCGCCAGCAGGAGCGAGGCGAGCACGCCCGCGGGGCTGCCGCCGGGCCGGTGGCCGAACAGCGCGATCGCGATGCCGAGCATCACCACCAGTTGCAGCGCGCAGAACCCGAGGCCGGCGAAGCTGCGCGCGACCAGCGGGACGAGCGGGTGCACCGGCATCGACCGCAGCCGCGCGAGGAAGCCGTTGTCAAGGTCCTCGACCAGCGCGACACCGGACTGCATCGCCTGCTGCAGCGCGTTGTTCAGCAGGATCGCCGGCATCAGGTAGTCCACATAGGACAGTCCAGGCGGGAAGGCGGCGGTCGTGGTCAGGATCGCGAACACCTGGGTGAACAGGAACAGCAGCACCGTCGGCTGCAGCAGCCCGAACAGGATCTCCTGCGGGTCGCGCACCGCGGTGCGCAGCTGCCGCCAGGTGAGCGTGGCCGCCTGCGCGGCGAACGAACTCGACGGCCAGCGGGCCGGGACGGCGGCCGGGCCGGGAAAAGCGGTCATGGCAAGGCTCCTGAGGGGGTCAGGCCGCGAGCGCGGAATGGCGGGCGGTGAGGGTCAGATAGACGTCGTCCAGCGTGGGTTCCCGCAGTCCGATGTCGTCGACCTCGATGCCCGCCTCGTCCAGCGCGCGGATGACCGCGGCGAGTTCGCGCGCGGAATCGGCGGGAGCGACGACGGCGCCGGGCTCGGCCGCGGCCGGCTGCAGTCCGGCGCGGCGCAGCGCCGCGCACGCCGGATCCGTTTGCGCGGCAACCGAAAGCCGGACGTGCACCGAGCGCTGGCCGACCCGGGCCTTGAGCGCGGAGGCGGTCCCGGACTCGACGACCCGGCCCGCGGACATGACCGCGATCGTGTCCGCCAGCCGGTCGGCCTCGTCCAGGTACTGGGTGGTGAGCAGCACCGTGGTGCCCTGTTCGACCAGTCCTTCCACGATCTGCCACAGCGTGTTCCGGCTCGTCGGGTCCAGTCCGGTCGTCGGCTCGTCGAGGAAGATCACCTCCGGCCGTCCGACCAGGCTCGCGGCCAGGTCGAGCCGACGCCGCATGCCGCCGGAGTAGGTGCGGGCGGGCCGTCCGGCCGCTTCGGCCAGCTCGAAGACCGCGAGCAGTTCGTCGGCCCGCTCGGCCGCCTGCCGCCGGTTCGCGCCCAGCAAGCGGGCCAGCAGCAGCAGATTGGCGCGTCCGCTGATCGCGGCGTCCACCGAGGCGAACTGCCCGGTGAGGCCGATCCGCCTGCGCACCTCGGGGCCTTGGCGGCGCACGTCGTAGCCGGCCACCGACGCGGACCCGGACGTCGGGGGGAGCGTCGTGGCCAGGACGTTGACCAGGGTCGTCTTGCCCGCGCCGTTGTGGCCGAGCAGACCGAGTACGCGGCCGCGGCCGACCGACAGGCTCACTTCGTCGAGCGCGGTCACCGCGCCGAACGTCCGGGTGATCGCGGTGGCCTCGATCACGCAGTCGCGGCTCATGGTGTTGCCCTTCTTCGGAACGGCCCGGTGCGCGGTCAGTATGGGGCGGGCGGGGCTGGGGAAAGTCCCAGACGTGCCGGGCCCGGACGGCGGGTTCCCGGCCCGAGGACTAGAGGTTTCCGCGTTCGCCTTCTGCGATCGTGCGTTGCGGGCGCAGCCGGCGCCCCGGCTCGGAGGGAGCGGCGGAATGTGCGGCATCACCGGATGGCTGTCTTTTGAACGGGATCTGCGGGCCGAGCGCGCCGCGGTGGCGGCGATGAGCCAGACGATGGCCTGCCGCGGCCCGGACGCCGAAGGCGGCTGGGCGGACCGGCACATCGCGTTCGGGCACCGCAGGCTCGCGGTGATCGACGTCGAGGGCGGCGCGCAGCCGATGCGCGCCGAGGTCCCCGGCGGGAGCGTGGTGACGACCTACAGCGGCGAGGCGTACAACTTCGCCGAACTGCGCGCCGAACTGCGCGGGCGCGGCCATCGGTTCGCCACCTCGAGCGACACCGAGGTCGTGCTGCGGGGGTATCTCGAGTGGGGCGAGGCCGTGGCCGGCCGGCTCGAGGGCATGTACGCCTTCGCGATCTGGGACGGCCGGGACGAGAAGCTGGTCATGGTCCGGGACCGGCTCGGCATCAAGCCGTTCTTCTTCTCTCCCACCGGCGACGGGGTGCTCTTCGGTTCCGAGGCGAAGGCGATTCTGGCCCATCCGCTGGCGAAGCGGGTGATCAAGGCCGACGGTCTTCGCGAGATGCTGAACGGGTGGAACACCCCCGGGGCCGGGATCTGGTCCGGAATGCGGGAAGTCCGTCCCGGGAGCCTGGTCGTGGCCGACCGCTCCGGCGTGCGCGAGCGCCGCTACTGGGAGCTGGGGCCGGCCGAGCACACGGACGATCTCGACGCGACCGTCGCGACCACGCGCGAGCTGCTCGACGACATCGTCGCGCATCAGCTCGTGGCGGACGTCCCGCGGTGCGTCCTGCTCTCCGGCGGGCTGGATTCCAGTTCGCTGACCGTCGTGGCGGCCCGGCGGCTGGCCGCGCACGGCGAACGGGTGCACACGTACTCGGTGGACTTCGTCGGCCGCAACGAATCCTTCCGGCCCGATCAGATGCGCGCCACCCCGGACTCGCCGTTCGTCCACGACGTGGCCGGGCACATCGGTTCGGTGCACGAGGACATCGTGCTGCCGTATACCTCGATGACCGACTGGGAGAACCGCAAGGCGGTGATCGCGGCGCGTGATTTCCCGGTCGGCATGGCCGATGTCGACGTGCCGCTGTACATGTTGTTCAAGGCCATCCGGGAGCACTCCACGGTCGCGCTGTCCGGCGAGGGAGCCGACGAGGTGTTCGCCGGCTACCCGTGGTTCCACGTTCCCGAGTTCGCGAACGCCGACGTGTACCCGTGGATGGTCCCGGTGCTGGCCGCGTGGGACGACTCGAACGCGAACGCGATGATGAACCCGGATCTGCGGGCCGCGCTCGACCTGGAGACCTACTTCAAGGACTCCTACCGCGACGCGGCGGCCACCGTGGAGTCGCCGCCCGGGGAAACCGAGCAGGAACGCCGGATGCGCGTCATGTGCCACCTGCACCTGACCCGGTTCCTGCCGATGCTCCTCGACCGCAAGGACCGGATCAGCATGGCGGTCGGCCTGGAGGTGCGGGTGCCGTACTGCGATCACCGTCTCGTCGAATACGTGTACAACACCCCCTGGGCGATGAAGACCTTCGACGGGCGCGAAAAGAGCCTGCTCCGGGCGGCGGCGGGGGACCTGCTGCCCGCTTCGGTCCGGGACCGGGTGAAGAGCCCGTTCCCGGCGACGCAGGACGAGCGGTACGCCGCCGAACTGCAGCAGATGGCCCGGGAATTGACCGCGGACGCCGACCATCCCGTGTTCCGGTTCGCGAACCGAGCGTGGGCCGAGGAGGTGCTGCGGGCGGATCCGGCGGACATCGACGACAGCACCCGGGAAGCCCTCGACCGCATGATCGACATCGCCACCTGGGTCGATCTCTACCAGCCGGAAATCGAGCTCGGCTGAGCCGCTGGCACGGGACAACCTCTAGGGAATGTCCGGTGCGGCGAGGTGCACCCTGGTTTTCCGGGGGGTCGTCGACGCGGAGGAAACCCCCGGTTCCGCGAAAGGGATGATCGAGATGGAGAAGGTACGGATTGTGCTCGCCGGCGGTCCGGCCGAACTGCGGGAAAGCGCGGTCACCGAAGTCGACAGCCTGCACGAAAAGGTCAAGATAGCGTTCGCTTCCGGATACGAGCATTTTTCGCACAGCGGCGAAGTCGCCGAGGTGGACGGCGCGGTGCTGCCGGTCTTCCGCTGGTGCGCGCGGACCAGGATCGCGGAGTAGCCGCGTTCGCGGGCCGCCGGCCGCCGAATCGTGTTCGTGCATATCCCCAGTTCCTTTCCGGGCCGCCCCGGTCCGCGGCCGATCGATCGCGAGCTGTCCGTGTCCGAGAAAAGAGGTTGAAATGTCCAGGCGTGCATTGATCACCGGGATCACCGGTCAGGACGGTTCGTATCTGGCCGAACACCTGCTGGCGCAGGGATACCAGGTGTGGGGGTTGATCCGGGGGCAGGCGAATCCGCGGAAATCGCGGGTCAGCAAGCTGGCCGCGGACCTGAATTTCGTCAACGGCGATCTGCTGGACCAGGCGAGCCTGGTCGCGGCGGTCGACAAGATCCAGCCGGACGAGGTCTACAACCTCGGTGCGATCTCGTTCGTGCCGATGTCGTGGGAGCAGGCCGAACTGGTCACCGAGGTCAACGGCATGGGCGTGCTGCGCATGCTCGAGGCGATCCGGATGGTGAGCGGGCTGTCGATCGCTTCGCGTCCGTCGACCGCCGGGCAGATCCGGTTCTACCAGGCCTCGTCGTCGGAAATGTTCGGCAAGGTGACGGAAACGCCGCAATGCGAGACAACGGTGTTCCACCCGCGCAGCCCGTACGGCGTGGCGAAAGCCTACGGCCACTACATCACGCGCAATTACCGCGAATCATTCGGCGTGTACGGGGTCTCCGGGATGCTGTTCAACCACGAATCGCCCCGGCGCGGCACGGAGTTCGTGACCAGGAAGATTTCCCTGGCGGTGGCGCAGATCAAGCTGGGGCTGCAGGACAAGCTGAAGCTGGGCAATCTGGACGCGGTGCGCGACTGGGGTTTCGCCGGCGACTACGTCCGCGCCATGCATCTCATGCTGCAGCAGGAGGTGCCCGGCGACTACGTGATCGGGACCGGGCGGACGAATTCGGTGCGCGACGCGGTCCGGATCGCGTTCGAGTGCGTGGACCTGGAATGGGAGGACCACGTGGAAATCGATCCGTTGCTGGTCCGCCCGGCCGAGGTCGAGACGTTGTGCGCGGATTCCGGGCTGGCGCGCGAGACGCTGGGCTGGGAGCCGTCGGTCTCCTTCGCCGAGCTGATGCGCATGATGGTCGAGTCCGATCTGCGCCAGGTGCAGCGCGAACGCCGGATCGACGAACTCTCGCTGACCGGGACCTGGTAGCCGCCGATGCACCCGTCCACACGCGCCAATATAGGGATTTCCCAGCCGTACCAGCGGGAAACTGTTGTGGTGGGAACGACGACCGGGGCCGCGCGGCGGTGCCGCGGCGCGGCGGGCAGGCGGCGGACGAGGCCCCTCCGGACATTTCTGATCTGTGGTGCGGGCAGCGTTTTTCCGCTCGCCGTCGAGACGGATTGAGCGGGAATGGACAACGAACAGAAGCTCAGGGACTATCTCAAGCGGGCCAGTGCCGATCTGCGGCGGTACCGGCAGCGGGTGGGCGAACTCGAAGAAGCCGCCGCCGAGCCGATCGCCGTCGTCGGCATGGGCTGCCGGTTCCCCGGCGGGGTGGCTTCGCCGGAAGACCTGTGGCGGCTGCTGGCGGACGGCGCGGACGGCATCTCGGGTTTCCCGCTCGACCGGGGCTGGGAGCTGGCGGACCAGGGGTTGGGCGCGGCCGGAGCCGGGGCGGGCGGATTCCTCCGCGGCGCCGCCGAATTCGACGCGGACTTCTTCGGGATCTCGCCGCGCGAGGCACTCGCGATGGACCCGCAGCAGCGGGTGCTGCTGGAAACCGCTTGGGAGGCCTTGGAACGGGCCGGGCTCGATCCCGCCGCGGTGCGGGGGAGCCGGACCGGCGTGTTCGTCGGCGCGATGGCCCAGGATTACCGGGTCGGTCCAGGCGAGGGGGCCGAAGGCTTCCAGCTGACCGGCGCCACCACCAGCGTGTTGTCCGGACGGCTGTCCTACACCTTCGGCCTGGTCGGTCCCGCGGTGACAGTGGACACCGCGTGTTCGTCGTCGTTGGTCGCACTGCACTTCGCGACCCAGGCCCTGCGCGCGGACGAGTGTTCGCTGGCGCTGGCCGGCGGCGTCACCGTGATGTCCAGTCCGGCGACCTTCGTCGAGATGAATCGTCAGGGCGGCCTCGCTGCGGACGGCCGCTGCCGTTCGTTTTCCGACGACGCGAGCGGAACCGGATGGTCGGAGGGGGCCGGGGTCCTTGTCCTGGAGCGTCTTTCCGACGCCGAGCGCAATGGGCACGAAGTGCTGGCGGTCGTGCGCGGCTCCGCGGTCAACTCCGACGGCGCGTCGAACGGCCTGACCGCGCCGAACGGCCCTTCGCAGCAACGGGTCATCCGGGAGGCGCTGGTCAACGCGCGGCTCACCGCGGCCGAGGTCGACGTCGTGGACGCGCACGGGACCGGCACGACCCTGGGCGATCCGGTGGAGGCGCAGGCGCTTCTGGCGACGTACGGGCGCGAGCGGGACGCGGCGCGTCCGCTGCTGCTCGGTTCGGTGAAGTCGAATCTCGGCCACACCCAGGCCGCCGCCGGGGTCGCCGGGGTGATCAAGCTGGTGCTGGCGATGCGGCACGGCGTGGTGCCCCGCACGCTGCACGTGGGCACGCCGTCGTCCCATGTGGACTGGACGGCGGGCTCGGTGGAGCTGGTCGCCGAGCAGGTTCCGTGGCCGGAGACCGGCGAACCGCGCCGGGCCGGGATCTCTTCGTTCGGCATCAGCGGCACCAATGCGCACACCATCATCGAGCAGGCTCCGGTCGCCGGGCCCCCGGCGGCGAGGCGCGCCGAGCCCGGCGCGGTGCCGTTGCCGGTGTCCGGCAAGACGGCCGAAGCGCTGCGGGCGCAGGCCGCGAACCTGCTGTCCTTTGTGGACGAGCACCCGGACGCCGAGCTGGCCGATCTGGGGTACTCGCTGGCCACCGCGAGGGCGAGTTTCGAGCACCGCGCGGTGCTGACCGCTCTCGACCGCGAAACGGCGGTGGCCGGGCTGACCGCGCTGGCCGGGGACGGTTCGGCGCCGGGGCTGGTCCGGGGAACCGTCCAGGGCAAGCCGAAACTCGCGTTCTTGTTCACCGGGCAGGGTGCGCAGCGGCTGGGCATGGGCCGGGAGCTCGCCGCGCGTTTCCCGGCGTTCGCCGACGCGCTGGACCTGGTCGCCGCGGCCCTCGACGAGCACCTCGACCGTCCGCTGAAGGACGTGATGTGGGGCGAGCGGGCCGAGGTCCTCGAGCGGACCGAATACGCCCAGCCCGCGTTGTTCGCGGTCGAGGTCGCGCTGTTCCGGCTGCTGGAAAGCTGGGGCTGCACACCGGATTTCCTGATCGGGCATTCGATCGGCGAGCTGGCCGCGGCACACGCGGCCGGGGTCTTCGGCGTCGAAGAAGCGGCCGCGCTGGTGGCCGCCCGCGGCCGCCTGATGCAGGCGCTGCCGGGCACCGGGTCGATGGTCTCGCTGCAGGTGTCGGAGGCCGAAGCGGCCCCGCTCGTCGAGGACCGGGCGGACCTGGTTTCGATCGCCGCGGTCAACGGTCCGGCCTCGGTGGTGGTGTCGGGCGACCGCGAAGCGGTCGAGGAGATCGCGTCGCATTTCGCGGCGCTGGGCCGCAAGACCCGGAAGCTGGCGGTCTCGCACGCGTTCCATTCGCCCGATCTCGACCCGATGCTCGGCGAGTACCGCGAGGTCGTGGCGGGGCTTTCCCCGCAGCCGCCGCTGATCCCGATCGTGTCGACGGTGACCGGCGAGCCGATGACGGCCGAACAAGCCGGCGACGCGGGCTACTGGGCGGATCAGGCCCGCCGCACCGTCCGGTTCGCCGACGGCGTCGGCTGGCTGCACGACCACGGCGGCGAAGTGTTCGTCGAACTCGGCCCGGACGGAGTGCTCTCCGCCATGGTCCAGTCCTGCCTGGACGACGCGGCCGTCTTCCCGGCGCTGCGGGCCGGCCGTCCCGAGGTCCCCGCGATCACGGCGGCGGCGGGCGGCATGCACGCGCACGGCGTCCGGATCGGGTGGGACGCCTTCTTCGCGGGCACCGGCGCCCGCCGGGCGGACTTGCCGACCTACGCCTTCCAGCACCGGCGGTTCTGGCCGAAGGCCCGGGCCGCCGAGGCCGGCGAACTGCGCGCGGCGGGTTTGGGCGCGGCGAGCCATCCGCTGCTCACGGCGGCCGTCGCGCTGGCCGGGCCGGACGGGTTCCTGCTGACCGGCCGCCTTTCCCGGCAGACGCACCCGTGGCTGGCCGACCACGCTGTCGGCGGTGCGGTCCTCCTGCCGGGCACGGCGTTCCTGGAACTGGCGATCCGGGCCGGGGACGAGGTCGGCTGCGAGCGGGTCGAGGAACTCGCCCTCGCCGCGCCGCTGGCGCTGCCCGAGCACGGCGGCGTCCAGGTCCAGGTCTGGGTCGGTCCGCCGGACGAGTCCGGCAGCCGCTCGATCTCCCTCCACTCCCGGCCCGACGACGTCGCCGAGGCGGCCGACCTGCCGTGGGTCCAGCACGCGACTGGACTGCTTTCGGCCGAGCCCGCCGGCGCGGTGCCCGACGAGGACTTCGCCGTCTGGCCGCCGGCCGGTTCGGCGGCGCTCGACCTCGACGGGCATTACGACCGGCTCGCCGGCGTCGGTTTCGAGTACGGGCAGGCATTCCGCGGCCTCACCGCCGCGTGGCGGCGCGGGGACGAGGTCTTCGCCGAGCTGACCCTGCCGGAGGGCGAGGACGCCGAGGCGTTCGGCATTCACCCCGCACTTCTCGATTCCGCTTTGCACGCCTTGGGTTTCGCCGGCGTGACCGGCGGTCTTCCGTTCGCCTGGGAAGGCGTTTCGCTCTACGCCACCGGTGCCTCGGCGGCTCGGGTCAAGATCGCCAAACTGGCCGACGACACCGTCTCCGTCGCGGTGGCCGACGCGGCCGGCGAACCCGTCGCCTTGATCGACACCCTCGTGGTGCGCGCGGCGGACGGCAACGCCGGGTCCTCCGGGGTCGAGCGGGATTCGTTGTTCACCCTCGGCTGGAAGAAAGCGCACACCGGCCAGGCAACGGCACCTGCGTCGATCGGCGTGCTGGGCGAGGACGTCTTCGGCCTGGCCGGCGCCGTTCGCGAAGCGGGCGTCGCCGTCGAGGCCGAACCCGGCCCGGTCTGGTCCGGCGACGCGGTTCCGGAGATTGTGCTGATCCCGTTGCGCGGGAACGGAAGCGAGGTCGCCGCTGAGACGCACCGCTTGGCCGCCGAAGCGTTGAGCCAGGTCCAGGCGTGGCTGGCCGACGAGCGGTTCGAGCAGTCGCGGCTGGTCTTCGTGACCCGCGGAGCCGACCAAGGCGATCTGGCCGCGGCTGCGGTGCGGGGTCTGCTCCGGGCTTGCCAGAACGAGCATCCCGGCCGATTCGTCCTGCTCGACCTCGACCCGGAGACGACTTCGGCGGCCGGGTTCGTCCCGGCGCTGGCGGTGGCCGAACCGCAGGTGATGATCCGCGACGGCGTCGTGCTGCGGGCCCGCCTGGCCCGCGTTTCCCCGGTGGCGCCGGAAGAAACACCGTGGAGCGCGGACGGCACCGTCCTCGTCACCGGGAGCGCGGACGGTCTCGGCGGCGTCTTCGCCCGGCATCTCGTTGCCGCGCACGGCGTTCGTCGCCTCCTGCTGCTGAGCCGCCGGGGCACCGCCGCCCCGGGCGCCGCCGAACTCGTGGCCGAACTGGCCCGACAGGGTGCCGAACTCGCCGTCGTCGCCTGCGACGTCGCCGACCGCGCCGCCATCGCCGAGGTGCTGGCGTCGGTTCCGGCCGAACACCCGTTGACCGGCGTGCTGCACACCGCGGGAGTGCTCGACGACGGCGTTGTCTCAGCGCTCACGCCAGAGCGTCTCGACGTCGTTCTGACGCCGAAGGTCGACGCTGCCTGGAATCTGCACGAACTGACGCGCGCGCTCCCGCTCACCGCGTTCGTCGTCTTTTCCTCGGTCGCCGGCACCTTCGGTGCCGCCGGGCAGGCGAACTACGCGGCTGCCAACGCCTTCCTCGACGCACTTGCCGCGCACCGTCGCGGTGCGGGCCTGCCCGGAGTCTCGCTGGCCTGGGGCCCGTGGGCCGGGTCCGGCGGGATGACCGCCGCACTGACCGACGCCGACCTGGAGCGCCTGGCGCGGGCGGGTACGCCGCCGATCTCCGCGGAGCAGGGCGTTTCGCTGTTCGACGCAGCGCTGTCGGCGCCGGAAGCGCTGGTGCTGCCGGTCCGGTTCGACCTGGGCGCGCTGCGGGCGATCGGCGACGTGCCGCCGCTGCTGCGCGGGCTCGTCAGGACCTCCGGCCGCCGCGCCGTGGTCGCCGGTGCCGGCCCGGCGTCCGCGCTGGTCCAGCGGCTTGCCCGGCTCACCGCGGCCGAGCGCGCCGACACGGTGCTGGACCTGGTGCGCACCGAGGTCGCCGCGACCCTGGGGCACGCCGGAGCCGCCGCCGTCGATCCCGGCCGCGCGTTCGCCGACCTCGGTTTCGACTCCCTGACGGCCGTCGAGCTGCGCAATCGGCTCAGCCGCGTCACCGGCCTCCGCGCTTCGGCCACGGTGGTCTTCGACTACCCGACCGCGCACGCGCTGGCCGCGCACGTGCTCGCCGAGCTGACGGATCCGGACTCCGCGTCCGGTGCCCCGTCCGACGGCCGCCCGCGCCCGCCGCTCGCCGATGACCCGATCGCGATCGTGGGCATGAGCTGCCGGTATCCCGGCGGGGTGGCTTCGCCGGAAGACCTGTGGCGGCTCGTGCGCGAAGGCGCCGACGCCGTCTCGGGCTTCCCGGTGAACCGCGGCTGGGACCTGGGCTCGCTCTATCACCCGGACCCGGACCATCCGGGCACGACCTACACGCGGTCCGGCGGTTTCCTGCACGACGCCGGCGCATTCGACCCGGGCTTCTTCGGCATGAGCCCGCGCGAGGCGATGGCGACCGACGCGCAGCAGCGGTTGCTGCTGGAGGCTTCGTGGGAGGCGGTCGAGCGCGCCGGGATCGATCCGGTGTCGTTGCGCGGCAGCCAGACCGGCGTGTTCGCCGGGGTGATGTACAACGACTACGGCGCGGTGCTGGCCGGCGGCGGGTTCGAAGGGTTCCAGGGGAGCGGGACCTCGCCGAGCGTGGCGTCCGGGCGCGTTTCCTACACGCTGGGGCTGGAAGGCCCGGCGGTCACCGTCGACACCGCGTGCTCGTCGTCGCTGGTCGCGATGCACTGGGCGATGCAGGCGCTGCGCGCGGGGGAGTGTTCGCTGGCGCTCGCGGGCGGTGTGACGGTGATGTCGACGCCGGCCGCGCTGATCGAATTCGCGCGGCAGCGCGGGCTTTCCCCCGACGGCCGCTGCAAGTCCTTTTCGGACTCCGCCGACGGCGTCGGCTGGGCCGAAGGGGTCGGCGTCCTCGTCCTGGAGCGTCTTTCCGACGCCCGGCGCAACGGGCACGAGGTGCTGGCGGTCGTGCGCGGCTCCGCGGTGAACTCCGACGGCGCGTCGAACGGCCTGACCGCGCCGAACGGCCCGGCACAGCAACGGGTGATCCGTCAGGCACTGGCAAGTGCCGGGCTGTCGGCTTCGGACGTCGACGCGGTGGAGGCGCACGGCACCGGCACCCGCCTCGGCGACCCGATCGAGGCGCAGGCGCTGCTGGCCACCTACGGCCGGGACCGGGACGGACAACGGCCGCTGCTGCTGGGCTCGGTGAAGTCCAACCTCGGCCACACCCAGGCGGCGGCCGGGGCGGCAGGCGTCATCAAGATGGTGCTGGCGATGCGCCACGGGGTGCTGCCGCGGACGCTGCACGCCGGCGTTCCTTCGTCCGAAGTGGACTGGACGGCCGGCGCGGTCGAGCTGGTGTCGGAGGAGACCGCGTGGCCGGACGCCGGCCGTCCGCGCCGCGCCGGGATCTCGTCGTTCGGGATCAGCGGGACCAACGCGCACCTGATCGTCGAGGAAGCCCCCGCCGTCGTGCGGCCGGAGCGGCCCGGCGGCGAGCCGGTCCTGCCGTGGCTGGTGTCCGGAAAGACCCGGGAAGCGCTGCGTGCGCAGGCCGCCGCGCTCAAGTCCGCCGTGGAGTCCGATCCGGAGCTGCACCCGGCCGATGTCGCGCTGTCGCTGGCCACCACCCGCACGGCGTTCGACCGGCGTGCGGCAGTCGTCGGCGCGGACCGCGACGAGTTGCTGGCCGGGCTGGCCGCGCTGAGTTCGGACGCGTCGGCGCGCGGGCTGGTCGAAGGCGAGGCGGGCGGCGGGTCCAAGCCCGCGCTGCTCTTCGCCGGGCAGGGCAGCCAGCGGCCGGGCATGGGACGGGCGCTCGCGGCACGGTTCCCGGTGTTCGCCGCGGCACTCGGCGAGATCGCCGCGCAGTTCGGCGATTCCCTCGAGCGGCCGTTGCCCGAGATTCTTTTCGCCGCGGAAGGCACTGCCGAAGCGGAGCTGCTGAACCGCACGGACTGGACCCAGCCGGCGCTGTTCGCGTTCGAGGTCGCGCTCTTCCGGCTGCTGGAGTCCTGGGGCGTCCGGCCCGCCGCGGTCGCGGGCCACTCGATCGGCGAGCTGGCCGCGGCACATGTCGCCGGAGTGTTTTCGCTGGCCGACGCCTGCGCGCTGGTCGCGGCCAGGGCGAAGCTGATGGCGGCATTGCCGGCCGGTCGCGGCGCGATGGCGTCGCTGCGGGCCGGAGCGGACGAGGTCGGCCCGCTGCTGGCCGACGGGGTGTCGCTGGCGGCGGTCAACGGACCCGCCTCGGTGGTCGTCTCCGGCGACGAAGACGCGGTGCTCGCGCTCGCCGCCCGCTTCGGCGAACGCGGCCGCAAGACCAAGCGCCTGAAGGTGAGCCATGCGTTCCACTCCTCGCACATGGACGCGATGCTCGACGAGTTCCGCGCGGTCGCGGCGGGACTGTCCTATGCGGACCCGGAGCTTCCGCTGGTGTCCAATGTGACCGGTGGGTTCGGCACCGCCGAGCAGATGTGCTCCCCGGATTACTGGGTCGAGCACGTGCGTGCCACCGTGCGGTTCGCCGACGGCGTCCGCACGCTGCGGGACTCGGGCCTGACCACGTTCTTCGAACTCGGCCCGGACGGTGTGCTCTCCGCGATGGCCGAGGAGGTGCTGGCCGGCGAGACCGATCCGGAGGCCGAAGCCGTGCCGGCCCGGCGGGGGGACCGGCCGGAAGAACTCGCGCTGGCCGATGCGCTGGCGCGCCTGCACGTCCGCGGCATCGCACTCGACTGGTCCGCGTTTTTCGCCGGCTCCGGCGCGCGCAAGGCCGATCTTCCGACCTATGCCTTCCAGCACGAGGTCTACTGGCCGGAGAACGTCCCGGCGGCCGCCGGGACGGACCCGGCCGACGAACGGTTGTGGGCTGCCGTCGAACGCGGCGACGCCGATCGGCTCGCGGCGCTGCTGGGCCTGCGCGAGGAGCAGCTTTCCGCGCTCGGTTCGGTTTTGCCCGCCTTCGCCTCGTGGCGCCAGGGCGCGCGGGAGCGGTCTCTGCTCGACTCGTGGCGCTACCGCGTCGACTGGAAGCCGCTCCGGCTCCCGGCCGCTCCCGAACTCGGGGGCTCCTGGCTGCTCGTCACCAGCGACCGGACCGGCGACGAGGCCGCCGCGGAAGTCTCCGCCGCGCTCGCCGTGCACGGTGCCGAGGTCTGCCGTTTCGGCATCGGCGAGTCGGGCACCAGCCGCGCCGCGCTCGCTTCCCGGCTCGCCGAAGAAGCAGGGAACGTCACGGGAATCGTCTCGCTGCTCGCCGCGGACGAGCAGGCCGACGACGAGTTCCCGGTGCTCTCCCGCGGCCTGGCGCTGACGATCGCGCTCATCCAGGCGGCCGGAGACGCCGGGCTTGACGCCCCGCTGTGGGCGGTGACCAGAGGAGCCGTCGCGGCCGCGCACGGCGACCCCGGCCCGAGTCCGCGCCAGGCCGCGGTGTGGGGCCTCGGCCGGGTCGCGGCGCTGGAGCATCCGCGGCGCTGGGGCGGCCTGATCGACCTGCCCGCGACGCTGGACGGCGCCGCGGCCCGGGCCACGGCGGGCGTCCTCGCCGGGCTCGACGGCGAGGACCAGGTCGCCGTCCGCTCCGGCGGCGCGTCCGGCCGCCGGCTCGCGAGCCGTCCGGTGGACGAGCCGTCCGGCGAGTTCACCGCCGGCGGCAGCGTGCTGGTGACCGGCGGGACCGGCGCGCTCGGCGCCGAGTGCGCGCGCTGGCTCGCCGGCAGCGGTGCGGAAAACCTGATCCTGCTCAGCCGCCGCGGCGAGGACGCGCCCGGCGCGGCCGACCTGCGCGGCGAACTGGCGGCGTTGGGCGCGCGCGTCGACATCGTGTCCTGCGACATCGCCGATCGGGAGAGCCTGGCGGCGGCGCTGGACCGGATCCCGGCCGAGCACCCGCTCACCGGCGTGGTGCACGCCGCGGGCGCCGGCCAGTTGTCGCCGCTGGACGAGACCGATGTCGAAACCTTCGCCGGGATCATGTCGGCCAAGGTGTCCGGCGCGGTCAACCTCGACGACCTGCTCGGCGAGACCGCACTCGACTTCTTCGTGCTCTTCTCCTCGATCGCCGGGGTGTGGGGCAGCGGCGGCCAGAGTGCCTACGCGGCGGGGAACGCCTGTCTCGACGCGCTCGCCGAACAGCGGCGATCTCGCGGCCTGGCCGCGACGTCGATCGCCTGGGGACCGTGGGCCGGCGGCGGGATGGCCGCCGCCGACGCGGTTTCCGGCGATCTCGCCCGCCAAGGGCTTTCCCCGCTGCCTCCCGAAGCCGCGATCGCCGAACTCCGGCGCGCGGTGGCACAACAGGACGTCGCGGTGACCGTCGCCGACGTCGACTGGGCGCGGTACTTCCCGGTCTTCGTCTCGGGGCGGCCCAGCCCGTTGCTCGGCGACCTGCCCGAAGCCCGCGCCGCGCTCGACGCCGAACCCGCGGCCGGAGATTCCGCGTTCGCAGCTCGCCTGCGCGCGGCGGCGGAGCCCGAACAGCACCGGCTGCTGCTCGAACTCGTCCGCACCGAAGCGGCCGTGGTGCTCGGGCACGGATCTGCCGAGGCCGTCCCGGAGCGGCAGCCGTTCCGCGACGCCGGGTTCGACTCGATGACAGCGGTGGAACTGCGCAAGCGGCTGGCCAGGGCGACCGGCCTGGCCCTGCCTGCCACACTGGCCTTCGACTACCCGAACCCGGCCGCGCTGGCCGCGTTCCTGCGCGCCGAGGCGCTCGGAGCCAGCGACGCCGGTGCGATCGAGCGGACCGCCGCCCCGCTCGACGACGACCCGATCGTCATCGTCGGCATGAGCTGCCGCTTCCCGGGCGGTGTCCGCTCGCCCGAGCAGTTGTGGGATCTCGTGTCCGAGGGCGGCGACGCGATCACCGGCTTCCCCGCCGACCGGGGCTGGGACGGCGAGGGCCTCTACGACCCGGACCCGGACCGGCCGGGCAGGACCTACTCGACCCAGGGCGGGTTCCTGCACGACGCGGCCGGGTTCGACCCCGGGTTCTTCGGGATCTCCCCGCGCGAGGCGCTGGCGATGGACCCGCAGCAGCGGCTCCTGCTGGAGAC
This sequence comes from Amycolatopsis silviterrae, assembly GCF_042684085.1. NCBI lineage: Bacteria > Bacillati > Actinomycetota > Actinomycetes > Pseudonocardiales > Pseudonocardiaceae > Amycolatopsis > Amycolatopsis silviterrae. The sequence continues at coordinate 489,081 of NZ_JBHUKS010000006.1, forward strand.
CGCGTGGGAGGCCTTCGAACGGGCCGGGATCGACCCGGAAACCCTCCGCGGCAGCGACACCGGCACGTTCGTCGGCGCCAGCTACCAGGACTACGGCGCCGGTGCGGATCTCGGCGGGTCCGAGGGCATGATGGTCACCGGGACCAGCCCGAGCGTCCTGTCCGGTCGCCTGGCCTATTCGTTCGGGCTGGAAGGCCCCGCGGTCACCGTCGACACCGCGTGCTCGTCTTCGCTGGTGGCGCTGCATCTCGCCTGCCGGTCGCTGCGCAGCGGCGAAAGCTCGCTGGCGCTGGCCGGCGGCGCGCACGTGATGGCCAGCCCCGGTCCGTTCATCGCCTTCAGCAGGCAGCGGGCGATCGCCGCCGACGGCCGCACCAAGGCGTTCGGCGACGGCGCGGACGGCATGATCCTCGCCGAGGGGGTCGGGCTGGTGCTGGTGGAGCGGCTCTCCGACGCGCGCCGCAACGGGCATCCGGTGCTGGCGGCGGTACGGGGCTCGGCGGTCAACTCCGACGGCGCGTCGAACGGCCTGACCGCGCCGAACGGGCCGTCGCAGCAGCGCGTCATCCGGCAGGCGCTGGCCGGCGCGGGTCTGTCCGCCTCGGACATCGACGCGGTCGAGGGCCACGGCACCGGCACCGCGCTGGGCGATCCGATCGAGGCGCAGGCGCTGCAGGCGACCTACGGCCGCGACCGCGACCCGGCGCGCCCGCTGCTGCTCGGCTCGATCAAGACCAACATCGGGCACACGCAGTCGGCGGCCGGGGTCGCGAGCGTGATCAAGATGGTACTGGCGATGCGCCACGGAATGCTGCCGAGCACGCGGAACGCCGAAACCCCGTCGACGCGCATCGACTGGTCGCCGGGCACGATCTCGCTGCTCTCCGAAGCGGCGGAATGGCCGGAGACCGGCCGCCCGCGCCGCTGCGCGGTGTCCTCGTTCGGCATCAGCGGCACCAACGCGCACACGATTCTCGAACACGTCCCGGAAGCGGTTCCCGCCGAGGTCCCGGCGGCGCCCGCCGCCCCGTCCCGGGTCGTCCCGCTGGTGCTGTCGGCGAAATCCCCGGCCGCGCTGCGGGGACAGGCCGCGGCGCTGAAGTCCGCGATGGACGCCCCGCTGGCCGACCTCGGCTATTCGCTGGTGACCTCGCGCACGCTCTTCGACCACCGCGCGGTGGTCCTCGGCGCCGACCGCGCCGGGGCGGGGGCGGCGCTGGAGGCATGGAGCCGGGGCGGTTCCGCGGCCGAAGTCGTGAGCGGGATCGCCGACGTCGGGGGCCGCACGGTCTTCGTGTTCCCCGGCCAGGGTTCGCAGTGGGCCGGAATGGGCGCCCGCCTGATGGACGAGTCGCCCGTCTTCGCCGCGCGCGTCGCCGAGTGCGCGGCCGCGTTGTCGCCGTTCGTCGAGTGGTCGTTGCCCGAGGTGCTGCGCCAGGCCGACGGGGCGCCGGCGCTCGACCGCGTCGACGTCGTCCAGCCCGCCACGTGGGCGGTGATGGTTTCGCTGGCGGAGCTGTGGCGTTCGCACGGGGTCGAGCCCGCCGCCGTGGCGGGCCACTCGCAGGGCGAGATCGCCGCCGCCGTCGTGGCGGGCGCGCTGTCGCTGTCCGACGGCGCGCGGATCGTCGCGCTGCGCAGCCAGGCGATCGGCCGCACCCTGGCCGGCCGCGGCGCCATGCTGTCGGTCGCCCTGCCGGTCGACGACGTCGAAGCGCGGCTTTCCGGTCGTGGCGCGGAAATCTCGGTCGCGGCGGTCAACGGGCCGAACTCGGTCGTCGTGGCCGGAGCGCCCGAACCGCTCGACACGCTGTTCGACGAGCTGACCGCGGAAGAGATCCGGGTGCGCCGGATCGCCGTGGACTACGCGTCGCACTCCGCACAGGTCGAACTGCTCGAAGCGGAGCTTCTGCGGGTGCTGGCCGAGGTCCGCCCGCGGGCCGCCGAGGTGCCGTTCTTCTCGACGGTGACCGGCGACTGGCTCGACACCGCCGCGCTGGACGCGGGCTACTGGTACCGCAATCTCCGCCAGCGGGTCCGGTTCGCGCCCGCGATCGCCGAGCTGATCGCCCAGGGCTACCGCGCGTTCGTCGAAGCCAGCCCGCATCCGGTGCTGACCGCCCCGGTGCAGGACATCGCGGACGCGGCCGGGGTGAAGGCGGTGGCCGCCGGATCGCTGCGCCGCGACCAGGGCACCGCGAGCCGGTTCCTGGCTTCGCTGGCCGAGGTCTTCGTGCGCGGGGTGCGGGTCGACTGGCCGGACCTGTTCGCCGGAGCCCGTCGCGTCGAGCTGCCGACCTACGCGTTCCAACGGGAGAACTTCTACGCCGTCGCGGCCGAGCGGCCTGCCGAGTCCACAGTGGACTCCGCCGACGCGGAGCTGTGGAACGCCCTCGAGGAGGAGGACGTCGAGTCGCTGAGCGCGCGGCTGGACGTCGACGGCGCGTCGCTGGCCGCTGTGCTTCCCGCGCTGTCCTCGTGGCGCCGCAAGCGCCAGGAGCTGTCCACAGTGGACTCTTGGCGTTACCGCGCGGTCTGGAGGCCGGTCAAGGCCGGGTCCCCGGCCGTGCTGTCCGGGACCTGGCTGGTGGTGTCGGCCGAAGGCGTCGACGACGCCGAAATCACCGCAACGCTGGAAAATCACGGTGCACGGGCCGAACGACTGGTGCTGGACGAGCAGGCGGGCGACCGCGCGGTACTGGCCGGCCGCCTGGCTGCGTTCGCCGAGGTGTCCGGGGTGGTCTCGACGCTGGCTTTCGCGGAACAGCCGAGCGAACGCCACCCCGAACTCGCGCTCGGCCTGGCGCTGAGCGTCACGCTGATCCAGGCACTCGGCGACGCCGGACTCGACGCTCCGCTGTGGGGTCTCACCCGCGGCGCGGTCGCCACCGGCCGCGCGGACCGGGCGCCCCATCCGCCGCAGGCGCAGGTGCTCGGCCTCGGCTGGACCGCGGCGGTCGAGGCTCCGCACCGCTGGGGCGGCGTCGTCGACCTCCCGGAGCGCCTCGACGAGCGCGGCGCCCGGCGGCTGGCGGCCGTGCTGGCCGGGACGACCGGCGAGGACCAGCTCGCGATCCGCTCGTCGGGCGTGCTCGCCCGGAGGGTGGTTCCCGCCCCGGCCGGCGAACCGGACCCGGCCCGCGCGTGGCGCCCGCGCGGCACCACGCTGGTCACCGGCGGCACCGGCACCCTGGCCAAGCATCTGGCGCGCTGGCTGGCCGAACAGGGCGCCGAGCACATCGTGCTCGCCAGCAGGCGCGGGATCGAAGCGCCCGGCGCGCCCGGACTCCTGGCCGAGCTGACCGGTCTCGGCGCCGAGGCGGAAATCGTCGCCTGCGACGTGGCCGACCGCGCCTCGGTCGCCGGGCTGCTGGACGGGCTGAAGTCCGCCGGCCGGACCGTGCGCACCGTCGTGCACACCGCCGCGGTCATCGAACTCGCCTCGATCGAGGACACCGACCTGGCGGCGTTCGCGCGGGTCGTGCGGGCGAAGGTGCTGGGCGCGCGGCACCTCGACGAACTGCTGGCAGGCGAAGACCTCGACGCGTTCGTGCTCTACTCGTCGACCGCGGGGCTGTGGGGGAGCGGGCAGCACGCCGCTTACGTGGCCGGGAACGCCTACCTGGCCGCGCTGGCGGAGAACCGCCGCGCCCGCGGGCTCCCGGCGACCTCGATCTCGTGGGGCATCTGGGCCGATGACCGGGAACTCGGCCGGGTCGACCCCGGGCAGATCCGCCGCAGCGGCCTGGTGTTCATGGAGCCCGCGCTCGCGCTGTCCGGGCTCCGGCGCGCGCTGGAGGCGGCCGACCCGGCGGTCGCGATCGCCGACATCGACTGGGCGCGGTACCACCCCGTCTACACCTCGGTCCGGCCGACGGAGCTGTTCGCCGAGGTGCCCCAGGTGCGCCGGCTCGCCGCCGCGGCGGAGGCCACGGCCGTCGCCGGGGACGGCGAGTTCGCCGCCGGCCTGCGGGCGCTGCCCGCCGCCGAACAGGATCGCGCGCTGCTCGACCTCGTCCGTGCGGAAGCGGCGACGGTGCTGGGGCACGAGTCCGCCGGCGCGCTCGCCGAGCGGCGGGCGTTCCGCGACGCCGGGTTCGACTCGCTGACCGCGGTGGATCTGCGCAACCGGCTGGCCGCCGCCACCGGGCTGGCGCTGCCCAGCACGATGGTGTTCGACTACCCGAGCCCGGTCGCGCTCGCCGGGTTCCTGCGCTCGCGGATCGGCGGCGCGCCGTCGGCGGCGGCCGCGCCGGCCGCGGCAGGCGCGCGGACCGGCGAGCCGATCGCGATCATCGGGATGAGCTGCCGCTTCCCGGGCGGGGTGAATTCCCCGGAGGACCTGTGGGACCTGGTCGCCCGCGGCGCGGACGTCATCTCCGGCTTCCCCGCCGACCGCGGCTGGGACGAGGACGCGCTGTTCGACCCCGATCCGGACCGCCCTGGCAAGACCTACTCGACCCGGGGCGGGTTCTTGACCGACGTCGCCGGATTCGACCCCGGTTTCTTCGGCATCTCGCCGCGGGAGGCGCTGGCGATGGACCCGCAGCAGCGGATCCTGCTGGAAACGGCGTGGGAGGCCTTCGAACGGGCCGGGATCGATCCCGCCGCCCTGCGCGGGAGCCGGACCGGCACGTTCATCGGCGCCAGCTACCAGGACTACGACGCCGTCGGCGAGAGCGCCGCGGAAAGCTCCGAAGGGCACCTGGTCACCGGCACGCTGCCGAGCATCCTCTCCGGCCGGGTGTCGTATCTGCTCGGGCTGGAAGGCCCTGCGGTCACGCTGGACACCGCGTGCTCGTCCTCGCTGGTGGCGCTGCATCTGGCCTGCCAGTCCGTGCGCAGCGGCGAAAGCTCGCTCGCGCTGGCGGGCGGGGTCAGCGTGATGGCCACGCCCAACGCGTTCGTCGGCTTCAGCAGGCAGCGCGCGATGGCCGCCGACGGCCGCTGCAAGGCCTACTCGGACTCGGCGGACGGCATGAGCCTCGCCGAGGGGGCCGGACTGGTGCTCGTCGAGCGGTTGTCCGACGCGGAGCGCAACGGACACCAGGTGCTGGCCGTGGTGCGGGGTTCGGCGGTCAACTCCGACGGCGCGTCCAACGGCCTCACCGCGCCGAACGGCCCGTCCCAGCAACGGGTGATCCGCGAGGCGCTGGCCAACTCGGGGCTCGCCGCTTCGGAGGTCGACGTCCTCGAAGGACACGGCACCGGCACCGCGCTCGGCGACCCGATCGAAGCGCAGGCGATCCTCGCGACCTACGGGCAGGACCGCGAGCGTCCGCTGCTGCTGGGCTCGGTGAAGTCGAACATCGGGCACACGCAGATGGCCTCCGGGGTGGCGAGCGTGATCAAGACCGTGGCGGCGCTGCGGCACGGGGTGGTCCCGAAAACCCTGCACGCCGACGTGCCTTCGTCGCATGTGGACTGGTCCGCGGGCGCGGTCCGGCTGCTGACCGAACAGGTCGAATGGCCCGGCACCGGCCGTCCGCGCCGGGCCGGGATCTCGTCGTTCGGGCTGAGTGGCACCAACGTGCACACCGTGCTGGAACAGGTGCCCGCGACCGGCGTCCCCGCCGGCGAACCCGTCGAGGGCGCGGTGCCGGTCCTGCTGTCCGGGCGGACCGAGCAGGCGCTGCGCGCGCAGGCCGCCCAGGTGCTGTCGCTGGTGGAGAATCGGCCTGACGTGCACCTGACCGATCTCGCGTTCTCACTGGCCACCTCGCGCTCGAGCTTTGAACGCCGCGCCGCCGTGGTGGCGGGCGAGCACGGCGAACTGATCCGGGGCTTGACCGCGCTGCGCGACGGCCTCCCGGCGAGCGGCCTCGTCCAGGGCTCTCCGGTCGCCGGCCGCGTCGCGTTCCTGTTCACCGGACAGGGCAGCCAGCGGCCCGGCATGGGCAGCGAACTGTACGAGCGGTTCGAGGTTTACGCCGAGGCTTTCGACGCCGCGGCGGCGTGCTTCGACCTCGAGCTGGACCGCCCGCTGCGGGAAATCGTCTTCGCCGGGGCAGGCACCCCCGAGGCCGATCTGCTGAACACCACCGCCTACACCCAGCCGGCGCTGTTCGCGCTGGAAGTCGCCCTGTTCCGCCTTGTCGAGTCGTGGGGGATCCGGCCCGATCGCGTCGCGGGCCACTCGATCGGGGAGATCGCCGCCGCGCATGTCGCCGGGGTTTTCTCGCTGGAAGACGCCTGCGCGCTGGTGGCCGCCCGCGGCCGGCTGATGCAGGCGCTGCCCGAGGGCGGGGCGATGGTCTCGCTGGAGGCGAGCGAGGACGAGGTCGCGCCGCACCTGACGGCGGGAGTCTCGATCGCCGCGATCAACGGACCGGCGTCGCTGGTCGTCTCCGGCGACGAACAAGACGTCCTGGCCGTCGCCGCGCGGTTCGAAGCGGGCGGCCGCAAGTGCAAGCGGCTCGCGGTGAGCCACGCTTTCCATTCGCCCCGCGTGGATCCGATGCTGGGCCAGTTCGCGCTCGCCGCCGCCGGGCTCGCCTGCCGCGCGCCGGAGATCCCGCTGGTGTCCACCGTGACGGGCGCTCTCGCGACCGCCGAGCAGCTGCGCGATCCGCGGTACTGGACCGCGCACGCCCGCGCCACCGTGCGGTTCGCCGACGGCGTCGCGGCACTGGCCGCGGACGGGGTCGCCGTGTTCGTCGAACTGGGCCCGGACAGTGTTCTTTCCGGTGCGGCGGAACAGGTTCTGGGCGAGGAGTCCGACGCCGTGCTGGTGCCGGCGCTGCGCCGCGACCGGCCCGAGGCCGCGACGCTCGCCGCCGCGCTGGGCCGGCTGCACGTCCACGGCGCCGAACCGGACTGGACCGCGTTCTTCGCCGGTTCGCGGGCCCGCCGGATCGACCTGCCGACCTACCCGTTCCAGCACGAGCGGTTCTGGCCCGAGCCCGGCGAACCCGGGGCCGCCGGCGGCGCGGACCCGGCCGATGCGGAGTTCTGGGCCGCCGTCGACCGCGCCGATGTCGGTTCGCTGGCCTCGGAACTGGACCTCGACGAGGCCACGATCACCGCGATGGCACCCGCGCTGTCGGCCTGGCGCCGCCGCAGGCAGGACCAGTCCACTGTGGACGAATGGTGCTACCGGGCGGTCTGGAGGCCGGCGCCGTCCGTCGCGGAGCGGCCGGAACCGGCTGGTGCCTGGCTGGTCGTGACCGCCCCGGGCATCGACGAAGCGTGGCTCGAGACCGTCGTCGGCGGACTCGGCGCCGATACCGTCCGGCTCGCGGTGACCGAGCCCGGCCGCTCCGCGCTCGCCGGCCGGCTGCGCGAGTGCGGCACCGGTTTCGCCGGGGTGCTTTCCCTGCTGGCCGTGGAGAACGGTGCCGCCGCGGTGCCGGCCGGGCTGCCGCTCACCGCGGCTTTGGTCCAGGCACTCGGCGACGCCGGGATCGACGCGCCGCTGTGGTGCCTCACTCGCGCCGCGGTGGCCGTCGGGCGTTCCGAGCAGGTCGCCGATTCCGCCCAGGCGGGTCTGTGGGGCTTCGGCCGGGTGGTCGCGCTCGAACATCCCGACCGCTGGGGCGGTCTGGTCGACCTGCCCGCCGACCTCGGCCACGCCACCGCCCGGCGGCTGCCGGGCGTGCTGGCCGGCGCCGAGGACCAGGTGGCGGTCCGTGCTTCCGGAACCTTCGTGCGCAGGCTGGTCCGCCGGCCGTCCGGCGGTCGCGGGACCGGGGCGTACACGCCGTCCGGCACCGTGCTCGTGACCGGCGGCACCGGCGCGCTCGGCGGACACGTCGCCCGGTGGCTCGCCGGCGCCGGGGCCGAGCACGTGGTGCTGCTCAGCCGTCGCGGACCGGACGCTCCCGGCGCCGCCGAACTGCGCGCCGAACTCGCCGGCTCCGGCGCCGAGGTCACGATCGTGGCCTGCGACGCGGCGGACCGGGAGGCGCTGGCCGAGGTCTTCGACCGCTTCCCGGTCAGCGCGGTGTTCCACGCCGCCGGAATCGTCGAGGACGCCGTCGTCGAGGCGCTGACCCCGGAGAAGTTCACCGCGGTCTGGCGGTCGAAAGCGGGTGCGGCGCAAGCACTGGACGAACTGACCAGGGACCGGGAGCTGTCCGCGTTCGTGCTCTTCTCGTCGGTGTCGGGCACGCTCGGTTCGCCCGGCCAAGGCAATTACGCCGCGGCGAACGCGGCGCTGGACGCACTGGCCGAACAGCGCCGCTCGGCCGGGCGCACGGCGACCTCGATCGCCTGGGGTCCGTGGGCGGACGGCGGAATGGCGGCCGGCGGGCCGTCGCTGGGCAGCCGGCTTCGGCGCGGCGGCTTCGGCCTGCTGCCGCCGGAGCTGGCGGTCTCGGCGCTGCGGCGGGCGATCGAACTCGGCGACCCGGCAGTGGCCGTGGCGGACATCGAGTGGCCGCGGTTCGCCGGGGCCTTCGCGAAACTCCGGGCGAACCCGTCGCTGTCGGACCTGCCCGAACTCAGGCGGCTGGGCGCGGCGGCGCCGGAGGAGGACGAATCCGGGCTGCGCGGCCGCCTCGCCGGGCTGCCGGCGGGCGAGCGCTCCGGCGCGCTGCTCGACCTCGTGCGCGGCCAGGTCGCCGCGGTGCTCGGCTACGCCGACGCCGCCGCGGTCGAGCCCGACCGGGCGTTCAAGGACCTCGGTTTCGACTCGCTGACGACGGTCGAACTGCGCAACGCCCTGTCGGCGGGCACCGGCCTCAAGCTCGCCGCGTCGATGATCTACGACTACCCGAACACCGCCGAACTGGCGGAGTTCCTGCTCGCGGAACTGCTCGGGACGATCACCGAGCCGGTCGAGCCGGTCTCCGCCGGCGGCGCGGCGGCCGACGACCCGATCGCGATCGTCGGCATCGGCTGCCGTTTCCCCGGGGGCGTCTCGTCGCCGGAAGACCTCTGGCAGATGCTCGCCGAAGGCCGGGACGGCATTTCGCCGTTCCCCGCGGATCGCGGCTGGGACCTCGAAGCGCTCGCCGGCGGCGCGTCCGACACCCGCGAAGGCGGATTCCTCAGCGGGGTCGCCGATTTCGACGCCGCGTTCTTCGGCATTTCGCCGCGCGAGGCGCTGGCGATGGATCCGCAGCAGCGGCTGCTGCTCGAAACCAGCTGGGAAGCGCTCGAACGGGCCGGGATCGACCCGGTTTCCCTGCGCGGCAGCGACACCGGCGTGTTCGTCGGCACCAACGGGCAGGACTACGCCGGCGTGCTGCGAGCGGCGGCGGCGGACGTCCAGGGCCACGTCGCCACCGGCACCACCGGCAGCGTGCTGTCCGGGCGCCTGTCCTACGCCTTGGGCCTCGAAGGGCCCGCGGTCACCGTCGACACCGCTTGTTCGTCCGCGCTGGTCGCGCTGCACTGGGCGAGCCGAGCCCTGCGCGACGGCTCCGCCTCGCTGGCGCTGGCCGGCGGCGTCTCGGTGATGTCCAGCCCGGACTCGTTCGTCGAGTTCAGCGCCCAGAGCGGGCTCGCCCCCGACGGCCGCTGCAAGCCCTTCGCCGAGGCGGCGGACGGCACGTCGTGGTCGGAAGGGGTCGGCGTCCTGGTGCTGGAACGGCTCTCCGCCGCGCTCGCCAACGGGCACGAAGTCTGGGGCGTCGTGCGCGGCAGCGCGATCAACTCCGACGGCGCTTCCAACGGCCTGACCGCTCCGAACGGCCCGTCCCAGCAACGGGTCATCCGCGCCGCGCTGGCCGACGCCGGGCTCGCCGCCGCCGACGTGGACGCGGTGGAGGCGCACGGCACCGGGACCGCGCTCGGCGACCCGATCGAGGCCCACGCGTTGCTGGCGGCCTACGGCCGCGACCGCGCCGAGCCGCTGCGCGTCGGCGCGGTCAAGTCGAACCTCGGGCACACCCAGGCCGCGGCCGGGGTGGCCGGGATCGTGAAGATGGTCCTGGCGATGCGCCACGGCGTGCTGCCGAAGACGCTGCACCTGGACGCGCCGACCTCGCACGTCGACTGGTCGGCCGGAGCGGTCTCGCTGCTGCGCGAGAAGGAAGCCTGGCCCGAGACCGGGCACGCCCGCCGCGCCGGGGTCTCGGCGTTCGGCGTCAGCGGCACCAACGCGCACGTCGTCCTGGAGCAGGCCCCTGCCGTCGTGGCGGCGCCGCCCGAGGCGACGGTCGTTCCGGCGGTGGTGCCGTGGCCGGTGTCCGGCAAGAGCGCCGCGGCCCTGCAGGCCCAGCTCGACCGCCTCGCCGCGTTCGCCGCCGGGACCGAGCTGTCCGCCGTGGACGTCGGCTACGCGCTGGCCACCGGCCGGACGGCGTTCGCGCACCGCGCGGTGCTGCTGGCCGGGCCGGACGGCCCGGTCGAATCCGCCAGGGGGAGGACGGCGCCCGGCAAGACCGCGTTCCTCTTCTCCGGGCAGGGCTCCCAGCGGATCGGGATGGGCCGCGAGCTCTACGCCCGGTTCCCGGCCTTCGCCGCCGCGCTGGACGAGGTTTTCGCGCACCTCGACGTCGAACTCGACCGCCCGCCGCGGGAGCTGGTGTGGGGTCCGGACGCCGAGCCGCTGGACCGCACCGGCTACACCCAGCCGGCCTTGTTCGCGGTGGAGGTCGCGCTTTTCCGGCTGCTGGAATCCTGGGGCGTCCGGCCCGATTTCGTCGCGGGCCACTCGATCGGGGAGATCGCCGCCGCGCATGTCGCCGGGGTTTTCTCGCTGGAAGACGCCGTGCGGCTGGTCGTCGCCCGCGGCCGGCTGATGCAGGCGCTGCCCGAGGGCGGGGCGATGGTCTCGCTGGAGGCGAGCGAGGACGAGGTCGTGCCGCACCTGACCGGGCGGGTTTCGCTCGCCGCGGTCAACGGATCCGCCGCGGTGGTGATCGCCGGCGCCGAGGACGAGGTGACGGCGATCGCCGGGCATTTCCGCGCCGAGGGCCGCAAAACCAAGCGGCTCCGGGTCAGCCACGCGTTCCACTCGCCGCTGATGGACCCGGTGCTGGCCGCTTTCGGCCAGGTGGCCGAAGGGCTTTCCTTCCACGAGCCGGACATCCCGCTGGTGTCGAACGCGGCCGGGTCGCCCGTCCCGCCCGCGCGGCTGGCTTCGCCGGAGCACTGGGTGCGGCACGTCCGGGAAACCGTCCGGTTCGCCGACGCGGTCCGGGCGCTGCGGGACGCCGGGGCGTCGACCTTCGTCGAGGTCGGCCCGGACGGCGTGCTGTCCGCGATGGCAAGGCAGGTCCTCGACGAGGACGGCGGCGGCGACCACGCGGTCGTGCCGTTGCTGCGGGCGAACCGCGACGAGGAAACCGCCGTCACCGCGGCGGTCGGCGCCCTCTGCGTGCGTGGCGCGCCGGTGGCCTGGGAGGAGTTCTTCGCCGGGACCGGCGCCCGCCGGGCCACCCTGCCGACCTACGCCTTCCAGCACGAGCGGTTCTGGCCGGACGCGCCGGCACCGCGCGCCGCCGGTGCGATCACGGACCCGGCGGAAAGCGAGTTGTGGGCCGCGGTCGAACGGGAAGACCGCGCCGCGCTGTCGGAACTGCTCGAACTCGACGACGACTCGCTGACCGCGGTCGTGCCCGCGCTCTCGGCGTGGCAGCGCAAGCGGCACGACCGGTCCGTGGCGGACGGCTGGCGTTACCGGGTGAGCTGGCGGCCGCTGGCCGTCCCGGACGGGACCGCCTCGCGGCGATGGCTGGCGATCGTCCCGGAGCGCACCGATCCCTGGTCGGAGACGGCGGTCGCGGCCCTCGGCGAGGACGTCGTGCGAGTCGGGTTCGGCGAGGACCGCGCCGCGTTCGCCGCGCAGCTGATCGAAGCGCACGAAGAATCCGGCAGCGTGGCGGGAGTCGTGGCCTTCGCGATGCCGATATGGCCGGCGGCGCTGCTGGAAGCTCTGTCCGGCGCGGGCGTCGAAGCCCCGCTCTGGTGGGTCACTCGCGGCGCGGTCGCGGTCGGCCGGTCCGAGCGCCTCGCGGAGCGGGGCCGGGCCGCGGACTGGGGCCTCGGCCGGGTGCTGGCGCTGGAGAATCCGGACCGGTGGGGCGGCCTGGTCGACCTTCCGGAGACCCTCGACGCCCGTTCGGCCGGGCGCCTCGGCGCTGCGCTGGGCGGCGCGGAGGACCAGGTCGCGGTTCGCGCTTCGGGCGTCTTCGCCCGGCGGCTGGTCCGGGCCGCCGCCGACGACGGCGGTTCCTGGACACCGGACGGCACTGTGCTGGTCGTCGGCGGCGCCCGGCCGGTCGGCACCGAGGTGGCCCGCTGGCTGGCGGCGCGCGGTGCGGATCACCTCGTGCTCACCGCGAAGCACCCCGAGGCGGCTCCCGAACTGGAAGCCGAACTGGCCGGGCTCGGCACCGCCGTGTCGGTCGTGCCCTGCGATGCGGCCGATCGCGAGGCACTCGCTTCGGTGCTGGACTCCGTGGCGGAGCCGTTGACCGCGGTGCTCTACGTCGATGGCGAACCCGGCGACGTCAGCGGCGACCTGACCGCGGACGTCGAGGCGGCCGTCGCCGGGGCGGAGAACCTCGACGCACTGCTCGCCGACCGCCCGCTGGACGCCTTCGTCCTGTTCGCCACGGTCGCCGGGGTGTGGGGCACTGCCGGACGGGGCGCCGAAGCGGCGATCGGCGCACACCTGGACGCGCTCGCCCGCCGCCGGCGCGATCGCGGGGTCGCGGCACTGTCGATCGGCTGGGGCGCTTGGGCCGACGCGATCCCCTCCGCCCTCGCCGGGCACTTGCGCCGCAACGGTTTGCCCGCCCTCGATTCCGGCCTCGCGCTGGCCGCGCTCGGCCGCGCGATCGCCGACCGCGAAGACTGTTCGGCGACGGTCGCCGACGTCGAGTGGGACCGTTTCGCTCCGGCCTTCGTCGCGAACCGGCCCAGCACTCTGTTCGACGAACTGCCCGAAGCACGGGCCGGCCAGGTCCCGGCCGCCGGGGCCGAAGCCGGCCTCCCGCAGAAGCTGCGCGGCCTGCCCGAAGCCGGCCGGGCAGCGGAGATTCTCGCCCTGGTCCGCGAAAAGGTCGCGGCAGTGCTGGGACACGCCGACGCGGACGCGGTCGAGGACGACGCGGCGTTCAAGGACCTCGGGTTCGACTCGCTGACCGCCGTCGACCTGCGCGCCCAGCTGGCCGCCGCCACCGGCCTCGCACTGCCCGCGACGCTGGCCTTCGACCACCCGACGCCCGCGGCGCTGGCCGAGCACTTGCGGACCGGGCTGTTCGGCGAGGAAGCCGGTGCGCGGCCGTCGGCGGACGGCGTGCTCGCCGCGTCCGGCGACCCGATCGCGATCGTGGGCATGAGCTGCCGCTATCCGGGTGGCGTCCGTTCGCCGGAGGACCTGTGGCGGCTGGTCTGCGCCGAGGTCGACGCGGTCGGCGCGCTGCCGGGCGACCGGAACTGGCCGCTCGGCGACCTCGCCGGCGGCGGCGAGGGCGCCACGGTCGCCCGCGGCGGCGGTTTCCTCTACGACGCCGGAGATTTCGACCCGGGCTTCTTCGGCATCTCGCCGCGCGAGGCGCTGGTGATGGACCCGCAGCAGCGGCTCGTGCTGGAAGGCGCGTGGGAAGCGCTGGAGCGGGCCGGGATCGACCCCGCCGAGCTGCGCGGCACCGCCGCCGGGGTGTTCGTCGGCGGCGGCAGCGGCGACTACCGCCCGGCCGCCGGAGCGAACGGGCAGTGGCTGACCGCCCAGTCCGCGAGCCTGCTGTCCGGACGGCTGGCCTACACGTTCGGGCTGGAAGGACCGGCGGTCTCGGTCGACACAGCCTGCTCGTCCTCGCTGGTGGCGCTGCACCTGGCCGCCAAGGCGCTGCGGGCGGGCGAATGCGCGATCGCCGTCGCGGGCGGCGTGACGGTGATGTCCACACCGGCCAACTTCGTCGAATTCGGCGCGATGGGCGCGCTGTCCCCGGACGGCCGCTGCAAGGCTTTCTCCGACCGCGCGGACGGTACCGGCTGGGCCGAAGGCGTCGGCATGCTGGTCGTCGAACGGCTTTCGGACGCACAGCGCAACGGGCACGAAGTGCTGGCGGTGCTACGCGGCTCGGCGGTCAACTCCGACGGCGCGTCCAACGGCCTGACCGCGCCGAGCGGACCTGCCCAGCAGCGGGTGATCCGCACGGCGCTGGCGGACGCCGGGCTCGCCGCCGCCGACGTCGACGCCGTCGAGGCGCACGGCACCGGCACCTCTCTGGGCGACCCGATCGAAGCGCAGGCGCTGCTCGCGACCTACGGACAGGACCGGGAGCGGCCGCTGCTGCTCGGTTCGGTCAAGTCCAACATCGGCCACGCCCAGGCCGCCTCCGGCGTCGCGGGCGTGATCAAGATGGTCCTCGCCCTGCGCGGCGGGGTGCTGCCGAAAACCCTGCACGTCGGCACGCCTTCCTCCTATGTGGACTGGAGCGCGGGCGCGGTCGAACTGCTCACCGAGACCGTGCCGTGGCCCGACGCGGGCCGGCCGCGCCGGGCCGCGGTCTCGTCGTTCGGGGCCAGCGGAACGAACTCGCACCTCATCCTGGAACAGGCGCCCGCGGCCGCCGAAGCCCCGCCGTCGCGCGACATCGGCGCGGTGCCGGTGCTGCTGTCCGGAAAGACGACAGCCGCGTTGCGGGACCAGGCCGCCGGACTGCGTGCCCGGCTGCGGGCGGCACCCGATCTCGTGCTCTCCGACGTGGCGTTCTCCGCGGCCACTTCGCGGTCGGCGTTCGAGCACCGCGCCGCCGTCGTGGCGGAGGACCGGGACCAGCTCCTCATCGGGCTGGCGACGCTGGCCGACGGCGGCACCTCGTCGATCGCGCTGCGGGGGAGCGCCGGGCGCGGCGGCAAGCTCGCCTTCCTGTTCTCCGGCCAGGGTTCGCAGCGACCCGGCATGGGGGCCGCGCTCTACCGGCGGTTCCCGGTCTTCGCCGACGCGTTCGACGCGGTGCTGGCGCACCTGGAAGCTCATCTGGACCGGTCGTTGCGCGACCTGGTGTTCGCCGGACCGGCCACCGAGGAAGCCGACCTGCTCGACCGGACCGGGTACACCCAGCCCGCGCTGTTCGCGGTCGAGGTCGCGCTCTTCCGGCTGCTGGAGTCCTGGGGCGTCCGGCCCGATTTCGTCGCCGGGCACTCCGTCGGGGAACTCGCCGCCGCCCACGCGGCCGGGGTGTTCTCGCTGGCTGACGCCTGCCGGCTGGTCGCGGCGCGGGGCACGCTGATGGCTGCGCTGCCGTCCGGGGGAGCGATGGTGTCGCTCGAAGCGGCCGAAGACGAGGTGGCGCCGCTGGTCACGGACGGCGTTTCGATCGCCGCGGTCAACGGTCCGCGCGCGGTGGTGATCGCCGGCGACGAAGATGCCGTGACCGCGCTCGCGGACCGGTTCGCGGCCGAAGGGCGCAAGACCAAGCGGCTGCGGGTCAGCCATGCGTTCCACTCGGCCCGGATGGACGCGATGCTGGCGGACTTCGACCGGGTCGCGCGGCGGATGTCGTATGCCGCCCCGGTCGTGCCGTTCGTGTCCGCCCTCACCGGCGAAGCGGTCTCCGCGGAGTTGGTGTGCGACCCGGGCTATTGGGTGGCGCACGTGCGCCGGACGGTCCGGTTCGCCGACGGGGTAGCCGCGCTGGCCGCGAACGGCGTCACGAGGTTCCTCGAGATCGGCCCGGACGCAGTGCTGTCGGCGATGGCCCAGGACAGCCTCGGCGACACTGATGCGCTGGTGATCCCGTTGCTGCGCAAGGACCGCGACGAGGAAACGACCGTCGCCGCGGCGGTCGCCCGGCTGCACCTCGACGGCGTCCGCCCGGACTGGCGAAGCTTCTTCGCCGGGACCGGAACCCGGCGGGTCGACCTGCCGACCTACGCCTTCCAGCACCAGCGGTTCTGGCCGTCGCCCGCGGTCGAGGAGCCCAGCGGCGGCGAAGCCGACCGCGAGTTCTGGGCCGCGGTGTCGGACGAGGACTTCTCCTCGCTGGAAGCGACGCTGAACGTCGAGGGCGACGCGCTCGCGAAGGTGCTGCCGGCCTTGCTGGACTGGCGACGGCGGCACGCCGATCAGTCCCTTGTGGACGGTTGGCGCTACCGGGTCGGCTGGCAGCCGCTCGGTCCCGTGCCGGCCGGCGGCGGCACCGGCTCCTGGCTCGTGCTCGCCCCGGCGGGCAGCGACGACGAGTGGATCCCGGCCGCGGTCGACGCGCTCGGCCCGGACGCGGTCCGGGTCGACGTCCCGGCCCGCCCGGACCGGGACGAGCTGGCCGGAACGCTGCGTGCGGCGGCCGGTCCCGGCTACGCCGGGGTCGTGTCGCTGCTGGCCTTGTCCGGCGCCGAAGCGGGAGCGTCCGCCGCGGCGGTCTCGACCGCGACGGCGGTGCAGGCACTGGGCGACGCGCGGATCACCGCTCCGCTGTGGAGCGTCACCCGCGGCGCGATCTCGACCGGCCCCGGGGAGCCGCCGGTCCGCCCGTGCCAGGCCGGGGCCTGGGGGGTGGGCCGTGTGGCCGCGCTGGAACACCCGGAGCGCTGGGGCGGTCTCGTCGACCTGCCCGAGGCGGTCGACGCGCGGGCGGCGGAGCGGTTCGCCGCGGTCCTCGCCGGACTCGACGGCGAGGACGAGGTCGCCGTCCGCGGGGCGGGCCTGTTCGGCCGCCGCCTGCGGAAGGCCGCCGCGCACGGTTCCGCGCCGATCTGGGAGCCCGGCGGGACGGTCTTGATCACCGGCGGCACCGGTGCGCTCGGCAAGCAGCTGGCCCGCCGGCTCGCTCGCGCCGGCGCCGGACACTTGCTGCTCGTCAGCCGCAGCGGTCCCGGCGCGCCGGGAGCGGCGGAGCTGCGGGACGAACTTGCCGCCGCCGGAGCGAGGGTCACCATCGCCGCCTGCGACGTCGCGGACCGGGCCGGCCTCCAGGCGCTGCTCGACGACATCCCGGCGGAGCATCCGCTGACCGGTGTCCTCCACGCGGCCGGAGTGCTCGACGACGGAGTGCTCGACGGACTTGCTCCGGACCGGTTCGAGACGGTGTTCCGCTCGAAGGTCGCTTCGGCCCTTCTGCTCGACGAGCTGACCCGGGAAGCGGACCTGCGCGTCTTCGCGTTGTTCTCGTCGGCGTCGGGCACGGTCGGCAACCCCGGCCAGGCCAACTACGCCGCGGCCAACTCCGTGCTCGACGCGATCGCCGAGCGACGGCGCGCACTCGGCCTGGCCGCGACCTCGATCGCCTGGGGCCCCTGGGGCGGCGACGGCATGGCGGCCACCGCCCAAGCCGAGACCGCCGCCCGCCGCACCGGAATCGGTGCGATGGATCCGGAGCTCGCCTTCGCCGCGCTCCGCCAGGTCGTCGTGGAAAGCGAGCCGACCGTGCTGGTCGCGGCCGTCGAAACGGAGCGGTTCACCGCCGCGGCCCGGCCCGGCGCGCTGCTGCGGGAAATGCCCGGCTGGGAGCAGGCCGCCGGCGGCGGGTCCGGAGCCCGTGCCGGATTGCCGGACCGGCTCGCGGATCTCGCGCCGGGCCAGCGCTTCGAGGCGGTGCTCGACCTGGTGCGGGCGCGGGCGGCGGAAGTGCTGGGCCACCTCGACGTCGAGCTGGTCGGTGCGGAGAAAGCCTTCCGGGACCTCGGGTTCGATTCGCTGGGCGCGGTCGAGCTGCGCAACCGGCTGACCGCCGCGACCGGGCTGAGCCTGGCCTCCACCCTGGTCTTCGACCATCCGACCCCGGTGGCGCTCGCCGGGCACATCCTGGCCGGCGTGCTGCCGGACGCCGTGCCCGAAGCCCCCGGGACCGGAGACGCCGCCGAGACCGCCGAAGCCGACGAAGCCGACGCCGGGGAGTCCATCGACGCGATGGCGGTCGACGACCTGGTCCAGGCGGCACTAGAGGGCCGGTCCGACCGGTCGGACGACTGACGGAGTTGATGATGGCATCGTCGAGCGAACAGGTAGTCGCGGCGCTGCGGGCCGCCCTGAAGGAGACCGACCGGCTGCGGCGGCGCACCCGCAAGCTCGAAGCCGCCGCCGCGGAACCGATCGCGATCGTCGGGATGAGCTGCCGGTTCCCCGGCGGGGTGGCCTCGCCGGAGGACCTGTGGGACCTGGTGCGCTCGGGCGGCGACGCGGTCTCCGGCTTCCCCGCCGACCGCGGCTGGGAACTGGCCGCGCTCGACGCGGCCGGAGTCGACGCGCGCGGCCACGGCGTCAGCAGGCAGGGCGGTTTCCTCAGCGGAGCCGCGGAATTCGACCCGGGGTTCTTCGGGATCTCGCCGCGGGAAGCGGTGTCGATGGATCCCCAGCAGCGGCTGCTGCTGGAGACCTCGTGGGAGGCGTTCGAACGGGCCAGGATCGACGCGACCCGGTTGCGCGGCAGCCGGACCGGCGTGTTCGTCGGCACCAACGGGCAGGACTACGCCTACCTGGTCGTCCGCGCGCCCGCCGAGGCCACCGGCGACCTCGGCACCGGGTTCGCCGCGAGTGCGATGTCCGGCCGGGTTTCCTACGCCTTCGGCCTGGAAGGGCCCGCGGTCACCGTCGACACCGCCTGCTCGTCGTCGCTGGTCGCCCTGCACCTCGCCGCGCAATCGCTGCGGCAGGGGGAGTGCGCGCTGGCGCTGGCGGGCGGGGTGAACGTGATGTCCACACCCGGTTCGCTGGTCGAGTTCAGCAGGCAGGGCGGGCTCGCCGCGGACGGCCGGTGCAAGGCGTTCTCCGCCGCCGCGGACGGCACGGGCTGGGCCGAAGGCGTCGGGATCCTGGTACTGGAACGGCTTTCCGACGCGCGGCGGAACGGCCACGAAGTGCTCGCCCTGGTGCGGGGTTCGGCGGTCAATTCCGACGGCGCGTCCAACGGCTTCACCGCGCCGAACGGCCGCGCGCAGCAGCGGGTGATCCGGGAGGCGCTCGCCGCCGCCGGGCTGAGCGCGGCCGACGTCGACGCGGTCGAGGCACACGGCACGGGAACCCCGCTGGGCGACCCGATCGAAGCGCGCGGCCTCATCGCGACCTACGGCGCCGCCCCCGGCCGCGAGCATCCGCTGCTGCTCGGGTCGGTCAAGTCGAACCTCGGCCACACCCAGGCGGCCGCCGGGGTGGCGGGCGTGATCAAGATGGTCATGGCCATGCGGCACGCCACGCTGCCGAAAACCTTGCACGTGGAC